>NZ_QVMJ01000018.1:102960-118683 GCF_010500955.1 Bacteroides sp. 519
TTTTTGAGTAAAAGCGAAGCCTCCGTGTTCAGCACAAAGAAAAGAACTCTGTTTCTCTGTGACTCTGTGTTTTTATTTTAGTTCAACACAGCCTCTAACCGAACCAAAAATGCAGTTCATTTACACCTCAAATGCAATTCATTTACACCTCAAATGCAGTTCATTTAGCATGCAAATGCAGTTCATTTAGGGTGCAAATGCAGTTCATTTATACTGTTTTATTGGGGGCTCATATCAGACTGGAGAGTTTTTAATTTCTATGCAGCATTGAATCTTAAACTCTGCGAAACTCTGCGTACTCTGCGGTTAAAAAAGAATAGTTAAATCAGAACTTAACAGCCCCTGTAAAAGAGTATTTGATGTTTTTATATAAAAAAACAAAAAAAGCAAAATATTTCTTTATCTTTGCAGAAACAAATCCTCAATTATTTATAAACTACATTAATATTGATTATTATGAAAAAAACACTATTAATCAGCGTATTTGCATGCATTGCACTATCTTTTTCTTTAGAAGCCATGGCACAAGATAAAGCCTCGGGAAAAGAACGTAAAGGCATTGAAAAGCACGAAAAAATGTTAAATAAGGACCTTGAGAAAAAAGCAATAAAAGAAGCTCGTAAAGAAGCCAAGAAACTAACAAAAGAAGGTTTTAAAGTCCTTGTTGGAAAATTACCTTTAGACAAACAGCTTGAAAACTCATGGCAAAAACAAGTAGAACTAACTACAGATGGCAACCCATATTGGTATGTTGCTTCATCCAGAGCTATAGGTGGCAACCAATCTTCTGCTCAGCTGCAAGCAACTAATGCAGCAAAAATAGACTTGGCCGGACAGATTCAGACAAAGGTTTCTCAACTCATAGAAGCTAAAGTTGCCAATGATGATATGGGGCAACAGGAAGCAGCTAGTCTTTCTAGTGTAGTAGCCTCAAGTAAAAGTGTTATTTCTGCAAATTTAGGCCGTACAATTCCATTGGTTGAAATATACAGAACTCTTGAAAATAACAATGTAGAGGTTATGGTTACTGTTGGCTATAGTGCCGATGCTGCAACAAAAGCAGGTATAAAAGCAATTCGTGAAGAATTAGCTAAAAAATCAGAAGAGTTGGCTAAAGAACTTGATAAACTAGGTTACTAATTTTTATATTCTCAAGAATTTAATAGATGAGACTAAATAAGCTAATTGTATTAGCTTTCTTATTTGTTGTCTCTACAAACCTTCTGGCTCAAAAACCCATAAAAGTAAAGGGTGTTCAAGGGCGCTGGGAGGTTAGTGGAGATATTACGATGAAGATTGCTGAAGAGCGTGCTCTTTTGGAAGCTCAAAAAAATGCTCTGCAAAAGGCAGGAGTTATGGAAAATGTGTGGTCGGTCTTTGGCCAAATCACTCAGGAAAATGGAACAGAACTATATGAAGCATATTCACAGATGAATGTTCTGGCCATTGGCGGAATGATGAATATCACAGATAAAAAGGTTGAAGAAATTTGGGATTCAAATATACAAAGACTCTATAAAGTGGTTACAATTGATGCAATAGTACAACCACAAGAACCCGATAAATCGTATGCTATTGAAGTAAAAGAAGCTGATCGTTTTTATAAAGAAGGCGACAACTTTACCTGTAAGCTGTTTCTTCATGGAACAGATTCATATCTTAAAATATTTTGGTTTGATGAATTGGAGGGCTCTTTAATTTATCCAAATGATTATGAAAAGAATGTGCTGTTTACAACCAATAAAGAGTATTCTGTACCATTTAATAGTTTAATAGAATATCGAATTGAGAAACAAAAAAAGGGCTCTGAAAGTGAAAAAATAAATATTATGATGGTCGCCACAAAAGAGAATATCCCATTTACAGGTGAGGTTACTTATCAAAATGTATTAAAATGGACCTATTCTATTCCAGCAAATCAACGTTGTGCCCATTATGATATGCTTCTGATTAAATAATATAACACCTCATATAATAAACATTTAGTATTAGAATGAAAAGGACAAAAATTAGAAAACGTATATTACTTTTTTTTACTGTTGCTATAGCTAGTACACAACTATATTCGCAGATGGTAGAAAAGAGGGAGTTCCCAACAGAAAAGAAAGTTGACGACTTTGTAAACACAACTTATTGTATGACCATTCTATCGAAAGGCTTTTTATATACAGTAAGAGATTATCCGGTTTTGTCTCAAGGCAAAATACAACAAACCTCATTTAACCCAACAGGGAGCTCTTTAGCTATTCTTCAAGCCAAGAAACCAATTAGTGTATATTCTTTTCGGAAAAGTAATACTAAGCTTTTTGAGTTAAAGGAGAAAAGAAAAAAACTAGAAGCGAAACCACAGCCAATAGCCATGTGCTATAGTAGTGATGCTCGTCATTTTGTTGTATCCAATTCATTGAAAGAGATTGTAATATATGATACACGAGAGTATTTACCCCAAGCTTATATACAAGATGAAGCACCAGCAACTATGCTTGCTATGAGTACGAATAATTATTTTATAGCAGCGGTTGCAAATACAAAAATCAATATCTGGAATTTTCAAACAAAAGAGTTAAGAACCAGCTTACAGTTGCCTGCGGAAGTTACAGGTATAGCATTCTCGCAAGATGCCTCTACTTTTGCAGTAACTACCAATGATGATGTTTTAACGATTTATGACACAAGATCTTGGGAGATAACTTATAAATATCAAGATCTGGGTGGAACACTAAAATCTCCATCTTTTCATCCGGAAGGAAAATATTTGAGTGTTATTAAAAACAACCAGGAAATTGTAATACTAAACCTGCGCAACAAGAAAGTTGAACAAACCATTGTTGAAGATGTACCAGGAATATTTGCCGGACGTTTTTTTGCTGATAATCAAAGAGGAGATATGTTTTTGCTTTCTAATCGTCCCAAGTCTTTGATGTTGTGGGATGCTAATCCCCTTAATCCTTTCTTTGGCAAAATATTAAATAAAGAAGTAGAAGCCAAAATGAATGAGTGGGTCAAAATGATGGAAGGAGAATCAATGGAAGATTATGCTATTCGTGTAAATGATGAAACTCGTATTAAACAACGGGAAGCTTTTGCTCAAGAAATCGCTACAGGAATGGCAGGAGATAGAATATCAGTCAGCAATCCGTTTATTGAAGCATACGATGCAACTGATAATCTGTTGACTATTGGTTTTAACAATATGTCCTCCATAGATATCAAAGTTCCCGAAAATGAACGAGACAGTTTTAAGGATAGCAAGGATTTGAAATTCTCAAATGCTGTATATGTGCTGAATGAAAATGATGAGTTTGAAATAGCTTATCTGGAAGTTTTGAATGAAACAACTAACAAAGTTTATATTTACGATAATATTGGCCGTACAAAACTTGAAGCTCTTGAAGAAGAAGATTTTGTTCCATTAGAAATTATGCAACAGGTGACCCGTGAAGAAGTGCAACTAAAAGAAGCTTTGGAAAGACTTGTAGCAGAAAACAAACAAGAAAAACTTATTACCGACAATACACAGATTAATGTGAATGCAGAAGTGCTGAAAAGTACAAATGCTGATGGAAAAAACATTCTGAATTACAAAGTAATCTACCAGTATGAAGTAGTTAATAAAGAATTCTCTGCTTCAGAAGATTTTCCTTCAGGCGGTTATGTTATCGAACGTTCAAATGCAGCCATGGCATTGATGAAAATTATTAAAGATGCCTTTGAAGGTGAGATATCCAAGTATCTTTCAGAAGGTAAACAAGTAAAAATCATTATAACAGGTTCGGCAGATGCTAGTCCAATTCGCGGTAAAATAGCATATAACAACAACTATGGCGAATTTATAGATGAACCTTATTATAAGGATGGTAACTTGGATAATATTACAGTAACAAAAGCAACCGGGATTACTCAAAATGAACAATTGGCTTTATTGCGTGCAGCAGGTGTAAAACATTACATTGAAAATAATGTAGAAACACTTAGTAATACTCACAATGAATTTGATTATAAAGTAGAGGTTGCCAAAGAACGTGGAGGTGAATATCGTAAAATTAGTGTGGAATTTATGATTATTGATGTTACTTTTTCTCACTAAAAGATAAAACGAAGAAATATGAGAAGAGTTTTAATGCTGGCAATTATTGGGGTAATTACAGCAGTATGTATTCAAGCACAAGATGCCGCCGGTTCTTTTAGTCGTGCAAATCAACAATTTGTTATGTTTGAAAGTGAACACGACAAAGGAACCAACATAACCAATATGTATAACCATCTGCTTGAAAGCCATATTGCTTTTATCAAAGTTCTGGATGCAGCAGACAATGAACAGTATATAGACGCTACAAAGAACAGGCTTCGAAGCATGTATCCGTTTTTGTTAAATGCTGCTGTTTACTATTCCGAACAGAAAGATCAAAAGCGAGCTTTAGATTTTGCTTCGGCATATATTGAAATGCCTTATCTTTCGGTATTCAGAGATGAACTGTTATCTAAGGATAAACGATATATTTCGGTATTGTATTATGCAGCTGTTGCGGCTTATAATTTGGAGAAAAACAATCAGGCTTTGAAATATTTTCAAGAATACTTAAATACTGAAACCGAAACCCAAATGAAAGACTGCTTTGTATATATGAATATGATATATCAGTCGCAGAAAAATTATACCGAACAGGAACGTGTGCTTGAACAGGCTATAACTAAGTATCCGGTTTCTTTGGATTTTTATTATAATTTGGTAAATGTCTATATTGCCACTAATAATCTTCCGGCATTGAACAAAACCATTGATCGTATTTTAGAAGTAGACCCTAACAATGACAAAGTGCTACCCATTAAAGCACGCTTGTTGGAAAAAGAAAAAAAATATAAAGAGTCTCTCGAAATGTATGAAAGATTGCATGCGCTTTATCCAGCTAATTTTGAAATAAAAACAGGACTAGCCCGTGCTAATTTTAATTATGCAACTGAAATTATTAATAGTGGAGCCAGAGAAGTCAATGATACGCAGTATGCTATTATTCGTCAACGGGCAGCAGAATATTTAGAGAATGCTCATAAACTGTTTTTGGAAATTCTGGAAAAAGAGCCCTTTTCTACACAATACATGAAAGGACTTGTTAGTGTATATCAATACATGGACGAGAAGCCGGAATATGATGTTTTGAGTAAGATTATTGAAGATGGCGTTTCTTATAATGAGTTTGCTCCACGTTTGGCTGCATATAAAAAGGAATTGGCTGAGTCTGCTGTTACTCCAGCAGAACAAGAGCCTATCCCTGTTCCGGTTAATCCTGCCAAATTAGTAATTACGATTGATGAATTTGCTGATGCCAATGAAAATAAAGTTATTGATGCCGGCGAAAGTTTCTTTATAACTTTCACAATCGAAAATAAAGGAGAGGGAGACGCTTACGATTTGAGATTACGGCTCTCGGAGCAAAGTGGATACGATAAATATTTTGATGGTCCCCGTGAAATTGATGGTGGAAATATTCTGGCAGGCTCTTCAAAGCAGTACACGTTTCGTTATATAGCCAAGAAGGAACTTCCAACAGTTGAAACTAAAATCAACATTTACGCTTTTGAGGCCAATGGCTTTGATGCAGACCCTTCAGAACTTATAGTGTATGCTCAAGAATATGATATGCCGCAATTACGAGTAGCCGATTATCAGTTTTTTGCTCCCGATGGTTCTTCTATAAAACTAGGTAGTAGTGGAAAATTAACATTGGCTGTACAGAACCTAGGAACTCAGGCTGCACGAAATGTAAGAATAAACTTTGCACTCCCCCGTAATGTTTATAATACGGATTCACAAGAAATGACAATTGACAGTATCCCATCAGGAGAAGTTGCAACCATTGATTATAGCTTTTTGGTAAATAAACGCTTTGATCAGGATTCTATTGTTGTATTAGTGAATATATCAGAAGAAACTCGTTCGTCGCATGTAAATGAGGCTTTTAGAGTTAAAATGGGAGAATATTTAACGGCGTCCTCTTCTATTACTATTGGTGGAGCTGGAAACATACGAAAAGTTAATGCCGAAGATGTTACACTCGGATTTAAGAGTGAACTTCTGGAAAATGTGCCCGAAGGAGCCGAAAACAAACATCGTTATGCGCTTATTATAGGAAATGAAGATTATAGCAGTACTGGTGCAAATGCCGAAATAAATGTACCCTATGCTATTAATGATGCTTCGGTATTCCGAGAATATTGCATACGGACATTTGGTATTCCGGTAACGCAAATAAAAATGATACCCAATGCTACTGCAGGTATGATGCACGAACAACTTGATTGGCTGGTTAATATAGCAGGAACAGACCCTGAAGCTGAGTTGTTTTTCTATTACTCTGGACATGGAAATAATGAGGAATCTACAAAGGAACCTTATTTATTACCAGTGGATATTACCGGAAAAAACATTCGTTTAGGGCTTTCATTGAATGAATTATATACACAGCTTGCGAAGTTTCCGGTAAAAGCTTCTTATGTTTTTCTTGATGCTTGTTTTAGCGGAGGATATAAGAGTGCAGAACCTCTCATTGCACAAAAAGGAATTAGGGTTGTGCCTAAATCCGGAGTTCCTCAAGGGAATACGTTGGCCTTTTCATCTAGTAGTGGCGACCAAACATCTAGCGTTTTTCATGAAAAGAAGCATGGATATTATACCTACTATTTAATTAAAACGATAAAAGAGGCTAATGGTGATATAAACTTAAAAGATATATTTACCAAAACTTGTGATGAAGTTAAAAAAGCAACAGCCCGTTTAGGTAAAATTCAAGAACCTCAATGTTTAGTTTCACCCACTTGGGATACTTGGGGAGAGATAATATTAAAGACTCCTGAACAAGCTCCAACAGAATAATTTTAAAACGCCCATTAGTTCAAAGATTATAATCACAGAGAACTAATGGGCATTTTTTATCTTATAACTATGAATAATGATAAATATTCCAAAGCATTTATCAACTCAGCTCTATTGTTAATCTGGACTGAGCTTGTGTTTTTTATACTGTTATTCATTGGTATTGCCCCATTGAATTTTAATCCAATTGGGCGATTGCAAAATTGGATAGTATCAACTCATCTATTCTTAATAGTTATAACATTACTATATGGAATATTGCAACTTGTTGTGGTTTTCAAAGACAAACGAAAGATATACAAAATAGTTATTTTCTATGGATTGTGGTGGATATTTTCCATATTTTTTTGTGGATTACTATTTACCTATTTAGATATGAAGCTCGGCTATTTTGTATCTGGAGATGAATTATACAGTAAAATACTGAAAGACATGTGTAAGAGTTTCGAACTGGGAACGGAGTTGGTATTTACATCTTTCCCCTTTAATCTTTTTGTCTTAGCATTCTCATTTCTGCTGTTATATATATCAAACTTTAAACAATCCGAAAATGCCTGAAAGACAGGACTGTGTTTATTGTAGGCTTAGAAGGACTCGAACCTCCAACATATCATACCTAGAACCGATATAACCCTCTCCAATTTTTTGTAGGAACAAGGGCCCGCTTTACCAGTTTGCGCATAAGCCTGTTTTTAGAATAAGAAAAAGGTAAATGGGTAACAAAATCTCCTATGTTACCCATTTGGGTTTAAGAATTATATAGGTAAATTTACGCTAAAGCTATCTGATATTATGCATAACCAACTTTGCTATTCCCCCATTTTCCAGGTATTAATTATGAGGGGGAAGAAGGATTCGAACCTCCGTATAATATAAAGGTGTATTTACCTAAATTCTTAAAACTAAAGCTAAACTTCAGCTTATTGACTTCGACACTAATGCTTACTATCTAGGATTGGATAAACTTAATGCTGATGCTTGTGCTAAAGTCAAGTTTCTTTTCTATTTTCCTGTGTGCAGATATTCGAAGAAGTTTTTAGCTTCGAACTTCGACTCTACAATCTCCACATTATTTGCTTCTTTCAGGGCAATCACTACAGCGGTGAGCAGTTCGCTGCGGCGACGAAGAATTTCGGCACGTTCGCGTTGTGAGGTTTCGCCCGAGAAATTCTGGATGGTATAATCGCCCAGTTCAATAGGGATAGTCTTCACAGCCACTTGTGGTTTATAACCTTCGCTGTTTTTAAGCTGACTCAAGTTGGGGTCTTCAAGAATATAGCTCACCTTCTCAGTCGATTTCTTAATCCCGCTTTGAAGAGGTGTTTCGTAAATCTCGCGGTTAAGATACATCTCGTTTTCAGACTTTGTCCATATCTCGCTGTCGGAACGAACCGGCAAGCTGGCATACATCTTCTCAAAATCTGTAGATTCGAGGAAGCCTTTCAAACGAAGCAACTCGAGCGAAGATAGTTCGCCAAACGATTTTCCATTCACCACCAGCTCAGCTTTAGCTGCTCCTGCCGCATTGGTAGCTTCGATGTTCATTATATCTTGCAGGTATTCGGTATTGTTTTCTACAAACCAGTCGAGTTTTTCTTTTACAGTAGTTACTACAATTTTGTTTTGCCGTTCAGATGGTTCGTCTATTGTATCAGGACGGGGCGAATATGTTTTTTTAATTCCTTTGAAACTGCCTTGCGAATCTTTAAAGAATTTAAGGTAGTCTTGAATAGCTGCCCGAAAACGACTGGAGGTTGTGTCTACTTTAGCTAAAATAGTAGGCAACAACGTTTTTTTGTCTTTCTTTTCCATCTTTATATTGATTTTATTGATTGTTGTCATTGTTGTTCACAAAGGTAACATTTTATGTTACATGATAAGTGTTTATCCAATTGAAATCACTTCACATCCTCCCGGCGGGTTGCCTTTGGCTCTTTCTTTTCTTCTTCCGAGGAAATTGTCCAGACCTCATTCTTATCTACAAATCTTTTATCATCCAGTTTCTGGAAGGTAGGGGCATCTGCACCTTCTAACACTTTGTAACCTTTGTGTTCTCCAGCTACCCCGTGCTCGGATTTAAGATGATAGGTTAAGAAATATACCCGATTCTTATCCTTTACTACTTGAAGCGAAAGGATTTCGAAAGAAGCACGATCTATTTCTTTGCATTGTTTTAAATCTCCTTCACCAGCAAAGTAAACATGGTTTTTATCGGCAAACCAATAGTTGTTTTCCAACCCCTGAAAGCTCTCCACATCCAAACCGGGGAATGTTATTTTCCGCAGTGGGGGCTGACCAAAAACATCTATTTCGTACAGGTTGTTTTTATCCTTAAACAAGGTCGACGCATAACCATCAACCGAGCGGAAGGTGGCTGCATCGTATTCTCCTTCGAGTGGTTTTATTTTATTGGGGGTATAAAAATTACTTGTTTCAAAATAAATTCCGTTTTTATCCATGTAGAAAGGTTCGCGCAGGCATTGAAAAGTGGCATAGTCCGCCCATTCCAGAATACGATCTTTATAATATACGTGGGTGGAATCTTTCAGTACATGATAACTCAGGATGGTTGTTTTTTGGGGATCTACGCCTACCAGTTCTTTGCTTCCGAAGTAAACTTTTCCGTCTTTCGAATCGTAAAAGGCTTTGGGATTGATAAAGAAAGGGGCTATTAACACAGCCATTACAGCAAGAGAAATAGCTATCCCTACCCATTTTGTTTTGCGTTTACTATTCACCTGATTCCGGTAAACCTGCCCAAACGAAGCTGGAGTTGAGTTTACAGCATTGGGATTCACGTAGTTTGTCCAAACTCCCCGCTGGTCTTTTCCTTCTACCACATTATATGAGTTGTATTGCTGAAGTTCTTCAATAATATCTTGAATTTGTTGTGCTTGTTTCAAACTTACATCGAACTTGGCAAACTCAAACCCGGAAGCTTCTATTATAAGGAGACATCCTTGCTGATGAGTTCTGAATGCCAGTTTGGTAATCTGATTTAGTTGGAGGGATCGTTCGGAACTTCCCACTTTGGTTACAGTTAACCTATCTTTGTTTATTGTTACAATATAGTTTCTTGTGGCTATCTTTTTGCACAGGGTAAACACACCAAATACAATTGCCAATGTAGCTATAATAGCTATGTATTGATTACCCGAAGTAAATATCCACTTCATAAAATAAACAAAACCAAAGAAGAGTAAAGCAAAAATAATGGGTAGTGCAGTGAGTATTAATACTGTACGGTTAATACTTTTAATCTTGAATATTTTCGTTTTCATTTTCCTGTTCTACTTGTTTACGCACATAAGCGGCTGTTATGTATATGTTGATAATTCTCTCTTCGTTTGCCAACTTGTGGAGTTCTTCTTTCAGGTACAGGGTTGGCTCGTCCGAATAGTTCTCGGATGTATTAATGCGCATAACCTGTCCGGTAGTGGCCATCTTGTTCTCGCGTACCCAAACGGAATCGCCACGAACAGAATCTACATACATGGATGTTTTTTGTTTGTCGGGCAGTTTGTAGTTTATAACAAGTCCTTCGTCTAGTGTTTCTATTTCCTTGTGTATTTTTTCTATCTTTTCTTTTTCGCCACTTATAACAAGGTAGGTAAAGAAGCCGGCAAATAATAACAGCAGTATAAGTCCTGCAAAATGATAGAAACGATAGCTGGTTCTTTTCAGTAGCTCATGGTCTTTGGGGTGTAGATGCGGCAATGCACTGGTTTTGTATTTTCCTTGGCACACCGAACATTCCAGAATGGGTTGTTTATCACTTGGCCAACAAGGAATATACATCCAGTGACTCACTTTACAAATAACATCCATCCGTAGGGTTCCTTTGCTGCCGCAACTGGGGCATGTATCATCTAAAAGGATGGGACCTTTATTAATTGTTTTGTAATAATATCCGTAAACCATAGTAGCGCTTATCTGAAGCTGATTCTCAATATAGTCTTATTCGTTTTGCAAACTTACTTATTTTTATTGAGAGTAACTCCATTCTACGCTGTAAATGGTTATTTACACCTTATTTATCAGAATCCGGGATAGGCCTGCAACTCCGCATCCGTAAACGACTGTATCCATTCAACAACTACAGGCTCTTTACAAGTATCACCAAAATCCAGAGTTATGGTAATATTTGTTGGCGTTGTTGAGAAAGAGTATCCATTATGTGATTGATAATCTGTAATTTTAAACACATACATATCTTCACCTACTTTCATAGCTTTGTCCGAATCAAGTTCCCAGTATTCAGGAGCCGCATGTATGCTATACGATAAAGTTAACCATTTTTTATTAGCCGATGCTGGAACTCCGGGAGCTTTCACCACAATATTAGGATAAGCAGAAGGATTGTACTGAACACGTTTCTGTAGCTTAATTCCTGAAGAAACAAACGACATTACGCCGTTTACTGCCCGATATGAAGCTGTTGAGAAAGTCCATGCTTTCAGTTGAGTTAAGTCTTCCTGTATCCTTCCTTTCTCTTTTCCGGTATTTAAATCATCACCCAGATAATAAAGCAAACTGCCAAAGCCGGTATTGTCGCATGTAAAGCCTGGTCCTTCGGGCCGTACAAGTCCTAAAACAATTTTCGTATAAGGCATTTCCAACCCTTTCCGTACTACATAATGATTATAGGCTATCTCAAAGACCGAACGAAAACGTCCCATGCCATCTTTTCCAAAGGTGGAAAGGTTGGAGTATTTCCCGGTGATATCTTTCCATGTAACAAAGGGAACATCGTAACCCAGATTTGATTTGGCAAGATATTCATATCCTTTCAGTATGCGATTATCCAATGCGCTATACAAGTCAACACCTTGTGTCCAGGCTACCTCTGCCATATCGGCAAAGCAGGCTACACCAAGCATGGCGTGCTGTTGGTCGCGACCGGCTTCCTGCGATTGTCCGCTTTCGACAATGTAGTTTGGCAGGCTTCCGTTATCCTTTCCGTGATGAAAGAAATCAATGGCATCATCATAGAGTTTGCGGTCATTCAAAAATATACCGAAAGAAAGTTGCGCCTTTGCCACCGCAATTCCCCAATTACCATTGGTATAAGGTGCAGTTTGAAAGAATTTGCTTAAAACCGGTTGGAATACATTCCGAAACATGGCTTCTACACATTCTGTATCCTGCTCATTCCAACCATCCGGATATTGGGCTGTAGCATAAGTGTAACGCATAATCTCTGCTGCGTTCACTAACATAAAGCCCTGCAATCCTGCGCAAAGTGGAGCATCATTAGTAGGAGGTATTTGTTGGAGGGTAGCCGCATAAGCCCTGATAATTTCCATCGACTTGTTGGCATGCGCTTTATTGCCCGTTATCTGCCAGAGGAGGGCATTGTAATAGGCTGAATTAAAATCACGTTCACTTGGGTTCTTGGTGTAGCTATATTTACCATCGCGACTGATTATCTCGAAAGGCCCTTTCATCAGGTAATCGGCACTGGCTTCCGGCAGGCTTCTAAGTATTTCGTACGAGCCGTAAGCCGGTTGGGCTTTGTGGTCAACGAATTGCTTTATCCGCTCCAACGATTGTTCGGAGTGAAGCAACCCGGGATGAATAAACTGTTGAGCAAAAGCACTTGGAATGATACATAGCAAACTACAAAACAACCTTATTTTTCTTAATTTCATAACAACCAAAGATTTTAATTGAATATAAATAACTCCTCACAAAAATACGGATAAATAAAAGCTGATCTTATGCCATATAGATTCATAAACTAGTACAATTTGATGAATATTAGTTCCCGTAATCAGAAAAATGGTTCAATTTGTACCACCCCATGAAACAATGTGTGCCATGTATTTACCATAATTATTGCTTTCTTTGTATAGTAACAACTAATTGTTAAATGAAATGAGAATACCGACTTCCATCTTAGTACTGTTTTTAAGCATAAGTAGCCTTGCTGCAAACCAATATAAATTCCGGCTGATTGATGTTATTGATGGACTGTCCGATAATCAGATACGTGGACTGAGCATCACACCCGACGGTCGCATTGCCGTACGAACCGCCTCTATAATGAACATTTACAACGGAGCCACCTTCGAGCATTTTCCTTACAACAAAAAGCAGAAATATGGATGGGATTACAACCGCCCTACCAAAGAATATTACGATAATGAGGGGAGGATATGGATGAAAGAACTTGGATATCTGTTGCTTTTAGACCTGAACACCAACCAATTCAATTACAACATATCGGAAGAGTTAGCCGCACACGGCATCACCAAACATTTAAAAAACCTCTTTATCGACGATTCTAAAAACTATTGGTTCCTAACGGATGATGATACGTTTTCTTTTTACGACATAACCCGCGGCGAACACATTACGATAGAAGACGGCCAAAGCGAGTTCACCAAATTACACGGAATTCCGGTGGAACTGGCCCAATACAAAAACCTATGCTGGATAGTTTATGATAGCGGTTTAATACGTTGCTGGGACTATACATCTTGATTTCCGTTAACGTTGTTGTCGTAACAGATAGCGGGTACACTAACATCTGCTACTTTCACACCAAACCGGGTGGATATGGCGTCATTTCTCACATGTGAAGGGTAAGCCACTCCACCTGGTCCCTTGGCTGGGATGGTAAACGGTGTGTATGCATGAACGATGTTGCTTTGCGCATGCAGAGGTACTGCAGCCAATACATACAACATTACAATTAGAATGTTGTAAAATAGAGTTTTCCTATTCATAAATTATTTATATAAGTAAGTTCAAAAACGAGCTTTTACAAAGAACGAAAATATACTTGAGACTTATTAGGCTGAAAAAACGCAGAGATTACCCCTTTATGTTGCATTGCTTTTAAAAAGAATCATGATTCGATTTAAACTATAAAATGAAACAAATAATCGTATATTTACACCCGCTAAACCCACAGATAATAAAGTACGTATGAATTTTAGAACAAAGTAGAAATGAAAAAACATTTATCCCTAACCCTCTTAAGCTTATTGCTTTGTAGTGTAACCATTGCCCAGTCTATAGTAAAGGATGAACATAAAACCATTGGTACTCAATGGGATGGTAAAAAAGTTGCTTACTTAGGCGACTCCATGACCGATCCTCATTCAACTGCAACTACAGCATGGTACTGGCAATACCTGAAACAACTGATGAACATTGATCACTATGTGTATGCTCGTAGTGGCTACCAATGGACCAATATCTATCAGATGGCCGAGAAACTGTACAATGAACGAGGGCAAGATATTGATGCCATTATAATCTGGGCAGGAACAAATGATTACCGCGAAACACCTATCGGTGAGTTTTTTACCGAAAAAGACACCATAACCAACTACAACGGAAATATGGTTGTCCGTAAATACCGCATGCATACATTTACAGACTCGACTTTCTGCGGACGTATTAACCGGGTAATGTCATTCCTGAAAACAAATTACCCAGACAAACAAATTATCATAATGACTCCTATTCACCGGGGTTATGCCAATTTCAGCGAGAAGAATGTACAACCGGACGAGAACTTTACAAACGCTACCGGTATCTATTTGGAACCATACATTGAGGCGCTCAAAGCTGCCGGACAATATTGGTCTGTACCGGTTATTGATCTCAATTCATTAAGCGGGCTTTATCCGGTTTACGAATCGAACACCCCATATATTAATAAAGAATACACAGACCGTTTGCACCCCAACGCAGCCGGACACTACCGGTTGGCAAGAACCATTCAATACCAATTACTAACATTGCCCGTGGGCTTCTGATTTTTAAATGACTCAATTGGTATAAATCGAAGATTTTTATCTAAGTTTGCAGATAACTTGTTATTATAGACCTGAATATTGAAATAAAAATATCAAACCATGAGTACAGTTCGCAATCTCCCCATTGGAATACAAACTTTCGAGAAAATCCGTTCAGGGAATTTCCTTTATGTAGATAAAACCGATTTAGTTTGGCAAGTTGCAAATAACGGTACTGCATATTTTCTGAGTCGTCCGCGCCGGTTTGGCAAAAGCTTACTCATCAGTACATTAGAATCTTACTTCCTTGGCCGAAAAGACTTATTCGAAGGATTGGCACTGGCGGATTTGGAAACAGAGTGGAAACAATATCCCGTACTGCATCTGGATCTTAATGCAGAAAAGTTTGATAGTGCAGAACGATTGATAGGGTTGATAAATGCTTTCCTGACACAATGGGAAGAACTTTATGGAAGTAAGGAGAATGAAACTACACTCGCTACTCGCTTTGCCGGTATCATCCGTAGGGCCAGTGAGCAAACAGGCATGCAGGTCGTTGTTCTGATTGATGAATATGATAAACCTTTGTTGCAAAACCTACTTAACGAACCTTTACTGGAAGAATACAGAAACATTCTGAAAGGCTTTTATGGTGTACTGAAAAGTGCCGACCGTTACTTACGTTTCGTATTTCTGACTGGTGTTACAAAGTTCTCTCATGTAAGTATATTCAGCGACCTTAACCAACTAAGCGATATCAGTATGGTACCTGCTTATGCCACCATTTGTGGCATTACAGAGGAAGAATTGGTAAAGGTATTTACGCCAGAGTTGAAGAAGGTAAGCGAGTTTAATGGTTATACCTTCGAAGAAACCGTTGAGAAAATGGCTGCTCAATACGATGGTTATCACTTTCGCGAAAATACGCCAGGTTTATTTAACCCCTTCAGTGTGTTAAGTGCATTGAAATACCTGGTATTGGATAACTTTTGGTTTCAAACAGGAACCCCAACTTTTTTAGTTGATTTACTGAAAGAAAGCGATTATGATTTGCGTATATTAATTGATGGTGTTGAAACCAGCCCAATAGCTTTTACCGAA
>NZ_QVMJ01000018.1:118766-136844 GCF_010500955.1 Bacteroides sp. 519
ACATTCGGCAACGGGTCGGGCAGATGCTGTGGTACATACCAAAGATCAGATTTATGTTTTTGAGTTCAAACTCAATGGCACAGCCGAAGAAGCATTACAACAGATAGATGATAAAGGTTATCTTATTCCTTATATTGCCGACGAGCGGAAACTAATAAAAGTTGGTGTGGAGTTTGAAAAGGATAAAAGGAATATTGGGAAATATCTGATTGAGTAGGAAATCTTATTTGTTCGTTTTTATCCATTCACAAATGATTACTATTTTGTTATGCTGCATTTCGTGTTTTCAAAATGCAGCATTTCACACTTTCGAAATGCAGCATTTTGATCGAACGAAATGCAGCATTTCATCAATACAAAATGCAGCATTTTGAAAATACGCACTAAAATCGGCTCTGTAGCACATACAGAGGGGGTTGAAGTAGGCTGATATCATTGATTTGTTGTTTTCGGACACAGTGAAATAGTTAAACAGGAAGCCACTATTTGGAAATGTTTTTCAACCACCATCACCATAAACTCATACTATATCGGGTATCTGTTTTCTGTTGAAAAACTTTCTCCCACTAGGGATTTTTATTCTTGGATTGTCTTTACAACAGAATCTTAAATAAAACAGTCCATGCAACGCATTCCTAACAAGTACCAGCTTTTAGTGTTTATTTTTTTAATAAACATCCTTTCTTCGCAAGCACAAATGCTTCACAAAGATTATTCATCTCAGGCAGATTCAGTTCTGCAATTAATGACGCTGGAAGAAAAGATAGGCCAGCTCAATCAATATTCCAACGACCGGAAAAATACAGGACCGGTAATTAACAATAAAAATCATCTGGAAGAAATAAGGAAAGGGAAAGTTGGTTCCATGCTGAATGTAACCTCGGTATCCCGCGCAAAACAATATCAGGAAGAAGCTATGAAATCCCGTTTAAGGATACCTCTGCTCTTCGGAATGGATGTGGTTCATGGAATGAAAACAATATTTCCCATTCCTATGGGAGAAGCAGCAAGCTTTGATCTGGAATTAATGAGGAAAACGGCAGAAATAGCTGCAGCCGAGGCCTCTGCACACGGGCTTCATTGGACATTTGCCCCAATGATAGATATTGCACGAGATGCACGTTGGGGCCGGGTTATGGAAGGTGCCGGCGAAGATACATGGTATGGTAGTGAAGTGGCGAAAGCCAGAGTAAAAGGATTTCAGGGTAACAATTACAATGACAGGAGAACGGTGTTGGCATGTGCCAAACACTTTGCAGCTTATGGTGTGGCAATTGCAGGAAAAGATTATACGGGAGCCGATATCTCGGAGAATACACTGCATCAGGTTTACCTACCACCTTTCCGTGCAGCAATCGAAGCAGATGTTGCCACATTCATGAGCGCGTTTAACGATGTTAACGGTATTCCTGCTACAGCACACAAACCGTTAATGAGGGATTTATTAAAAGAAACCTGGAAGTTCAACGGATTTGTAGTGAGCGACTGGGGATCGGTTGGCGAATTGCAGAACCACAGAGTTGCCGCTAATGCCGAAGAAGCCGCATTGTTGGCAGTAACAGCCGGGTGCGATATGGATATGTGCTCGGCCAGCTACATTGGCAACCTCGAAAAGTTGGTTAAAGAAGGTAAAGTAGATATCGCAATCATTGATGATGCTGTAAAGCGTATCCTGACGAAGAAATTCGAACTGGGATTATTTGATGATCCGTTTGGTTACAATTACCGTGAAGCTGAACTGGATGATGAGCTAATTAATAAAGCACATCGCAAAATAGCCCGCGAAGCCGGCAATAAATCTATTGTATTGTTAAAAAACAACGCTGCCCTACCTCTTCCGGGTACAGTGAGAAACATTGCCTTGGTTGGACCGTTGTGTACTTCTCGTTGGGATATGATAGGTAATTGGGGAGCAATGGGTAAACCCGAATATGTTACAACCATTTTAGATGGCTTTAAAACTGCCTTACCGAATTGCAAGATTACACACATTGAAGGATACGATCCAAGAACGAATGAAATAAAAGAGCTTCCGGAACTATCTGGCTTTGATGTAATAATTGTAGCTGTGGGCGAAAAGGCATCAGAATCCGGCGAAGCAAAATCTAAAGTAGATATCAACATCAACAGCAACCACCAACAACTGGTGAAACGCTTAAAAGAAGAATCGAATAAACCGGTTATTGCCCTTGTTATGGGGGGCCGTCCGTTGGTTTTCTCGGCTATGGAACCTTATGCTGATGCTATTTTGGTAACATGGTGGTTGGGTGTAGAAGCAGGAAACTCCATTGCTGATGTTATTACAGGTAAATACAATCCGTCGGCAAAGCTCCCGATGACGTATCCCCGTCACAGCGGACAGTGCCCGATATACTACAATCATAAAAGTACAGGCCGCCCATGGAGCAAAGACAATCAATACACCAGTCGGTACATAGATGAAGATATTCGTCCGGCATATCCTTTTGGATATGGACTTAGTTATACCACATTCCATATATCAGCCCCAGTATTATCTAAGGAACAATACGGCTTTAATGAAAAGATTATTTTGAAAACCACGGTAAAAAACACCGGAAACTACAAAGGAAAAGAAACCGTACAGCTTTATTTGCAGGATGTTGTAAGTTCTGTTACACGTCCTGTTATAGAGCTTTGCGGCTTTCAACAGGTTGAATTGGAAAAAGGAGAAGAAAGAGAAATTGAATTTGTACTAACAAGCAAAGATCTGGGCTTTTTCAATATATATAATGAGTTTGTTACTGAACCGGGAGAATTTAAATTGTTTGTAGGGAATAGTTCGGAGAATGCAACAATGCTTAAATCAGCAAGTTTCTATTTGGCAAAATAGTTTTGAGAGTTTTAAACTCATTTTTGAAACGCTGAGTTACGCTAAGTTTTAACCTACTCGTTTGGTTCAGTTAGTGGCTGAATTGAGGAGTTTTCACCACAGAGGACGCAGAGGACACAGAGTTTTAATTTGATATTATGCCGCATGGATTCCATGCGGCATCCCACTACTCAACTACTTTACCTCCTCTACCTCACTTTACCTCCTTTCCCTTTAGGGGTTTTTGTATCTCGGTTGTCTATACTATTCAGGCGCTTATTTATATATTTGCATAGAAACGAAAAACACTATGAAACACGATATAAGCTTCAATGAAATATACCAGCAGTACTACAAAAAATCTTTTTTGTTTGTGAAGTCATATACCAATGACGCTGATGCAGCCGAGGATATTGTTTCCGATTCCTTTATTAACCTGTGGAGTGCTATAAAAAAAGGAAATGTTCAAAATCCGTTAGCCTTGCTTTTGTCTATTCTCAGAAATGAGTCTTTGAATTACCTTAAACACCTCAAGGTGAAACGTACAGCCATGGAATCAATTTCCTCTAAATTAAGCCGTGATTTGGATTACAGGATTTTGAGTCTGCAAGCCTGCGACCCGGAAGAAATTTACTCTTCCGAAATAACCGAAATAGTAACCAGAACGCTGCTTTCGCTGCCCGAACAAACCCGGCGGGTGTTTGAGATGAGCCGTTACGAATCGCGCCCGGTTAAAGAAATAGCCGAAGAGCTATCCATTAGCACAAAAGCGGTAGAGTATCACATAACCAAATCGCTCAAGGCACTTCGTTTAGCACTCGATGATTATCTGCCTTTATTTTATTTTTTGTTTTTATTTAATTAATACCGAATTCCATTTAGGGGTTCTTTTATTTGTGTTGTCTATGTACTAGCAAACGGCCACGTGCCGCGAAGCTTTAAATTAAAATTAAGATGATAGAACAAACCATACTTCAAAAATACCTGGAAGGAAATGCCACTAACGAAGAAATAGAATTAGTTGTAACATGGCTCGATTCGAGCGAAGACAATGTGCAACAACTCATAAAACTCCGTAAGCTGCACAACATCTCCATTTTCAATGAACCAATCAAAGAAAATAAACGCAAAACAACTATCCGTACGCGTAAAATTATGTACGAAGTTGCAAAAGTAGCAGCCATATTCCTGCTTTTTGGAGTTGGTAATTATTTTCTCACTAATAAAAAAGAAGAAGCATCTACACAACGCTTTTATGTACCACCTGGCCAACGTGCCGAACTGATGCTTCCTGATAGTAGTATTGTTTGGCTCAACGCACAAACCACGCTGAATTATTCGTCCGACTTTGGTAAAAGCAACCGTAATATTGAACTAAACGGAGAAGCCTATTTTAAGGTAAAAAAGAATCCAAACCTTACCTTCGTTGTTAAAACTAAGGATATAGATATAAATGTATTGGGAACCGAGTTCAACGTCATATCTTATCAGGATGAACCCCATACCGAAGTATCGCTTCTTTCAGGCTCTATCCGCATAACCGGTTCGCAGATACCGGACGAAGGGATTACTATGAAAACAAATAACTACTTTAGGATAGTTCAGGGCAAATACGAAACTTTTGGCATACAAGACTATGATTATTTCAGATGGAAAGATGGAATACTTAGTTTCAGCAACGAACCTATAGGGAGTATTATGAAAAAACTCGAACTATATTATGACACACATATAGAAGTGAAAAACGAATCATTGCTTAAACTACCCTATACCGGAAAATTCCGTTCGAAAGATGGAGTAGAGCAAGTGTTAAAAGTATTGCAACACGAACTTAAATTCACTTATACCGTTAATACCGAATTAAATCTGATAACTATAAAATAAATACGCCTATGTAGAAATACGATTACCGGAAAACAAAAAGACCGGATTATGTTACAGCATATTCCGGCCTTAGGTCAGTACCATTATGACCAACAATAATTATTGATTTTAGTACCAACATCGAATTATGCAAAGTTATGAAAAAAAACCTTGTAGGGATTACTTTACCCAAATTGTTAGCCAAAAACAAACATTTTTTCCGAATTATGAAGTTAAACTTAATCTTTTTGGTCCTTAGCATTTCTTGCTGTTATGCTACGACCGTGAATTCACAAACCACACCAGTTAGCATCAATGCAACTGGTCAGCAGATTAAGGTTGTTATTGATCAGATAGAAGAGCAAACAGATTACCTGTTTGTTTACAACAACGACAATGTTGATCTTACACCCCGTGTTACCCTCAAAGCAGAAAACACTTCGGTGGCTAATGTACTTTCGCAGGTATTCCAAAACACTGGTATTATCTATGCAATGGAAGGAAATAATATTCTGCTTATAAAAGAAAACAAGCTTGAAATAATAAAGCAGGATAAAACAATACAAGGTTCTGTTAAAGACCAGTACAACGAACCCGTTATAGGAGCCAGTGTTCTTGAAGTGGGTACCTCAAACGGAACCATAACAGATATTGATGGGAATTTCTCACTCACCGTATCATCCGAATCGTCTGTAATAAGGATTAGCTACATAGGCTATGTAGATCAGGAAATACGCGTAGGCAACAAAAATAACTTAGCTGTTACATTGGTTGAAGATGCACAGTCGCTCGACGAAGTTGTTGTTGTAGGTTATGGTGTAGTTAAAAAGAGTGTAGTAACCGGATCTATCTCTAAAATTACCGGCGATGATATAGCCAATGCACCCGTAATGCGTCTTGAACAATCCTTACAGGGAAGAACATCCGGGGTAAGTGTTGTTAGCAGTTCCGGTCAGCCCGGTGCTGGTGCTACCGTACGTGTACGTGGGGTTACTTCTATCAATAACAGTGATCCGTTGTATGTTGTTGATGGTCAGGTAATACCAATTGGCGATATAAACTTCCTCAACCAATCGGATATCGAATCTATTGAAGTATTGAAAGATGCTGCTTCTGCCGCAATTTATGGTACCAAAGCCGCCAGTGGTGTTATTTTGGTAACAACCAAATCGGGTAAAGCAGGAAAAATGAAGCTTAGTTACAACGGATACTTCGGATTGCAAAGTCCTGAAAAGAAACTGGACTTAGCCAATGCAACCGAGTATGCAACATTACGTAACGAATCGTCCGAAGCTGCCGGAAAGGGTATAATATTTGATAATGTAAAGTCGTTAGGAAAAGGTACCGACTGGCAAGATGTTATTTTTAGCAACAGTGCAAAAATACAGAACCACGAATTCAGCATAAACGGAGGAAATCAGGTATCTACTTATTACGGTTCTTTCAGCTATTTCGATCAGGAAGGTATTGTAATGCCCGATGCATCTAAGTACAAACGTATGACATTCCGTTTAAATACCACACACGAAATAAAACCGTGGTTAAGAATGGGTGCAAACGCAACCTATACTTACATTAAAAACAGTAACAATGTATCTGCCAATACCGAAAGAGGTGGTGTATTGAACTCGGCAATCAATATTGACCCTATAACTCCGGTTGTGATTACCGATCCCGAAGAAATGGCACAAAACCCGTATGCAAACCAACCGGTTATGCGCGATAAATATGGAAACCCTTACGGTGTATCGAAGTATGTAGCCAACGAAATCAGTAATCCTTTGGCGTATGCAAAAACAAAAGACGGAAACTATGCGTGGACACACAATATTATTGCAAACGCATATCTTGAAATAGAACCCATTAAAGACCTTCGTGTTAGATCGCAGATTGCAGGGAAAATGACTTTCTGGGGTAACGAGTACTTTACACCGCTGTACTACCTCAATACTGTTCTAACAAATCTGGAACAAACTAAATACGATCGTGCATTGAAAAAAACATTGTTGTGGTCGTTAGAAAACACTGCTTCGTATTCTAAACAGTTTGGCGATCATTTTGGCTCTGTTATGATAGGTAACAGTATTCAGGATCGTACAGCCGACGGACTGGAAGGTGTGTTCAGAGGAATTCCTGCTAATAACTTTGACGATGCATCGCTGAACTACTCATTGCCGGATGAAAAAAGAGTAGCCAAAGGATTTGAAGATCAACCATACAGAATCAGTTCTTTCTTTGGCCGTGTAAGCTACAATTACAAAGAAAAATATATGTTTACCGGAATTGTACGTGTAGATGGTTCTTCACGCTTTGGTCAGAACAATCGGTACGGAACATTCCCATCGGCATCAATTGGTTGGGTACCTTCGCGCGAGGCATTCTGGAAAGAAAACAAAATTATTAACTCACTCAAATTACGCCTGTCGTACGGGGTTACCGGTAACGATAACTTTGGTGCATTCAGTTATGTATCTACAATCGGAAGCGGACGTAACTATGTATTTGGCCCGGATAACACCATCAATATTGGTTACAGCCCTAACGGACTTGCCAACCCCGATTTGAAATGGGAAAAAACAGCCCAAACAAACGTTGGTATCGATCTGCGTTTCCTCGATAACTTCAGCCTGTCTGTCGATGTGTATAAGAAACAAACCAGAGACATGCTTTTAGGAGTAAGTTATCCTAAGTATGTAGGTCTTAATGGTTCTTCGTATGGAAACATTGCCGATATGGACAACAACGGTATCGAAATAGAACTTGGGTATCAAAAGAAATTTGGTGATTTTAGTCTGGATGTAAAAGGAAACATATCGCATGTAAAAAATGAAGTGGTTTACTTGGGCGATGACAAAGACTATATTGATGGAGCCGAATTCCAGGCAAGCGATTATCGTATTACCAGAACTGCCGTAGGCCATCCTTTCCTTTCTTTCTATGGTTTCAAAACACAGGGAATTTTCCAGACACAGGAAGAAATTGATAATTATAAGAACTCAAAAGGAAAAGTTATCCAGCCTAATGCCAAACCCGGTGATTTCCGCTTTGCAGACTTAGACGATGATGGAAATATATCAGGAAGCGACAGGGATTTCCTTGGAACAACCATTCCTACCTGGTTCTATGGGTTAACCGTAAATATGGCATATAAAGATTTCGACCTGTCTATTTTTGGACAAGGCTCGGGCGGAAACAAGATTTTCCAGGGATTGCGTCGTTTAGATATCCAAACTGCCAACTACAGTGCAGAAGCACTTAACCGTTGGACTGGTCCCGGAACTTCGAACTCGTATCCACGCCTTACTGATTCGGACACGAACCGTAACTTTACCAAACCTTCTGATTTTCATTTGGAAGACGGAACTTTCTTCCGTATTAAAACCGTGCAGTTAGGTTACAATGTTCCACAACGGATTATTCAGAAAATGAGTTTGAGCCAACTGCGCCTGTATGTAACAGTAAATAACCTGACTACATTTACAAAATACTCTGGTTACGATCCCGAAATATCAGGAAGCATCGACAGGGGTATCTATCCGCAGGCACGGTCCTATATGTTTGGTTTAAATCTTTCATTTTAATAAATCATGATATTATTTTTAGAACACAGAGACACAGAGGCACAGAGATTTTAATAGTGCCTATGTATATTTGAAACCTCTGTGCCTCTGTGTCTCTGTGTTCAAATTAATTATATAACAAACAATTACTTATGAAAAAATATATTTTAGCAATAAGTCTGTTTACAATTATATTTTGTAGCTGCGACGACTTTTTAGATGTGAAGCCCAAAGGGCTCGATCTTGAATCGGAATATTACTCAAATCCTCAGGAAGCTTATGCTGCTTTGGTTTCTATTTACCAACCATTAAGAGACATTTGGTCGTTGCATGTTATGGGAGCAACCTCAGCATCCGACGAGTGTTATCTGGGTGGCGGTGGTGCTGCCGACTGGAACCACTTTCAGGTATGGGGTAACTATACACTGGACGAAAGTGTAGGGCCACAGTCATCCTTCTGGGAGAAAGCCTATCAGGGAATTTATCGTGCCAATGTACTACTATCGAAGATTGATAATATACCCGGTATGACCGATAAAGCAAGAAAAGAACACATTGCCGAAGCTAAATTTCTGCGGGCATATTTTAACTTCTGGCTGGTACGTAATTTCAAGAATGTGCCCTTGGTAACCACAGTGTTGAATGCAATGGAAGTGTATGACATAGAGCAGGCCAAACCCGAAGATGTGTATGCACAGATTGAGAAAGACCTGAACGAAGCCATCCCCGACCTGCCGGAAACAAGACCGGATGCCGAAAAGGGACGCATTACCAAAGGTGCCGGATATGCTATGTTGGGCAAAACTATTTTGTACCAAAACAACACAAGCAGAATGCTTGAAGCAGCCGAAGCTTTTGAAAAAGTAAATTCATCTTCTCATTATGCTTTACTCGAAGATTTAGGAGAAATGTTCAGCCCCTACAATAAGTTCCACTCCGAATCAATTTTCGAAGCTACTCATAAGGGAGAAGCTACCGGTTTTGGTAACCGTTTGGGCGACTATCTGGGTATCCGCGATTACATAGGCCCTCATTTCCACAATGGATATGGATTTAATCCGGTTATTCCTGAGTTTGCAGAATCAATGAAAGACGATCCACGTTATCCATACACCATCATAGATATGAAGGATCTGGAAGCTGAGGGTGCAACATACTCAAAAGGCTATATGCACACCGGTTATTTTACAAACAAATACTCACCAAAGAAAGAGTATATCAATCCATCTTATCCGGCTGCTACAAACTGGGAAATGAATGTGATTGAAATTCGCCTTGCCGACACATACCTTATGCAGGCCGAAGCAATTGTAAGAGGTGGAGGAGATGTTTCTAAAGCCCAATACTATCTTGATAAAGTTAGAGCAAGAGTAGGTTTAGACCCGGTTCCTGCAACACTCGAAAACATTTACGAGGAACGCCGGTTAGAACTGGCTACCGAGGGACATCGCTGGTTCGATTTAGTAAGAACCGGAAAAGCTGCGGAAGTATTGGCTTTCAGAGGTTTTAAAGAAGGTGTACACGAGATATTGCCAATTCCTATTTCGGATATGAACTCAACGAAACTGGTACAGAACCCGGGGTATAAATAACGGTTTATTCGCTACGAAGTGGCAGGTTAGTTCAGCCCCAGGCAACGTCGATGCCTGAGGCTGAATTCATTTTTTTATATCCAAAATATTTGTATCGCAAAGAAAAACAAATCATTTCTATAATCAACAGCTTAATTTTCACACATGTGCGGCTTGTTACTTTTTCGTACATATTGGCATAAAAACGACTTTGATTATATTCAAGAATGGAAGGGTTAAAGGGGATTAAGACACTTCAGAACATCTAGCGAACCAATAACTCACAAAGAAAAGATACTACAAACGAAAGAATACCAAAAGCAACGGTCGTAGAATTCCGTTGCAACAATAGAAAAGAAGAGAAAAGAAGAGAAAAGAAAAGAAAACAACAGCAGAAAAAGAAAAAGAAAAAGAAACTGCTGCTGTTGATGATAAAGGCATGAAAGCGTATAAACCCTGTAGGGATACCCCTTGTGGGTATCCTGATTGTTAACCATTGATACAAGGGGAACCATTATCAGGATACCCACAAGGGGTATCCTTACAGGGTTGCAAAAGAAAAGAATGTGCGCATCTGGCTGTGGCTCTACAGCACAGATGTGAACCGCAACAACGCTTTCGAGGAAGCATTTGCCCTGTACCGCGACTGGGGTGTAGTTGGTATTAAGATAGACTTCATGGATCGTGACGATCAGGAGATGGTAAACTGGTATCGCAAAATCATCCGTACCGCGGCTCAAAATCGTCTCATGGTAAACTTCCACGGATCGTACAAGCCCGACGGAATTGAGCGCACCTACCCCAACATGATGACCCGTGAGGGTGTGCTGGGCGAAGAATATTCCAAGTTCTCGGACCGCATTATCCCTACCCACAACGTTACCCTGCCCTTTACCCGTATGTTGGCTGGGCCAATGGACTATACACCGGGTGGATTCCTCAACGTAACGCCTGAACAGTTTAAACGACAGTCGCCTACACTGGTAATGAATACGCGCTGTGCCGAACTTTCCAAGTTTGTGATTTACGAAAGCCCATTTACTGTATTTTGCGACCATCCCAAACATGTGTTGGGTGAACCGGGTAGCGATTTTCTGCAAATCGTTCCTACCGTGTGGGATGACACCCGCTTTATTGCCGGCTATCCGGGCGAGTTCATAGCAATGGCAAAACAATCTGGAGATACATGGTTTATCGGAGCGATGAACAATGATGTGGCGCGGACCATCAGCCTTGATACCAGCTTTCTGCCGGCTGGCAAATATGAGTTAGAATACTGGGAAGATACTAAAGATGCAGGAAAGAACCCAACTAAGTTACGTAAAGGCCGCATAACAATACAAGCTGGCAAACCTGTAAAGATACAGATGGCCAATGGAGGAGGATATGTGGCAGTAGTGAAATCGCTATAATAATAAAACGTATGAATAAGAACAAACTCAAAGCATTATTTATATCAGTAGCACTAAGCAGCTCGCTGGCTGCTCAAGTCCAGCAAGGTAATCCGGAAGCGACACCTTATCGTCAAGAGAAAGCTGCACCAGGTAAGTTTGCTCCCACTTGGGAATCTTTATCGCAATACGAAACTCCTGAATGGTTTCGCAACGCTAAGTTCGGTATTTGGGCCCATTGGGGCCCACAATGTCAGCCCGAAGCAGGCGACTGGTACGGCCGCGCCATGTACGAGGAAGGTGGCGATGCTTACAAGGTACACATCGAAAAGTATGGCCATCCTTCGGAATTCGGCTTCAAGGACGTAATAAACGAGTGGAAGGCTGAGCGTTGGGACCCCGAAAAGTTAGTAGCTCTTTACAAACGTGTGGGCGCCCAGTACTTCTTTGCTATGGGAAATCACCACGATAACATGGACTTGTGGAACAGCAAGTATCAACGTTGGAATTCCGTGAACATGGGTCCTAAGCGCGACATTCTAGCCGAGTGGGAAAGAGCTGCCCGCAAACACAAACTGCCATACGGCGTAAGTATACACTCCTCGCACGCGTGGACGTGGTACGAAACTGCTCAGGGGGCCGACAAAACCGGTCCTTATGCCGGTATCTCTTACGATGCTCGCGTGGTGACTAAAGAAGATGGCCAAGGTAAATGGTGGGAAGGCTATGACCCGCAGGAACTTTATGTACAGAACCACTCACTCAGTGAGCATGCATGGAAAGCATGGGACTGGCCTGAAGGAACCTCTGTGCCCACGCAGGCGTACTACGATAATTTCTTTGACCGCACAGTCGACATGATAAACCGTTATAATCCTGACCTCATTTATTTCGATGACAGCGTATTGCCTTTCTGGCCCATCAACAACACTGGTATGGATGTGGTGGCACACTACTACAACCACAACATGAAACAGAACAAAGGCAAACTGAATGCCGTTGTTTTTGGCAAAAAGCTACAAGATCAGCACAAGGAGGCCTTGGTATGGGATGTAGAAAAAGGTATTCCTTCGCAGTTGCAATCCAAACCCTGGCAAACGTGTAGTTGCCTTGGAAGTTGGCACTACCACCGTTCGGCCTACGAAGACAACTGGTACAAATCCGGAAAAATGGTTGTGCATATGCTCATCGACATCGTAAGCAAGAATGGAAACTTGTTGTTAAGCGTACCCATGAAAGGCGACGGAACTATTGATGATAAGGAAGAGAAAATACTGGAAGACATCGCCGCTTGGATGGATGTTAACCGCGAGGGTATCTTTGACACTCGCCCTTGGCATATCTTTGGTGAAGGGCCTGCTGCCGAAACCGCTATTCCACTGGATGGCGCAGGTTTCAACGAGGGCAAGAACGAACCGTACACCGCAGCCGATATCCGCTTCGTGGAGAAGGGAACAACAATCTATGCCCACGTAATGGAGTGGCCGGCGGACGGGAAGGTATTAATCAAATCTCTAGCCTCTAACAGCCCATATCATAAAGGAAGTATCAAAAAAGTAGAACTGTTGGGTGGCGGAAAAGCCGAATTCCAAAGAACAGCTAAAGGGCTATTGATTAGTCTGCCAAAAGGCAAAAAACCGAATGATATTTCGCTGGTATTGAAGATTACAAATTAATGAAAGAACATAAGAAACATGAAACAAATCTTTTTAACGATCATCTGTCTGTTTATCGCCTTTGGTGCATCAGCGCAGAAGCAACATAAGGTTACCTCGCCTAACGGCCGCATTACCGCAACAGTTACTATTGGTGAGAAACTAACTTATGCCATTGCCCACGACGGCGAAACGATTCTTCACGAATCTCCCATCTCCCTTACTCTTAGCAGCGGAGAAGTGTGGGGCGACAAACCTCAGCTTGCGCAGAGCAGTCAAAAAAGCATTCATCAAACCATTGTATCGCCTTTCTACCGCAAAGACAAGATCGACGATGAGTACACCCTGCTCACCCTTAACTTTAAAAAACAATGGAGTGTAGAGTTTCGGGTGTACAACGATGGTGCAGCCTACCGCTTCGTTAGCAAGCGTTCGAAACCCTTCACGATCGCTGCCGAAGAGGTAGCTTATAACTTTGGTTCCGATGTGAATGCTACTGTACCTTATGTAATGTATGGTACTGATGGCAATTACGAATCGCAGTTCCACACCTCCTTCGAGAATACTTATACTACGGATAAGCTCTCGAAACTCAATAAAGAGCGCCTCATGTTCTTGCCGCTGATAACAGAAACCCCCAGTGGGAAGAAAATCTGCATCAGCGAGTCTGATCTTGAAAGCTACCCTGGGCTCTTTCTTACCACTGCTGCCGGCAACCACTCACTAACCGGCATGTTTGCAGCCTATCCCCGCACAACAGAGCTGGGTGGGCACAACATGTTGCAATTCTCCGTAACCGAGCGCGAACCCTACATTGCCAAGGTTTCCGGACCTCGAACATTTCCCTGGCGCATGGCAATCATCACTACAGCCGACAAGGATCTGGCCAATAGCGACATGACCTACAAGCTTGCCGCCCCCTCGCGTATTGCCGACACATCATGGATTAAGCCTGGTAAAGTAGCTTGGGACTGGTGGAACGATTGGAACATTACCGGCGTAGATTTTGAGTCCGGCATCAACAACGATACCTATAAATACTACATTGACTTTGCTGCTGCCAATGGCATTGAATATGTTATCCTTGACGAAGGTTGGGCAGTACACCTCAAGGCCGATTTGATGCAGGTGGTTGATGAGATCGATATCAAAGAACTTGTTGATTATGGCGCTGCCCGTAACGTCGACATTATTTTGTGGGCAGGATTTCACGCCTTCAACCGCGATATGGAGAACATCTGCCGCCACTACTCTGAGCTAGGTGTAAAAGGATTCAAGGTAGACTTTATGGATCGTGACGATCAGGAAATGGTAGAGTTCAACTACCGAGCCGCTGCCACTTGCGCCAAGTACAACCTCATACTCGACCTTCATGGTATGTACAAGCCTGCCGGACTGAATCGCACTTATCCCAATGTTCTCAATTTTGAAGGTGTACATGGATTGGAGCAAATGAAATGGTCGTCGGCCGAGGTTGATCAGATGAAGTACGATGTAACTCTCCCCTTCATCCGGCAGGTAGCTGGCCCAATGGACTATACCCAGGGCGCCATGCGTAACGGCTCGCGAGGCAACTACCATCCTTCGAACTCGCAACCTATGAGTCAGGGCACCCGTTGCCATCAGTTGGGCGCATATGTGGTGTTCGAATCGCCTTTCAATATGCTTTGCGACTCACCCAGCAACTATATGCGCGAACCCGAATCGTTAGAATTTATTGCCGCCATTCCCACTGTTTGGGACGAAACCATTAACTTAGACGGCCGTTTGGGCGAGTACATTGTTACTGCCCGCCGCAAAGGTAGCGTGTGGTACATCGGTGGAATGACCAATTGGGATGCTCGCGACCTCACAGTCGACCTTTCGTTCCTCGGCACTGGTGAGCACACTATTACCCTTTTCAAGGATGGCGCGAATGCACACCGCAACGGGGTGGATTATAAGAAGGAGAATATTCTGTTGAAAGGGAATAAGGTACTTAATATTCATCTGGCACCCGGAGGCGGATTCGCACTTCAAGTGAAGTAATCATAAATTAGGGATAAACAACAAACAATATGAAACGAATCACATTTTTCGTTATTTCGCTCTGCCAACTATGCCTGGTATTCGCTCAGTGGGGGCCGCAAAGCAAGGTTGTCCATAGCAGTATGCACAGTAAAGTGCTCAACGCCGAGCGGGAGTATAGTATCTACCTGCCCAAGAGCTACGACGCTGAGCCGGACAGGAAATACCCTGTTCTCTACCTCCTTCATGGCATGACAGATACCGACAAAGCTTGGTTTTGGCGCGGACATGCTCACGAAGTTATCGATCCGCTCATTGCCTCGGGCGAAGCTGTCGAGATGATCATCGTCTCTCCCAATGCAGGTGGTAGTTTCGATGAAGGCCACTGGAATGGATATTTCGACATGCCTGGCTGGAAGTACGAAACCTTCTTCTTTACCGAATTTCTGCCCTACATAGAAAGCACCTACCGTGCAATTGGTAACAAAGCCAACCGTGCTGTAGCTGGTCTTTCCATGGGCGGTGGAGGGGCCACAGGTTGCTAACGAATAAAAAAGGAACACAGAAACTCTCGCACCAGGTTCTGAATGGTGTTTATGAAGACAGCCGGGGGCTACTTTGGATTGCCACAGCCGAGGGACTTAATATTTACGACCGCAAGAACGATGAAATTATTATACCCGTTGCCGACCAGATATTGGGTAGTGAAATAATTCTAGGCATGGTCGAAGATAACAACAAAAACATGTGGATTACTACTACCAGCTGCATCTTCAATGTTATAGTAAGTAGCGATCCGCGCACAGGAGTATTTACATACACAGCTCATCGATACGGCGAATTAGATGGTTTGCAGGGGCAGCAGTTTAATACACGCTCTATTATTAAAACCCACCGGGGCGAAATTGTAGCTGGTGGTATTCAGGGACTTAGTTTCTTTTATCCCGAAGCATTAAAGTACAACAACGAAACTCCCAAGATAGAATTTACAGAATTGCAACTCTTTAATCAAGCAGTTAATATTGATAGCGTGTATGGTGGAAACCGCATCCTGACACAGTCTATTAACCATACAGAAGAAATAAGGCTGAAGCATCGCCAAAATGTTTTCTCTGTTTCTTTTTCGGCCATGAATTATATTCTGCCCGAAAAGACCCATTATATGTATATGCTTGAAGGGTTTAATCCGGATTGGCTTGCCACAGACGTCAACAAATTAACCTACACCAGCTTACCCCCCGGAAAATATACACTCAAAGTAAAGGCTATTAATAGTGATGGTTTTAGTAACCACGAAATATCCGAACTTAAAATCGTAATTGATCCTCCTTTCTGGGCATCTCCTATTGCTTACATACTATATTTCCTTATTGTAATAGGTATTCTTTTGTTGGCACGCAGGCAGATATTACGCAACGAACGGCAAAAATTTAAACTGGTACAAATAGAACAAGAGGCGCAACAAAAACATGAGATTGATGATATGAAACTGCGCTTCTTCACCAATATAAGTCATGAACTGCGTACACCACTTACTCTGATTATCTCGCCGCTGGAAAATGTAATCAGGCAAATTGAAAGCAAAGACCAGAAAAACAAGCTTGAGATGGTGCATCGTAATGCCATGCGACTGCTAGGTATGGTAAATCAGTTGTTAGACTTCCGCAAAAGCGATGTTAAAGGTCATCAACTTAACCCTGCTCAGGGAGATATTATTGACTTTATCCATACCATTAGTAACTCTTTCAATGAATATTCGGAGAAGAAAAACATACGTCTTATCTTCTTCTCGGCCATCAAAGAATTACTGATGGTGTTTGATGAAGATAAGATGGGTAAAATAATCATGAATCTATTATCCAATGCCTTTAAGTTTACTCCCGAAGGCGGAAGAGTAGATGTATCTTTAGACCTGTTGACTGCCACAGATGAACAACCGGAACAGTTCGAAATAAGAATATCGGATACTGGTATTGGTATTAAAGATGAGGACAAGGAACTTATATTCGAACGTTTTTATCAGGTTCAGCAAAAAGGACAAAAAACCGCCGGAAGCGGTATTGGGCTGCATCTGGTTAAAGAATTTGTTGCTCTGCACAACGGAACAATTACCGTACTCGATAATTTGGGTAAAGGAAGCATGTTTATAATAACGCTTCCGGTAGTGCATGCACAAATTGTACAGGAACAACAGGTTGTTAAACCAATAGAAGAAGAAATAGAAACTGTTGACTTGCCTTTGGATGATGAAGAAAGTATAGATGAAGAAGCAAAAGCCAAGGAAAGCGCATTGCCTGTTATTCTTATTGTTGATGATAATGAAGATTTTCGTCTTTTTATGCACGACAGCTTATCATCTGAGTATATGGTAGAAGTGGCAGCTGATGGAGCCAAAGCATGGGAAATGATACCCGAGCTACAGCCTGATATTATTGTGAGCGATGTAATGATGCCCGAAATGGATGGTAATGAACTTTGCCGACTTGTGAAAACAGATATCCGGACTTCGCATATCCCATTGATTTTACTTACTGCCCGTTCGGCCAAAGAACAAAAACTGGAAGGTCTGGAAAGCGGAGCTGATGATTACATCACTAAACCATTCGATTTTGATATACTTAGCTTGCGCATTAAAAAGCTGTTGCAACTACAACAAAAACGACAGGAGAATTTTAATCCGCAAATGGAAATTGCTCCCAGCGAAATAACAATAACTTCGTTAGACGAGAAGTTGATAAAGAATGCCATTCAGTATGTAGAAGACAATATCAGCCGGAACGAACTATCGGTTGAGGAACTGAGTAGTGAACTAAACATGAGCCGTGTGCATCTGTATAAAAAGATGGTTTCTATTACTGGAAAAACGCCTATCGAGTTTATACGCATAATCCGTTTAAAACGGGCTGCACAGTATTTACGCGAAAGCCAACAAACAATTTCTGAAATAGCGTATCAAACAGGATTTAGTAATCCCAAGTATTTCAGGAAATATTTCAAGGAAGAATTTGGTGTTTTACCTTCCGAATATCAAGAGAAGGAAGGAACATAAAGTTCAAGTCAGAAGGAACATAAAGTTCAAATCAAGAGGCCAACGGCCTCTATGCAATCGAGTAGACTGCCCTGCCGGTGTCGCCCGGCAGGGAGAGCCTCTCACACCACTGTACGTACGGGTCACGTATACAGCGGTTCGTTAAGATATGG
>NZ_QVMJ01000019.1 GCF_010500955.1 Bacteroides sp. 519
AATTTACAAAATATAGCAGAATTATCGTAACCAATATACGGTGCTAAGTCATCTAATACTTCATTACCATTGTACTTGTTGGTATAAGAATAGTTGTAAGTAATATATGGGGTTTCTTCCTTGGCACCACTAGTGTTTATAATTATAAACTCCAGTTTTAGTGTTCCATCCTGAACCATTCTTGTAAACAATTTAGGAAGAGAGGTACCAGTGCCAAAATTTTCCGGAAACACTTCTATACCCGCATTAAATTGATTTGTTTTCACATCCCATAGCGTTGTTTTTAAAGTTACTTCGGGAAAAAAATCAAATTCATCCTGAACTTTTATTGGAACCTTTGGATCACTTTTTCTTGCAGAGTAAAGTACTTCTTCACCGCCTGTCCAATCAAGATTGGAACGTATCTCAAATGTATATGTTTTATTAGTAAGTGGTACTATTGCCAAATTTTCCGGAGTATAAATCAAAGGACGCCAATGGTAAAGCGTAAGTTCTCTGGGAGCTACACTAGCGTATGCTGGTAAGCTATATGTAATTTTCGATTTCCGTTGCTGGAACTGTTGCGTTGTACTATAGGATGTAATATGAGTGCTGAATTTGCCTGGAAATGCTGTATAGGTTGCATATCCTCCAGTACCACCGGCAATAAGAGTCGGTTCGGTTAAGGTGGAAGAACTTTGTTGCCCTGCATATGTACTAAATTTAAATCCGTTGTTAGCAAAAACAGCTACCGGGCTACCAGCAGACATTACCGCATCTTTAGGTTCCCATACAACAGTATATGTTTTCTCTGCATTGGTGGGTGAGAAACCATCGCGACGGCTAAGGAACTCAAGCAGGTTTATTTCCTGGTCTTGGCTATAATCGTAGTCATCGCCTTTGTAGGCGCCTTCGTAAATACGCACAAAGAACTCATTGTTTTCTATTACTTGTCCGTTTTCAAACTCATCGTCTACAATAATATCTACATTGCCTTGTGCTGTAAAGAAGTCACCCACCAACGTGGTTAGTTTATTTGCTCTAACCGGTACGTTGCTAAGTACGTTTTCGCTTAACAGAGTTTCTGATGTTTTAATGCTTGGATCACTGTAAGTTTTAAGCGTAAATGCTACAGTAGATTCGTCGGTAGCAAACAGATAGTCGAAAGCTGCAATTGTAACTTCATTGTAGGTTTTTCCGGAAATGGTGATATTGTTTTCTACCCATACAGCCGATGGTTTAATTGTTCCTTGAATAAGAGACAATTTAGTATCGGCAGCAACAGTTCCGGCAAGTGCATCGAAACCACCATAGAAATAGCTATCGCCACTTACGGTTCCGGTAGTTGTTCCTTTGGTATAAACCAAATCGGTCGATTGAATTTTCACATCCAAAAAGCCGTCAACCTTGTCGGTAGATACAATACGGAATTTACCAAAAGGACGTTTCAATGTAAAGCTTTGTGGTGTGTTCGATTCTTTCAGATTGATGTTGTGTACACCGTAGAAAGCATCGCGACTGTCAGTTGAGATAGCCGGATATGTTTTGTTTCCGGTTCCCTCGCCTATCATTTCAATGGCACGTAGCCCAATGATGCCGGTAATTTCACTCTCGTCCATGGTGGCACTGATGCCAGTGTTGGTTTTATAGTGCAAATCGGCAGTGGTACCTTCGTTTACAAAGTCGGCCCAGAAAACAAAGTTATAATCCAATGCTTGTAAGCGGGCGTTGAAAGTTACGCTGGCAGTAGCAAAATTATCGGCCACTACCTCTGTAGCCCGATAGGCCAAACGAGGAGTAGATTCCTTGGTCCAAACCTCCATTATAAAACGTAAATCGTAGTTGGCTGCATTTACATTTACAATACCGCCATCTTGCGAAGCACGTGTTTCCAGTACTTTCGGAAGGGTGGTCGAGATTGAAAAATCAACCAAACCTTCGTTTATCTGGGTGTTATCGTCTTGCTGGCATGCTGTTGCCAATAGTGCACAAAAGGCAAACAGTACCCAATTGGTATATTTTTTCATATTTATCACTTTACTGGTTAAATGCATTAATACTCTACTTCTGTTCCTTGCTCAAAGCTATCAGAAATATTGATCGTAATTTGCGTATTTTCTGAGTTCAGGTTTCCAACCACTGTAGTTAGCTTATTAAGCTGAACAGGAATTTCGGACACGTTAGAGAATCCTATTTGTGTAGCATCGGTTTTTTCGCTTGCGTGGTTATATGTTTTCACCGAGAATGCTACTGTAGATGATGCTTTGGAAGCAAACAAATAGTCGAATGCAATAACAGTGGCTTGCGAATAAGTTGTTCCACCAATCACAATGCTTTCATTTGTAGGAGTAGTTGCCATTACAGTATTAGCAGCAACCGGCAGGGTTTTTTCTGTAATTACATCGCCATCCAATACATTGAATCCGCTATAGAATGCAAGTGTACCTGCAGTTCCTTTTTTATAGGTAAAGTCGGCCGATTTGATGGTACTGCTCAAGTGACCATCGGCATCACCTACAGAAACCAAACGGAATTTACCGAAAGGACGTTTCAACTGAAGACCTGTAATTGAGCTTGTTTGTTTAAGGTTTACAGGTTGTACGGCATAGAATGCGTCGCGGGTATCATCGCAGATAGTAGGATAGCTTGTTCCCTTCAATTCAACTGCACGTAAACCAATGTTTCCAACAAATTCGCCTTTAGTACCTTCGGTTACCGATTCTAAACCAGCATTGGTTGTATAATGCAAGTCGGCAGTGGTACCTTCGTCTACAAAGTCGGCCCAGAAAGCAAAATTATACTCGGCAGCTTGTAAGCGTACGTTAAATGCAACCGGTGTAGTTGTAAAATTATCGGCTACAATTTTTGTGTCGCGATAAGCCAACTTAGGGTTGGCATCTTTGGTCCACACTTCCATGGTGTAGCGCAGGTCGTACAGACTTGCGTTCACATTGTTTGCTCCACCTGTACTTGATAGTGCACGTGTTTGTAACTCCTGAGGAATGGTTGTTTTTACTGTGAAATCTACCATACCTTGCTCATTGGCATAGTTCTCATCGTTTTGGCAAGATGCCACGCATAATGCTGCTGCTAGTAGCAGCCAATTAGTTTGTTTTTTCATTTTGTTATTTGTTTTAAAAGGGGAAGCGCATCTTCCCCGTATTAAAGATGTATCAATCGTGGGGTTGTTGCCTGGGGCTGAACTAACCTGCCACTTCGTGGCGAATGAGAACCTTTATCTACTCTATTATCTTTATCTACTTTATAACCTTTATCAAATCGGTACCACTATTTCATCATCAAATCCATCTCCTATCCCTATGCCTCCCGATGAATTTTTATTCAGGAAATCATCGGAGATAATGGTTGGTATTTCCGGTTTCATATTTACCTCCAGGTTGCTGACACTTGCAACAGGCGTTCCTTCAGGAGTGAAAATGGCAAGGCTTATTTGATAGAATGTATTATCCGAAGCAAAAATAAGGTCGGAAGCCAGAAGCGCTTCGTCATCGCTTACAGCAGTTACCGGATGGGTATAATTTACACCTGTAGTCATGTTGTTGGGTGCTTGGAGATACGTATTGTAGCCCATAGGCAGATACAGATCGTACGACACACGAGCGGTAAGTTCTTGTAAAGAGCGGGCTGCCGGTTGTTTTTGTAGATACTCGTTCAGGCCGGTGCTTTGTATACGGTAGGTTACAAAGGGAGGTTTCATGGTAACCGACAGATTTTGCGTTTCTGTTTCTCCACTGATATTGAGTTGGGCTTTACCAGCCAATGCCCACCGGGCAATGTTAAAACCAGTATATGTATTTGAAGTTACGATGCGGATATTTTGCAGATCGGAAGCATTGTAGTATTTATCGGTTTTGGTGCCCCGGGGTACAAAGTCAATCCAGCTCAATACGGTATACCGACCGGGGGATAGTGCGATTTCGTCTACTGCATATGCCCCCTCGTGTGTATAAGAATTTTGGATAGTTACCACCCGTTTAGATTTGCCTGTTAACACCGACGAACTACTTTCGGGGTATACCTCTACAATACAACGCATATCGTATGTGGCATATAGTTGTTCGAACTCGGTTAGCGATATATGTTTTCCCAGTGTTTCGTTTAAACGCAAAGATATATTTACTTTATTTGCTTTCTGTTCACCTGTTCCTGTTCCAGTACCTGGCTCATCTCCGCCTTCGGAACCTGATGAGCATGAGCAAAAAACAAAACATGTAAAGACCAACAGTTGGAATGTGATTTTATTCATAAATCAGTATTAATCAAAGGTTTAAAATTGAAAGGAGTTATCGCTTCACTAGGAGTTAAAGAAGTTTAACTCTTAGAAAAGCGATAACTCCCGAAGGAACAACATTATTTACTTGTAGTTGGCAAACCATTATCATCATACTTAAATGTCAATGCCGGGTATGAACCTTGAAGTCCATAATTAAAAACCCTCCGACAACGTGCATATGCTACCTGTTCTGGACGTACAGCTCCAGTTCCGTTTTGGTAAGGTAATGAAAAGGCTAAAACCGCATACTTATCAGTGGCTTTGGAAGAACCGTGATAGAAAGAGAAACTATAAGATATCCCCCCCCTAGCAACTTCGGTTGTTGGATCTTCGGACGACTGCGTCCAAAGGATTAAGGCATCCACATTTTTATTGGTATATTCTGGGTAATAATAGCCTGCCGGCAAAGTCCAACTATAAATGTCTTCATTACTATACCATACCTTTTTCCAATCAGCGAATTGCTCAGGTTTTGTTGCTTGATCCGGAAGATTACCATACGCTGCTCCCCAATCTACTCCAGGCATTATCCTGTTCATAAGATCGGAACTAGTAAAGTCGATACCGCTACCCGCATACATCAATGTCCATGGTTCGTATTTACAAAATGTAGTATACTTCTCCCTCTGATAGAAGTCAGCAGAATACAGTACACCTTTAGTACCATTTACAGATGCAGATGGTATTCTGTCGTCTGCTTTGATATTTTCGCTCATAAAGCAATAATAATCAGGGGTTACAGTTTTAGTTTCCAGTTTCAGATCATAAGTTTCGAAATTATACTTCTTTCCACCATGTGTTTTAACTTTTGTACGTACTCCACCACCATCAGTAGGTCCGTGTTGGGGCATTACTTCTGTTTCGCTACCACACATAAAGGGTCGCATCACATAAAAATCGTGTATATTGTATATTCCTTCCGTTTTATAGAAATTTTTATCGGCATCTTCTAATTCAAATTTACAAAATATAGCAGAATTATCGTAACCAATATACGGTGCTAAGTCATCTAATACTTCATTACCATTGTACTTGTTGGTATAAGAATAGTTGTAACTAATATATGGGGTTTCTTCCTTGGCACCACTAGTGCTTATAATTATAAACTCCAGTTTAAGTGTTCCATTCTGAACCATTCTTGTAAACAATTTAGGAAGAGAGGTACCAGTGCCAAAATTTTCCGGAAACACTTCTATACCAGCATTAAATTGATTTGTTTTCACATCCCATAGCGTTGTTTTTAAAGTTACTTCGGGAAAAATATCAAATTCATTCTGAACTTTTATTAGAACCTTTGGATCACTTTTTCTTTCAGAGTAAAATACTTCTGCACCGCCTGTCCAATCAAGATTGGAACGTATCTCAAATGTATATGTTTTATTAGTAAGTGGTACTATTGCCAAATTTTCCGGAGTATAAATCAAAGGACGCCAATGGTAAAGCGTAAGTTCTCTGGGAGCTACACTAGCGTATGCTGGTAAGCTATATGTAATTTTCGATTTCCGTTGCCGGAACTGTTGCACTATACTATAGGTTGTAATATGAGTGCTGAATTTGTCTGGAAATGCTGTATAGGTTGAATATCCTCTAGTATTAGTACTACCAGAACTGGCAATAAGAGTCGGTCCGGTTAAGGTGGAAGCACTTTGTTGCCCTGCATATGTACTAAATTTAAATCCGTTGTTAGTAAAAACAGCTACTGGGCTACCAGCAGACATTACCGCATCTTTGGGTTCCCATATAACAGTATATGTTTTCTCTGCATTGGTGGGTGAGAAACCATCACGACGGCTAAGGAACTCAAGCAGGTTTATTTCCTGTTCTTGGCTATAATCGTAGTCATCGCCTTTGTAGGCGCCTTCGTAAATACGCAAATAAGGAGTGAATGCTTTTTGTTCTATGTATATAACAATGGTTAACCTACCTACGGTAAGATGTATTTCGGCTTTACGTATATTATTTGTTGTATTCTCCTCTAACTTAATTTTTAGTGTGGTTGTATTTGAACCAGTAGGAAAGTTTCCTTTTGTTGTTGATGGTGAAATCCGTGTAAGCCAACCAGTACCGCCTACCACCTTGTCGATGGTCCATTCCTTACCACTACCAGTTTCCGGTTCAAAAGAAGAGGTTACTAAAATGTCGTAAGTACCCTCTTTCCAATCGGCTGCTATATCGGTAGCTCCCAGGTAGTATTGCCCGTTATAAACAAAGTTATTAAGTTTACTCAAATCGTACACATGGGCACGAAATCCCAAAAGGTTAGAGGGTACGGTGTAGGCTTTTTTAGCTTCGTTAATATCAACGTAACCTTTGCCTTTTACTTCGGTTATGGTTATTCCATAAAGATGGTTACGTAATATAGGTATATACTCTTTAGCCCCAAGCTTTGTAAAGTCGATAGGGTAATAATAAGGAATGGGATCGTTATTGAAAAAAGCTTTTACTACAACAAATGGGGTGTTTGTACGTTTGGGTTCGCTGTCAAATTTGGAAACAACAGAGTCTGCTTCAAAGAGATATACAGGTTGGTTTTCGCTAAAGGTAATCTTAGGATTATAAGTTTGTGAAGCAGGCAGATTAGGATTTTTAGCCGGCAAAATAGCTTTTTGATCAGCATTGTACTTCGGCTCTATTCTTCCCGACTTAGGCGAATTGTACAGGTATATTTCTTCAATAGTAAATGGATATTTATTTTTTGTTGTAAAATCCTTATCCAAACCTACTGTTAGTTTCGCATTCATGCGGGTCATACTTGCCACTATCTTATTGTCGTTAGCAGTAGGCTCTTCAACAATATCAATGGTACCTGCCGATTCCCAATACATAGGTATGGGCTTAGGGATTGTTGTTGATAAATCATCCTTATGTATTAGTTTTGTATTCGTAGCTGTAAAAATCTCCGTTTTCTTTTTGTTTAGCTCAAAAGAGCTCTTATCGAGAGCATTGGCCAGCAACACAAAATGATAAGAACCTGTTGCTATTTTTTTGGTGAATGTTATTTTACCAGCACCATCAGGGATCATGCCTGAGGTAACTACATTATGATATTCACTCAATACCCAGTCGCTACCCGATTTTTTAAACATCAGGATGTCTATATCGTTAAGCTTTGTATCGGTTGCGCGGGTTAATTCGGGTACCTGCATTTCGGGTACATTGACAGAGAATGTTATCGTTGGTGCTTCTCCGCTTCCATATTTGGGAGCGTAGGTGTCGGTACAACTCATAAAGAGTGCTACCAACAGTATGTATGGGTATAATAAGTATCGTTGTTTCATAACACGGTTATGGTTTGGTTATTTGGCTTTTCTAAACTTAAGGGTGTAGGTAAAATTGGTTTTTGTACCATCTACTATTTTAAACACTAGTTTACCCTCACCAGTACCAGTAAACGTTACAGTGACATCCTGCCCTGCAGCAGCAGTAGCTGAACTTGTAGGACTAACAGCCGTAGCAACTCCTGATGGAGTTATAGAATAGCCAAATGGGGTATCCATTTTAAATGTCAATTGATTGTTAGTCAATCCACCATCTACTTTCAATTCATTATTTGCATTGTAATTTGATGGTTTGTTTATGTAATTGCTATAGATACGGAAGTTGTGTTGGGGATCTATAGGAACGATTATCTTGTCTGGGTCTGGGTAAGGCTCAACACCAATAGTAAATTTGCCATCTGGCTTGGGTAGTTGTTCAACATGTATTGGAAGTGTTAAACGACCAGTAGTAAGATATATTATAGCTGTTCGCTTTTGGGTAGCCTTTTCGTTATTATGGGGTTTTAAAGAAATGCCCAATGTAGTTTTATAGGGTGCCGAAGCTCCTGAATAGATACCAGATATAGGAGATGTTAATGTAAACCAGCCACCATAAGGGATATCATTAGGAGGTGTATCATTTTGCTTAGGACTAGATTCGGTGGTATAAGCTCCACCACCTTCAACCGCAGTTTGATATTCTATTTTATCAATAGTCCACTCTTTCCTATAATCTGGATCAGTAGGGTCAGTGACATCTTCTGGATTAAAAGAAGAACTTACCAGAATATCGTAACTACCAGTATCCCATCCTGCTAAAATGTTAGTTGCACCCAAATAATATTGACCGTTATAAACAAAATTATTTACCCGACCAAGGTCGTACGTCAAAGTTCTGTAACCAATCATATTAAAGTTGTTCTCATCATTAGCAGGAACTGAATATGCTATTTTTGCTTCTTCTGGATTACGATATCCCGCACCCAGAACTTTCGTTATTGTTACCTCGTAAGAATGATTGCGCAAAATGGACATATAATCATTTGTTCCTCTTTTTGTAAAATCAATTGGGTAATAATAATCCACACCTGCATAAGCACATTTTACTATTAGATAAGGACCGTTAGTACGGTCAGGTTCACTTGGTGGTGTACTACCTATGGCATTGGCTTCGAATATATAAACAGGGGTACCTGCAGTTATTGCTACTTCTGTTTTAGTACTTGTGCTAGGTATATTGGTGTTACCAGAAACAGGTATCAAATTTCCCTTAGTTTGAGCATTATAAAGTTTAACTTCCTTTACATTATCAACTTTAACATTCAATTTGGCACTCATTCGGGTTAGCTTAACTGTAAAGACATTCTCCGTTGATGTTGGATTTTTTTTAATCACCTCACTAGTTCCCGATTCCCAATACATGGGTATGTTGCTGGTAAGTATTCCAGTATCACTGGATACTATTGTATTAGTTGCAAAAATAGTGGATTTTGTACTATTAAGAGTAAAATTACCAATTAAGTCTGTCGGTGTGTTAGCCACAATTACCAACTGGCATGCAGTGCTTTCTTTCAGTTTCACTGTTACAGTTACTGTTTTATTATTTGATAAATCTAACGTTTGAGTAACGGGAACATATTGTTTTAGCGTGCCTGATTCAAACACCAGAATATCTAATCTGGTTACCTGGTCGTCGATGGCACGAATCTTCTCGGGTATTTCCATTTCGGGTACCTCAATAATTAATGTAGTTCCTTCATCAACAGGATTAACGTGTTCTATTTCGTTATCACACCCAGTTAATAACAACATGGTCATCAAAATGACATATAAGAACTTTATTTTATTCATATCGGTTAATATTTTATTTTGTTTTTTGGAAATGGAATGTATACTTTAATCTGTCCAGAGAACCATCGTTGACCACAAACTCAAGCGATCCCGTATTTATTGTATTGTTAAATCCTATAGTCACATCTCTTCCTGTACCTGCGGTTACACTAGCTGGACTAACAGAAGTAACAATTCCACTCGTGGTTATACTACAATTAAATTCGGTATCTATTTTAAATTTCAGTTCAGATAAACCATCTACATTTAAGTAAGTATTCGTATTGTCGTAATTTGTAGGATCATTAATATAGTCACTGTAAACTGTGAATTTATGCTGAGGATCTATAGGGACGGTTATTTGGGGTTCATCCACATACTCAACACTTATTGTGAAAGTCACATCATATCCTTTCTTTTCTAACTCCTTAATAAACACCAAATAATGACTGTTGCGAGTAATGTATCCAGTAGGTGGATTCCCAGTCAATACTCCGTCATTAAAGTTATTCTTCAAGAATAAAGAATCGTATGCTAATGCTTCATTAGGAAAGTTACCACCAATCTTTATCTTGGTTGCTTCAGCACCATCCAACGACTCGAATACATAGATTTCCTTTTCTATTTTACGGCTGTAGTTAAAAGTTTGGTTTCCATTGTATTGCAATGTACCGTTTCCTACTTTCCATTTGTATTTATCAAAGAAATAGCCTGTTCCGGTTGGTATCCATGGCTTTTTAATATATCCTCCACGTGGGTTGTTTACAGGCAGAGTAAGATAGTCTGTACACATATTTTCGGTAAGGTACGCTACATACCCTCCTTTATACATATAACTCATCTGAATGTTTTCTTCAAACTTAAAAGTAGGATCTATTTTTGTGGCGTCGTTAAGTACATAGATATCTATTTTAGAAACCATACGGACCAAATGCAAACGATATTTACTACTACTGCTACCCTTCTCTAAATGCCCAAACTTATTATCTGCCTGGTTAGCCAACAAAGTTCCAATTTCGTATTTCTGATTATATTGTATCTTAGACAGGTCGAGTGGATCAGACTCGGCATACATAGGAATGGGTTGATCCACTGTTTGAATTATCCCTCCCGACCACCAGTCGGTAGAAGGAGTTTTTGAATACTTATATTTTTGTAGTGTGGCTGCCATTGTTTCGCCATAAACGGGAGTAGCCTTAATTCCACAAATACCCAAATTGGCAAAAACTACTAGCTTCTGGTTTTTCGCACGACGTTTAATTAAAACAGTAATGTCGGCAACTTCTTCACCAATATGGGGGTTTATGTCATCAATATAGGCAACATAATCAAAATAATATGTATTAGGATCAGCACCTAAACCTTTAGTAAAGGCCAGAACTAAGAAGTCGTTAATATATCCCCCTTCGGTCCAATTGAGACCAGCCCAACGAACAGGAATGTCAACTTCTATATCGTCATCGTCGTCAACTCCGTCGTTACTATGATCATCGTCACAACTACTCACAGCCAAAGCCATGGATAGCAGTGCAGTCCAAAGTAACAAAGAAGATATTTTAAGTAGTTTCTTTAACATAATTCTTGAATTTTGAATCTTGAATCTTGAATTTTGAATTTATGCGCTGTGGCATTTAAATAATTCAAAATTCATAATTCATAATTCATAATTATTTTAGGTTCCTAATGTATAATCGTCATAGTATACTATCCAGCCATTAACAGATACTTGAATCTGCATCAAGCCACACTCGTCGGTACCAAATGCCAACTCAATGTTGAATATATATTCGCGGGTATAATCTATTTTGTAACCGCGCTTTATTTCCAGTTCTTGTAAAAGCATAGCCAAACTATTTGAATAGATGTAGCGACTGGTTGCTTCTTCGTAAATATAGAAACGAGGTTGGCGAGTACTGGTCATACGCATGGTAGTTAGCGATGTACGAAGTTCCAAACGATCGTCGGCTATTGCAAGAGAGCTATATTGTACTTCCGGCGAGGAAGCAAAATCATTATCAAAGTAATAGTTTTTATTATTATCGTGTAGTTGAAAACGATAATGTTGTGCCCGAAAGGGATATCCTTTCATGGTAAAGTTAAAACGGTAATTATCGGGTATTAAAGGTATAACAACCACTTGGTTGCCACCTTCTTTTACTTCAAAGTCGCGGTTAATTCCATAAAACAGAAGAGTGGGTTCATCGTCGTAAATATCTTCATCGCGCGCAAATTGAAGCAACATTTCGTCCATGTGGGTGATGCCAGGTACACAAGCATCGGGATTGTTGGTATAACAATCTTTCAGGTTCATCCAGGCTACAAAAGTGTAGCGACCGGGTGCTAGTTTAGGTTCAAGATAATAATCAGGATTGATTGTACAATTAGGATCGTTAAGCCTGGTTACAAAGAACCCATCCTCATCGAAGATAAACACATCGGCTGTTTCCGAATCTTCGGGAGGGGCAATAGGGCTTGCGTCGGGAGCCAGACCGTTAACAAAACGGATGATCAGGTTTTCAACCGGATCGGGACAGTCTTCTCTATCTTCTTTTAAACAAGAGGAGAAAAGAAACAAGCTTCCCAGAAGTATAAGGCTTATATATGTACGCATTGAATTAGGGTTTTGGGGTCTGTCGTTATTCATCATACCGGAAATAATACAAGAGATTAGAAAACCTGCCGGATGAATTTCCGGAAACACCCGGCAGGTTAATTAGGGTTCTATTAAACCGTTATCAAGGGATTAATATTCAAGTTTGTAATCATCGTAATAAACAGTCCATGGAAGAACTTTGATTTCAAACTGACAATAGCCATCTTCCAAATCTATCGGCCATGGATCTTCTGGTTCTGGTACTTCAGGTGTATTGTGACCTGGACGACCAATGAATGCAGTGATAGTTGCTTTGTAGTATGTATTACGAGCTACATTATATACATTCTTCTTACCAAAGTATAGACGATAGTAACATTCACCTTTGTCATAAGTAAGAACATAAGCATTGAAATACTGATTTGCTTGACACTGTACAAGATCTGTTGCATCAGCAACGGCTTTAGTATCACCAGGTGCATCAGCTTCTGTTAAATAACTAATAGTTCTTAAATTATCTCTGTTAGCTTTAACTGCAACATGATCATAGGCTGCCTTAGATGTTTTATAATAGAAACAGTTACCATCTTTATCCTGAACCATAAAGAAAGTACCAGGAGTAGTATTTTTGTATTCTGCACTCTCTGTAGCAGGAGCTTCCTGAAAGTATCTTGGAATAAACACAGTTTTGATTGAAGCATATGTATTTGTTCCACGCATAGCAAATTCAGAGGTATTTTCCATTACATATTGAATAGTATCTCTACGTTTTGGCGCATCTGTTAGACCTGTACCAAACCCTGGATGTTTATCTTTGTATTCTTCAATGTTATGTATCTTTCTCCAATCAGCATATGTATTTGGAAAATCAAAGAAATGATAGAAATGAGTTTCATCATATGTCCACTGACCGAAAAGGGGATGTCCAGGAGCATCTTTTCTGGTTGTTGTTGCTGCATAGTAATAAGGTTCTGCAGTACTACCTGCTACCCATTCATGAGCTGGAGTATCATACACCCAACCATCTTTGGACCAGTTAGGGTCCATGTTTGAATACAAAGATGCAGGCGAGCTATTGGCCATAGCATACAATTGAGTATTTGCATTACCTACATGCCAAGTCATACCTTCTGCTTTAACTTTACCTATAGCATCAGTATCCGCTTTACTTTTAGCAACAGTTGCCCAACCGCCAGTTTTTGATTTAATGTCTTCTCTTACCTGAACTTTAGCTACCATACGTTCTACATAACAAACCGCATAGTTTTTTCCGTTAGGACCTACATCTTTTGCATCTACCTTAGCTTCAAATGTTTTATAAGTAGGAGACTTGGTGAACATAGAGAAGAAATAATCTTCTGATAGAAGTTCAACTCTTGATTTATGTGCAATGTTTTTAATACCATTTAAACCATGATTAGCAACATCACCAGCTATTTGAGGTATTAAGTTTACACCTACATAAATTTCTTTTTCACCTGACAATACAGGAAGTTTCTTAGTCTGGTAGCACAACTCGTTGTGTTCAGTCAAAAGAGGCTTTGTGGGGTCATTAGGATCCATTCTCTGCCAAGCATCAACTCCATCTACATTCAAATGGTAATAATTACCTTTTGTACTAGGATCGGTTGGGTCTGGTGGAGGTGTTATAGAACCTGTTTGCTTATCAAATACAAAGATAGAGATTGTTTTGATAGTCGATTCTTCAACAGTACCTGGAGTCTCTTTTTCATCATCTGGAGTCTCACCTGTGGCCTTACCACGAGTTGCATCATTATTTCCAAACAAGAAGTCCATCGCGAAGTAGGTCAGTTCTCCTTCTGAGGTAGTTGGTACCTCCACATTGGGATCATCACTACAACTCGCCATTCCTACTGCTAATGCAGCACTAAGAATTGCATACTTAAATTTAATTTTCATCGTTGTTTTCAAAAATTGGTTAATAAATAGTTTCAATTTAGTTGAAAGTTGAAAGTTGAAAATTGAAAGTTACCATGCGGGTTGCTATTCAATCTAAACTCCAATTTCGTTTTTTAGTTATTATTAATTAGTTATATTAATTCATTATCCACATTGGCACATTATCCACATTGGCACATTATCATATTGGCACATTAGTTCTCAATAAACCTAAACTCCTTCATCAGTGCCGCTATTTCCGGATCTTTTGGTGCACGGAAACGCTTATCCGGGTCGAGTGTAAAGGCCTGACTTAAGTGTTCGGCAGCCTGTTGCTTCTGTTTCAATCGGCGGGCAAGGATGGCAGCCAGATATTCTGTGTCGCCTGTTTTTGGCAACTGAACCACCAAGCCATAAGCTTGTTCATTGTATCCCAGGCAGGTTAATGCCAGTACTGTATTATAATCAGTAAACTCATTCAGGATACGCAGGGCAGCAGCATATTCGCGATCTCTCAAGAATTTCAGGGCTTGTGCGTAATTGCTACGTTGATCGGCAGTAAATGCTGCGTTGTTTACTAAGCTACGGTCGGCCAGTTCATCCAACGAAGAAATTACAAAAGTCAATGTGTCTGTTTCATTGAAGTGATAAACACTGCGGTCGGTAGCCAGTATTTGCCCTTTCAACGTTAAACGGAAGTTCTTTTGCCCGGCATTAACTGTGCGTACTGTAGAGTAGCGGTAGTTAAAGTTGTAGGCCGGAACAATTGTTGCACTATGTTGAGCATCTTCGCGGTAAGGATAAGGTACCATTTTCCGGAACACTGCATCCTTACGGGCCTGACGTTGTTCGTTGGCACGGATTTCCTCAGTCATCAAATAATTATCAATCAATCCCAGAGAGTCACGTGTACCAGGCATCTGTGCAGCAACATCCTCAGGTTTAAGGTTTGCCATATAGATCTGACGGTATTTTTGCGGTACGGAAGCCAGTGTAATTTCACGCTTTACCGGGGTAGAGCGACGAATGGATTCACACTTACGTTGGTACTTCTTCCACAAAGGAATGGTGTCTCCACCGGCAGCAAATTTGCGCTGGCGTTCCAATAAATATTCGCGACGGGCAGCGGCTAACTTCTGACGTTCCAGCTGTTGTGCATGGTCGTTGTACAGAGTAAACTCGTCCTCGGTGCGGTTACGCCAATCCCAATATTCGGTTACCAATGCCCATTTGGCTTGATATTCTACAAGGGCAGCAGCACGGCGCTGTTCCAGTTCCATTTCAATGCCGCCGTAATCAACAAAGGCATTGAGGTAATCGGTAGAGTCAACAATAGATGCCAGGTATTCTTCGTAGCGTTTGTAATCTTCTTCCTGCATGCGGATAAAGTTTTTACCACGCAACAGTACATCGGCAAGTTTAACAATAGAGTCACCATAAATGAGTTCGGGGGTTACGGTAATACGGTAATCGTCCGATAAGTACTCTTTTGGAATGCGAATGGCAAAGTCTAACTGAACACTACCCTCGCGGATGGGCGTGAACCGGGCTTTAGAGGTTACCGTTACTTGCGATAAAGTGTACACACGGTTGGTATCTAAAGCGGCATTTGCCAATTCATCGGCTCCAATAATGGGTAGCGGGTCTTCTTTTATTTCCTCGCTGTAGGTTACTTGCTCACCCAGTGTAACGGCGCCCCCCTGAGGTGTTACGGCGCCGTCGTTACTGGTTGCGTGAGACAGAGTAAGATCTTTTCCGGGAATCGCGTACAGTCGTTCTGTCTTAAACTGGCCTTTAGTTAGCTTATTACTGCTACCACCACAGCCAATAAGAGTCAGAAGAAATACAAAAACCGGTAGGGATAATTTTCTTCTATTTAATATATGCTTAAAAATAGTTATCATCGTTTATAATAAGGGTTTATCTGCGCAATTTTTTCTCTCTCTTTTGTGTGTCTTCACGTTTGGCAGTTAACTCTTTCAAATTCTGCTCGGCTTCGGTTACACCAGCAGCAGAAGCGCGTTGCAATAACGGTTCGGCATTGTCATATTCATCCTGAAGTAGGTAAATAACTCCCAGGTTATTCCATGCTGCAGGCACTTCGGGCGCTTTCTCTAACAAGCGGCGAGCGGTGTTAAGCTCGTTGTTACGGATCATTAAAGCAGCAGCGTTGTTGTTAGCAATGGGATCATCCGGATAATAACGGGGGATGAGTTCCATTATAATTTGTTTGTACTCAGGACTATCTTCGCCGTAGCTGGTAGCCACCTGAACCATTTCTAATTGAGAAAGGTGCTCAGGGTTTTTCTTAATTACTTCGCGAGCCTCGGCCAGGTTGTATCCACGTACAGCATAGTCTATACGGTATTCTACACGACGGAGGTCGGGATACACTTCGCGGAGTAACTTGTTGTAAGGCACACTACGGCCAATGGTTTTCAGGCGACGCTCGCGGGCGTCGGGCTCTTCACTGCTGCGAATAATGGCCAGCAGGTCGTCTTTGTAATCAATAGTGCTTTGTTCAACCAACGTAGCAAGGCCTTCCCAGTCTTCGGGAGTATGACCTACACTCATCATATTATCGGCAAAGCCGTAACGGCTACGCAGGTAGTCTTTCAAAGCCAAAGCACGGTTGTAAGCAAGTTTGTCGTTCGATTTATAACTCCCTTCGGGGGAGGCATAGCCATGTACACCCATACCACGGATGGAGATATCAGGATCGTCCATTACTTCATCAACGGCTTGGTGAATTTTGGCTAATTCGGTTGGGTTGCGGCGGAAATCAGAAAGAATAACGGATTTGCCTACTTGGAAATCAAGGAAGGCGCTTCCTTCACGGTTACGTAGCTTAACTTCGGCTACGGGATTGGTTACAGCTACAAGAGCGTTAACTGCATAAGGTTCTTTTGGAGCGGTTTCGAGGTGACTGAACAGGCTGTAAGTGTACATACGGCTTTCAGCACGACAACCGGCAAGTTCTTGTTTCAATGTAAAGCGGGCTTCTTCCATCCAGGGTTCGTAAGGAACATGAACAGAGTAAGTCATTTGCTCGGAGGTATATTTATGGGTGTTAACAATGATGTTGGGTGCTTCGTACAAAGCCAACCAGCTATCGGATACCATATTGAACCAGCGACGCTCAAGGTTGGAACGGGTTTTGCCGTTCACCTGAATGAAGGGAAATACTACAGTATGTTCATCGGTAGCAATTTCGGGTTCGAAGATCATTGTACCACAATTGGGTACTGATTTAGAGTCGATAGTAATATCAAAACTCAAGTAAAGGGTATCGCCGGATTCGCGGAACTCGCGGCCAACAAGGTGAATAGCTCCCTGATAATCCTGGGCAATTAACAGCCCAGGAATTAAGATAAAGAATAGAGAAAACAGAGAACGGTATATTGTAGAAATTTTCATTTCGAATATGTTTTAATGTTAGTAGCCAGAATAATTGTTCATTATCAATTGCTCATTACTTAATGATGTACACAAAGCTGATGCCGGCACGGGTAATGCCTAAGTAATGGCGGTCTTTGCTTTTCTCAAAGAGCCCGCAAACGGGGGCTTGGTAACGATCATAGTCGATATACAGGTAACCTACACCCAGGTTAAACTCAAGGTTCCACCGGGGAGAGAGATAAAGCTGGTATCCCCAGGAAAAGCCGGCACCGTAAAGCTGACCTTCGTAACGCTTGTCTTTCAGGGCACGTGTAGGACCGGTACCACCTATATTGAAGTAGCTATAGGTAGGATGGAAACCAAAGAAGTGACCTATAAAGCTTTCGCAGAGCCAGTAGCGAACTTCGGGTTGTACAAACACATGCTTGAATTTCTTGTTATCAGGAAAAGTCCAAGGGTTATAGCTTCCCCAGATATCGACTGTATAACGACGAGCAACACGGAATTCAAAACCGAGGTTTGGACTAAGCGTGAGATCGACTAAGCCGTTGTTCTTTAGGGCAAAATGAGCAATGGCTGGTTTCTCCATGCGAGGAATGTCGTAACGGGTATAGGTGGTTTGACTTAATATACCGCTGAACGGCAGAAGGGCAAACAAGGTAATCAGAAACAATCTTCCAATCATACATAATAAGTATTAAACTGTAAATTCTAAAACAGTTCGTAAAACAATTAGTTAATTCATATCAAAGTTCAATCACCCCTACTCTCTCTTTTAGTTGCAAAGGGACAATGATTTATTAAAATCGTAGAATAATTTTCGATTAAATGCAGAGCCATGTTCACTCTTGGTAAACCGGAGTGTACAGCACATATCTTCCATATATAAATAACAGAAACAAAGAAGATAAATAGTATAAAAGGGCTTTAGGTTTTGCATCGCATCGAAAAAAATTCAGTCGTTGTAAATACACGCCCATTACATAAAATGAGCATCATTTGTGATACAAAACTATAACTTTTGGAGATATTGTGCAACTATGGACACTTCTTTAACTTTATTAACCATGTAACCATGAGGTACAGTTACATTACAAAGCAGTCAAATAAGCCACATTATTATATATATAAGAAAAACAGGACTAAAATATGATACAAAAATTGTTCACGAAGATTGCAAACATTAACTATCGTTAACTATACATTCTATAATATTCAGTCTTTGATGCGAATTAGGAATCAAACAATATTATCAATTTGAACTATTTAGCAATGAGTAGATATAGAATTTACAACTAATATCACATTAGGCAAGCTTTTTTAGGTTATTATACTTTGCGAAACTCTGCGTACTCCGCGGTTAAAAAAGAGTAACTTAACAGCCCTACCCCTGTACCTTGTGGGCAAAACTGTTAAGCTCTATCAATTGCCGTCTGCTTTAGCTGACGGTTGTTAGAAAGATTTCTTTCTTGGCTTTAGCCAAATTAAATCACTTTGGCTAAAGCCCAAACTGCTATACTTTTTAGACCGTCAGCTAAAGCAGACGGCAATTGATACAACACAGGATACCCACAAGGGGTATCCCTACAGAGATTCGATTGAAAATTTTTTCCAACCAACAGTATATTGTTTACTTATTTCGTGCCTGCTAAAAAGCATCAAATGTAAAGAATTGCCTCATGCAACCCTTGTTATACGCGCTACAGGGGCTATTTTAGTGCCTAATTTCAAAATGCTGCATTTTGCATTGACGAAATGCTGCATTTCGTTTAATCAAAATGCTGCATTTCGAAAGAGTGAAATGCTGCATTTCGAAATGACGATTTGCAGCATAAAGAAAATGTAATTATTTGCGGATGAGTAAAAACTTACATTACGCTATTCATCGCGAAGAGCTTCGGCAGGTTCTATTTGCATGGCTTGCTGTGCCGGATACCATATACCCAGTACAATCATCAGTGCCATTAAAGCCAGAGTGATAAGTGCACCTATTATAAAGCGTGTAACTGTAAAAGCATGTGGCCAAGTATTTACCACCTCCAGAACACTCAGGTTGATGCAAATAATTGCAGCTGGTATAAAAGCCAATAGTAGTAACAGTATCCCTTCGTTCATCAGGCGTTTCCAAAGGCCAGAGCGGGTACTGCCCAAGGCCATGCGCAACCCTATCTCGGAACGACGTTGCTGGGTACGGAACCAAAAAGTACCGATAATACCCAAGAAGATGTTCAACAGCAAGAAGGCCATCATCCACATACGGGTTTTAACGGTGTTTGTCATATCGGCCAAACTGTGCCGACGAACATCTTTAAACGATTCAACTTTGCTGATAAACAGATTGCCAATACTGAATTGTGCATCGCTTATTTCCATCAGGCGGGCAGGAAAATCAGTAGTACCGGGGTGTACACGCAAACTGATTTCGTACCAGCTGGCATCGTTCATCTCGGCAATAGATTCTTCTTTAATTTCCCAAGCCACAAACTGATCGTTGTAGTTGGGCCAAAAATCGTTGTAACGCACCTTCTCACTAACGGCCCCCACACGATAGATAGTGGCTGAATCGTCTACATTAAAAAACACGCTGTTAAGTAAAGACATATCAGCCAAAGGAGTAAATTGCATCAAATTGACACTTGCTACTGCTTCGCCTCTTTTTAAAGCTTCTACCAATGGTTCGTAACCTTTACCGTCGGTGCTTTGATAACGAAACACCCGGAAAAAGTCGGGCGTAACCAACCGGCGAAGTGGGTATACCACTGTGCTATCGATACGCCAGCCGGTACCACTGTTACTGCCGCAGTAGGGAGTGGCGTTATTCGACAATGCCACAGCCTCTACCTCGGGCAGGTGCCGCAAACGTTCAACCATATCAAGCATATCTTGTCCACCAGTTTGGGTAGCATTTTCTGGAGACACATAACCATCGGCCTTATCGGTTTTCCGGTAAACAGTTACTCTATATGTATCGGTTATATCGAACCCTACCGGTTCATAATAGGTTATGCAGGTAGTATAACCCCAATCTACCACATACCACAGTGCAACGAACACGATGAGCAACTCGGCCCACAACCAGCCATTGGCGCGCCGTTCGTTCCATATTTGTTTGAGTTGTTGTTTCATTGTTTAATTTTTGAATGTTTATCTTTCGTTCAATGAGTCGGTAATATCTCTTCGTGAAGTTCGCCAGGCAGGAATACCGGCACTGAGCAGGTTCAAGAGCAAACAAAACAGGAAGGCCAAAGCAAAAACCGATGGCGACAACAGGAAGGTTGCACTAACCGTATTCTCGCCTGATTGAAAAGCTGAGAAGTAATTTGAGAACAGCATATCACTCATCAACAGTGCTGCTATATATGACAAGCCCAAACCTACAATACCTCCTAACAGCGAATAAAGCAGGTTTTCCGAAAGTATCTGTACCACCAACTCGTTTCGGGTAGCACCAAAGGCTTTGCGCAATCCTATTTCGCTCAGCCGGCGACGCATACGCGACAAGGTGAGGCCCGAAAGATTTACCGCCGGCACCAAAAGTAACACTAAAATGGTAATGATGTACATTTTCACCATCTCCGAAGCCACTGAGTAATTATTGGCTGAGGTGTGATGGGCATCAACAAAATACTCGGCGGGCATACCGCGAAAGAGCAGATTGAATCGTTCCAGGTTTTGTTCGTAAGCCAATCGTCGCCGTTCTACTTCTTCTTTAATGGCTGGAAAGTCTGCTTTGGAACGAGCCAATATGGCAACTTGTAAATTACCCATGATACCGGCTTCGTCCCACGAATCTTCGAGCATACCGGTGCTCGACAACGGTATCCATATTTGCGAATAGGCTTTGGCAGCTAGCATCGAAACATCAGCAACCACCCCGCTTACGGTATACTCGGCATGGTTGATCAGAAAGGTACGACCAACGGCATTGGTGGTGCCAAACAACGTACGAGCCACGCCTGCCGAGATTACGGCACGAGTAAGACCCGATTCGAAATCGGCTGTATCATAAGGCTTGCCATCAAGAAATCTAAATTCGAATACCTGCCAAAAGGCATCGTCGGTTTGCAATACATCGGCGCTCACTTTATCGGTTGATGCAGGCATAGAGGCAAGTGCAGTTTGCGGAAACACGGTAAAACCGGTAGTGGTTTCGGCCGACTCCAAATCTTTGAATACCTCGCGAACGGTTTTCCACGAGATAGGACCATTAGACATCCAGTTGAGATTTTCTTTGTATTGAATTCCCATCCAACGCATAGCCAGCATGCGGTCACGGTGGGTTTCGGGCTCCATATTGGCTATATCGGCCCGAATGGTGATAACCATAACCATTATCATGGCTATTGCCAAAGCTGTTCCGGTTATGGAAATAATACTCAGAAGCTTATTTTCTTTCAGCAAATAGATTGCTTGTTTAAAGTATTGTGAGAACATAATATTTACGATTTAGAATGCTATAACTCTACTTCACTTGTCTACCATCGAAGAAGCGTATTGTGCGGCTGGTTTGTTTGGCCTGTTCTTCATTATGGGTTACCATAACAATGGTGCGGCCATCTTCTTTATTCAGTTTATGAAGCAACTCCATAACTTCGCCACCCATTTTTGAATCGAGGTTACCGGTAGGCTCATCGGCAAGGAGTATTTGCGGATTGCCAACAATGGCACGGGCAATGGCTACACGCTGACACTGACCACCACTTAACTGAGTTGGGAAGTGACGCATACGGTGACTTAAGCCTACACGTTCGAGCATTTCTTTTGCCAAACGCTTGCGTTCAGCCGATGGTGTACGACGGTATAGTAAAGGTAACTCTACATTATCGAGTACATTTAATGAGTTTATAAGGTGGAACGACTGAAATACAAAACCCAGCGTTTCGTTACGGAAAGCTGCTAGTTGTTTATCTTTCATGTTGCTCACTTCCGTATTGTTTATTTCTATTGTACCTGTGCTTGGCGAATCGAGCAAACCAATAAGATTAAGCAATGTTGATTTACCGCATCCCGAAGGTCCCATAATTGAAAGAAACTCACCACGGCCTACATGCAGATTTACATTTTCGAGCGCCATAGTTTCGATTTCGCTAGTACGATAGATTTTAGAGAGATTTGTTAAAGTAATCATAGTTTGAATTATTTAATGTGATAATGTGCTAATATGCCAATGTGCCAATGTGAATAATGTGCCAATGTGCCAATGTGCCAATGTGCTAATGTGAATAATGTGCCAATATGCCAATGTGGATAATATGCTAATATATTAATGTAGATGCGCAGCCAATTAGCACATTGGCATATTGGCATATTTGCACATTATCCATTATTTCACCTTCAACTTATTTTTATTTTTATAAGAGGTCATATCCGAGACAATCACCTTATCGCCCGGTTTTAAACCTGCTGTTACTTCTACATATTCAAAGTTTGAGTCGCCCAGTTGTACTTTGCGTTTCACTATTTCATTTTCGCCATTCATTACCCATAGGTCGTATTCGCCACGGCCCACATAGTAAGAAGCATTTTTAATTCTCATTACATCTTCCTTTACAGCATTCATTACATATACATCAGTTTTAAGACCAGAGCGCAAGCGGCGGTTGCTATCATCGTCAAGCTGAATGCTGAAAGAAATTACTCCATTCTTTGAAAGAGGGGTTACACTGGAAATAATTCCATCTAACTTGTCACTACCTATTTTAACTACTGCGCGACCTCCTGCCGATACACGATCACCATAAGCATCGGCTATTTCGCCATCTACCTTAAAGTGGCTCAGGTCCGAAATGATGGCTACCTGTGTTCCCTGTGGCACTTGTGCTCCCACCTGATTGTTTACATAGGTAAGAATAGCTTTGCGAGGCGAACGGATTTGTGCATCATCCAGTGTACGTTTCATCTCGGCCAGTGATTTACGGAAGATGTTGAACTCAAGTTCCTGTACTTTCATTTCGGCCTGGCGTACTTCTTTTTCGTTTTGGTATTGTTGTTTCAACTGTTCGAGTTCAAGCTGTGCTACGTTTACACTAAGCTCCGCCTGACGAACTTTATCGGTAGTTCCTGCTCCCAGACTATCCAGATATTGTTCGTTGCGGAGTTCTACTTTCATGCGGCTTAGCTTCATATCCGAAACTTTAATCTGCATGGCCATGTCGTTTAGCTTAGTCTGGTTGTTAACTTTTAGCTGATCGAGTTTATAACCGCGCATTTGTTCCTCGTCCAGTAGCTTTTTATATTCGGTTTCGGTGCTCTGTAAATCTAGTTTCAGGATTGGGGTTCCCACATTTACAGAGTCTCCTCCTTTACGGTAAACTTCAACAATACGGCTGTTAATGGGTGAGTTTATTATCTCTTCAAAAGCAGGTACTACCCTACCCGATGCACTTACACTTACTTCGATTGTGCCTTTATCAACTTCGGATAGTACGATGTCTTTTTTTTGAACTCCGGCACGCATAAATGATACCAGAAGGCTGATAACTACAATGCAACCTACACCAATTGCCGAATACTTAATAATTTTCTTGTTACGTTCTTTTTGTCGAACTTCTTTGGGAATAACTCTGTCCATTATATTGAATTTTAATTTTATAAGTTTAAGACGTACTCTACTAGTCAAAGGCTGTGCCAAACCCGTAAACTACTAATACACAACATATAATCTCCGATTACAGGTGTTCGATTCTGAACAGTTTGTTCAGAATTGCAAGTACCAGCCACACCTATTTGCATCAATAGGTTATTTTATTTAATTTTGCATTACAAACTAAACTTTATTTTATATGCGACGAATTATTCTACTATCAATTATCTTATTCTCTGCTTTCTCCACTTTTGCGCAAACCCGTGAAAAGAGATTTTCTCTGATACCCGGTATTTTTTGTAATAGCAACTTCCTGAGTGAAGATGTTACTGGATTCGGAGGTGTTTTAGGGTTGGAATACATGAAACACAAAGAGCATTTCTTTAGTATCGAACTCAGAACAAAATATGGATATTATGTTTTCGATGATGGTACAAAGTGGAAGAATGATGGTGAAGGAGGCTTTGATCCTCCAAAGAACCCCGGTGAAGCACGAGTGGAATACGGCTTGTTCAGTCCGCAGGTGGGAGTAGTACCTAAGTTTTATCTGCATTTAGAAGATTTATCCCTGTTTCTGGAAAATGAATTTATTACCGGATTGATAACCGGTAAGGTTAAATATCAGGGATATGAAAAGAAGATTCGTATATCGGAACCTATATTTAGCTACAACATTGGTGTAGGAGCCATATTTAAGATCAGTAAAAACAGTAATAGTTCATTTGCTGCATCTATTGGATACTCTACCTTGAATTTACGAAGCAAGATAAGGAGGAACCAACCACTAAACCATCCGTTCAAGATACCGGATCAGGATGCTATAGTTATGATTAATTTAGTGTTTAAAGTTCCGTTATGATTATTTCCTCTTCCGAATCCTTGGAAACAGTTTTCTGAAATGTACCAGATACACTTTCACATTACTGCCGGCAATAATAAGTGTTACTGCCAGAATAATAAGTACAATACCCGAAACAATACGTACTGTTAATTCTTCGCCAAACACTACCACTCCAAAGAACACAGCCGTTACTGGTTCTAACGCACCAAGTATTGCCGTTGGTGTAGAACCAATATATTGAATAGCGGCTGTGGTACAGAGAAACGATATTGCTGTGGGGAAAACAGCCAGTGCCAGCAAGTTAAACCACAGATACCATTTATCAGGTATTAGTAAACTTGTACAGAAATCTACACGCACAAAAAACAAGGAAAGACCGAATAAAAGTACATAAAAAGTAATTTTTAGTGTAGCAACATCTTTCAGCATCGGACGGTTTACCCCAACAATATATATGGCGTATGATAATGCCGAAGCCATTACCAACAGCGTTCCTGTTACACTTAATGTAGAACCATCGCCTCCCTTGAAAAGCAGGCTGATGCCTCCTAATGCCATCAGAATACATAATACGGTTAATGTGGTTACTTTCTCGCGGAAAAAGGCCGCCATAAGCAATGCTACCATGATGGGGTAAACAAATAATAAGGTGGATGCTATTCCCGCTTCCATAAATTTATAACTCAGGAAAAGGGTTAGCGAAGAAAGGGCAACCAGAATCCCCAAAGCCATTAGTGGAAAAATCTCCTTTTTCTTTAATTTAAAGCTGCGTCCGCGCGCCTTTATCATAATTCCCAAAATGGGAATGGCGAAAAGATAACGGAAAAACAATACCGAATCCGGATTCATCCCTTCCTTATACAAGGGTAGTGCGAACAATGGGTTCATTCCGTAGGTGGCTGCAGCTATGGCTGCCAGTATGTATCCTTTTGCTTTTCCGTTCATATACGTTTAGAGTCTTGATAAATGGATGCAAAAATACAATCTTTTTCGTTAGCTGTTCTTTTTTTAACCGCAGAGTTTCGCGGATTAACGCGGAGTTTTTAATTAAGAATGGAAGGAGTTATCGCTTCGCTAGGAGTTAAAGGAGTTAAAGCTGTAGATGCTCTGAGGTATCTTAGAGCTATAACTCCTAAGGAGCAAAGCTCCTGATAACTCCCTTTAACTCCTTCCATTCTTGATCATGAATATACTTTTTTACAACTTGAATTTACTCATCTTCACATAAACCTGGTAATCCTTAATCATACCTGGCTTATTGGCCTCCATACGGGGCAGATATTCAAATCCGGTAACAACTTTATCTTCACCCAGATCAATCACAAGCTGATGTGGAAATGGGTCTTTGTTTATTGAATAGGATGTATGCCAGATTGTTGATTCCTGCAGATCGAACACATTGCTAGCTATGTTATTAGCCTCTTCGGCCTCTTCACTATCGGCATACACAACTTTCCAGTGCTGACGGGAGAGACGTTCGCCATTTTCGCCCAGCAATTCCAACTCGGCAATAGCAGCAAAATCATCTTTACCGTGTGAGCTCAGTGCTTCCAGACAGAAGTAGCGGGTTTCGTGAGCTTTGCCGAAAGTTACTTTCTGCCAACCGTTACCGGGTTTAAAGCTTCCTTTATGAACAGGAGTTTCGCCGGATAGGTCAAGGTTCTCATGTGCTTTGCGATGTTTGTAGGCTCCATTACCACGTTGTACATCCAGTATGGGTTGCAATAATCCTTCTGTAGTAGCTGTTGTTGGGCCAACCAGATCGAAGATTATAATCTCATTTTCTCCTTTTTTCAACCAGCAACCGGGCATGAATAATGTTTGCTGCGGACCGATTTCCCAGAAACGGCCCAGGTTGTGTCCGTTCACATAAACCATTCCCTTGCGCCAGTTCATCATGTTAATAAAGGTATCGCCGGTTTTGTCTAAGTTGAATGTAGCTTTGTAGTAAGCGGGTGTATTCTCTTTGGCAGGGGTAGCGGCATACTTCTTATCCTTTGCAAATGTATAATCAACCGGTATGTTATAAACCTGCCAGTTTTTCAACTCGGTAGTGCCTTTCTCGTTTTGTACTTCTACCTTTTCGGTAATACCTTTCCAGTCGTAAATTCCTTTACCGAAGTTCATACGGCCCATGGCTTCAACAAGGATATCAAGTACAGCACCTTCGCGTACGGGAGGTATTGGAATAACTCCTTCACCTTTTAAACGGTTCATCACTCCTACCCTTTCGCCATCAATATAAATCTGTGCCCAGTCGTGTGCTTCGGTCACTCTCAGGAATTGCTTCACATCCGATTTCGACAATGTTGTACGATACAGAATGCTTCCCCATCCCTGATCAAAGAACTCCATCGAACGGATATTTTCGCTGACTTTAGGTTCGGGCAGATTATCAAACAAAGGTGCTACCTGCTCAAATTTAATTTCGGGAATGCTAATTACCGGCAAAGAATCGGGTATGGCAGGCAGTGTTTGCCCTTCGGGCAGATAGTTTGCCAACAGGTTTCTTACTTCCATGTATTTGGGCGTTACTTTACCCGATTCGTTAATAGGGGCATCGTAATCGTAAGAGGTACATGTAGGCGAGAAATTAGGGAAGTTGGCTCCGGCCCAGTGTCCGAAACTGGTTCCACCATGTGTCATATATAAGCTGAAAGATATATTCTTATCAAGCATTTCTTTCATACCCTGTACCAAGGCCTGTGCACTGCGGGTTTCGTGTTTGGCACCCCAATGGTCGAACCAACCCGACCAGAACTCACTACACATTAATGGTGTTTCGGGACGCAACTCTTTCAAGCGTTTAAATTGTTCGTCAATGTTTGCTCCGGTTCCGAAGTTGATTGTCCACAACAGATCGTCGAGTGCATTGTTTTCAAAGTTAGAGTTCCAGTCGCACTGAAACAGAGGTACGGAGTTAAAACCGGACTCCCTTACAATATCGCGTATCTCGGCAACATAGGGTTTATCTGTTCCGTAAGCACCGTATTCGTTTTCAACCTGCACCATCAGGATGTTACCGCCTTTATCAAGCTGTAAGTTGCCTAGTTGCTTTCCTACTTCGGCCATAAATATCCGTACACGTTCCATGTAGTATGGGTCCTGAACGCGTAAACCAATATCTTCTTTTTTCAGAAGCCACCAGGGCAGTCCGCCCATTTCCCACTCGGCACACACGTAAGGACCGGGACGTACAATTACATACATGTCGTGCTTTTGTGCCAACTTGCAGAATTCGGCTACATCGTTATTGCCTGTAAAGTTGAACTTGCCTTCTTCGGGTTCGTGAATATTCCAGAAGATGTACAGGCAGATGGTGTTCATACCAAGGGATTTACACATTTGTATACGATGTTCCCAATACTCCCGGGGAATACGGGGATAATGAATTTCGGCAGCTTTAACCACAAAAGGTTCATTGTTTAAAAGAAAAGTGTTTTTTCCTACCGAGAATGTTTCTTGCTTTTTGTTTCCTGTACAAGAAAACAGCAATAACGCAGACAGGATAGTAAGGCAGATAATAAGTTGTTTCATATAAGTTATGAGTTATGAGTTTTGAGACCTTTGCAAAAATAACATTAAATAAGTAATGAGTAGGTTGAGTAATGTATCATAAAGGATGAAAAATAAGTCAAATTACATAGGTAAATCATGCATTGCACCATCTGCTGCTCCTTGAATCCGATTTTTATATTATATTTGAAACACATACTACAAATATTTTATGCGACAGTTACTACTATCAATCTTCATTATAATCTCTATCGGATTATCTGCTCAATCTAATCCTGTTGTTCAGTTAGGTATTGAACAGGGTCTTTCAAACAATTCCATAGTTAGCATTACACAAGACCGGGATGGCTTTCTGTGGTTTGCCACAGAAGAAGGATTAAACAAGTTCGATGGAGCCCGATTCATTAGTTACTATAAACATACACAAAGCATTAGTGGTAACGAACTTAATCGCATTTATGCCGATCCCGAAGAGCCGGTTATCTGGATAGCAACCCAACGTGCCGGATTCAATGCTTATAACTACGAAACCAATTCGCTTAAGGTTTATACCCACAAAGACGATATGCCGAACAGCCTTGTTACCAACGATATTACCGATATTAAACCTTCGGCCGACGGCAACCTGTGGATCAGCACTTATCACCGTGGGGTGGAGTATTTCAATAAGAAGAATGGAGAGTTTACACATTACAATACTTCCCTGCTGCCTAATCTTTGCTCGGATAATGTTTGGACCATTATGGACGATCATAACGGTAAACTATACATTGGCCATGTGATGCATGGGATGAGTATTCTCTCACTGAAAGACAGAAGAATAAAACATTATAAACACAACCCCAATCTTCCGGGTAGCATACCGGGTGATGATGTGCGCTGTATCTATAAGGATACCAATAACAATATATGGGTAGGAACAAACAGAGGGTTGGCACTCTTCAACGAAGAAACAGGTACCTTTGTTATGCCGGAAAAGTCGCCCAATGGCCTGATATCATCAAACATATTTGAGATTCTGCAAACAGATGATAATAAGTTATGGATAGGAACCGAATTGAATGGTATCTACATTATCGACCTGAAACAACATTACTTTATAAATCCGGGACAACTACACATTCAACATTTCACCATTGGGCATAATGTATATAGTTTATCTAATCCTACGGTACGTAGTATATATCAGGATAATTTCCGAAACATGTGGATAGGTACTTACGGTGGAGGTATCAATTTTATTGGCAATACTCCTCCCCTATTCAATGCGCATACTTACTCTCCCCTGATTGACGATCTGAATAGTTTAAACAACCGGGTGGTACTGAGTTTATGTACCGATGAGCAAGACAGGTTGTGGATAGGAACCGACGGCGGTGGTATCAATGTGTTTGAGAAAGGAAAGCGGGTAGCCATATTCAATGAAGAAGGCGGCCAGTTAACACACAACTCGGTACTGTCTGCCAAAAGAGATTCGGAAAACAATATATGGCTGGGTACTTTTTGGGGTGGAGTAAACTTCTATAATAGCAAAACCAAGCAGTTTAAAGCCATTCCGTTAAACGGACGAAACAACCAGGATGTGCGTACTTTTTTTGAAGACGAATACAAAAGAATGTGGATAGGAACCAACCTGGGAGTTTTTGTGGTAGATATAAAAACACAACAGGTTATTGCCCATTACAATAACGAAAAAGATAACCTACCCGAAGACCTGGTGCGTAGCATTAACAAGGATAACAATGAGCAGATATGGATTGGCACTTTTGGACAGGGCTTGGGCATTTACACCGCCGATATGAAACCGGTAGCTACTTTAAACGAGCATAACGGTTTTTGCTCCAATACCATTAACTACATCTATAAAGATTCGGAGGGACGTATGTGGATAGGAACCGGTGAGGGACTGGCTTGTTTTCCTAACCCTAAATCACTGGAATATAAAGTTTATGAACGCAAGGACGGAATGCAGAATACTTTTATCTGCGCCATCACCGAAGACGAGAATAGCAACATCTGGTTTAGTACCAATGCCGGAATAAGCAGTCTGCAAACCGGTAAAGGACTGTTCCTTAATTACAATTACTTTGATAAAATTCCGATGGGTAGCTTTACCATGACTGCCACCAACGATAAAAAAGGTAATATTTATTTCGGTTCCATAAACGGTGTCAGGTACTTTGATCCGCTTATTGTATTGAGCAATCGCGATGTACCACCAGCCACAATTACCGAGATGCATATTTATGCCCAACAATCTGCACCCGAAGATTCTAAAAATATAAATTATTTCAATAACCATAAACAGATAGAACTAAACTTCAAACAAAACACATTCAGCATCAATTTCAATGTTCAGGATTATTCTTTGGCCAACCAGGTTGATTACTCGTACCGCCTAAAAGGATTAGACGATTCCTGGTACACTGTTGACGAAAACAATGTAATGTTCCGCAACATTCTTCCTGGTAAATACGAGTTTCAGGTAAAAACCCGCATACGAAACCAGGAATGGAGCAATGAAATCAGTTCTTTGTTTATTCACATCACTCCGCCCCTGTGGCTTACGTGGTGGGCAAAAACGTTGTATTTTATAATAGCTACCACCATTGTGTTTATGCTATTATATGCTTACAAAAAGAAAGTCGATTTGCAGAGTTCGTACGAACTGGAAAAGAAAAACCACGAGCAAGAGCAAGAGTTGAACAACGAACGTTTACGTTTCTATACCAATATTGCTCACGAACTTCGCACACCTCTTACTTTGATTTTAGGTCCGTTAGAAGATTTGCAAAAAGATACCCAGCTAATGCCCAAGCAAACACAAAAGATATCTGTTGTGCACCAAAGTGCGTTGCGGTTGCTGAATCTTATCAATCAGATTTTGGAATTCCGCAAAACAGAAACCCAAAACAAAAAACTGTGTGTTAGCAAAAATAACATTGCTGCCATAGTTAAGGAGATAGGTTTTAAATATAAAGAGCTGAACCGCAAACCGGAAATTGATCTCTCTGTTGAAGTAGAGAACGATGATATGCCGTTGTTTTTTGATAAAGAGATTGTAAATATTGTACTCGATAACCTGATATCGAATGCTATTAAATATACCGACAGAGGCAAAATAGAAATAAATCTATATACCACTACTAAACAAGAGGTGTCTTATACGGAAATTCGGGTAAAAGATACTGGCCATGGTATTTCCCCGGATGAACTTTCGCAAATATTTAACAGGTACTATCAGGCAAAGAGCGATAAACAGGCATCGGGTACAGGCATTGGACTGGCATTGGTTAAAAACCTGATAGCTATTCACGAAGGCGAAATACGGGTAGAAAGTACCTTGAATGAGGGAAGCTGCTTCTGTTTTTCACTGCTTACTTACAATACATATCCCAATGCTTTACACAGTGAGCCCGAAAAGCCACGACCAGAAGAGGTTTCTGTGGATAATATAGAAAATACCGGCAACGATAAACCTATACTGCTTGTGGTAGAAGACAATCCGGATATCCGGGATTATATAAACGATTCATTCTGCGATACGTTCGAGGTATATACAGCCAACGAAGGCGAGAGTGGTTATCAGGCAGCAATTGCACATATACCCGATATTATTGTTAGCGACATTATGATGCCAGGCATGAATGGTATTGCACTCACTAAAATTATTAAAGAAGATGTACGTACCAGCCATATTCCGGTGATTTTGCTTACAGCAAAAGACTCTTTACAGGATAAAGAAGAGGGATATGAGTCGGGTGCCGATTCGTATTTAACCAAACCATTTAGTGCAACTTTGTTACGTAGCCGGATAAACAACCTGTTAGAAGGCCGGAAGAAACTGGCTAATCAATTCAGTTCAAACATAAAGGCAGAGGATGATAAAAGTATTAAATTCAAAGAGTCGCTTACCCAACTGGATAATGATTTTCTGCAAAGCATAACCAAACTAATTGAAGATAATCTGGAATCCGAAAAGATAGATATTGGTTACCTGTCGGACAAAATGTTTATGAGTAGTTCAACTCTTTATCGAAAAATTAAAGCCCTCACCGGAGTATCTACTAACGAATTTGTACGCAAAATCAAAATGCGAAACGCAGAAAGACTTCTGCTTGAGGGTAAATTTACTATTACAGAAGTATCTTTCAGGGTTGGAATGAACAGCCCGGTTTACTTCAGGCAATGTTTTAAGGAAGAGTTTGGAGTAACTCCTTCCGAGTATCTGAGAAGATTAAAGGAATAGGTAGTCCCAAAGAAAAACTGCAACAAACAAAAGAATACCCAAAGCAACGGTCGTTGAATTTCCGTTGCAACAATAGAAAAGAAGAGAAAAGAAAAGAAAAGAAGAGAACATAACATAACATAACATCAGAAAAAGCAGAATAAAAAGAAACTGCTGCTGTTGATGGTAAAGGCGCAAAGGATGAAGGCGCGAAGGCGCGAAAGGATGAAGGCGCGAAGGCACGAAAGGATGAAGGCGCGAAGGCGCGAAAGGATGAAGGCACGAAAGCTTTTGCACTTTTACCTTTCGCGCCTTCATGCCTTCGCGCTTTCGTGCTATATAGACCGAAAGCTCAATGCTATATAGACCGAAGAGTCGAAGCTATATAGCATTGACCCTCAGAGGTATATAGCATTCAACGGCAAAGCTATATAGAACAAATTAATCCAGGTATTTAAAAATCTGCGCAATGTTTTAGCCACAGATGACACAGGATAATAGCAACAGTTTAATTAACTTCTTTTAAATATTTATTTTAGTATTTCTTTCCATTTCTCGCCATTTCTTTCCATTTCTCGCCATTCACTATTTTCGATGCTATATTTTTGCAGTGTTAAAAAAATGGGCGGGCAATTTGGGGGTATCCATTTTGTGCATTGTCATACAAGTATCAAATTTAATTCCTAATTTTGAATGATAAACAACGACATTAATATGAATTCACTGCAAAAAGCATCTGCTTTAGTACTTTTCATAGTACTATCAATTGCATCTTATGCACAGAGCGACTGGAAGTTAGGGCCCGACGAAACATTTGTTTTTGAAATCAATAACAAAGAAGCACTCAAACTTTTAAAAACCAATACCTACAAAGGGATAGTAAAAACCATGCTTCATTCGCCTAAAGGATCGTTTACCGGCAAATCATGGACAAATACTCCGGAGCAAGGACATTTTATTTATGTAAACATACATAAAAACAAAGTAGATTATAGTTACCACCCCATTATACCGTTTCAGGTTTTCTTGTTCAAGGAGTATGGTGTACTTACTTTACAAGTGGTTGATAACGATGGAAACATAAGGCGCGATGCAAAAGTAAAGCTTGAAAGAGACCGGGTACCTTACGACCCAGCCAGCCAAACGTATACCGTTAACGATGAATCCGACAAAGAAAAGCGTATTCTTACTGTTGAATTGAACAAATTCCAGGCTGTATTTGATTTGCAGAAACATTTTGTTAATCCTTACTGGAACAATGATGATGACGATGAAGATGACCGTCCGGATTTCTACAGCTATCTTATTACTGATAAGAATAAATACAAACCGGGCGAAACTATCCGCTTTAAATCTTATGCACTTACCGGACGGAAAACTCCCATCAAAAAAGACCTCGAAGTATGGATGAGAACCTCGAACCGTAGTTGGTCGTATAAAAAAGTGGGCACTGTAAGTCCGCATCATCCGGGAGGATTTGCAGGAGAAATTCATTTGCACGATTCGTTGGAACTGCTACTCGACCAGCATTACAGTTTCCATCTGAAAGATCAGAAAGGAAGGTTTGTAGCACAAACCAATTTCCTTTACGAAGATTATGAATTGTACGATAATAGTCTGAATATAAATCTATCAGCAAATCGCCACTACTACCCCAACACCAATAAGCTCGAAATAGCAGCAACCGATGTTAACGGGCTTTTCCTGCCCGATATGAAAGCCAGTGTAACCATCTTGCGGCGGAACGTACTAACATCATACACCGATATTTTAATGCTGCCCGATACACTTTATAACCAGGATATAGATCTTGATTCTTCAGGGCCTACAACAATAGATATTCCGGCTTCGCTGTTCAAAGAATCGGATTGCGAATATCTTATTAATGTATTGGCATTTACACCCGATAACCAACGGATGGAAAGAAATACTTATGCCACTTTTTTCCGTTCGAGCTACGATATACTACAAACAATCGAGGGTGATGAAATATGTTTTTCTTTCCACGAACTGGGAGTTGAAAAGAATGTTGAAGCCGAAATATCTTATGGAGACAACGAATTGTACAAACGGGTAACTTTACCATATCGCGAAAAGTTCGATCAGAAGATAGACTACTATTCAGTAAAGGTGCCACAGTACTGTAAATCATTTAGTACCTCTATGATTTATACCGGTTTGGAGTTGAATGGTGGTATTGAAAACGGCAAACTCGACCTCGAACTTATCAACCCACTTGGATTAAACTTTACCTGGTATTTGTACGAGGGAAACATCTTGATACAAAAAGGCGGACAAAAAGGGTTCGACTTTGTTCCACACAAAGCAATTGACGAAAACAAAACATACTACCTGGAGATATTTTATTATATAGGCGAAGAAGAGAGGGCATTCCGCCGTACATTCTCGGCAGACCCTAAACATTTGCGTATGGATGTAAACCTGCCTGAGCGTATTTACCCGGGACAAAAGGTAAATAGCACCATAACAGTGAAAGATTATAATGGAAAACCAATTCCCAATGTAGATATTACTGCTTTTGCCTATAATAGTTTGCTGAGGCATTATGTTCCCGATCTTCCTTACTATGGCAAAACATCCGAAGGCCGTGAACAGCGGGTAAGTTATAGCATGTCGCGCAAAAGCTTTCTTTATTCCGGCGATTTGGACTATAACTACTGGAAAACAAGAGCCGGATTAGACAAGCTGGAGTATTACCAGTTCCTTCACCCCACAGATTCCATGTTCAGATACGAAGTTGCAAGTCCGGATTATGTTACCCAGTTTGCCCCTTTTGTTATAGCAAATGGCGAACAGGTGGAAATCTATGTAATTGAAAGAAACGACACACCGATTTATTTCTCGTGGACAGAGCAACCCAAAGCCTACTCGTTTCCGGTAAATAGTTGGGGAAGACCAGAGAAGATTACCTTGCGCCTGTACGATCGTGCCATTGTATTCGACTCGCTCTACTTTGCGCATGGCAAAAAAACAATTCTGAGTATTGACTTTGATAATCTGCCTAAAGAAGCAAAATCTATTTACCTGGGAGGCTTCAGACATCACGAGCAGACAAGATATGAAAAGCTTATAGCCCGATTCCCGATAGCCAATACCAAAGAAGCAACTTATCTGCGGCGAGGCGTTGATAGTACGCTGGTTTATCACCCTATATTTGGCCACAGAAACCAAACTGTTTTGGTTGGCCCCATCCCCGAAGGTTATTCCAGCTACAATGGTGGTGTTCGCTACCGGCATGCCGGAGGTTACTCCTATCAGTTTGAGGATAATATTGTTTACCGTGAAAAGGAAAACAATCTTTTTCCACGTTCGTTATTTAAGTGTACATACGAAGACTTCCGCAACTTATACGATTTTTACTTTTCGCCAACAGTTTGGAATAATATCCTGATGGCAAACAAACGATCTGGTTTTATATGGCATCCGCAGTCCATACATATATCGCAGCAAAATATGGATATTAATCTCCGTTTGCCTGTAGAGGCCGATGCATCGGGAGTAGCCAATCTGTTGTTTCAACAAATAGATACGGATTCGATTATTTCGCCCGACCGTTTGGAGTATGGAACCCGCAAATTTACACAAATACCTTACGATACTTACCATGTTATTGTTCTGTATAATAATGGCAAGTATCTCCGCAAAGATTCGGTTTCGTTAAAGGCAAACACTTATCTTCAAGTGGATATGACTTCGGCACCGGTACACGAAAAAGATTCTATATCCGAACAATGGTTACTGTTAAATACTCATTCGGCTGCAATTGCCCAACGTTCGCTTATCAATACCTATCAAAACACCGAAACGTATATACGCCATACATTCCATCATCCTGCCACACTTAATGGAACAGGCAATGTAAGCGGATATGTGTACGATAGTTCCGGCGAACCACTTATTGGTGTAAGTGTACTGATAAGCGGTACTTCGCAAGGTACAATAACCGATATCGATGGTTACTTTAGTATCAATGTAACTTCGGAAAATGATGTGCTTGAATTCTTCTATATCGGATATAAGAAAAAAACGATAAAAGCAGACGGGAAATCAAAGCTATCGGTGGTACTGGAAGAAGACGATCTGGCATTAGATGAGGTTGTTGTAGTGGGATATGGTACACAAAGAAAATCAATGAGTAGTGCAGCTGCCGAAAAACCTGCGCCATCCGACACCCCAGCCGAAGAGTTTGAAGAATCGGATGATGATGTAGAAACCCAAGTAGCTGAAAAGAAACTATACAACGAACTACTTATGATGAACGGTTTGCGCCGGAACTTCTCCGATGTAGGTTTCTGGGAACCCAAGCTTTATACCGATAAGCTAGGACAGGCCGAGTTTACTGTAACATTCCCCGATAACATTACCCGTTGGGATGCAGTTATATATGCCATGAACCGCAAATTGCAAACAGCTACGTTCAGGCACTCCATCCGGTCGTACAAACCGTTAATGGGCGAACTCAAAACTCCCCAGTTCCTTACAGTAGGCGATTCGAGCTACTTCTCGGGAACCGTGCGCAATTATACCGGCGATGCTCAGATAGATGGTAAAATAGTATTTACCCATCAAGGCGATACACTTATAAACAAAGAGATTGATTTTAAAAACCTGCATACAGATAAACTATTGGTACATGTTCCTTGCGATACCGACAGCATAACCACACAATACATTTTCACCCGCAACGATGGTTATACTGATGGCGAAGAACGTAGCATTGTAATAGTACCTCAGGGTACAGAAGTTGCCGATGGTACATTGCAATTCCTTCGCAACGGAGAAACACATAACTTCCGGGCACATGATAATGAAGAAGTGCATCTTACCATAACCGGTAAACAACTCGATGTATATGTTAGCGCCATGCAATATCTGGGTGGTTACAAATATGCTTGCAATGAGCAACTTGCTTCTAAACTGATTGGTTTGCTCAACTACAAACTATATGCAGCTTATGCAGGAAAGAAATTCAATTACGATAAAGACATCAATCACATCATTAAAAGATTGGTTGGCAATCAGAATGACGAAAAGCTTTGGTCGTGGTGGGGACGTACTTCGAATACCTCTTATTGGATGTCGGCGCACATATTGCGTGCTTTGAATATGGCAAAGAAGGCCGGATATACGGTTGCACTGAACACACAAACCATTGAAACCAACTACAAGGATATTACATCTTATAGAAAGATCAATGTGTACAGGGATATTGAAACCCTTTATGCCTTGTCGGAAATAGGCGCTTCCGAAGATTATCTGGCTGCGGTTGATACGCTTCAGAAAGAGCTTCGCGTAGAAGAAATACGGTTGGATTCTATTGCAAAGGCACATAAATACACTCCTCATTCGCTACTGAAAGAAAAAATGATGCTTTGGGATATTCAGCAAAGACAAGGTGTTTCTGTAACCGATAGTTTGCGCCAATACCTGAAAGAAGATATCCTTGGTTTGGTTTACTGTGAAGATGATAAAAGCATTCGCAGTTGGTATTCAAACAAGATGCAATCTACCCTGATAGCTTATAACATGATAAAAAGAGATTCGGCACTTGTGCACCTTAAAGAGCCTATGCAAATGTATATTCTGGGTAGCCGGGAGTATGGCTGGAATACCTATCAGGCAGCAACTGTTGTATCTACCGTATTGCCCGATTTGTTGGAAGGAACAGGAACCCAAAATCAGCCTGCCAATATACAACTCAAAGGCAAGTATAACGAGGAGGTAACAACATTCCCATTCCAAACAACTCTTCTGCCGGGCGAAGAACTGGAGGTTAAGAAAATAGATGGGATTCCGTTAATATACAGTGTTCATAGTTATAAACGGGTAACCGAAGCCTCTGATAGCAAAGCATTTGATGTTACCACTACTTTAGAAACGGAAACTCTTACGGCAGGTATTCCTGTTAAAATGAGGGTAGATGTAACTGTAAAACAGGAAGGCGCAGAACATGTTATGATTGAGATTCCTCTTCCTGCCGGATGCAGCTATGCTTCTAAATGGAGTTATAATTATTACTATTACGGTACAGAAACGCATCGTGAATATTTCAAAGAGAAAACTTCCATCTTCTGCGAAAAGCTACCGCAGGGTAAGTATCATTTCATTATTGAATTGTTGCCGCGGTATACAGGTAACTACATATTGAATCCTGCCAAAGTAGAGTTGATGTATCAACCGGTGATTCATGCAAATAATGATATGAGGGAGGTTAGGATTGAGGAAAGAGAGTAATTATGTTTAAAAGAATGCCACATGGGAAATTTGTTCAACGAAGATTGAGTCTAATTGGTTAATGGATATTATCTTTGCAAGTAGACTTTTTATTTGAGATGAATAATAACAAAATATCAATTCGTTTTTTCAATGACCATGAAGTTCGTGCTATTTGGGACGACGAGAACAGTAAATGGTGGTTTTCTGTTTTAGATATTGTTGCTGTTCTTACAGGTCAAGATGATTATTCAAAAACACGAAACTATTGGAAATACCTCAAAAATAAGCTTCGGAAGGAGAAGAATGAGTTGGTTAGTGGCACTAACCAACTCAAATTATTAGCTTCTGATGGAAAGAAATATTTAACAGATACTCTTGATAGTGAAGGCGTTATTCTACTTGCAAAGAATTTCCCCAATAATAAAGCTGCTAAATTTCTTGATTGGTTTACATATAGCGACAATAGTATTGATGGACAAAGCAGAAAAAAAGCTTATACATTTTTCGAAAGTAACCTCATTTGTGAAGAAGAAATAGGAACAACCAAAAGTTTACAGCAAATTCATGCCTACTTATTTGGTGGACTTTATGATTTCGCTGGGCAAATAAGGCAGAAGAATATTTCAAAAGGTGGTTTTCAGTTTGCTGTGTCGCACTTTTTAGGTAATACCTTAAAGCAGATAGAACGAATGCCAGAAAACACCTTTGAGGAAATTGTTGATAAATACGTTGAAATGAATATTGCCCACCCATTCATGGAAGGCAATGGACGAAGCACACGAATTTGGTTGGATTTGATTTTTAAGAAACAACTAAAACGTTGTGTGGATTGGAGTAAGATCAACAAAAAAGATTATTTAAGTTCAATGATGCAAAGTTCTATAGATAGTACAAGGCTAAAAAGCTTATTAAAGAATGCTCTTACTCATGAAATCAACAGTCGTGAAATGTTTATGAAAGGGATTGATTATTCATACTATTATGAAGAAAACGAATAGCAAAAAACACACTACAAATGAATAAAATATTCTTTTTACACTTCTTTTTATTGTTTATCATACTTCAGATAACAGCTTGCACCCCAAAGGGAATAGAAGGTAGATGGGTTGCTAAAGATGGCTCATATATCTTTTTACACGAAGATGGGCGTTTCGATGCATCTTTACACTCTGACGATTCTTACTTCTATGGCGATTGGGCTATTGAAGATGATACAATCTTGGTATTAGAAGGGCAGGCAAGCCGAAGACTGAAAAACGACCTGAATCGATATTTGGGATTAGGTACCAGTTCGTATACTGTATACAAATTGAAAGGATATACAAACGACAGTTTATACCTGGATATGTATAACAACACAACTGGCAATTACTTAAAAGAATATCAATATCACGAAACACCGGATGTATACCCCATTACATTTGCCCGGCAAAAGGTGAAACCGGTAGAACCGGAACTGCAATATTGGACCAAAGAAAGGAATCTGTGGAGAAACCAGTCGGAAGATATGGAACACCCACTGATGAGTCACGAAAGAAAAAACAGGGAAGCCTTACGTTTTGCTATATCGTACCTTACATATTATACACAAGTACAAAAAATAGAAGCACCTTTAAGTGCCATTGTACTCCCCCTGCATCCAACCAAAGGTGCAGGCTATTCATATTTCGACAGTCATCGGTTTGGTGAAGTTTCGGGCAATTGGAATACAATTTATGATAGTCGCGGTGTTGCTGCTGAAGCTGCATGGTATTTCAGATGGATATACGAGCATACCGATGTAGATGTATTAGTAGATAGTGTGGAAGGACTTAACGAAAAACTTTTGTTTACCTTAGAGTATTATCTGGAAAACTTGGGTAAAGCAGAAGCAGAACGTGCCCGCCTGAAACAACTATATGAAGAAGATACAATTCGAGATACAATACCCCTATTACGTTTCGAAGTCAGCCCTGCAAAAAAGCTGAAAACCCGTCAGGATATTATAGATGCATTAAATTATCGGATTGACCTCGAAATAAAGAAAATGAAATTGTATCGGACTATGTTTAGTGATTTCGGATTCTTTGGTTACTTGCCATTTAAAATACCATATAGTAAAGAAATAGAAAAGAAAAATGAAGTATATGACGATTGGTGGCTTACTTTTGAAGATAAACATAGTATCGCAATTACAATGCTTTATGAGGCGTTCGATCAGGTAGTGGCCAAACCAAGGGAGGAGTATATGTATATAGAAGATAGGTATATTGATATAATGGAACAGATAAAGAGGAATTTAAAATAAACTTAAAAACAATTGTATGGGCACAAATAACCTAAAAATACTACTTTATTTCTTTCTATTTATTCTTGGAAGCGCATGCCATTCCTCGGGCCCGGTGAAGAGAGAACTGGCACTGGCCGATTCATTAATGGAAGAAAACCCCGACACAGCTATGTACTTATTGCAAACCATAGTTAATCCCGAAATAATGTCGGAAGAAGAGTACGCTATCTATTGCTTGCTTACCACACAAGCTGCCGATCTGACAAATGTGTCCCATACATCGGATGAATTGATAACAGTAGCAGTTAATCATTTTAAATCAAGCAATAACCTTACCCTGCGTGCAAAGTCTCATTACTATATGGCACGGGTAAAAGAAGATATGCAGGAACCAATTCCGGCAGAAGAACATTACCTGCTGGCTGCCACAGCAATGGAGAAAACAAAAGACTATAAACAAACCGGGGCTATCTATACCCACATCAGTGAGTTTTATCTGCAAGCAGGAAGGTACGAAGACTCACATGCTATGCAGCAGAAAGCCTACAATAACTATTTGCTGGCTGCACGCGAAGAAAGGAATTTATCTCCGTTTATCATCTTTTTACCCATTGTTATTATAAGCATTTTGTTGTTCTTCCTTATACGCTACCAGTTGTTTCTTCGGAAAGAGAAAAAGCATTTAGAGAAACAGGAAAAACAACTCAGTACCGCCCGTGTTACTATAGAAACACAGCGAACAGAGTTAAACCACCTGAAACGTGAATTAAAGGCTGTACAGAAAAACATCTATAACTCGTCGGGAATTGTGCAAAAGGTGCGGATGTTTAATAATATCCCTGTTACATCTAAAGAGAAACCAACACTCACAGAACTCGAATGGAACCAATATCTCAATATTTTAGACGAAACTTTCGGTTTTGTTTCTTCTCTAAGGAAAAGCTATCATAAACTTACAGATATTGATATCCGGATTTGTGCATTGTTGCGCGAAGGTATTTCGACTGCGCATATAAGTACAGTTATGAGTATGACACCCGATACCTTGAGCCGCCGGATGCAACGGATTAAAAGCGAAAAGATGAATAAGGCGAAATCGCCTTATTCATTGGATGTGATTTTACAAGATACTTCACTTTTATTGTCCCTTTCAGTAAATTATTCTAAATTTGCATGAAATTCGCTTTAGAAATAATGGAGAACGAGACATATAACTTACTGAACGGTATTTCCTTTCCGGATGATCTACGTAAATTGAACGTTGACGATCTACCAGAAGTATGCCGAGAGTTAAGACAAGATATAATAAAAGAACTTTCATGCAACCCCGGGCATTTTGCAGCCAGTTTAGGAGTAGTAGAACTAACTGTAGCTTTGCATTATGTATATAACACCCCTTACGACCGTATTGTATGGGATGTAGGCCATCAAGCCTATGGGCATAAAATATTAACCGGACGGCGCGAAACGTTTTCAACCAACCGAAAGTTTAAAGGTATTCGTCCTTTTCCTTCACCCGAAGAGAGCGAATACGATACTTTTACCTGTGGCCATGCTTCCAATTCTATTTCGGTAGCCCTTGGTATGGCTGTAGCGGCCGAATATAAAGGAGAAAAAGACCGGCATGTAGTGGCCGTAATCGGAGATGGCTCTATGAGTGGTGGTCTGGCATTCGAAGGACTCAACAATACCTCGACTACTTCAAACAATCTTTTGATTATTCTGAACGATAACGATATGTCCATCGACCGCAGCGTTGGTGGAATGAAACAGTATCTGTTTAACCTTACAACCTCAAACAAGTACAACCAATTACGTTTCAGGATGTCTAAGATGTTGCACAAAATCGGAATACTGAACGAGAACCGACGCAAAATTCTGATTCGTTTTGGCAACAGCTTAAAGTCTTTACTGGCACAACAACAGAACATTTTCGAAGGAATGAACATCCGTTACTTTGGTCCGGTTGATGGGCATGATGTGAAAAACATTGCCCGCATTCTCAAAGATGTTAAAGACATGAAGGGGCCCAAAATACTCCATTTACATACCGTAAAAGGCAGAGGATTTGAACCGGCCGAGAAAGAAGCAACAATATGGCATGCCCCAGGTAAGTTCGATCCCGAAACCGGTGAACGCTATCAGATTAATACCGAAGGGATGCCTCCACTTTATCAAACCGTATTTGGTAATACATTGCTGGAACTGGCAAAAGCCAACGATAAGATAATGGGGATTACACCTGCCATGCCTAGCGGCAGCTCCATGAATATTATGATGAACGCCATGCCCGAAAGAGCCTTTGATGTTGGTATAGCCGAAGGACATGCAGTAACCTTCTCGGGCGGATTAGCCAAAGATGGGCTGTTACCTTTCTGTGCCATCTATTCATCATTTATGCAACGGGCTTACGACAATATTATACACGATGTGGCTATCCAAAACCTGAATGTAGTATTTTGTATAGACCGTGGCGGACTGGTAGGCGAAGATGGGCCCACACATCATGGTGTGTTCGATCTGGCATATCTGCGTCCTATTCCAAATCTTACAATATCTTCTCCAATGGACGAATGGGAGTTGCGAAACCTTATGTACACAGCCCAATTACCCGATAAAGGCCCATTTGCTATACGCTACCCCCGTGGCAGAGGAAACAAAACCGATTGGCAATCTCCATTCGAAGAAATTCAAATAGGAAAAAGCAGAAAACTTAAAGATGGCAAAGATATAGCAGTTATTACTATCGGACCGATAGGAACACTGGCCGAAAAAGCCATTGCACGTGCTGAAGAAGAAAAAGGAATCAGTATAGCACATTACGATTTGCGTTTTGTTAAACCTATCGACGAAGAAGCATTGCACGAAATAGGACGTAAATTCACAAAGATTGTCACTATTGAAGATGGTGTTGTTAAAGGCGGTATGGGAAGTGCCATACTCGAATTTATGTCGGACCATAATTATTACCCCATAATTAAACGCATTGGTGTGCCCGATAAGTTTATAGAACACGGTTCTGTTCCCGAACTTTATAATTTATGCGGCATGGATGAAGAAGGGATTTATAGAGTTTTGAGTGATGAGTTTTGAGTGATGAGTTAACGATGCCGAATGGAAACTCATCACTCAAAACTCAAAACTCACTACTCATAACTCACTACTCAAAACTCAAAACTCAAAGTATGAAGATAATAATAGCAGGTGCTGGTGAAGTAGGTACTCACCTGGCCAAATTGCTTTCGCGAGAGAAGCAAGATATAATTCTGATGGATGAGGATGAAGATAAACTATCACCTCTGAGTTCGAATTTTGATTTGATGACAGTAACTGCGTCTCCCACTTCCATATCCGGTTTAAAAGATGTAGGTATAAATGATGCAGAACTATTTATTGCCGTAACACCCGACGAAAGCCGTAACATTACCGCTTGTATGCTTGCTTCTAATCTGGGTGCTATTAAAACACTTGCCCGTATTGATAACTACGAATATCTGCTACCCAAAAACAAAGAGTTTTTCAGTAACCTGGGTGTACAATCGCTCATTTACCCCGAAATGCTGGCTGCTAAGGAAATAGTATCGTCCATGCGTATGAGCTGGGTAAGACAGTGGTGGGAGTTCTGTGGTGGTGCATTAATTCTTATTGGTGTAAAGATGCGCAGCAATGCCGAGATACTCAACATACCTTTACATAAACTGGGTGGTGCCAATACTCCTTATCATGTGGTTACCATAAAAAGAGGAAACAATACCATTATTCCCCGCGGTGATGACACATTGAAAGAAAACGACATTGTTTATTTTACCACCATGCGTAAATATGTTCCCTACATCCGCAAAATAGCAGGGAAAGAAAACACAGCCGATGTTCAAAGTGTTATGATTATGGGAGGAAGCCGTATAGCTGTTCGTACAGCTCAATACGCCCCCGACTATATGAAGATTAAAATCATAGAAAAAGATATTGATCGCTGCAATCGCTTAACCGAATTACTGGACGATCGTATTATGATTATTAATGGTGATGGCCGCGATATGGAACTGCTGCTCGAAGAAGGTATAAAGAATACCGATGCTTTTGTTGCTCTTACCGATAATGCCGAAACCAACATACTGGCCTGTTTGGCTGCCAAAAGAATTGGGGTAAGTAAAACCGTGGCCGAAGTAGAAAACATAGATTATATACACATGGCCGAAAGCCTTGATATTGGTAGTGTTATTAACAAAAAACTCATTGCTGCCAGCCATATATATCAGATGATGCTTCGTGCAGATGTATCTAACGTTAAGTGCCTTACCTTTGCCGATGCCGATGTTGCCGAGTTCAGTGTAAAAGAAGGTTCGCGCATAACCCGTCATCCGGTAAAAGACCTTGGACTCCCTAAAGGAACAACCATTGGTGGATTAATACGGAATGGCGAAAGTCAACTGGTAACCGGAGACACACTTATAAAACCGGGCGACCATGTTGTTGTATTCTGTTTGGATATGATGATAAAGAAAATCGAAAAGTTTTTTAGTTAAGCATACAATGATACACGCAAAAATGATATTCCGTATCATGGGGTTTCTTGTTTTGATAGAAACAGTTATGTTGCTATGTTGCATCGCAGTATCATTATTTTATAAAGAAGATGATTTACTGAGTTTTATCATAACAGCAGCAGTAACTCTGATAGCAGGAATTGCATTTTCTTTAGCCGGCAGAAATGCTGATAATCAGTTTGGTAAACGCGATGGTATTATTATCGTCAGCATATCATGGGTGGTGGTTTCTGCCTTCGGCATGCTTCCGTTTTATCTGAGTGGATATGTACCCAACATTACCAATGCCTTTTTCGAAGCCATGTCTGGTTTTACAAGTACAGGCAGTACAATACTTGATAACATTGAGGCCCTACCCCATGGATTATTGTTTTGGCGAAGCATAAGCCAATGGATTGGAGGATTGGGAATTGTGTTTTTTACCATTGCCGTACTCCCCATCTTTGGTGTAGGTAGTGTACAGCTATTTGCTGCCGAAACCAGCGGATTAACATACGATAAAGTTCACCCCCGCATAGGCGTAACAGCCAAATGGATTTGGAGCATCTACATTGGCCTAACAATAACCATTGCCATACTTTTATGGTTAGGAGGGATGGATGTATTTGATAGTATATGCCACTCTTTCACCACAGCCTCAACCGGAGGATATTCAACCAAACAGGCTAGCATAGGGTATTACAATTCACCATACATAGAGTATGTTATCTCTGTTTTTATGGTTGTATCGGGAGTAAATTTCTCTTTGCTCTTAATTCTTACCAAAGGTAAATTCAAAAAGTTTTTCAAAGATACCGAGTTGAAATGGTATTTAATATCAATAGGCTTATTAACCTTGTTTATAGCTGTTGGTCTTTATTATACTACAGGTTCAGGAGTGGAAGAGTCTTTCCGGAAATCATTTTTCCAAATAACCTCGCTCCATACATCAACAGGTTTTGCTACAACCGATTACATGCTTTGGAAACCCTTGTTCTGGGCTTTATTGGTAGTAGTAATGGTGGTTGGCGGCTGTGCAGGAAGCACCTCGGGTGGTATTAAATGTATTCGTATGATTATTCTTACTAAAATAGCAAGAAACGAATTTAAAAGAATAATCCATCCCAATGCCGTTTTGCCGGTAAGAATAAATGGTCAGGTTGCTCCTTCTTCTATTATAACCAGTGTATTAGCCTTTATCTTTGTATACCTGGTAATAATTGTTGTTAGTTGCCTAATAATGCTTGGCCTTGGTGTTGACTTTGTTGAGTCTATTGGTATTGTTGTTTCAAGTGTAGGTAATATGGGACCAGGCCTCGGTCTTACCGGACCAGCATATTCTTGGAACAGCTTGCCTGATGCTGCCAAGTGGATTTCTGCCTTCTTAATGCTTATTGGCAGACTGGAACTGTTTACTGTACTTATTTTGTTTACACGTAGTTTCTGGAAAAAGAGCTAGTTAGTAGATAGTAGATAGTAGATAGTAGATAGTAGCAATGAAGTGCTGTAAGCACGACCCCTAGACTTAAACTATTACTTATATTTTTTGTTGTTTATTAAATATTTAGTATTTTCACTAAGAGAATAACCTACAACATAAAAAATGAAAGTATATCACGGTACAGACATAGTTATTGAAAAGCCGCAAATAACCAACCGCTTCAAAACACTTGATTTTGGAGAGGGATTTTATACAACAGAAAATGAAAATCAAGCTCAGGAGTTTGCTGTAAAAGTTTGCAAACGGAGGAATTCATCTTTTAGCCCTGTTGTTAATTGTTACGAGTTTAATGAAGATCTAACTAGATTTTCAGTGTTGAAGTTTGATGCACCCGATGAAAAATGGCTGGATTTTGTTGTTGAACGAAGAAAAGGCATTCCTATAATTGAAAAATATGATCTGATTATCGGCCCTGTAGCTAACGATGATGTTTTTGGTACTATTATTTTATATGAAGCAGGACAATTGGATAAAGAGAGTGCTATAAAGAGGTTTAAAGTGAAACGATTATATAACCAAGTGCTATTTTGCAACAAATCAGTTTTGAGTCATTTGACTTTTATTAAATCATATAAAGTGGGAGGTTAAAGATGAAAGACAAAAATCAAATATCAGCACTTTTAGGTGTTTGCATTATTCCACAGATTATTGATGAAATAAAAGGGTTCTACAATAATCAGGAAGAAATTGCTATAAAAGAATTTTATAAATCAAACTTGTTCGACAAACTACAAAATCCACTTACAGGACTTTGGCATTTAAGCCCTAAAACACTATCGCAAATATTTTTAGCGGAAGTAAACGAACAAGAAATAGAATATCCGGAGGAACAGTCATGAGCAAAGAAAACGATTTTTTAGTTTTTGTGGTTGAGTATTACCGCAACAAGAAAGAACTATCTGGAAAAGAGGTTATTTCATTATTCAATAAATACAATATATGGGATTTAGCAAAAAAGTCCTACTTCCTTTGGCATATAGAATCACCAGATAATTTTGTGCAAGAAATAGACTATCATGTAAGTAGCTAAATCAAAAGTTCTATATCCTCTACCTGAAACCCCTGAACTTCCACTTATCTACTTTTTTGACTAAAATGTTGTGAAAACAAAAATCGGGTGTTATATTTGTGCATAAGAAACAGTATATATAAATTATTATTTAGTGAATAATAGGATATTTAACACCCCTGAATCCCTCACCTCCCTGTTAACAGCACTCAAAGCCGGTTGGTGGGTAAGAAACAACGAAAGTAGATTATTTATTTTATCAGAATTTATAAAAGAGCAACTAAATATACAATCTGATACACTTACTTTTGATGCTTTTATCAAGATGGTTCGTGAAGATTATCGCGAAAGAATAATGCGAACTTACGATCTTGATGTTGCCGGTAATCAGAAAGAAAAAACATTTCCATTAGAAACTACAAACGGAGTAGTATGGATTAAAACCAAATCGGTAAGCAAAAATGCAGATAACACAATAGTGGGCTATTTACAGGTAATCGAGAATCCCGAAAAAACCAACCCAAAGAAGGTAGCTCCATTAAGAATAAACAACCTCTTATATCAGCTTAACAATATATCAAAGATTCTATTATCGTTTCTTCAGGCAAAAGACCCCGATAAGATTGTTAACGAAATACTGGGAGATATTCTCAAGCAATTTAAGGCAGGCCGTACCTACATTTTTGAGTATGATTGGGACGAAGGAACCCAAACCAATACTTACGAAGTAGTAGATGAAAACGTGAAGCCCGAAATTGATATGCTTTATAAGTTACCTTTCGAGATGACTACCTGGTGGACACAACAAATCAGTCAGGGAAAACAAATCATATTATCTACACTTGATGATTTGCCGCCTGCAGCAAAACCGGAGAAAGATTTTCTTGCTATGCAAGATATAAACTCTTTATTTGTAGCCCCATTAATGTCTAAAGAAGGAGTTTGGGGATACGCCGGAGTAGATATTGTAGATGGATTTCACGATTGGACCGAAGAAGACTGCCAATGGCTATCGGCACTGGTAAACATTGTTAGTTTGTGTATTCAGTTGCAACGTTCGGAAAACCGGGCACATCGGGATAAATCATACCTGGAAAGTTTGTATCGGAATATGCCATTAGGTTATATGCGTTTACAGGTTCTTTGTAAAACCAAACAGGATTATGATTTTATATACCTGGATGTGAACGATGCTGCCGAAAAACTTTTTCAGCAACCATTAGGTAATTGCCTTGGTAAGAAAGCAAGTGCAACAATTAATTGTTTTGGTGATGATGCATATCAATTACAGAAACAATTTGAAAGTGATACACATCTCGATTTGGAATACTACATTAAATGGAGCGATAAATATGCCCGGCTAATAGCTTACTCCATTCATAAAGATGAAGTAATTTGCCTGTTTGCTGATATAACCGAATCGTACCACAACCAACAAAGATTAATAGATGCCAAAGAAAAGGCAGAAATAAGCGACAGATTAAAAACTGCCTTTCTGGCTAATATGAGTCATGAGATACGAACACCATTAAATGCAATTGTAGGATTCTCGGACTTGCTTACCCATTCGGAAGAGATTGAGAAAGAAGACCGCAGCACTTATGCCAGAATTGTACAAGAAAACAACGACCTGCTTCTTCAGGTTATTTCGGATATTCTGGATATCTCGAAAATTGAAGCAGGAACAATTGATCTGGTTTATGAGAACATAGATGCTGCTCAACTCTGTTCGGAGTTGTTACAGTTTTACCATACAAAAACATATAACCGGAAGGTGAAGATTTTAATCTGCGAAACCGTACCTTCCTGCATTATTAAAACAGACAAAGTAAGGTTAACCCAAGTGCTTAGTAACTTTGTTGACAATGCATTGAAATTTACATTCGAAGGAAATGTTTCAATAGGCTGCCAGAAGGTAGATGACAACACTATTAAATTCTATGTAAAGGATACCGGTACCGGAATTCCGAAGGAAAAGCAGGAACAAATTTTTAACCGCTTTACCAAACTGGATAGCTTCTCGGTTGGAACCGGCTTAGGGCTCACCATCAGTAAAAGCCTTGTTGAACTGATGGGAGGCGAAATTGGTGTAGACTCTGAGGTTGGTCAAGGCTCATGCTTCTGGTTTACTTATCCGCTTGAGAAGGTGTTAAGCCCATCTTGGTAGCTTTTTCCATCATATAGGCATAAGCGGCATTGTATTCGTTAGGAATCACCCCATCGAGTATGGCATCTTTAATCGAACTTTTTAAAGCGCCAACCTCCATGCTTGGTTCCAACCCGAATATCCTCATTATCTCTTCACCACTAATGGGTGGTTGGAAGTTTCGGATGCGGTCTTTCTCTTCAATGTCTTTCAACTTTTGCCTAACCAGCTGAAAGTTATTCAGAAAGCGTTGTTTGCGTTCGGAGTTCTTAGAAGTTATATCTGCCTCGCAAAGCACCATCAAATCGTCGATATCATTACTTGCCTCGAACAACAAACGGCGCACGGCCGAGTCGGTTACTTCATCATCGGCAATAGCAATCGGACGCATGTGCAAGCCTACAAGTTTTTGCACATACTTCATTTTCTCGTTCATGGGCAGTTTCATCCGGCGGAAGATATTGGGAATCATCTTCTCGCCTATGAAGTTATGGTTATGGAAAGTCCACCCGATACGTGGTTCCCACCGCTTGGTTGCCGGCTTTGCAATATCGTGTAACAATGCAGCCCAGCGAAGCCACAAATTATCGGTTTCTTTACTTATATTATCGAGCACCTCCAGGGTATGATAGAAATTATCTTTGTGTCCGCGTCCGTTTTTAACTTCTATTCCCTGCAAGGCTGCTAACTCCGGAAAGATAAGTGCAAGCAATCCGCAACGTTCCAGGTCGATAAATCCTTTGGATGGTATGGGCGAGAGCATGATTTTGTTTAATTCGTCGGCAATCCGCTCTTTAGATATAATCTCAATCCGTTCCTTGTTCCGGGTAATCGATTCAAAAGTTTCATCATCAATATAAAAGTTCAATTGGGTGGCAAAACGGATGCAGCGCATCATACGCAAAGGATCATCACTGAATGTTATATCCGGATCTAACGGTGTACGAATGGTTCGTTCTTTCATATCTGCAATGCCGTTGAAAGGATCAACCAGTTCGCCTAACCTGCTTTGGTTAAGGCATACTGCCATGGCATTGATAGTAAAGTCGCGCCGATTTTGATCGTCCTGAAGCGTACCATTCTCAACAATCGGTTTGCGCGAGTTGCGTTGATAAGATTCTCTTCGGGCACCAACAAATTCTACCTCAGTGCCTTTGTATTTAACCTGGGCTGTTCCAAAGTTTTTGAATACAGCTATATGGGCATGTTTACCTAGTCTATTTGCATAAGCCTGTGCCATTTCAATGCCACTACCTACTACTACTACATCAATATCTTTAGATGGACGCTGAAGAAAAAGGTCGCGTACATAGCCGCCCACAGCATAACATTCTAATCCAAGTGCATCGGCAGTTGCGGTTATCGGTTGAAAAATATTCTTGCTAAAATGCGTTTTCAGGTCTTCCTGTGTAAGTTCAATCATCACTGCAAAGATAGTTTATGAGTTTTAAGTTGCAAAGATAATAAGTTTTGAGTTAGTAGCTAGTAGTTAGTAGATAGTAGTTAGTAGATAGTAGTTAGTAGATAGTAGTTAGTAGATAGTAGATAGTAGCGATGCCGCATGGTCCTACTAGCTACTAACTACTAACTACTAGCTACTCTAACTACTAATTCTTCTGTTTTTCGCTAGTGATGGTATATAACTCTGTTTTGGAAAATGTTTAGTAATATATATTTTTTATAAAGTGTAATTGTTAGTATATTTACGATTGCCAATTAGCCTAACCTATATATTAACCTTTTAAAACATTCGCAATGAATAGAACTGAAATTGGTATTTATGCCACCAAAGTTTGGCAATTACTGGTAAACAATGCTCGCTGGAGCTACGGAGACTTGAAAAGGAAGTCAGGACTTCGTGACAAAGATTTAGGGGCTGCATTAGGTTGGCTCGCCCATGAAAACAAGGTTCAATTTGATCAGGAAGAGGATGAACTTTATGTGTATTTGTGCGTAAATGTCTACATAGGCTAAACTCTTCTCTTTAGAAAAAACTCTCCCGGGTTTTGTTTAAAATGTATCCCGGGAGATTCGGTTCTATTTGTTCTTTTGCTTCTTTTCCATTTTCAGTTCAATAACAAATGCTGTGAGAAGTCCTATTCCCCCGAATATTAACACACACGATCCGTAAATCATTCCTGCTATTTCTCTGTATTCCCAGTTTCGGAAGTTTTCTACGTAATCTGGTATGCTATTTATTGTAATAATAAATCCGGTTAATAAGCCAATACCTAATCCAATCAACAAACATCCTACTTTAAGTGCGCCATACGAAAAACGCAGTTGCGAAAAGTCGGGCAAGGTGAGATTTATTTTATCACCCGAGAAGTTTTCGGTTAACTTATCAATTAATGCTAATCTCTCGCGACGGCGGGCAAACAATTCAAACAGTTTATAAACGCCAAATACACAAATACCTACTACAAGGGGGGCTGTAATAAAATCCATCATAATTATAGGTTTTAAATGAATAATTTATTTTTAGACATAAGAACAAAAGAACATATTTTCTTTGTTGCTTTGTTTAGTTAGATGTAGCAAGATTATATAAGGTTACACTTTATCGAAGTTTTTTTGCTATAAAAAATATCAGCTATATTTGTAACCTTTACTTGCGATGCCACATCTAACAAGTATCATGAACAGTAAAGAAGAGAAATTGTATATAAAAAGAATACTGGATGGCGAAACAGAACTGTATGCTTGTTTCCTTGAAAGCTATAGCCGTTCTATTTATTCTCTTGTTATACAAATAGTATCTTCGGCCGAGGATGCTGAGGAAATAGTACAGGATGTGTTTCTGAAAGCATTTAAGAGTTTATATACATATCGTGGAGATTCTTCTTTTTCGACCTGGCTTTACCGTATAGCCTACAATATGGCAATAGGATTTACCAGAAAGAAGAAGCATGATTTTTTGGCTATAGAAGAAAGTATAATAAATAATGTACCGGATGATAAAGCCGATTCTGTTTTGTTTCCGAGTGAAGACGAAGAGAAAATAATGGAGCTAACCGCTGCCATTGAAAAGTTAACACCCGAAGAGAAAGCTATCATTACATTATTCTATTATGAAGAAAAATCGATTGACGAAACTGCCGAAATCACAAAGTTATCTGTTGCAAATGTGAAGGTTAGATTGCACAGGATACGCAAGAAATTATATGTTTTACTAAAAGGTGATGATGATGGAAAATAAGGATAGTATACTAAAGAAAGCTTTAGCTAAAAGAGAAGAAGGAGGATTAGCCTTTAATTTTTCGTACCGGATGATGGAAAAGGTTCGTTTAGAAGCCGAAAAGAAACGTAAGAGACAGAAACTTATTTTAGTTTCCGCTCTTACTGCCGCTTCGTTGTTTATACTGGCACTATTGGTTTATTTTATATTCTTCTACCTGAAAATAAATACAGCCAATTATTTACCGGAGTTTAAATGGGAAAGCTTGCAAGCATCAAAACCCATATTCGACTTTTATTGGTATATAGGTGGTATTGCTATAGTACTGTTGGGCCTGGATTATTGGCTAAGAAAAAAACAAAAGAAGAATAGCTACTAACCATTCATTAACAACGACGAATCGCCATAACTTAAAAAACGGAAATCGTGCTCAAGGGCATACTTATATACTTTGTGCCAATCATCGCCTATAAAGGCAGATACTAGTAGCAACAGTGTGCTTTGTGGTTGATGAAAGTTGGTAACTATGCCTTTTACTATTTTATATTGATAACCCGGAGCAATAATTATTTGAGTGCTGCTGTGCAGGGTTTCCATGCCATGGGCATCCAGATAGGCAACAATGCTTTGCAAAGCTTCTACCACCGATATGTTTACCAACTGCTCGTATGGCTGCCATTGTTTTACATGCAGTTCTTCCTCGCCGGCTTCCTGATTTTGATACAGCGTGCTACCTATGTAGTAAAGACTTTCCAGGGTACGTACCGAGGTTGTTCCTACTGCTATTGCCTCGCCATTATATGCAATCAGCTTTTTAATAGTATCTTTTGATACGGAAATGTATTCGGTATGCATTTCGTGGCCCTCAATCTCTTCGCTCTTAACAGGCTTAAATGTTCCGGCTCCTACATGTAGTGTAAGTTCTTCGCATTCAATATGCCTTGCTTTCAAAGAGTTAAACACCTCCGGGGTAAAATGTAAACCGGCTGTGGGTGCAGCTACCGATCCTTTTATTTTAGAATACACAGTTTGATAGGTTTCTTTGTCGCTATCTTGTGTTTCGCGGTTAAGATAGGGCGGAATGGGCAGTTCGCCAAAAACTTCCAGGATATCGGCAAAGGTAACTGCTGTATTATCCCAGCTAAAATCTACCCAATGACTGGTTCCCCGGCTCTCGCCACGTGTGGCAGTAAGTGTTATTTCGTATCCTTTTACTGTTATTTGTTTGTACAACTTGCCTTCTTTCCATTTCTTTAGATTACCTATCATACACAGCCAGGCTGCACGATGCGTTTGCTGAAAGTTCAACACATAATCGTTAGGGCTGATGGGTTCTAAGCAAAATACTTCGATCAAGGCACCTGTTTCTTTGCGAAAATGGAGCCGGGCCTGTATTACTTTGGTGTTGTTAAATATCATCAGACTACCCTCGGGCAGGTATTGGGGCAAGGAGGAAAATACTTCTTCTTGTATATCTCCCCCACGATATATGAGTAATTTAGACCGATCGCGTTGAGGCAATGGGTACTTGGCTATCCGTTCATCGGGTAAACAATAATTATAGTCGCTTATTTTGATATGTTTTGGGGCTTGTTTCATCTATTCATTACTTTAACCGAAGCAAAGATATAGAGAATATCGTATATTTGCGGTAAACTTTATTATCTATTACCGTTAGCGTTATTATTTATTTCTGCATCTTTGAGTGCTGATTATTCGGGTCGATGTATTATTAATATTCGTTTGGTTCAGCTAAGGCTCATTTTTGAAACGCTGAGTTACGCTAAGTTACGCGGAGTTATAATAAAACTGGTAATCAAGAACTTACAGTACCAGCATTTTTTTACCTGTGAGAAAAAAGTATCTTGCCTGTGGTACAAAAGTGCCACAGGCAAGATACAAAAGTGCCACAGGCAAGATACAAAAGTGCCACAGGCAAGATACAAAAGTATCTTAGGGAACTCAGCGTTTAATATCTAATTCTTCACACAACGGATGGATCCCGCATAGCGTTCGCGGGAATAGTCAGTTTTAGGAGCCATACTGGCAGTACCATCGATAGAACCAGTGTTACCGTGCAATGCCCAGGTACTACTATAATTCCCATCTTCTTTATAGATAGAAGCTGTAAAATAAAGCATTTTTCTACCTGCCTCGTTTAACAACTGAGGGTTTTTAACATTTAAATACCCTGCTGCCGGAAAAAAAAGAGATTTATGATTCGATGGGTTATAGAATAATCTTCCTGCATAAGCAATGTGAGCTGTGTTTTTGGCTACTGCACTATTTTCCCAGGGATCTGCACCGGGGGGAGTTTCTATTTTTCTACGATCGAAAAAGCCATCAGCATAATAGCCATATACAGAATTGTCTATTAGAGAAAGTTGATCAATCGTGAGAGAATGAAAGAGAGAATGACGCATCTCGGAAGCAGTATGGTCGGTACCAAAACCAATTCCTCTATCAACAGATTTATCTGTGGCTCCGTCGTTCGGACGACGATAATCTTTCGGGCATATCTCCGGATTTAAAGATAATTTATACCCCGATAGTGTAGTAGATTGATGTTGATCCCAATAGTAATAGTTCGTAATCCCATAATTTGACCAGGCTGCATTTTTGTCGTTGTTGGTGGGATGAAAAACATATCTTTGAAAGGTACCTTGTTTTTTTCCAGTAGTAGTTCCTATTATTACATCGTCATCCGGTATTGGATCGCCATCTTCTTGTACACCAATGGATGCCAAAGAAATGGAAAATACGCCAGCTTGCGAAGGATACTCGGTAAATACGCCACCATTCACTGCAAGTCGTTGGCGCATCACAGCAGAAGTTGGATAAGCCGAATACTCAGCAGAGGTTAAGTTGTAAGGAGAAAACGGTACGTACGGTCTATCCTGAGTGCTGCTTGCTTTCGATCCTACCAGATAATCGGCATCTTCGCCCTGCCGAACCCATATATACTGCTGTCTTGTAAAATTACGTCCGTTACTACCTTTAATTGTGTAAGTGAACAATATCACTCCGTAGCGATGGTCGGATTCAGGAATTCTATCTTTCAAACCAATACGAAAATAAACATATTTATCCTCATCTTTCATAGTTGCGGTGGAGCTACCACGCACAGAGGTGGTAGTGGCAGTTACATAATAGTTCCCCCCCCTATTTTCCGGATTAGCTATTTTAGCTGAATCAGTATCCTTTTCTGTAGAGCCATTAGGATGGTCGGGACCGCGCTTTGTATCCATTCGTATCCACTCTTGCCCAACAAGTACACTTGCTTCCCAATCACAATCATACTCTTTAGGCAAAGGCGAACGAATCAACCGCTCCGCATTTTCATTATGTCTCCAGAAAGCACCCACATAGGTAGCCGTTCGAGGCACCTGAGTTACCTTTATGACTATGGACATGCGACCTATAGACACCTTCAAATAACCAGTTCTAGTTTCTCCGGAATTATTATCGCTTGTCGTCTTAATTATAAAGAATCCATTATTGTCAGATTTTGATCCACTGAGCCAACTAGCTCCACTCATTGTGCATTCTTCATCTTCATAACTGGTGAAGATTGGATCTGTATCATAATTCGTTTTATAAGTATATTCTAATTCCTCTTTTTCTCCTGACCTCAATATATCTACATCCTCCACACTCATAAAATAAGGACCATCTACAGCTACTTCTTCTTTTTCAGAAGCATTGGCAACGTAGGTGGTGACATCCATATTCTGAGGGGCGTGATTGTAAGCCTCCATCCAGCTACTATACCCTTTCCCTCTTACATCTTTAATAACAACATGGTAGCGATGATTTCGTAGTAAGTCTAGCCAATTCCCTTCATTGTCTATAAAATCAATCCGATAATAACCCTGCTCCCCCTTATACGTTCCACGAATTATAATACAAGGATTTTGTTTCCATTTCTGATGTTCCGGATCAGTGTACCATGTCTCTTCTGCATCCTTAGGAGGAAAGATACCCGAGTGATTGACTTCAAAAGTATAAATTCGATCCAAACACTGTGAGCCTGTCCAATTTGCAGACCCTGTATAAGCAAGGTATTCACGTTCAGGATTCGTCGTTGCTTGCGATAAATCTGTATTACTACCGGTAGGTTTAGTTACTGCCATATTATCTGCATCATAATTATCCGGAATAATATATCCGCAAGTTGTTTGATTGTAGAAGCGGAGACCACCTAAAGGAGTGGGTATATTAAATTCTTTCAACGCATTTTCAGTAAACTCAATATCTATTTTGACCAACATCCGTATCATATTGAACTGATTGGTTTTTCCGTAGCTATAATCGGTTAGCTCTCCCCACATAGGGATATGGTACTTGTCGTCAGAGAATGGATTTATGAACCATTTATTTGCGCCTTTTAAGGGATCGGCCGGGAATTGTATTGTTTTTAATGCTTTTGCGATATCCGTTTTGGTTCCTGAACCTATATAACTCTCAAGTGTTGTTTTTATATCAGTAGTAATAAGAGTAGATTCAAAATAATCTTCCTGCAGATTAGCCAATGCTACCAAGGTTTTATCCAAAGCGAATTTATTGGTTATTTTGTAACAGCCGTCCAAATCGGTAGGAATAAAATAACCATCAGTAGTTTCATTTGTACCCTGTATCAGTTTTATCACATCTTCTAATATGTTTGTACTTTTATTAAAAACCAGAATATATACCGGCCCGGCTATACTTTCCCGCTCTGCGAACCCGGCACGCGTTTCCACCACCGATGCTTTTGGCAGGTTTAATATAAAAGTAAGTTCCTTTCCGTCGGAGGAATAATCCGGTTGATACAAGTCGTCGACACACGAGGTAACTAAAACCAAAACCAATAGCCACACCGAGAAAACGGTCAATATATTTGTTTGCAATTTTTTCATATCTTGAATATTCTTTCTGTTTAACTATTTATTTTTTACACAGCGAATCGGGGCGCCGAATGTTTTCGACTTTGATTCAGTACCTACCCCCGTTTGAAATGTAAACGCCACACCCGGATTGATCGTCCAATAGTATCCTTTTTTGCTACTATCTACCACATGGTCGCGATATTCCGGATTCTCACCGGACTTGTCGAACCCATGGCCTCCGGCAGGATAATAACCACCACAGGCCGCATTGTATTCTCCATATCTGTTTAATTCGTTAACATTGGGTTTTCCATTATTTGTAAAAACAAAGAATTCACCTATCTTACCCTGCCAGTCGCTGGTAGGCCAATCAGTTGCAGCAGGAACCTTGTAGCCTGCCGGACAGGGGTTGGTTGTTTCGTTCCAGGAGGTATATGTTGCTTTATCCTTCCAATCCCAAAAAGCCGTCATGGGCGAACTGACTGTTTGTTGTACGTTGGTTGGTCCGGAATCTTTAATATATTCCGATGCTCCGGGAGCAAAAAGAACTTTGGCTGTATGAACGGTCTGCTCGGTTGCTTCCGAAATATCCCAGGCACCCAAACCGGGTAACGGGTCTTTGCGCCCCCACTGGTAGAAGAAACCAACAGAGGAAAGGTCGCCCGACTTTGTGACATGCGCCCCCAGATTACGGTCCATCCACTTCGACTCGTATGGAATGTTGTTAATATTCCAGATGTGCCAACTCCAACGGATAACATCAGAGGTTTTGGCCTGATAGCCATCGATGCCATTCATGTCTTCGTACAGAATAATACCGGCATTACCTACCCCTGTGCCGGGGGTAACCGTGATGTATTTCTCCTCCCAAGTTGCACCTGCTGTATATTCCACTCTATGCACTACGGCAGAGCCTACATCAAACAACCCTTCATCTATTTTATCAAAAACATGGCGATCTGTCCAGTACACTTGTGCCTTCAGCTTGGCAGGGTTCGCTATCCAATTGTTGGGAATAACATCATCGTTCATCGCACGCTTTATCTGCAGCAACGGGATGTTGAATTTTTTAGGGAATAGATTGTCTACCAGATAGCAATTAGCTGGTTCAACCTTGAAATTCCATTGTCGGATTTCGGTTACCACCGACATACGTGCATAGATTGTATCTTTAAAATCGTGCTTGGCATAACCGGTAAATTTAATATAACCATAGCGAACAGTATCAGCTTCGTTTTTCGTTTCAGCGTATACATCTATCCCTATTTTACTATCTTTGGGAATAACAGGATAATATCCATCGGCATTCTTACTGCCTTCTATTCCGGATGGAATAATAACCTTAAACCATGGATTTTCACCGTCTGGAAGTCTGTTGGTTATGGTATCCGTACATGCCATATCATGATATAGACCATACTGCCACATATAATCACTGAAGAACGAAAGTTTCTCTGTGTACGAGTTTCCTACATCAATGGGGTCTAATATAATTTTTTGGGGGTTAGCATCCAGGTTGTACGTTTTCTCAAAAACGGTAGAGTCCTTCACATTGGTCCAGGGCACTACCTGAAGTTTATATTCGAGTTTGGCAGGAGATACTTTTCCTATCTTAATGGTGTAGTGGTGGTTGCGCAGGATAGACCCGCACTCTTTACCACCCGATTTTGGCTTTGCCGGATTAGTAGAGTAATCTAATTCGGGAATATATACTTTATATTCGCTTGGTACTCCGTTGTCATTTCCTTTTTTTCCTTTGTACAGGCCCTTAATTACCAAGTAGGTGCTATCTTCGTTTGCTACAGGTTCGGGTCGTTCGAAGGTGTAGATTGATGCTTCTACTTTTTCTGCCTTCTTCGGAGTTGCAGTAGTTAATGCATAGGTAATATCCTTAGTGCTTAAATTAATGGTAGATGGCTGCCAAGGGTAAGGAGCATTTAAATAATAAAGTATACCATCAGGAACACCTGCGGTATAATTTTTTATATGAAGTGTATCATGCCCCAGATATCCGGAAGTTGCCCTGTTGGATAAGCGAACTTCTGTCATTTCAAAGTTGTGGTAATAATCTGCGCCTGCCGCGCCTAGATCATTTTGATTCCATACATCAATCTTGGCCACCATGCGGAACAATCTTACTGCATCTGGAATACTTGAAATTAAATTATTGGTATTTATTACCACACCTTTGCTTACTCCAAACATAGGTATGCTGGTGGTTGGCATTTTGGCTTCCGGAATTATCAGTGTATTTAAAATGTTGGTATAGGTTTTTCCCACAAGCGAACTTAAAGTAGGCACTCCTGCTGTTGGATAGTTTATTAGAAAGGCAAAAAACATTACTTCACTATAGTCGTCGGTCAGAATAACTTTGTAAGTACTACCCGAAACGTGATTTGCCGTAGCTGCAAAAGCACACAGTCCACCAGTTTTTTTAAAACCAAGCACATCAACTGTATTTAAAGCATCTTCCTGAGTGTCAGTCATTCGTGTTTGTCCGCTTCCATCTACAATTACCATTTCGAAAGTGATTTGCCGCTCTGTGATAGGGTCGGGCTTGTCGTCGTCTACACAAGAAGCCAGTATAAACAGGCAAATGCACAAGAAGCACCAAATGGGGTATTTATTGTATTTCATCATTTTAGTTGATCGTTTTGGAGTTTATTATTCACTTCCTAAATCTACAGGTACCTCGGCTGGTGTCCAAGGAATTTCGTTTATGGTAACGGTGAATGTTAGGTTGTCTTTTACACCGTCTATGGTGTAGATGTAGTGGTGGTTGCGCACAACATCACCAGGGGTAAGTATCTTTTTATTTCCATCAAGTGTGCCCGGTATTGGCAACATATAATTCAATGTACCAGACTGACCTGATACAGTACCACTTAAACGTATGTAGGTATTGCTCTCATTATTCAAATCACCCGTAGTTTTGTTTGAATTTATAGCTGGGAAAGTATAAAAGATCACTTGCTGCACAGCTACATTCTTCTCTGACGCACTGATATCTACAGTTGCATTCGATGGAGTCATTACTGTAGCATCTGCAACTGTACTTTTAACAGCTGATGCCGGCACTGCTACAGTAGTTTTACTATTAAGGTTGGTAGAAAGAAATCCTCTGTCGTTTCCATTTACAACACGAACTGCTGCCAAATTAAGTAGCAGGTTTTTACTGCCTGTAGATAATGTTTTCCTGTTGTTAATAGTAAACTTGGCTACCAATCGTTCCAATCCACATGGAGTAACATTTGAGTTTTCCAGATACTCAACAGTAGTTAGCTCATCTTTAATCAAGCGCAATTCACTTGTACAATAATACATAGGTGCCTTGTTGGATGCCATAGTAGAGGCTACTCCCCAGATTCCACTATTGGTACTACTTACTATCAAACTGTTTTCTATAGCAGACATTGTTGTACTGGTATTCCAAGAAGATGAAACCAAACTTTCTACATTAGCAACAAAAACAACTTTCATTCTGGCATTGTCAGTGCTTGGATTTGTGGCAGTAGGATAGTTTTTTAGTTCGTATGTATGTACACCATTACTTGTGGTTGGTGAAACACATTTATACTGATTATAGTACTTGTAAGTACCTCCGGCAGCAGAGGCTTTAAAATAAATAGCCCATAGGCTCTCTATTGCCACCTCATCATCCGCAAGTGCTCGTATGGAAAAATAGGCTCCACCTTCTGCCGAATCATAAGCAGAGTTATCTTCTTGGCAAGATACCAGGGTTAGTATTGCTAAAAACGACAAAGAAATATGTAGGCAGATATGTTTCATTGCTTTATTATTTAGGAAACAGGAATAGGGTCTGTGCCAATTGTAACTTCTGTCCAATTTTGTATACTAAGCTTTATTCGTAAGCCACGATCGCCAACACCTTCAATAGTAAACTTATAATAGTGATTGCGCAAAATACTACCAGGGTAATTAGCTTCAAATGAAGTTCCAATTACATAAGATGTAGTTGCCGAAACGTCTCCTTTTTGAAGATATGGTATTGGGATCATGTATTTCCGCCGGGTTTTTTCATAAGTCCCTTTGGTTGCAGCTTCGCGACGACCTACTATCACAAGGTGGCAATCGTTATTTGAATCAAATTTTCTATTTGTTGTTCCGGCATTTGCTATTTTTGCTTCGTACAAATAAAAATCACTAACGGTTTGAGTACCGCTTGTTTTTGTTGTATCGGGAACTGCATTTGTTTTGCTTGTGATTCCGCCCTTGGTAGCAGATGCCCCCGTAGGAACAGTAGCTTCAACTACTCTGTCGCTATTGAAATGATCACTGCTAGAAGAATCATAATAGGCATATCCTTTACGATTACCTTTAACTACATAAACACTATCTAGTAAAAAATGATACAAACCAGAGTTTACCTTATCTTGAAAGCGAGCTTTTTTATTTTCAATTTTCACTTTAGCCACCGAACGGATTAAATTATATACTTGCGTTGATGTTCCATCGGTGCTTACATAATAATCGGCCTCGTAAGGGCCTTTACGTATTTTTACATCCCCTGTAAGTACATACATTGGAATACTATCGCTACGCACGTATGCAACAGTGTCAACATTGTTTTTAAAAGTTATGCTTTTTAAAACGTTTTCCATCTCCAAAGAACTAGAAGAAATGGTTTTACTTAAAGGATCCATTGTTATGATTCCAGTAGTAGGATGTGTTGTAGCAGCTGTTCCATCCACAGTCGCATTATATCCCAGTGTAGTAGCAAAATCAAGCAAATGAGAGTTAGCAAATACAGCAACACGCATGTTGGGGTAAAAAGCATATTGGGGACCTGTCCATTTACCTCCATCTTTAGGAGCAAACAATTGATTATTGGTTCCGGTCCCTACAACTCCTGTAGCTATTTTTTCAACATCCAACAGGTAGTATTTATCGTCACCAACACCAGTTATTTTTTCGTTTTTTCTAAAATAAAGAATGGTCATTTCACCGATATCACTATCTTTCATTGCGCGCGTAGATACTGTTCCCGATGGCTGAATTGACAAATAAAGCCCTGCTTCTTTTTCTGGTTCTTCTTGAAAGGAATCTTCGTTTTGGCAACCTTCTAAAAACATGCCAAAAAAAAGAAAAACGAATGTATGGGCCAATAGATACTTCATAATATATAAGTTTAATTGTTTACTGTTATTGAATTTCTAAGGGTGGAATACCACCCGATTCTATCTCGGTCCAAGGCTGGACATTAAGGTTTATCCATTTTCCAAACGGGTTAATAAATAGTTTCACCTTCAAGTGATAATAATGATTACGATGTATACCCGATACTTCGCTATTATTCTCGATCAACTTACCTGCAAATGGAATTAGATTCTCTGCATGATATGGACCTAGCTTTGTGGTTATAGTTATATCTATTAATGGATGTTTAGCATCATCGTGCATCCATTTAGGTGGGGTTTGTAATTCATCAAAATCGGGATGGTTTTCAAAGAAATATACCGGAACGGTTTTTACCGTCTTCATTTTGGTTGTTGAAGTTTCATAAGCAAGTTTTAACCCACCTGCTTCGTCGCCAACTGTAACCATATCGAGAGTGGTATTTATTCCAAGGCTATGATCGTTGACCGGATCTTTGTATTTATCTTCTTGAAACAACAAACTTTCAGTGGCTCGGTTTTTAACACTTATTGCAATCGGATTCCCTGTTACCCCATCTAATAAATCAAGTTCATCAGAATCATAAACAGTTTTATCCCAATCGGGAACAAATTCTATTTCAAGTTTACCCACATTGCGGTATATCGGAACACGAATACTATTAAACGTATCAGCTATCAATGTATCCCTTATATATCCGCTATAACGCATCGGGAAGTTCTCATCAATAACAAAACGTCCCTTATTTTTAATATATTTGCCACCAGCATCTTTTTTTAGTTGAGGCAAATGGCCTTTGCTCTCTTCCCATATCATACTTTTCAAATCAGTAGATGTGGGTGTTAATCCACCTGCTTTGTTTTCCAAGTTACCGACCCATTCGTTGGGCAAGTTGCCTATAGCAAAAAATTCTTTTGGACCCGGCGTTAAATCTGTAGACAAATTTCGAAGAACATAGTACAAACTGTCGTAAGCAATATAAAGTACATCCTCACTATATTCTATTATACCAGTAGCATCGTCGTAAACAATTAGCCAGAGATTGTTAACTGCGTGTTCTCCTTCCACATCTTGTCCTTCAAGCAGCGAGAAAGCACGAGTAAATATTTCCACTTCTACTTCCGAGGATGACAACACAGGCACCTCCAATCCATTATCACTACAACAGACAAAGGCAAAAGGTATATAAATCAGCAACAATATTTCAACGCATTTTCTCATTTCAACTATTTTTTAATCCATTATCACCAAACGCCTACATTCTCATCTTGACGAATCAAATGCCAATCGTCTACTATAATATCAACCATTACCCAAGCGCCGGCTATCAAATCAAACTGAAATATTATATTATAGTGATCGAAACGTTCTAATTGAAAATCGTTATAATTACGAGGACACTCCATTAACAATTCAGTTAGTTTTTCTTGTACAAGCACTTTGTCTGCTTTGTTGGGTTCTTGCAAAACAATCGACAAATCTAGCTCATCACCCTCCCATAATCTTTGTGTGGTTGTATGCGATAGATGTGTGTAGTAATAACCCGATTCGGCATGTATTATCTCTGTTGCATAGGGGTAATATGTATAGGAATTAGTCTCAATGTCATTTCGGTTGTAATGGGTACATACGCCATTCTTTCCACTTATTTCTACTTTCACATCGCCTTCGGCGTGTATAGAACGATTAAATTGCGTATATATGTGTATATAATTAGTATTTTTTGCAAAGTTTATGGTTTTTGAATAAGCCAGCTTTTCATCCTTTATTTCAACAATAAGATCTTCTTTTTCATAGGCATAGTCAGGTTGTCGGTCAACATATCCATAGTAGAGAGGTGTTGTGTTTTCTCCCTTTCCGTTTTCATCTATAAGTTGTTGACTGTCACTTTTAATACGCACTCTTGCATCAGTGTAATTTTCAAAATTCTCCTTGTGATAACAATCGCCATTGTTCATCCAAGAAACCAATTTGTACACCCCTTTAGGAAGCCGGGTTGTATATTTATAATCGTGTGTTTCGAGTTGAGATTTGCTCAAACGAACTTCTTTATAAAGCTCATCTAATTCGGTGTAAATATATAAATCAATATAATCAGCCACCAAACGAATACTGTCTTTATAGGCAGAATTGATGTTATAGAGAAAATCAACAGTTAATCCTTGAGCCAGGATTTCGTCACAATTATAATCTTCTTCACCAATACACCCAGTAAACCAAACAGGAGCAAGTATAAGAAACAAATATATTTTACGTAGATTTTGCATAGCCGTGTCTTTGACGTCAAGATTTTGAGTGAGGTGAAAATCTCACCTCACTCTTTTTTTATGAAAAATTACTTATAACCGATACCTACATTATCTTCATTAATCAACACATGAGTCCAAGGAACTATGTTAATTGATACCTGACAGAAATATGGGTCTGGGTACAATGGGTCTTTAGGTTCAGTATCTTTACCTGGACCTTCGTTACCACCACCAGGAGTATAGTATCCACAGTCTGTAAAGTTTGTAATTTCAATATCATAGAAATGATTACGAATTACATCATGTCTTTGTGGAACGCTCTTCACATCACCACTAGGTTGCTGTGTTAAGTCTCTAACAGGAATCATGTAATAACACAAACCAGTCTTATATTCTTGTACCGATCCAGCTTCAGTTAATGGACCCTTTGCTGGGTCTGTATTTTCGAAAGAAGCAGCTACAGCATCAGCATGGCTTTTGTCAGCAAAGAAATATTTCCAATATGTTTTTGAGTTTGGATCCCATGCACGAAAGAATACACCACCTGCTGTATATGTGCCAGTAGTGTATTTACTAGCGTCTTGTGGATCACTAGTATCAATACCTGTTACATACAGAGGTTCATATGGAACAAATTGAGCTTTTACCTGTAATATTGTAGCATTACTCCAAGTTGGTTCATCATTCGAATTTTCCATTGCATAGAAAGCTTCAGGAGTTGCCGGATTAGAAGTAGAGCCAAGAAGCTCGCCCGGACGTTTTACCGATGGAGCTTTAGGATTTACTTGTTTAAGATCTGTTTTTGGTGTTAAAGCAGTTTCAAATGTAAAGAACCCAGTTTCATCGTGCAACGCTGGCCAGTAATTAACAGCAAAAGATGTATGAGCAGGATAGGTGAAATGTAATGGAGTTTGGAACAACTGAACACCACCAAAATAAGGGAAATGATACATTTTGTGTGGATTGTTGGCTACCTTGTAAACAGGATATGTACCAGCAGGATCGTTACCTATCTTTACTTCATCCAACCCTGCGTTCTTCATCAAAACTTTACCAATTGTATCGCTACCATTGATTACCCATTTGTATTCTACTTTTTTAGTTCCCTCAACGCTAGGTTCTATTGTAAGATTAATTTTAGCCATTGCACGACCTACAGGAACCGAAATATGGTTTCCAACTGGTGCAGTGTTAGTTTTAATTTCTTCTTCTGTAGCACCTACCAAAGTTGCTTCTGCATATTTCATTCTTTTAAGATGATCTCCATTTACAATATTCGACACTACTACAGGAGTAGTCATAAAGAATAACGAGTCACCTTCAAGGTTTGCATAGTGTGTGTAGAATCTATCGCGTTGAATATCTTCTAATACATCATACAAATGATCCATGCTTCTACCTCTTTCAATGTTTACAGTAGGAGCATTAGCAGTAGCTACAAAATAATGTTTGCCTGCTGATGCTTCGAAAGTGGCTACCCAGCCAGGTTCACCTGTCTCAGCAATAGTACCGTACTGTAAATCAACTTCGTTTACAAGTATTTTTGTACTGTTAAATACATACACTTTTGCTCTTTCGATTTTTCTTTCACCAGGAAGAGCAGGAAAATCACCGTAAGCACGGGTTTGATCTTTCTCTGTAACATCAACCATCCGAATGGTTGCCAATGTAGGTGCACCTGTTTCAAGTTCAGTGTCGCCACCGCCCTCAACAGGATTGTCCGAACAGCTTGCCATCCCCATACTTAGGGCAGCGAAAGCCATCATCGCATACTTAAAATTCATTTTCATTTTCATCTTTTTGTTTATTGGTTAATAAATAATATTGGGTTTCCCCGATTGTTAA
>NZ_QVMJ01000001.1:0-464445 GCF_010500955.1 Bacteroides sp. 519
AGTAATAGGTCAATATCTTGATATTATAAACAATATTTCAAAGAACGTTAAAGAGTATTAATCGCTTGCAAAGTCAAATGACTTTAGCAAAGGAGGATACCATGCGGAGACGCTGTATAGCGCAGCCTATCCTCCTTTGGAGGAGGTGCCCGTAGGGCGGAGGAGGAGAAGCCTCCGTGTTCAGCACAAGGAAAAGCTCAGTGTTTCTGTGTCTCCGTGTTTTTATTCAATTCCAATCTGATTTGAACCAAATAATGCAGATTAAATAAGCTTTTTCTTTTTCCGGTAATTCTCTCTGAACTCTTTTGGCGAGCAGTTTTTTTTCTTCTTAAATATCCGATTAAAATTAGACAAGTTATTAAAACCGCAGTCGTAGCAGATTTCGGCAACAGACATGGTAGAGTCTACCAATAAACGTGCAGCAAAACCAATCCGGATGTCGATAATATAATCGGATAAGTTTTTACCTGTACGTAATTTGAAAAAGCGACTGAAAGAAACCGGAGTCATACTCACCATTTCGGCAAGCTGATTTAAACGAATCTCTTCTTTATAATGTGCATTAATATAACTCTGCACTTTGTGTACACGGCGACTGTCCGATTGTGTATCTATTTTTGCAAATGAAGAACTGGATAATGTTCGGGCATCCTCAACCAATGATAGCTCGTATAATATGGTAAGGAAGTTTATTGTTGCATAAAAACCTTGTTTCTCGGAAGCTAATGTATCGAGCTTGGGATACACTTTTAATATGGCCGACATAGGGAATGCCAAACCTTTCTGTGCCCGCTCAAACATTTTTGCTATGGAATGAAACTGGTTTTTGTTTAAAAAACTTTTAAAGAACAAATCGGAAGAAAACTGAATGGTTATTTCGCGAATCTCTTTCGAATTACATTCGTGTTGTTCCCATACATGTTCCAGTTTTTCACTTGCTATTAGTACCAAATCGTAATCGCCTATTACTTCTACCGAATCGCCAACAATACGCCGCACCCCAGCTGCCTTTTCAGTGAAATTTAATTCAAACTCTGTGTGGCTGTGTATAGGGTAGGTAAATTCTGTTTTATAGCGTTCGGCTATATAGAAACAGTCTTTATCTGATAGTGGGGTTATCTCCCGGATTATATTGTTTGTAGGTGTTGGCATACGGCAATTTTATTACTTAATTAGTACGAACCATTTTTTCGAAATCATTTCCTGAAGGAGCCTGATATACATGCAGATCGAAATAAGGAATTACTGCCAATACATGATCGAAAATATCCGACTGTATGTTTTCGTAAGCTATCCATGCAGTTGTATTGGTAAAGAAGTACAATTCCAGTGGTAAACCTTTGTCGGTGGGTTGCAACTGGCGCACCATGCACGTCATTCCCTGATGTACAGATGGGTGGTTTTTAAGATAGTTATCCAGGTATGCGCGGAAAATTCCCAGATTGGTTTGGCGGCGTCCGTTAACAACAATAGAGTCGTCAATGTTATGCTCTTTGTTGTACTCGTTCAACATTTTTTCTTTATCTTCAATGTATTCGGACACAACCTGTATCTTGTTGTATCTTTCAAGCATTTCGTGGGTACAAAAATGTACACTGTTCATGTCTATATAAATAGAGCGCTTTACCCGGCGACCACCGGCATCTACCATTCCACGCCAGTTCTTAAACGAGTCTTTCATTAACAGGGTAGGGGGGATGGTAACAATGGTGCGGTCAAAGTTTTGAACCTTTACGGTGTTCAGGGTAACTTCAATAACATCTCCGTCAACACCGTATTTAGGCATTTCAATCCAGTCGCCAACCCGTAACATATCGTTAGCCGAGAGTTGAATTCCGGAAACAAATCCTAATATACTATCCTGGAATACTAACATCAGTATGGCAGCCGAAGCTCCTAAACCGGTTAGCAGTATAGCAGGCGATTTATCAATAAGGATGCTAACAATAGCAATTCCGGCAACAAAATAAAGTGCAATTTGTACTGTTTGCAACAAACCTTTTAATGGGCGGTCTTTGAATTTTTCTTTTGCACTATATACGCTATAGAATGCCGAAAGCAGTGCACTGATGAAGCGTACAAATACAGCTATGATATATACCATACATAACCGTTGAACAAGGATAAGTCCTTCGCTTCCGGCTTCGTATGCCAAAGGAGTCAACACATAAATCAATACAGGGGCAATAAGTCCGGCCAATCCACCAATAACTTTCTTGTCGAATATAATATCATCCCAGGTGGCTTTGGTTGATTTTATAACTTTTTGAATGACAGGCAGAATAAGCTTTTTGCATATCCTCTGTGCCAGAAAAGCTAAGGCAATAATAACAAGGAGAATAATAAGTTTGTTTACGAAATCGGCTGTAGAACTTTCCAGCCCGATTGAGGTTAAAAAATCATGTAAGGTTTCTCTAATTGCTTTCATATTTTTAAGTTTTAAATAATGAGTTTAGGTTTACACTTGAGTATGAACAATTCATGTTATAACTCATCTACAAATTTTTGAATGTCTTTTCGCAGCCATTGATATAAATATAGTCCACCGAAATTGGTGTTTTTGCGGAGTACAAGGTTTACATTGGTTTGGCTATTTTGGTAAGAAGTTAGCTCGTTGCGGTAGTGCTGGTTGTGTTCGGCCAATCTTTGGATATCATTTTCGCGTTCCCGGCGTAGTATTGTGCACACAGGATTAAGGATTTTAAGCACAACATTATCCATAATATGATGTCCCTGAATAAAAAGGTAAGTTGTGTCCGGATAAAGACCCACTTCTCGTAATTCGGTACCAAGGTCTATTACATTTTGCCTGTATTCCGGGAATCTTCTCTCCAACTCGGCCAGTTTTTCTGTTACATGGTTACTCATGCCATCAAGGCTTTGGTATGGATTTCGCATACTTATGTTTCTGATACGAACACAACAATTAAAATCAGTAATCGAAAATGTATTCGTATCTCTGTTGCGGTAAAACCAGATACACCACAGAAACAGTGGGTAGGCTATTTCGGAATAGCGTCCCATAAACTTGGTAAAGTTTACCAAGTAACGGTCGTTCAGGGTAGCCTGAACACAAACCCCATGTAAACTTTCGGCATAGCACCGGTAGTTTTCAATGGCATAGGCATACGTTTGAAAGATATATTTGTTTTTATTTATTTTTCTCGATAACGGGGTTATTCCCTGCATCAGGTAATCGTAATCGCTATCTACACAAGCAATCAGGCTTTTGCCCAGTTCGGCAGTATTGAGGGTATTCATCAATACCATTTTCTTTCCTTTGGTCAATGTAGTGGTCGAAGGTAGCATTACCTGAAAATATCTTTCTTCGTTTTCGAATTCGGCCAGCAATGGTTTCCAGAAAGCTATATCTTCATAACTTTCTACATAAGCAATAATTCGGCGGCGTGTTTTCCGTGGATAAAGTTTATGTGCGGCATCAAAGTATGCCGAACTTATGTTATCTTTTAATTTCTTTGCCATGTAATTTTATTTATCCACAGGGGTTGAAATGTCGCTAACTTCGGTTACAGCATCCAACCAGCCTTCCATTATTAATGCAGGCGAATGGGTGGTAAGAATAATCTGCACGTTTGGATTCAGTTCGCGTATCATTGCTATCAGTCGTTGTTGCCACTCTATATGTAATGATGCTTCGGGCTCATCCATAAACAGTACACTATGCTCATCATCTTTAACTAAAACGGTAAGGAGGATAACAAGCATCTGTTTTTCGCCGGAAGATAGTTTACTGGGGAAAAGCAATTCGTTGTTCTGATGAAAAGCTATGTCGTTACGTTTGCGGTCAATCGTTTTATGGGTATCACTGAAGAGGCTATCAATCATATCCTGAAATTGTTTTTTCTTCTTCGATATATCGGCAGCATGTTTACGGATATCTTCATTGTCGCTGTTCAGCATTTCAATCATTTTATTGCCTATATTTACCTGGTAGTCCAGATACTTGCGCTGCAACAGGTATAACTGCCAGTCGAGTTCGGTTACTACGTCTTCCATCGGAATCCGGTTCATCTCTACAGTAAACAGTGGCTTATCGTAACTGTGAATAACATCGTAAGGAATATAGGTAGCTTCGGGATCGTCGAAGAAAATCCGTACTCCGTTTTTGCCGTCATTCTTTATCTTGCCTGAAATCTTTTCGAGTTGATTTACCGAACGATTGAGTATTGTAGTTTTTCCCACTCCGTTTATACCGGAAAGGATATTTACGTCGGCATGGAGATCCCATGCAATATTAAAACGTCCCCACATAGCATCAATCTCAATTCGCTTAATATAGTTGGCTTGTTTTTCCATAATCAATAGTCTCTTTTAAAGGTGAGATAGGCAAATGTAGAGAATTTGGAGTTAATATACAAATTTAGGAGTAAGGAGTAAGGAGTAAGGAGTAAGAATCCATGCGGCATCGTATTCTTACTTCTTACTCCTTACTTCTTACTCCTAGCTATCTACTATCTACTAACTACTATCTACTAACTACTAACTACTAACTACTAACTACTAACTAGCTTTAACAAAAAGTATGAATAATGCTGCTTCTATCTCACATAAAAGGTCTATTTTTGTTCTCAAATTAAAATAGGAAAGATGAAACGTATATTATTCTCCATGTTTATTCTGGCAACTATCTTTACGAATGCCTGGTCGCAAGCCAGATTAACTTCAAATAAGGAGACCCACAGTTTTGGGCAAATAGAATGGAAAAAGCCGGTTACAGTTGAGTATGTTATCACCAATACAGGTGATGCCCCTTTGGTTCTTTCTAATATTACAACATCATGTGCATGTGCCGTGGCCGATTGGACACAGACCCCGATAGCTCCGGGAGGAAAAGGATTTGTAAAAGCTACTTTTGATGCAAAGGCATTAGGACGCTTTCATAAATCAATAGGGATTTACAGCAATGCACCAACCAATTTAGTTTATCTTCATTTTACAGGCGAAGTAGTGCGTAATCCGGTAGTTAATTTGTCGGAATTCTACTCGCATACGATAGGGCAAATACTGATTGACAATACCGAACTAGAGTTTCCTGATACTTATTTAGGAAAGAATCCAACCCAGACAATATATATAGCCAATCAATCTGACCGTCCTTACGAACCCGTATTGATGCATTTACCATCTTACCTGGAGGCTAAAAGTGAACCCAATGTATTGCAGAAAGGTGAAAGAGGAAAAATAACAGTGACTCTTCTTACCGATCGCTTGCCCGATTTAGGGTTAACCCAAACATCAGTTTATCTGGCACGCTTTGCCGGAGACAAAGTTGGGGAAGAGAACGAAATTCCGGTATCTGTAGTATTGTTACCGGATTTAACAAGTGTAAACCCTCCCGAAAAAGCAGACCTGCCTGTTATCGACTTATCCGAAACAACAGTTAATTTGCACCAGAAACTTGAGAAGAAAAGTAAAGTAACTCATAACATAACCATTACCAACAAAGGTGGAACAGCGTTAGAAATCAGTAAATTACAGGTGTTTAATCCGGCAGTTGGTGTCGACTTGAAAAAGAATGTTCTTCAGCCAGGAGAAAAAACACGCCTGCGGATATCTGTAGATCAACAGCTTTTAAACAAAAAAAGACATCCCAGAATATTGATGATAACCAACGATCCTAAAAAAACAAAAGTTACCATCGATCTTATTATTGACAATAAGTAACTTCAATCGTAAATTGTAAATAGTTAAATCGTAAATATCATGGAGCATCCCGAAAACAACGAAGAATACAAAGGTTTGGTAGTGAACAAAGGTATTGAACAACCTTCTTCTATTAATCCGTATCTGAAAAAAATACGTAAGCCAAAGAAGAAAGAACTTACGGTTAGCGAATTTGTTGAAGGGATAATACAAGGAAATATCACCATACTCAGCCAGGCAGTAACACTTGTTGAAAGCGTTAAACCCGAACATCAGTCAATTGCTCAGGAAGTAATAGAAAAATGCCTGCCTTATTCGGGCAACTCTATCCGCATAGGTATAAGCGGAGTTCCCGGTGCAGGTAAGAGTACATCTATTGATGTGTTTGGTTTACATGTGTTAGAAAAAGGAGGAAAACTGGCTGTACTTGCCATCGACCCAAGTAGTGAGCGCAGTAAAGGAAGTATTTTGGGAGATAAAACCCGGATGGAACAACTTTCGGTACATCCTCATTCTTTTATACGTCCTAGCCCGTCGGCCGGGTCTTTGGGTGGGGTAGCCCGTAAAACACGCGAAACAATAATTCTTTGTGAAGCTGCCGGGTTTGATAAAATCTTTGTGGAAACTGTTGGGGTGGGGCAGAGTGAAACTGCAGTACACTCTATGGTAGATTTCTTTTTGTTAATTCAGTTGGCCGGTACTGGCGATGAACTGCAAGGTATAAAGCGTGGTATTATGGAAATGGCCGATGGTATTGTTATTAATAAGGCCGATGGAAACAATATAGACAAAGCAAAACTTGCAGCTACTCAATTTAGAAATGCATTACATCTTTTTCCGGCTCCCGATTCGGGTTGGACTCCACAGGTTCTTACTTATTCGGGCTTTTACAATATCGGAGTAAAAGAAATCTGGGACATGGTGTATGAGTATATAGATTTTGTAAAGGCAAACGGATATTTTAACTACCGCCGCAACGAGCAAAGCAAATACTGGATGTACGAAAGCATCAATGAACAGTTAAAAGATAGCTTCTATACTAATGAAGTAATTAAAAAGATGCTCCCCGAAAAAGAAAAGCAGGTATTGAATGCTGATCTGACTTCTTTTATTGCAGCAAGAAAGTTGCTGGATGCTTACTTTAAGGAGTTGAAAATTGAAAGTTGAAAATTGAAAATTACGATGCCGGTACGCAATCCGCATGGTAATTTTCAATTTTCAATTTTCAATTTTCAATTTTCAATTTTCAACTTTCAATTTTTAATTTAATTCAACGATTTCTTCCGGAGCATTTGTGAGTTTTTCAACTCCTTCGGAAGTTACAAGCCATGAATTTTCAATACCAACCGGACCGATACCAGGTAATACTATTTTAGGTTCGAGTGCAAACACCATTCCGGGTTCGAATTCCTGTTTCTGGCGGGGAGCAAGAACAGGGGCTTCATTAATCTGTAATCCTATTCCGTGGCCAATAAAAGAAGCTTTTTGTCCGGCCCCCATGAAGTAGTTGGCATAGGGAGTATTCTGTACAACAGCCATACCTATGTTATAGAGTTCATCTCCTGTTATACCTGGCTTGGTAGCTTCAATAACAGCATTTTGTACATCTAAACATACCTGATGTGCCTTGAGTGCTTCGTCGGCTGTTTTACCAATAGAGAATACACGGCTCATATCGCTCATATAACCATTGAAGTTGCCACCGTAATCGGCCATTACGGTTTGTCCCACATTCAGTGGAGTACCGTTTACGCTTACAGGTAAAGAACCATCCATGCCTTTTCCTCCCAAAGCAAAATCGTAGGGTGAAGGTTCTAAAGCATTATCGCCAGTCAATAAACTGCCCATGAATATTTCCATGCTTTGACCAAAAACCCGGAAAATACCCAGGCATCCATTCAACCTCATTAGTCTTTCTATCTCGACAGATAATTCATAGTCTGTCATTCCTGCTTTGTAAACCTCAGGAATCTGGCTGTATGCTTTAGCATGAGCAATACCTGCACGGCGAAACATTTCAATTTCGAAATCGGTTTTTGTGCAACGTGCTTCCCTTATAATAGATGTGCCATTTACAATCTCTGTTTCCGGAAACACTGCAGCCAAACGATTAAAATCACTCCATGGAAGTTCATCCCCTTCGAGCATAAGCTTTTTAGGTAATGAAAGTTTTTCTTCCAAAAGAATGGCCGGAATCTGTTCGGGTTTACGTATAGAATGTACAAACTCTCCTGTTATGTTGTTGGGGCGTTTAATGAAAATGCGTGCAGGTTCGTGCAATGGCAGATAAAGATATCCTGAAATAACAGAACCATATGTATAGATGAGATTTACGTTACATGCAATTAATGCAGCATCAATGTTTTGTTCAGCCATAAGTACGCGAATCTTATCACGCCTTTTTTTCAATTCGGGTAATAACATGATTTTTAAATTGAAAATTAATAATTGAAAATTATTTGTGTCGCTATGTCACTATTTTCATAACTAAGATGCAAAGGTATAATTTCAATTTTCAATATTCAACTTTCCATTAAAAAAAGAACCGCCTGCGTCCAGTCACAGGAGGCAGGCGGCAGATACCACAAATACAAATACAACTAAACAAAGTATTTTAATTAACTAGAAATTAATTAATTATGCATTTTGATTCAGTTATGAGTTGCAAAGATATGATTCAAATTTCAAAAATCAAAGTTTTTTATACTATTCCTTGCGCTAACATAGCTTTTGCTACTTTCATGAAGCCTGCCACGTTTGCTCCTTTCAGATAATTAATGTATCCGTCGGGCTCTGTGCCATACTCCACACATTGTCTGTGTATGCCATTCATAATGCTTTTTAGTCTTTCGTCAACCTCTTCGGCTCCCCAGCTAATGTGCATGGCGTTTTGTGTCATTTCCAATCCGCTGGTTGCAACACCACCTGCATTTACGGCTTTGCCTGGTCCGTAAGGTATGCGTGCTTCAATAAATGCTTCAATAGCTTCGGGAGTACATCCCATATTAGAAATTTCTCCGATATATTTTACACCATTATTAATAAGGTTGGCAGCATCTTCACCATTTAACTCGTTTTGTGTAGCACATGGCAAAGCAATATCTACTTTAACTTCCCACGGGCGACGGTTGGGAACGAAAGTTGCTCCGGGGAATTCGTCAGCATAAGGCTGAACGATATCGTTTCCGCTTGCACGAAGTTCGAGCATATAATCAATCTTCTCGCCCGAGATTCCATCCGGATCATAAATATACCCATCCGGTCCTGAAATAGTAATTACTTTGGCTCCCAGTTCGGTAGCTTTCAAAGCTGCTCCCCATGCTACGTTACCAAATCCCGAAATACCTACGGTTTTTCCTACCATGGTTTCGCCTTTGGTTTGCAACATTTGGTTCACAAAGTACAGTCCTCCAAATCCGGTAGCTTCCGGGCGAATCAGCGAACCGCCATACTCTAATCCTTTGCCGGTGAATGTTCCGGTTACTTCGTGGGTTAGTTTCTTGTACATACCATACATATAACCAACTTCGCGACCTCCTACACCAATATCGCCGGCAGGAACATCTGTATCCGGACCTATATGGCGCCATAGTTCGAGCATAAATGCCTGGCAGAAGCGCATAATTTCGGCATCACTTTTTCCGCGTGGCGAAAAGTCCGAACCACCTTTACCACCACCCATTGGCAGCGTAGTTAATGCGTTTTTAAATGTTTGTTCAAACCCGAGGAATTTCAGAATAGAAAGGGTTACTGAGGCATGAAACCGGATACCACCTTTATATGGACCAATAGCGTTGTTAAACTGAACGCGATAGCCAAGGTTTGTTTGTACTTCACCTTTATCATCAACCCAGGTAACGCGGAAGGTGAATATACGATCGGGTTCTACAAGACGCTCAATAATCTTAGCTTTTTCAAACTCTGGATGCTTGTTATAAATATCTTCGATAGAAATAAGAACTTCTTTTACGGCTTGAAGATATTCAGATTCGCCGGGGTGTTTTGCCTCGAGAGAGGACATGATTCGTTCGATATTCATGATGCTTTTCTTTAAGGGTTAATGATAAAATGTAAGATAACTCATCACAAATATAGAAATTAAATTTAAAAAACGATTGTTTGTAGCCAAGAAAAAGTGATAAAAATATCAAAATGACAATATCTTCTGGTAAAACATTACATCCAGTTTCTTGTTGAATTTCTCGGCAACTTCTTTTAGATGTGCACTACGGGTATATTCGGCTTCTTCGAACATACGTATGCTGCCATGGTTTTCGGAGTCGACCAATGCAATAATGGTTTTAAACCCATTTTTACGGATTATTTTTTCTATGATTTTTAATGCTTCTTTTCCATACCCTTTTCCTGTGTAATCCGGATGTAGGTAGATTGTGACTTCTACCGAAACATTGTAAGCTTCGCGAGGTTTAAATCTGGAATAATAGCAAAAGCCACATTTCTCTCCGGTTTCGGTACATATTATATACGACCGGTATTTTTCATCATTAATGGGGATGAAGGATTTTAAATCTTCAACAGATATAGGCGACAAGAAATAGACCGACGTTGTGTGTTCGGTGTAATAATCATAAATCTCCTTCACATAAAGCAGGTCCGATTCCTGCAATTCAACTAATTTGATTCTCATTTTGTCTTTACTTTATAATAGGTTTGTGATGTTGTTAGCTATTCTTGAATATGGATAATTCAGTTAGCTTCTTTTCTCTCAATATTTCTCTGAATGAATTCTATTTTAAGGCTTGCTTCTTTAATCTCTTTTTTTATTTCTTCGATTGAAGATAATATTTGCGATAGGTTGTATAATTCTGCTGCTGCATTACGGTCGTTGGCAGTCATATTGGTTGTGTATTTGTGTTCTCCGCGATAATCAATTTTAATATTATTATCTTTATTCATATAAATAAAACCGATAACATTGCCATCTTGCCCCAGTTTATAATCGGCTTTTTCTATTTTTTGTCCCATATCGGTTGTTTCGTAGCTATCGTTAGAAGCCGGAGTCTCGGCAAATGTTCCATCGGGTGCTGTTACTTTTATTGCTACGTGGTGAATGTTTTTTGCTCCGCAGTAAATGGATGTCATGGTCATAGTTCCATGTTCGTCTACCTGAAAGCGCAAGAAGGATCGGTTCAGGTTTTTTTCTACAACCTGTGTTGGCCAAAAATAATTTCCGGTTTCCTGGTATTCGGAATCTTTCTCCAAAACAAATTTATTTTTTATTTCTTCAAATTCTTTCTGTTTTTGTTGCAACATGCTATCCAGATAGGCAATGGTTTGAGTTTGTTCACTCAACTCTACTTGTTGCATTAGTTTGATTCCTTCTTTGCGAACTTCAAAAGCTTTTGGATAGAGAATTTTAATACTGTCTATTTTCAACTTGGCAGTGTTGTAATCGCCAGTGCTAAAGGACGTTCTGGCATTTTCCAGTAATTGCATTGCTTTTTTCTCTCCATTGTTGTTGCATGCAATAAGTAATATCAAAAGGGAAACAATCGTAACGTATTTCTTCATTTTGCAGATTGTATTGAAGTTCAATTGGCAAATATACAATTTAGCCGCTTAATGCTTTCGTTTTATAAAAATAATTTTTGCTAATTTGGTTAGGGGGGGGTTGAAACGCTGAGTTACGCTGAGTTACGCGGAGTGAATAAAAACACAGAGGCACAGAAACACGGAGCTTTTCCTTGTGCTGAACACGGAGGCTTCGCTTTTGTCGTACGGTGACTCAAAATAGGCCAACGGCCTTATAGCTTCTAGCGTAGGCCAACGGCCTACGATGAAGGATACCGCATGGAATGCGAGGCTGTAAGCCTCAGAGCTTTCTTGCATACAATATGCTTCGAGGCCTACAGCCTCACATTTTTATGTAACATTGCGTAGGCCGTTGACCTACGCTAGAAGCTATTAGGCCGTTGGCCTATAAAAAATCTGTTCAAGGAAATATCAGAGGCTTCGTTTTTAGTTCAACTCAGCCTCTTACCAAACCAAAAATGCAGTTCATTTGCACCTCAAATGCAGTTCATTTACACCTCAAATGCAGTTCATTTAGCATGCAAATGCAGTTCATTTAGGGTGCAAATGCAGTTCATTTGAGTTGAGAGTTGAAAGTTGAGAGTTACGATGCCGCATGGAACTCTCAACTCTCAATTCTCAACTCTCAACTAGAGTATCAGCAGCAGCAGTTTCTTTTTTATCTTTTTCTACTGATGTTTTCTTTTCTGTTATGTTCTTTTCTGTTGCCATGGTATTACCATTTTTCTGTTGCCAGCGTTTGTTTGCGTTTTTCTTTCCGACTATACTGCGTTTAACTATCGTATCATTGTAATTTTGCATAACCCGTGTAACATATTCAGACGAAATCAATGGTTGTCATTTTCCATTCTATCTACAGTGAATAAACCGTGGTTGTACAATACATCATCAATCTATTTATAACGAATGTGCAATTAATCGTAATGATTAACCAACTAAATATATCCAAATTGGGTTTAACATTCTATAACGGGAGTGGGTGTTCCGCTGTTATGATAGATTATTCCGGCTTGTATCCTTCGTAATAATAAGATTGTGTAATCCCCTTGAATATTATTTCTCGGTCGTGAATATTGTATAATTAGACAGTAGAAATATTTCCACCAAAACATTTGGGTAGTGGTGGAATTATTTCTATCTTTGTTGGGTAATCAAACGAGATATTTGACATTATGAAGTACAACGAATTTCACAGGATCGTTAAAGCCCACGGATGGGAAGCGATTCGGCAAAAAGGAAGCCATGTGACATACGAAAAGGACAGCGATAAGGTTACAGTACCGAATCATGGTTCTAAAGAGATGCCAGAGGGGCTTCGATTGACTTTAGTTAAAAGGATGGGGCTTGAATAGCCCTACCTTTTTGTACTTTATAGTAAAATATCTCTTTGATTATTTTTAAAAGATACCAATATGGATAAAGTTAAAGCTATTATTACTGGCGGCAAAGATCAGTTTGGAGTGTGGATTGAAGGCACTGACATATTTAGTGCTGGAGATACAATTGAAGAGTTAAAAAACAATTTAAGTGAAGCCATAGAACTTCATAAAGATGCCGGGGGGATAATCCCTAAAGTAATGGAGGGTAAGTATGAAATTGAATATACATTTGATGTATCCGGTTTCTTGCGTTATTATTCTAAGTTTATTAACTTCGCAAGTATGCGTGACATTACAGGCATAAACCAAAAACAATTATGGAACTATGCTTACGGATACCGAAAACCTCGGAAAGATATATCTGAAAAGATAATTAAAAGTATAAGCAACTTTGCTGAAGAATTAAGTCAGGTTCAAATATCTCTTTGATTACACTTTTGAGTTTTGTTCATGACATTAGCCCTGCCATTGGTGGGGCTTTCTTATTGCAATGTTGTGCAAATGTTAGTCAGCTTTTTACATTATAAAACACAGTAATCACAGCAAAATCAACCTCTATAAAACAACAAAGGTCCATGAGAACCTTCTCACAGACCTTTCTATGTGACCCCGGTGCGATTCAAACGCACGACCTTCAGAACCGGAATCTGACGCTCTATTCACTAAGCTACGGAGCCAAATATTTACGGGTGCAAAAGTATAAAAAATAAAAGCACCTGCCAACTTTTTCATGTCTTTTTGTGTTTACGCTCTCATAAACAAAGAGATAAATGTTATTTTGAAACCAAGTTTGCTTTATTGTATGCATTTTGCTTATATTTTAGGCGTACTTTAAATCATATATAAATATTATTTCTATCTTTGCCAACAAATTTAAAAACAGATACCTTAAATAAGTAAAATCCGTTCATTATATGAGCTATTTGATAAAACCTAAAAACTATCGACCTTTTCTAGATCTCAAGCAGACAGAACTTGGTATTAAACAAATTAAAGAGTTCTTTCAATTGAATCTGTCGTCCGAACTAAGGTTACGCCGGGTTACGGCTCCACTTTTTGTTTTAAAAGGCATGGGGATAAACGACGACCTGAATGGAATAGAAAGACCAGTGTCGTTCCCGATTAAAGATATGGGAGATGTTAAAGCAGAGGTTGTACACTCTCTGGCCAAATGGAAAAGAATGACTCTGGCTGATTATAATATTGAACCCGGATACGGTATTTATACAGATATGAATGCTATCCGGCCAGACGAAGAAATGGGTAACCTACATTCATTGTATGTTGACCAATGGGACTGGGAACGTGTTATTCTTCCGGAAAACCGGAATGTAACCTTCTTAAAGGAAATAGTTACGCGTATTTACGCCGCTATGGTTCGGACAGAATATATGGTTTACGAAATGTTCCCCCTTATTAAACCTTGCTTACCCGAAAAATTATACTTTATTCATTCGGAAGAACTTAGGCAACAGTATCCTGATCTTGACTCGAAGGGACGTGAAGATGCTATAGCCAAAGAATATGGAGCGGTATTTATAATTGGTATCGGTGGCAAATTAGGTGATGGCAAAAAACACGATGGCAGAGCACCCGATTACGATGATTATACCACAATTGGTGAAAATGGATTAGCCGGATTAAATGGCGACCTACTGGTTTGGAACCATGTGTTGCAACGGGCTGTAGAACTTTCGTCAATGGGTATCAGGGTAGATAAAGAAGCACTGTTACGACAACTGAAAGAAGAAGGTGAGGAGAAAAGATTAGAACTCTATTTCCATAAAAAATTAATGAGCGATAGTTTACCTCTTTCAATTGGAGGTGGTATCGGGCAGTCCAGACTTTGTATGTTCTATCTTCGGAAAGCACATATCGGAGAAATTCAAGCAAGTATCTGGCCCGATGATATGCGAGAAGAATGTTTGCAGCATGACATGCCATTAATTTAAGTATTTAGACACGGATAACGCAGGATGACACGGATTAAAAAACACGGATTAATAATCAGTGTTTTTAATCAGTGTTTTTAATCCGTGTTTTTTAATCCGTGCAATCCGCGTAATCCGTGTCTAAAAGAATTTTTATGCAATTGGTATATAAATCGAAGATTTTATCTAGATTTGTAATCTAATTTAATAAACTTATATCATGGATGTACAGATTGAAGACAGTTGGAAAACACAATTAGCACCCGAATTTGAGAAAGATTATTTTCAAAAGCTCACAGAGTTTATTAAAGCCGAATACTCACAAGCCACCATATACCCTCCCGGAAAACTTATTTTCAATGCTTTTAACCTATGCTCGTTCGATAAGGTTAAGGTAGTTGTTATTGGACAAGATCCTTATCATGGACCTGGCCAGGCACACGGATTATCATTTTCTGTTAACGATGGGGTACGGTTTCCGCCTTCCTTAAACAATATATTCAAAGAAATAAAGGCCGACCTTGGCATTGATCCTCCTGCATCGGGAAATCTTACCCGCTGGGCCGAACAAGGAGTATTGTTATTAAATGCTACTTTAACAGTTCGTGCAAGTCAGGCTGGTTCGCATCAAAACAAAGGATGGGAACAGTTTACGGATGCTGCGATTAAAAGATTAGCCGAAGAAAAAGAGAATTTAGTGTTCATTCTTTGGGGATCGTATGCACAGAAGAAGGGGGCATTTATCGACCGTAATAAACACTTGGTACTAGCCTCGGCACACCCTTCTCCGCTATCTGCTTTTAATGGTTTCTTTGGTAATGGGCATTTCAGCAAAACAAATGAATATTTAAAAGCACATAATATCGAAGAAATAAAGTGGTGAGTGCTTAATCCAGCAATTCCATAATTTCTGCTGCCCGTTTAGCATAATAGCCTTGTTCTTAAGTTGCTTACGGGCATATACACCTCTGTTTACCGAATCGCCAACCTGATAAACAGTATAATACTGATTATAGATTTCTGTATCTGTTTTATAATTCTGGAATATATTAAACGCAATTACCCAAGCAATAACAAAAGTATCACGCTTGTGGTACAAAAGTGCCACGCTTGTGATACAAAAGTATCTTAGTAGTGATACTTTTGTACCACGCTGGTTGGTACTTTTGTACCAAGCCTGAAAAATTGTTGGTACTTTTGTACCAGCGTTTCAAAACTAGTGATACTGTAATTTGTTGATTATTAGTAGTGTTGTTGGTTTCTTGCCATTTACGCAAACCTTTGCGTTTTGTTTTGTCCGGTTTACAGTACAACCAATTCGAACTGATCTTATTTTTGATGAAAAAAATAGGAACAGAATATGAAAGTAATCACAATAGCAGGTGAGCGTAAGGTATCTCTTACAGAACGTTCTAAACCGGAAATAACTCCAGATGAAGTATTAGTGAAAATATCCTATGTAGGCTTTTGTGGTTCGGACCTCAATACCTATCTGGGTAAAAATCCTATGGTTAAGCTTCCGGTGATACCCGGGCATGAAATAGGTGCAGTAATAGAGGCAACAGGGAATGCAGTACCCAATAGCATACAGCGAGGTATGAACTGCACTGTTAATCCTTATACCAATTGTGGCAACTGTTCATCGTGTAGAAACGGGCGGCCAAACGCTTGTAGGTTTAACCAGACTTTCGGTGTTCAGCGAGATGGAGCCATGGCCGAATATATCGCTGTTCCATGGCAAAAAGTAATTGTTGATAAAGATATATCCACCCGTGATTTTGCACTGGTAGAACCTATGAGTGTAGGATTTCATGCCATATCACGTGCCGAAATAACCGATCTTGATGTAGTAATGGTTATAGGTTGCGGCATGATTGGTATTGGAGCCATTATAAGAGCTTCCCTGAGAGGAGCATGTGTTATTGCTGTTGATGTAGACGATGAAAAGCTTGAACTAGCCAAAACATTAGGTGCACATTTTACCATAAACTCGCTAACGGAAAATCTGCACAACCGGGTGCAGCAACTAACCGCTCAGATGGGGCCGGATGTAGTTATTGAAGCCGTAGGTGCACCTGCTACCTACCAGATTGCAGTTAACGAAGTAGCCTTTACCGGAAGAGTGGTGTGTATAGGTTATGCCAAAACCGAAATAGCTTTCGAGACCAAATATTTTGTAATGAAAGAAATGGATATTCGTGGGTCGCGCAATGCCATGCCCGAAGATTTCAGGGCAGTAATGAAATACATGAAACAGAAAAAATGTCCTGTTAATGAACTTATTAGTGGCATATATCCACCCGAAGAAGCCGGCCAGGCATTGGAAGCATGGGCTGCCAATCCAGGAAAAGTTTTCAGAATACTAATAAAATTCTAAACAATGGAATACAAAATAGTAGATGCTCATGCACACCTCTGGCTGCATCAGGATACGGAAGTAAACGGTTTGAAGATTGAAACAATGGAAGATGGTAAATCTCTTTTCATGGGTGAAATACGCCAGATGCTTCCTCCATTTATGATTGACGGACGGAATACCGCAGAAATTTTTCTGTCGAACATGAACTACGCACTGGTATCGGCCGCAGTTATTACACAGGAATACATAGATGGTTTGCAGAACGATTATTTATATGAAGTGCAACAAAAATATCCCAACCGATTTCTTTGTTGTGGAATGGTAGATGCCCGGAAGAGTGGTTTTCTACCACACGCGGAAGCATTGATAAATCAGGGATTTGGTGCCATTAAGATACCAGCCGAAAGATTGATTTTGCCCGACAGAAGAGTATATCTTACTTCGGATGAGATGATGCAAATGTTCCGGCTGATGGAAAAGAACGATATCATACTTTCCATTGATCTGGCTGCCGGAAATCTGCAAGTGGGCGAAATGGCAGAAATTATTTCGGAGTATCCCACTCTGCGGATTGCTATAGGTCATTTTGGAATGGTTACCCGTGCTGGTTGGCAGGAACAAATAAAATTAGCACTCAACAAAAATGTGTTTATTGAGTCGGGTGGTATAACCTGGCTGTTTAATGATGAATTTTATCCGTTCAAAGGAGCGGTGTGGGCAATAAAAGAAGCTGCATCACTTGTGGGTATTGACAAACTTATGTGGGGTTCCGATTATCCACGCACAATAACAGCTATTACCTACCGCATGTCTTATGATTTTGTAATCAAATCCAATCTTATATCCGAGGAAGAAAAAGCAAAATTCCTCGGTTTGAATGCTACCGGATTCTATAGGTTTGATAATCTTGTTACATTACCTTATATAAAGAATATGTCTGAATAGGTACAACTTCTGTTTATTAATCAAGAGTTTTCTCCATAATATTCCAATTGCTTCTTTTTAGGAAGTTTCTTTATAACCTCTTCGACCGAGTGCTTAATTAATTCCTCAATTAGGCTATCCGGTACATCTTTTTGAATATATACAGAATTCCACATCAGGTTGTTGCCTGCATAATAACCTTTGGTAACACCAACATATTTTTCTCTTAATTGCACCGTTTTTTCAGGATCACATTTCAAAACTACAAAATGTTCATTGTCTTTTGGGTTCAGAGAAAAAAAGGCAAACATCTTATTCATGACTTTATAAACCAATACATCTTCGCCAAAAGGTGTACATTCTTCTGCATCCTTTACTGCAAGGCAATGATTGCGTAATTCTTCGATATTCATATATGTTTAATCAATAATCAATCACTTAAACAAAGGTAGTGTTTTTTAATTGAATAGAACTCCGCAATATATAAACCACGCGTTTTCGTCTACCAAATAGGCTCATCCGTCTCAAATAAAAAATCCCCCTTTCGGAACCTTGTATTTTCGCAGTAGGAATTAATAATCAATTAAAATACATTACGATGAAACAATTATCCATTTCTATGTTGCTAATCATTAGCATCTTGTTTTCAATAAGCGTATCAGCGCAAGATAATAGGCCTGTACAAACGATTCGTGGAACAGTAATCGACAATGCTTCGGGCAGTCCGCTTTCTTTCGTATCAGTTGGACTCTCTGATTTGCCAGGCATTGGTACAACCACCGATGATGAGGGAAAATTCGTTATCAAGAATATCCCTGTTGGTCGCCACGATTTATTAGCAACCTTTGTTGGTTATGAACCTGCCATTTTCCGTGAAATCATGCTAACATCAGCAAAAGAAGTATATATTGAAATCCAATTGAAAGAAAACATTCAACAGTTAGAGGAAGTGGAAGTCAAACCACGCATCAATAAAGAAGAGGCTTTGAATAAAATGGCCCTGTCGGGTGCACGGATGTTAAGTGTGGAAGAAGCCAGCCGTTTTGCCGGAGGGATGGACGACCCGGCTCGTTTGGTAAGTTCTTTCGCAGGAGTTTCGCCAAGCGTTGGTAACAATGGAATCTCAGTACATGGCAATGCTCCGAGTTTGCTCCAATGGCGGTTGGAAGATGTAGAGATACCTAACCCCAATCACTTTGCAGATGTAGCTTCTTTGGGCGGAGGAATACTGTCGTCGTTAAGTAGTAATGTACTAGGAAACTCCGACTTTTATACAAGCGCTTTCCCTGCCGAATATAATAACGCCGTTTCGGGAGTGTTCGATATGAAAATGAGAAATGGAAACAACCAAAAAATCCAACATACTTTGCAAGCTGGCGTATTAGGGCTTGATGTTGCATCAGAAGGACCTTTCAGTAGAAACAGTAACGCTTCGTATATCTTCAATTATCGCTACTCTACCACCGGACTGATGAATAAAATAAGCCCTGCCGGAGATTTAGAACAGGTGATGGACTATCAGGATTTGAACTTTAAACTGAACTTTCCGACAAAGAAAGCAGGCGTATTCTCGGTATGGGGAACGGCTTTGATTGACGAGATTAAGCCAGAAATAAAATCGCCTAAAGAATGGGAATACATGGATGATGGTAAGGATTCACGAATGAAACAGACTTCGGCTGCTGTTGGATTGAGTCACCGTTACTTCTTCGGCAATGATGCCATGCTAAAAACAACATTGGCAACTACCTATTCTAAGATGGATGCATGGGAAAATATGTTCGATACCGATATGAACTCTTCGCCCTGCCTCGATTTCAAAAGCCGATACACAAATTTAATATTGACTTCTTCTTTGAATAAGAAATACAGTGCAAAGCATACCAATAAAACAGGATTTACACTTACAAACATGCGGTATAATATGGACTTTGATTTGACTCCTTTGTATAATAATCCGATGGAACGTATTTCGGAAGGAAAGGGAAACACCAACCTCATTTCGGCTTATACAAGTTCGTTGTTCAATATTAACGACCGTCTTTCTGCTACTTTGGGTATGAATGGACAATTCCTTACGTTGAATAATAATTGGACTGTAGAACCCCGTGCGGCAATTAAATATCAGGTTTCGGAGAAAAGCTCTTTTGGCATGGCTTACGGACTACACAGCCGTATGGAAAAGATGGACGTATATTTTGTAAAAACAAAAACAACAGGTGATAAATTAGTTAATAAAGACCTCGACTTTACCAAGACACACCACATATCATTGTCCTACAATTACAAGATATCTGATAACATGAACTTGAAAGTAGAGCCTTATTACCAATACTTATACGATGTGCCTGTAATAACAGATAGTTCCTATTCGGTACTTAACCGCAGTACATTTTATGTGGAAGATGCGCTGGTAAACAAAGGCAAAGGTCGTAACTACGGTATCGATGTTACATTTGAAAAGTACATGACTAAAGGTTTGTACTACATGGTAACGGCATCAGTATTTAATTCTGAATATTGCGGAGGTGATGGAGTATGGCACAACACTAAATTCAACCGAAACTATGTGATAAACGGATTAATTGGCAAAGAATGGATGATGGGACGAAATAAGCAAAATGTATTAAGCATAAACCTAAAACTGACATTGCAAGGCGGCAACAGATATTCGCCAGTGGACGAAGCAGCTACATTAGCCCATCCTGATCTGAAAACACAATATAATGAAACAGAGGCTTATTCCAAGCAATTATCGGCTATGTTTCTAGCCAATTATACGGTTAGCTACCGTATGAATCGCAATAAAGTTTCGCATGAATTTGCAGTGAAAGGCATGAATGCTACGGGTTATAAGGAATATTTTGGACATGAGTACAATCTGAAAACCAATGTAATAGAACCGCGTCGGATAAAAAATGCTATCTTCAATGTTACATACAGACTTGATTTTTAATGTATCTTTGTACATCTCTTACAGAAGGAAAAATGAATAAGATAAAAGAAAATAGTTTTTTACCCCTTTTCCTGTTCGGTTCAAAATATCGGATTTGGCGACACTTGATCTTCATTCTTGTGGGGGCGATTATCACTTTCAATCAGGTATTTATTGCTTATCAGGATAGCCAATCTGTTTTGGACAACCGCATCTATCTTATTTGTTTTTCCTCTTTTGCTGCATATCTGATAACTATGTACTTCAACTACTTTTATCTGACACCCAAGTTTCTTTTAAAAGGTAACTATACCGTTTATGCAATAGCCTTGTGTATCATTGTGTTTTTATTGCCAACACTCTCCATTGCCGAAGAATATTGGGTTCGTAATATGTTGGGCTTAACACATCGGATTACTTCATACACCAATCCGTTAATTTTAGTCGATAATTTATCAGCATCTGTTATTACAGCCGTTTGTTTTTGTAGCGTTTCTGTAATTATGCTGTTTCGTAAGTGGATGACAGGAAATCAGGAAGTTGCCCGTTTAGAAGAAGAACGTATCAAATCAGAACTAAACAAATTGAAAGGACAAATTGCTCCTGCATTTTTATCCAAAACACTTCGGAACGCTTCTTCTTCCGCAGAATTGAATCCACAAAAAACCTCTGGTATGTTGATGCAACTGGGGCAATTATTGAGGTACCAACTGTATGATGCTGGTAGAGACAGGATATTACTGAAATCGGAAATAAACTTCCTGACCCAATTTATCGAGTTGGAAGAAAAGAGTAATCCCAGTGTTCAATATTGTATCCACACAGAAGGAGATATAAACAATACATTTGTTGCACCAATGCTTTTTATATCTCTTGTTCAATGTGTAATTGCTGATAGTAGTATGTTAAATTTGTTTTTCATACTCGAAGAGCAGATACTCACTTTTGTTTGCAAAACAGATGCTGAAGAGCTTTTGGATAGTGATGCTTTTTCGTTAGTCGGGCAGCGGTTGGAACTACAATATCCTGATAAATATACGTTGGCAGTAAGCCCAAGAATGATAGAACTTAAAATAGATATAATAGAATGATGGATTTGAAAATACATAAGGACGGCATACCCTCATTCTTAATTGATGATAAATACCATATTTACAGACATATTGTATTACAGGTTATTATGGTAGCCATCTCTGTCAGTATCTTTTTCGATGCACCCGACAAACTGAACATTTCGCCCAACCGTTTTTATGGTTGGATCAGCTATTTTTTGTTTCTCAATATGTTGGTATATGTCAACGCTTATGTGCTGTTTCCCTGTTTCCTGGCAAAGAACAAAGTGTTTGCTTATGCAATATCAGTAGTGTTGTTTACTATTTTTGCATTATTTATCATGGTTATCTTACAAGAACTCTTTTACGATATAGCAGTAACTCATCAGCAACCCTCCGGTGTGGCAATCTTCTTAAGTATTGCATCCTCCATGTGTACCATACTTCTTTTTCTGGGAGGAATATCGACACTTCTCTTATTTAAACAATGGATAATAAACAACCAGAATATCAATAAACTTCAAATTGCAACATCCCAATCGGAACTTAACTTTCTAAAGAGTCAAATCAATCCGCATTTTTTGTTCAATATGATTAATAATGCCAATATTATGGTAGATGAGGATTCTAAGATGGCTTCGCATATATTGGATAAATTGGATAACATGTTGCAATATCAATTCAATGACAGTACACAGGATAAAGTTTTGTTGAAGGCTGATATTGCTTTTCTTTCCGACTTCCTTGATTTGGAGAAGGTCCGTCGTGACCATTTTGAATATACTGTTGTGGTAGAGGGTAATATTGAAGAGGTTGAGGTGCCGCCGTTGCTCTTTATCCCATTTGTGGAAAATGCGGTAAAACACAATCTCGACACAAACAAGTCGTATGTACATCTTAAAGTCCGTTTGGAAGACAGTCGTTTATTTTTTGAATGTACAAACTCAAAACCAGCAAAACCTGTTAAACGAGATGTAGGAGGATTGGGATTGGTAAATATCAAACGCCGCTTGGATTTATTATTTGAAAACAGGTATGTGTTGGATGTGCTGGAAACAAAAACAACCTACACAGTAAATTTATATTTGAACTTATGAAATGCATTATAGTAGACGATGAGCCTATTGCACGTAAAGGCGTAAAAAAATTAGTTGATCAGATTTCGCAGTTGGAATTATTGGATAGCTTCAATAGTGCAGAAGCTGCTTCCGAATATATACAAACAACAGATGTTGATTTGATATTTCTGGACATTCAAATGCCGGGTATCAATGGTATTGAGTTTGCCCGAAGCATACCCAAACACACATTGATTATTTTCACAACAGCCTATTCGGAATACGCACTCGACAGCTACGAGGTCGATGCTATCGATTATCTGGTAAAACCTATCGACCCAGCCAAATTTCGTAAAGCAGTAGATAAGGCTATTACTTACCATTCTTTATTGCTGGAAGAAGACAAGAAAAATGTAGAAAATGTAGAAGATGAATGCATCTTTGTTAAGTCCGACAGGCGTTTCTTTAAAGTAAACCTGAAAGATATTCTTTTCATCGAAGGGTTGAAAGATTATGTAATCATACAAATGGAAGAGCAACGCCTCATTACCCGAATGAATGTGAAAAATATACACGATCTACTTCCTAAGAATATATTTTTGCGAATAAACAGGTCGTATATAGTAAATAGAAATCACATAGATTCTTTCGATAACAACGATGTTTTTATTAAGAAACACGAAATAGCCATAGGGAATTCGTATCGCGATGCTTTCTTTGGTGAATTGATGAAGAACAGATAACTTATAATGGATGCCACGTAGCGAAGTTGTGGCAGTCGTACAACGATTTTTCTGAGGCTTATTGTTTAAGACATTGTATTTCCTCATACACATTGTTGCAATCAGCAGCCAGTTCTATGAGTTCGTCCGAACTCATCATTTCGGCCAGATTGTAATGGGTAGGGTTAGTGGTGAAGGCTTTGAGTTCGTTGAGCAGCAGATCAAGATCTTCTTTGTCAGCATGGATGGTGAAGGCGGGATAGTCTTTCCGTTCGTATTTGTAGAGGTCTTTCAGCGTTATTCTTCCTTTTCGGAAGGTTTCCAACAGGATGGCGGAAAGATCGATTACCACGTCGATAGCAATGTCAAAATCGCTTGTCAACTCTCTGCCATCAGGCATGACGGTGGTGTAGAACAGGTCTGCTCCGTTGTGTATCTGATCCTGTCCCAGCTTGTCGAAGAGGTGGAGGTCAGTGAGAATGGTTTTGAGGTTGTAATCGGTCGCGCTTTTTTCCTTGAAATAATCAAAGAGTGTCAGGGTATCGTCGCTACACCATTCGTCAAATAGGATTTTTTTGTTATTCATTATATTTGGCTTTTAAGACAGTTTATACTCGTTAACTATGTTCGTTCAATATTAAATTCCGTTTGATTTCTTTTTCCCATGCGTTTACATAGGAGTTCCTATTCCGGACAGCATATTATTCATTTCTTCAAAATGCTCTTTGCTTCCTGATGCATAAGCTATACAATCCGATGCGGGCATATAGGTAATCACGGTATCGGGACGATTTCCATAAAATTCAATACCCCCGATCCATTGTTGAAATGATATGTCGCGCTTTTGAAAGTTATGCCTGATAAACTGTATATCACCTGGTGTTACTTCCCGAAAACATTCGGGTGTGTATTCTAAGGCAAAGGTGGCTTGAAGACAGGCCATGGCATAAAGAAACTGGGATAACGTAGGTGATTCTATTTCCCAGTTAATTTTATTTCCACTCATATAAACGGGCGGGTCGGGGTTTGATAAATCATTTTTGTTTATTGCCCAAAAACAACAGCCCTGATTTTCTATATAAAAGATCAAATAATCAGGATTTGTAACATTCAGAATATTGTCGGGTGTTAATAAACTATCCTGTGCCTGATTAAAAGAGTATTTACCCAGTTTAGCATAGTAATCGGCTAATAGCTGTGGGATTTCCCCAAAAAGATTTTTAATTATCTCAATTTCTGCTTTTTCATATCCATTGGGCTGGTTAATTGTGTACAGTTGAGTGATATGGATAAACTGTTCCATGTTGTATTTTTATCTATAGTTACACGATTCTCAATTTTCTGCAAATGTATAAAGAATTCCCGATTCTCTTTGATTCTTAGTATCTTTATCCGCGGTTTTCCTTGAAATAATCGAAGAGTGTTAGGGTATCGTCGCTACACCAATTTCTTCTATATCGTATTCAAAATCGTTGCCGTTTTTGTCTTCCTGGCGTTCAAAAAGTTCTGAGAAGTACGAATTATGAATTGGTTGTTTGAAAATATTCGTATTAAGCGTTAATCTGTTCTCTGTACTCCTTTGGATTTCTATTGGTTATTGTATAAAATTGTTTGATGAAATAAGGAATATTATTATAGCCTGATTCATAAGCTACCTGAGATACAGTTAGATTGGAGTAAGAGAGCAATTTACAAGCATGTTCAATCCGAATTTCTGCAAGGCACTGAAATATACTTTTGTCCGTTTTCTGTTTAAAAGAACGACAAAGTGCCGACGGATTCTGATTTACATAGTTGGCAACTTCTTTTAATGTAATCTTATCTTTAAAATGATTAAACAGATAGGCATAAACCTTGTTGATAGGTTCGTTTAGCTCATTAACGATATTAGAACTATTATAAGCCGTATCAGAAAGTAATTTTGTTCTTTTACATTGTGAAAGCTTCTCTAGGATACGGAATAAATGGATTAACCGTGCGGTAAATTCTAAACCATTTATTTCTTGAATCATTTGTTTTATCTCAAAATAAAGCTCCTTGTCGTAGAACCGTATTCCATACTGGCTCTTATATAGCAACTCATAGATATCCCGGTAATCAGGAAGTTTTTCCATGTTCAAGGGGAAAATTTCAGGCAGAAACTGTAAAGTATCTCCTCCACTTATTTCAGTTTCTGGTGAATTTTTTAGTTTGGTATTGCATAAATGAAGATGAGGCACATTACTACCTATTAGAGCTAAATCACTTTCTCTATAATCGGCAACGCCTTCTCCTACAAACTGTTTTCCACTACCTTGGTTAAAAACCATTATTTCATACTCAGGATGTTTATGACGAGGTAATACAAACTGCGGATATGGAACATGGCTACACAAGGTAGTCATATTATGGATAATTTTTCGTTCTAAAATGGCCATAGTTTTATTTTTATTCACTGCAAATATAGAAAAGTATACTGCAAATAAAATAGAATTTAATCAGAAATAGTTCCTTTAAATTTGCCAAATAATAATTTGATAATTCAGGATGCTAGTTTAATAGCTGAGATTGTATTTAAATACTCAAATAACAGGAAAATGGATTTTTCGATGTGGATGCTCTCACTTTTTGATTGGTTGATGTTTTTCATAGCAGCATTGCTTATTGGTATGTCCAAAACGGGCATACAGGGTATTAGTTTACTGTCTATACCTTTAATGGTTATGGTTTTTGGAGCAAAACCTTCCACCGGAATTATACTACCAATCCTATGCTTTGCCGATTTGATAGCTGTATTTTATTACAGAAGAATAGCCAAATGGAAATATATACTCAAATTATTACCATCGGCTTTTATTGGTTTTGGTATAGCCTTATTAGTTGATAAGATAATTCCACCCGAAGGGTTTAAACAATTGATGGGTATTTGCTTACTAATAGTCTTTTTGTTTATGCTTTGGTCTGAATCGAAAGGAAAGGAGAATAACATATCTACTCACTGGTGGTATGCACCATTGTTTGGAATATTGGGAGGCTTCACAACGATGATAGGCAATGCTGCCGGTCCGGTTTTAGCTATATATCTTTTATCCATGAAACTTCCTAAATACAGTTTCGTAGGAACTAATGCATGGTTTTTCCTTGTTATAAATTATCTAAAAATCCCAGTTCAGGTTATAGCATGGAACAATATAAACACAACCTCTTTGATATTAGATGCCTTTGCCATTCCTTTTGTTATTGTAGGAGGAATATTAGGAATTCAATTGGTCAGGAGGCTTCCAGAAAAAGGATTTAAATATTTTACGATAATTATGACTTTTATATCGGTTTTATTATTGATAATATAAACTCAAAAATCAGAAAAATATGGAATACAGAAAATGCACCCAAAAACTATCCATATTGGCACCAAGATGAAAAGCCGTGGTTGAAATCACAAATATTTATTTAACAAATTAATAATAATGAAAATTGTTTTATGAAAAGTGTCTTTAAAATCTCATTGCTTGCTGGGTTATTGATTTTGTTACCCAGCATCACATTTAGTCAAACAAGTACAAATTCTAACAATAGAAAGAAAATGAAAATAATGGTAACAGGACACAAGGGGTTCATTGGTGGTCACTTTGTGAAAACATTTGCAGACAGGTATGAGATAGTAGGTTATGATCTTAAAGATGGAGATGATATTTTGGATTATGACAAACTAAAAGAACGTATGAAAGGGTGTGAAGTTGTAGTGCATGAAGCAGCTATACCGGCACCTGTTCCTGGCAAAACTTATGAAGATTATATCCAAACCAATGTAATGGGAACTTTCAACATTTTGAAGGCAGCACACGAAAATGGTGTCAAACGAGTAGTATACGCTAGTTCGACTACTGTGTACGGTATTGAGGGTGGTATTCCTTTCTCATATCCTATCGTTGAAGGACAGATGTTTGTATCACAATACCTGAAAGCTGATGATTTGAGTTGTCGTGATATTGATCTATCCTATCATACCAGCAAAGTAATGGCAGAACAGATGGTAGCATGGTATGGGTTGAATAAAAAAATTCAAACTATAGCCTTACGTTATGGGCCAACTGAGCATGTAAACCTCGGATCGCATGTGAGTATCCTGAATGTGTTACAGGCAACTCGTTTGGCCGTTGATAGCCCTAAAGAATTCTGGTATGAGGCTTTTAGTATTGTAGATGAAGATGTCGATTATATTGATATATCCAAAGCAAGGGAAATGTTGGGCTACAAACCTGAACCAGCTACTTATCCAAAGGACAAAGTGGTAGCAACTTTTGAAGATAGATTGAAATTGGATAAACACGAATAGGAATTGGTTTAAAAAAAAGTCCTGTATTCAATTGAATATCAGGACCTTTTTTTGTGCCGTACATGATTATTAACCTGTGTAAGTCCACTACGGGTAGCTTACAACAGCTTCACCGGGATGCAGATATCTACAATATGCTTCTGCTCGGGATGTGTAGTGTAGTCGTTATGATAGAGTTCGTAGGTACAGCCGTCACCTTGCTGATAGCCGCTTTCCACAAACCAGTTGCACATGGAGTTCCATGCTTTCTCAAAGTCGGCAAAGCCCAGTTCAAAGTGTCCGACTGCATATTTCCCGCCGGGAATGGTGAGTTTGCCGATTTCGCCATCTACTTTCACGTCTTCTTCGATGATGATACAGGCGCTTTGGCGTACTTTCTCCAGTTCGGTTACAGAAGGATCATCATGGGTGATAGATGCCGACTTCGATACATTGGGTGTATACAATCCACGAGGGTATGCCCATTTGAATAGTTTCTCGTAGGCCTGACCAATTTGATTGAATGCTCCGATGTGGCGCACATACACTGCCTTCATTTCAGGCATTTCCTTTACTTCAATGTTTGCTTTCATAAAATAAAATTGATTTGATTCGACGATACAAAGGTCGGCGTTATCGCCTGCATCGCTTTTCAAATTCTTGCGGAGCATTTGTCCATTCTTGCTAAACAGCTTCCCATTTTGCGAATAGACGGGTTTATCGGCTTTGCTAAACTGACTGGGAGTCATACCGAAGTGCTTTTTGAAAGTTCTACTGAATAAAGAAACGCTTCCAAAGCCACAACCGTAGGCGATCTCAGTAATGGTTTCAGGAGCCTTTTCACGGAGTTTCCATGCGGCTTTCTCTACCCGCAGGCGTTGAATGTAGTCGATAGGCGTTTCGCCAATCAGGAAAGAGAAAATACGATGAAAGTGAAATGGAGAGAAGTTGGCAATATCGGCGATGGTTTTCAACTCCAATGACTGGTCGAGGTGCTGGTCGATATAATCCATTACCCTATTGATGCGTGCACGGTATTCTATGCGGCTATTTTCTTGTATATTCATAGTCTGCAAAGGTAATCGGAAGGAAAGAGATGGAGTGTCCTATTCTTGCTACTTTTTGAGTATTCTCTTTAAGTTCTCAACACTCAATAGATTTACCGTCTCGAATCGTTCTTTATAAAACATGGCCCAGTTATTGAAAACGCAGGGCAATTCTTTTGCTTTTTGCAGTGTATCCACTTGAATTAAGGAAATAGGAATATGGTGTGCGTCGCAATACTGTTTTAAAGTTTCAATGGTTTGATAGACAAACGGACACTGGAAGACAGAGCCTTATTTTGATTTGATGAGAATAGCGTTCCACGTATTAACCAATTTATCGTCATAAAGTGCGCCTTGTGCATTTGACGCAAAAATACGAATTAAAAGAACTTCAACCCAATTATACCAATGATAATCAACGATGCAGAAAACAGTCGCATCAGTCCCATGGAATCATTGAAAAAGAGAATACCTATTGTAATCGTGCCAATAGCTCCGATACCTGTCCATACGGCATACGCTGTACCAATCGGGATACTTCGCTGAGCAAGATACAGAAAGTAACCGCTCATAGCCATAGAGAGTACGGACATCGCAATAAACAAGAACTTGTGTAGATGAAGCTAATTTGAAACCGAGAGGCCAGCCTATTTCGAAAAGCCCTCCTAATACAAGGAATAACCATGCCATAATTTAATGATTTAGGATGGTCGTCCATCTGTTATTAGTTTATAGCCGCTCGTCCGGCATTGCAAAGGTAATATTTTTTTTGTATAAAACAATCCTAAATCTACTGTTCCAACATATCACTTTATTTATTGTCATAATATTTTTGACTTTACTCGATTCTGGAAATTATTTATGCCAACTGAATCTTTCTGCTCAATGCAGTAAAGCATATTGAGCACATCTATCATCTTAGAGGTTGCCTCTGCCGCTTCTTTGCTTATTATTTCCCCGCCGCCATATGCCTTAATCATCGCCTCTCTTAATACGTGGTCATCCATCCCTCTAAAATCCTGCGACCTGTCATATAACCTCGCATCGCCAAAATCAATAACACCTACGCGATTTTCATCGTTTATCAAAGTGTTATTGTAATCTAAGTCGCCATGACAGAAAACAAGATCGCCCGTCTCTATCATACACTTTGGCATCTCGCAGGTAAAAAAGTCATCTATCTTTTTTAGTTCCGGTTCAGAGAAAAAGTCTTTTAGCAAATCCCTGTCTCTTCGATACCAATTCTGGTATTCTTCAGCTTGCTCTTCGAGTGTTTGTTCCTTTATATCACCGTAGTTTTTAATACTGTGAAGTTGCTTTAAGAAGTCGCCTAATTGCGTACCTATTTCGATTTTTTGATGTTCGTTCAATCCATCTATAACTATTCCGAGCGGCTTACCCTCCACACCATAAAAGCCAAAGTATGAGTTATCCTCCGCCACCCAATTCAAAACAGGAACGCTTAAACTAAAATGTTGCTCTTTTATTAATTTGAGTGTGGCGATTTCTTGTTTACATTCCTCCTGGAATTCGACATTACGTGGAAATTTGAACACAATTCTTCCACCGTCAATGATATAGACCCGGCTGGTCCAGCCTGTTTCATTGACTTCAATTCTATTCTCGTCAACGTTCGCTAATCGCTTTACTATTTTTAGTTCGTTCTCTATACTCATACAAACATCATACTATTGCTGAGCCGTTGATAAACAAAACGGATGCCCTGCCGGGTCGAGCATTACGGTAGAAGTGTTATAATATTGAACTTCTGCCTTTTTTGCGCCACACAGCAAAGCGTATTCTACGGCTTTCTGCAAATCATCTACCTTGAAGTCGATATGTGCCATCTGCTGTTGAGCATTTTCTTTCCATGGCCATACAGGGGGAATATAATTCTCTACAGTCTGAAAAACAAGTAGTATTCCTTGTGGAGTGCGTAAAGCAGCAAATTCATCACCGGAGATTTCCTTCTCCCAACCCGATAATTTTACGTAAAAATCGGCAAGTTCGTTTGCATTCGGGCAGTCAAACGCTATGCCTATAATAGATGAAATCATATTGTTTGTTTATATAAGAATTAAAGTTTCTTTATCATTTCATACTGCTTGCCTTTGGGTTCGATGCCGTGAACAGAAAGAAAAGCCTTTACCGAATCGCAGCCTATATCTGTATTCACGACTTTAAGCGTTGGAAATGTGTTATCATTTACCATTTCCTGCAAAAGCATCGAACCAATCCCTTTACGGCGGAAACCGGGATGCACGGCAAGTTGCGTTACATCACCCGAACCGGGTTCAAATATACTGTAGGCGATGAGATTCCCATCCGAGAACACTCCTTTGCAGATGAAATCCTCTTTCGTCCGTTCTATCGATTCGAAACTGTTTTGCCAGGAGGGGTGAAAATTCCAGAAAGTGGGTATTATATCTTTGTATTCGTCGATATGGATGGGTTGTATGATATAAGAGTGCCGGATCATAACCGCGCCTGCGGATCATCGTACGGAATTCTTCCTTGTCTATTTGAACATCATATTGAGCGAATGCTTGTGAAAAAGCTTCGAACAACTGGTCAAAATTGGTTTTTGAGAAGGATTTGATTTTCATATAGGTTGTGCCATAGTTCTATTATTTTAGATTTTCGTCTTGTTGAACAATCAGTTATTCATATTTTTTGCCGGTTGCTTCTACAATCTCGATTTCGATAACGCTTGTTGCTTTTAGCATATTATCGGGAAATGGTATTTCTGCCAGATGGGGAGTGTACTTACTTACAATAGCTTTCAGTGCGTTAGTTTTCTCATCGCCTTCTACCAATTTGGCATTTCCTACTATAATTACACTTTTGTAGGCGGTATTCACATCACAAGGTTTCTCGTCTAATATCAATCCTAACATCTCTTCCGTTTCAAAACAAACCTTCGGATTATTGTTGATATTACCAATTTTCTGCCCCTTTGATAAACCGTGAATGTAAATACGATTGTTTTCATAAACGAAATGAACCGGTGTTACATACGGATATCCGTCGGAGTTCTGGGTAGCCAGTCTACCCACCTTCTGCTCTTTTAAAATCTCTTCTATCTCAGAAAAAGAGATTTGATATTTTTTCATTCTTCCTTGCATATTCTGCGTAATATCTGTTTTCTATACTCTTTGAATTGCCAACAAATTTAGTAAATATCCGGTAAACAGTTTATTTTATATATTTTCCTTTTTTTCCTAATATATCCTGCCACCATAATGGCGTAAATTCTTTACTTCGGGGATAGCTGGAAAATTCTTCTATAAAGTTTTCGGGGGCTTTTAATCTTTCTTCTGGTAGCTTGTTTCTGTCATCGTAATTAAAATTGACTTTATACTCCATGTCAGGATAAACTTCTATTGTACACATAATCCATGCTCCTTCTTTCTGGGCTTGAATATACATTTCATCTTTTACTTCACCCATCAAATCGAAAGAGCCTAAATTTCCTCTTATTTTATCATCTTTTGCACCTATTGTAAAAAACGTTCTTACCTGTATCCCGATATCCATGCAGCGTGCTTCTATAATGATCTTATCCCATTTTTCATTATGATCTTTGCGAAAAGAATCAAGTGTATTATTTATAACGGTATCTATCTTTTTAAGAATAGATTCTGTTTGATAAGTTTGTGCTCTTTCAAGAATTGTTTTTTCTGTTGATAAAGAAGGAATACTTATACTTAACAATTGTGTATCATGTGACTGATTTATTTTGAGTATCATATCAAGATACCACAACCAAAAATCCCGCCGCTTACTTATATCTCCTTCGCTCTGAAAAGGGTTTCCTCCTGAATATGCCATTGATGCATAGAAATCCGGATTCCAGACATCCCATTCATAGGAATTATCATCTTGTCTTTTGTATTCATCAATATTAATGATTGGCGAGGCATCATATAATATCGAATTAGATAATGAGATACATCCCAATCCCACTAAGCCTGCCGTATGATCAACTTCTTCAAAAAAGTTTTTATATTGTTCGGATAACTGTGCAAATTCATTTTTATTTCCTTTACTTTTATATAAATAATCTTCCGCTTTTTTTAAAATTGAAAAGACTGAATTATCTGATGGAAATTGCTGTAGCCATATTTCCTGAACATATTTTATACATTCAAAGAATATTCTATTAATGGTTTGTATGTTTCCAATATCCTGCATTAAACTTACTCTGTAGGATAATGGAAGATGCCCTTTGGTATCTTCCATTATGACTGTTCTTAATTTTAGTATTCTATTTTCCATTTTCTTATATATAAATTAAATCAATACCAAAATCGGATGGGTCTGCATCACCAATATCCAATGGCTTTTTTCCTTGTCTGAATATCTAGGGTTCCAAACAGGCATTTTGCTTCCGAATCTTCTACACCCAGTTTGCTTCGTCAAGCAGATAGCGCTCGGTATGCCGGGTGCTGAGCTGGCTTGCTGCTGTAGGATCGTCGCTGAGCGTGCGCACAAAGTTACGAATTATCTTCGTCAAAATGTTCACGGTCTATTTTTCCTTCTGATTGTACCTCGTATTGCTGCCGGTCATTTACAATCAGGACATCCTGCCAATTTCGGTCAAACTGTACCCCCTTCGTTTCGATTTACTGTACCTCTTGCATTTTTTCGGAAAGGGGGTACAGTTTAGGTTAGCTGCTTTGTCTTTTTATGTCTTTTTTTTGTCTTTCGACCAAGACACTATAAACAAAAAAGTCCTTCATATTCACTGAATATCTACAAGATATAGAATTGTCCGCCTTGTAGTCCACCTGATGTGACTTTTTAATAATTTTTCAACGAACGCTTGCGCACTTCAATTGCATTGAGTAATTTTGCTAATCATATTGAGTAAAATCAGAAACATATGTTTGAACGTCCTTATTTGAACTCGGTTAAAGCAAGAATTGAAGAACCAAGAAAGTTCATTCAAGTTGTTCTTGGACCTCGTCAAGTGGGTAAAACCACTATGGTTACCCAACTTGTTGAACAGTTATCAATTCTTAATCTATTTGAATCAGCAGACGCCATTTCAGCTACAAATTCTGCTTGGATCACACAAGTTTGGGAATCAGCACGGTTGCGAATGAAAGCATCTAACGCATCAGAATTTCTGCTTGTAATTGATGAGGTTCAGAAAATAGACAATTGGAGTGAAGTTGTGAAGCGACAATGGGATAGGGATACTCGTGAGAAAGTCAATATTAAAGTGATTCTACTTGGGTCTTCTCGCTTGCTAATTCAGAAAGGATTAACCGAATCCTTAGCTGGGCGGTTTGAAACACTCTATCTTGGGCATTGGTCTTTTCCTGAAATGCAAGAGGCATTTGGGTGGAGCATCGAACAGTATGTTTACTTTGGTGGATATCCGGGATCGGCAACATTGATTAACGATGAAGGGCGTTGGAAGAACTACATAAAGGATTCACTTATAGAGACGAGTATTTCCAAAGATATTTTGATGCTGACACGTGTTGATAAGCCTGCTTTGTTAAAACGATTATTTGAGTTAGGCTGTCTTTATTCAGGTCAGATACTCTCATATACGAAGATATTGGGCCAGCTTCAGGATGCCGGAAATACAACCACTCTCGCCAATTACCTGAAACTATTATCCGATTGTGGATTATTAGGCGGGTTAGATAAGTATGCCGGAGATATAATCCGTAAACGTGGTTCAAGTCCAAAGTTTCAGGTATATAATAATGCTTTGATTACAGCCCAAAGTGATGAAATTTACGAGAAAGCAATTATCAATCCCGAATTATGGGGGCGGCTTGTAGAATCTTCAGTCGGTACACATCTGATTAATCACGCTATTTCCGAAAGATATAATCTCTACTACTGGCGAGATGGTAATTACGAAGTTGATTTTGTCTTAGAAAAAGGCGATAAGGTAATGGGGCTTGAAGTGAAAAGTGGGATGAAAGCTGAAAATGCAGGGATGGGAATTTTTGCAGAGAGATTTCATCCTGAAAAAGTGTTGCTTGTCGGAACGGGCGGTATTTCTTATGATGAGTTTTTGAAGATTAATCCGAGAGAGTTATTTTGATAAATATGCAATAGTATTACTGATTGCAAACAAAAATTAACACATAGTCACTAAAATGGATTTTACTCCCAATAAATCAATAACTCCTAGCGTAATCTTAGAGAAGTCATCGATATCTCATGTCGAACGACTATTTTTAGGTTCCGAGGCAAACCCGTATTTGTCTGATAATGATAAAACGCCTAATTATGACGGTATTATAGAGTTGCTTGATGGGCAGATTATTTGCGGTAAGATTACAGTTCAAGTTAAATCATATCCCCCAAAGTATGCTGGATTAAATAAATTTGACATCCCAACGTCTTTATTGGGGTATGCACAAAGAGTCCCTACTGAAGTCGTTGTGTTATTGGTTGTTGATCATCTGAATAAAATTGTATTTTGGAAGCATATTTCAAATGAGTTTATAAACCAAAATAAATCAAAAGCGACTCAATTTACGATTACTTACAATTTCACAAAAGAAGAGATTTTATCTGAAATCAATAAAGATGAGACGATTAAACAATGGAAAGCGATATACAACACAACCGCAGAAAGTATCGTAAATAAAACAGAGAAGATAAATGCGATTATTGACTCATATGCTTGTGCCTTTGAATGTGTGAATACGCACTTTTACAGCATTCCAGATTCATATATCGAGAGACAAGAACTCAGCCAAATATATCAATGGATATATGATGCTAAAGGAAACATAAAAGAGTCGGATAATATTTGTATCCTAACCGGGGAGGCTGGCGTTGGTAAAAGTGTGATCATTAAACAATTAGCCAATAAATTAAGAACTGACAACTTGCCTTTATTAGCAATTAAGGCAGATATAAGCAACATAACTTCTAACAAAATCATTGAAACAATAAATGAGGTAGTCAATTATATATCGTCTGATAAAAATGTAAGAGCAGTCTTATTGATAGATCAGATAGATGCACTATCTCAGTCGTTATCTAATGATCGAGCACAAATAAATGCTTATTATAGCATTCTCAGCAAATTCTCATCACTAACCTATTCAAACTTAAGGATTATAGTTTCTTGTAGGAAATTTGATTTGAACTACGATCCTATTTTAAGCAATCTGAAGACAAATAAGAATATTGAGCTAGGAGAACTAAGTATTAAAGAAGTTGAATCTACGTTGAGATTATTAGTCGGCAATGAATCCGTTTCTAACATTAACGACAAGACAAAGGAACTTCTTCAAACAGCACAATATTTGGATGCGTATTGTAGGATATATCGAGACAACAATACAATTCTGAATTTCTCATCACATCACAAGCTCTATGAAGAGTTGTGGAAAGTAAAAATTCTGCATCCTCGGTCTGAAAAAATATTACCCGATATTTTAGAGCAAAAAATGTCAAAAATTGCAGATAAAATATATAATGACCAAACGTTGTCAGTTAAGTGGATCTCTTCAGGGAAAGACGTTAACTACATAAATTATTTAGCGACAGAAGGTATTATCACATGTGAGAATAATACTATTAGGTTTTTTCATCAAAGTTTTTATGATTACGTATTTGCCCGGAAATTTTTATCTGATAAAGAGTCATTGTATTCTTTCATCACAAGCAACCATCAAGGGCTTTTCATCCGATCTTCGATAAAACAATTGTTAGAGTTTCTTAAAGGCTATGATCCAGATAGGCATTTCAAACAAATTAGTTTGTTGCTAAGCGATACTCAAATAAGATACCATATTAAACTATTAGTTTTACAGCATCTTGGCACTCAGGCCCCAGAGAAAAGAAGCATAGATATTATACTCAGAATCAAACAAGAAGATACTGAGTTATTCAACGATTTTATCAAACTTAGCGTAGCTGTCGAGTGGTTCGATGCCTTAATTGATGAACTAGAGAACGATATTGTTTTGATTGACAAGATTGATCGATATTCAGTATTAGCTAATTTTCTGTCTTCGTTTTCAGGGCTTCGAGAAGATAAAGTATTTGCTTTAATTGACAAGATTAAGAATGAAGAAGTTAGAGCACAAGTGGCTTCAAAAGCAATATGGTTTGTTCAGAATCACAGCAGTCCAGCTGTGTTAAAGTGGTATTATCAATTATACAAAGGCAAGAATGACTTTGAAAAATTAATGTTTTTAGAACGAGCCATTACTGATAATCCGCAATTTGTATTTGAAGAGATCTCGCCCATTCTTGATGAAGTCGCTAAATGCTGGTGTAAAGATGAGGAACTGCCTGTTGACGAACATCGTTTTTTCGACGAAATAATCGAATCATTATCTGAAAAACATCCTCGAGATTTATATCCAATATTAAAAAACATAATCGTCACCCTAATTAGAGACACCTCCCATTCGTTATTTAATGATTACTTAAAAGGGAATACTACTTTTGAAGGCTATTTCTATCGAAGCGAATCGCGATTAAAAATAATCACTTATCTTTTAAATATTCTCAAAAACGAATTACTCAATAATTCCGATTTTGTCGTCAAAGAGGTTGATTATTACTTATCTACCGACAGTAGTACTCTTTATGCCATGGCTTTAGAGATAATGCTAAAGGAACCGAAGTTATTTATTAGCACGACTTACAAACTATTAGATAATCATAAGCTCGTATGCTATCTGCTTAATAACGATAGAGAAGGCTATTATTTTAAGGAGTTATTAAAACATAGTTTTCAATATTTCAATATGGAACAACAAAATCGAATAAAGCAATATGCTTTGTCATTTAGTTGCAAGAATGAAATGGTCGCAAATCCAGAAAGACGCTGGCAGCGACAATTGTATCCTCATATAGGAATACGGCAAAGAGCATTTATCTACTCATTACCAAAGGAATCATTAACCATTGCTTTAAAACGGAGAAAAAACGAACTAGACAGAAGATTTCCATGGAAATATAAGAATGAAAAATCATCAGATCACGTGACGATGGCACATGTATGTGGTGGATTAGTTTCTGATGAAAAATACAAAAAACTTTCGTTATACAATTGGGAAACATCATTTGTTAAGTTAGCAGGCAGTCGCAGGTTCGATCTTCACTTTGACCCACATGTGCACGAACGCAAATTCAGAGAATGTGTAAAAGATGATCCGGGGAAATTTTATCCTTTTGTCTTTAGAATATTCGATGATGGTAGAATTAAAGCCTATTATAAGTTAGCTGGGATACGAGGATTATTAGACGCTCGGTATAATGTAGACGATTTATATCCCCTATTAAAACGAGTATATGATTCGAATCCCGATAATGAAACTTTATATGATATCGTAGAGACAGTTCAGTTATTTATTAAATGTGGCTCATTGTACTCAGACGAAGTATCTGAAATACTCATTTCCATAATCAAAAAAGAATATGCTTCTTCATATAATATAGAAAAAGAGAGTAAACCATCAGAATCCGATGATAGGATATCTGGGTTACTGACCACAGGTATAAATCTTCTTCAAGGACGAGCAATAGAAGCATTTATCGAAAATGCAGCGTTTGCTGACCGAAGAGAAAAAGCATATAAAGCTCTTATTGGACTAGTTGAATCGTTAGGAGTCGAGTTGAAGCTAACAGTTCTTTATCGTATATATCATGTAGACGTATACGATGAGAAACTATTTGAAGAGTTACTTCCATTATGTCTTCAAAGTGAGGTTTCTGAGTTTGTTTATGTGGCAAGTAATATAATCAATGGATATTTGTCATGTAAACCGGATGTCGTTATGCCATATCTAAAAAGTGTGGAAAATATCACGCGTGCCCAGAGAGGATTGGGAATATTGTACTTCTTAGGTTGTTGTTATGGAAATATAAAATGTGAAGATGTGCTTTATTCCAAAATAAATCAAGCACAAGATGCTGGGTTCTTAAAAGGAGCTTTGAAAGCAGCCTTTACGAATTTCTCCCACCCTCTTTGTCGTGAGCATTCACTATCAGTAATCAATCAACTGGCAAAGTCTAATGATGAATCTGTTGTTAAATCGTTTGCATATAAGTTCTCAAAACTTACATGCGAAGACTTTCCTGTGATAAAGTATGCCCTAAAATCACATATTAGTAGTCGGTATGTATGTCGAGTAAAAGGAATTATAGATTATTTAGAGTTATGCGCAGCAAGCTATCCTGAAGAATGCTTTGAATATTTAGACATCATCATGAAAAAGGAAACGGATGCAGAAAACAGTATACACCATAAAGATTGCCTGGAATTGTTATTTGCAATATATAAATATCTAAAGGAAACTACTGCCATTCAAGAGAAAATAATCGACACTTTTGATTTTGCATTGAAGAAAACATACGGACATTATGGCGTCAATGAAATATTAGAGAATGTTGATTATAATAGATAGAATGCGTAATTACGAACATAGCAATTAATACAGGATTTTGTGAGTTGAATTGTGACTGATCATTGTAATTTACAAGATATACAATAATTGAGCTGGTAAATTTTTGTTCCAAGGTCGAAAGTTTCGACCTTGGAACAAATAGACAACAAGATTTAGCAAATTCTACTGATTAGAAATTCATTGCTTTTATCACATTTTCCATATCTCGCTTGATAGAGCAATCAAGAACCTTTGCATAGCGCTGGGTCATCTTAGTGCTTTTATGACCAAAGAATTTTAGCGACATTTTCCATCGAAACCTTATTGGCTAAAAATACTACAGTCGCTGCTGTGCCTAGCTAGGTGGAATGACAAATTTTTATCAACTCCTTTTCCTGCTTTGGGGTTCCAATCTGCGGGGTCAACCTCGCATTTTACACTAAACTGGGCAATTTCCCCGTTTAAGGTTATTCTTGCCATTATGGGAGCTTTCCCATTGCTCTTAATCGCATTCTTTTTAATGTAGAAAAGAATTTTAAATGTACTACGCATAATTACTCAATTATTAAGATTACAAAATTACTTTCTTGTGATCTCATATGAGGAATTTCTGCTACGCCAAATTGCGACAAATCAACGCCTTATCGCGACATTCGTTACCTTTTTGGATTTTTAGAAAATAGGTAATGATTTGGTAACGGAACTCTGTCCGACTTTGGCTTTTTAATGACTTTAGTGTGTCCTAAAGGGATATAAAAAAGCCTGTAAAATAGCATTTTACAGGCTTTTTGTCTTCGTAATTGACTGATTGTCAGTCTTTTAAGCGGTATGGACGGGACTCGAACCCGCGACCCCCTGCGTGACAGGCAGGTATTCTAACCAGCTGAACTACCACACCAATTTACTTTTTCAAGTAGCAATCTCTCTCGATTGCGGATGCAAAGGTAAGCATTAATTTTAAATCTGCAATAGTTGGAGAAACTTTTTTTGCTCAAAAGCTATATTTTTTTCTTTTCCTATTAGTTAATAGCCAATTAACCAGCATTATTCATGCTTCATAAATTAAGTTCAAATCAGAGAGGGCAAAATCGCAAATCAGTTATACCTCAGAAAATGTTTTTTCGCCATTTTGCTATCACTGCTATCACTAGCAGTGATAACATTCTGATAAACAGTTGATTAATTTAGTGATAGATACAGTGATAGTAAAATATATCTACCACTGCTATCACTAAGGTGTTTTCTGTTAATTGCTAAATATCAGCGAATTATAAAAATTTGACTCATAATTATCCTCTACACAGAAATTAAAAATCAAAATTTACCAGCATGCAAGATGCGCATGAAACAACTAGTTTCATTCTGATTTTGTACAGTGAAACAAGTAGTTTCCTATATAGAAAACCAACTGTTTTCTACGTAGAAAACAAGTAGTTTCATACATAGGAAACTGTTGGTTTCCTACCGTGAATGTTAGTTTCCTACCGTGAAACTGTTGGCCTTCTACCGAGATGTCGTTGGCTTTCTTTATAGAAGTGTGAAATTAGTTGGTTTCTCACTTTACCTCCTCTACCTCACTTTACCTCCTCTACCTCACTTTTAAGCTTATATGTATATTTTTATCCATCCACAAATCATTACTATTTTTCATGCAGCAAAACGCGATTTCAAAATGCAGCATTTCACACTTTCAAAATGCAGCATTTTGAATGAACGAAATGCAGCATTTCATCAATGCGAAATGCAGCATTTTGAAAATACGCAATAAAAACGGCTCTGTAGCGCGTATAACGGTGGTGAAGTAAGGCAACTTTCCATTTTTGTTGTTTTTTTGAGCCGTAAAATAGCTAAACAAGAAGAGGACGGTTGGAAAGTTTTTTCAAATTGTACGGTTGAATAGGGCCCACTAAAACTTAAGTACCATAGTCAAAGGCAGGGAAAACGCTTGAATATCTTTCTATCTGTAACTTTTATCTCTTTCAATTAAAACTTCTTGCTCATATTATTTATAATTTGGCAATAATTCGTTAATTTTGCGCGCTTAAGTGAAACAAATAATTCGTAAATGCCTTATGACAACAGCCAAACTGTTATTACATTGCCCCGATAAACCGGGAATATTGGCAGAAGTAACAGACTTTATCACCGTTAACAAAGGAAACATCATATATTTAGATCAATATGTAGACCATGTAGAAAACATGTTCTTTATGCGAATAGAATGGGAATTAGTGAACTTTTTGGTTCCCAAAGAAAAAATAGAAGACTATTTTGCAACGCTATATGCACAGAAGTACGGAATGAATTTCAGACTGTACTTCTCGGATGTAAAGCCCAGAATGGCGATATTTGTATCGAAGATGTCACATTGTATATACGATATCCTTGCCCGCTACACAGCAGGAGAGTGGAATGTGGAAATTCCTCTGATTATAAGTAATCACCCGGATTTGCAACATGTTGCCGAAAGATTTGGTATTCCTTTCCATCTATTCCCTATCACCAAAGAAAATAAAGAAGAGCAGGAAAAAAAAGAAATGGAACTGCTCAAAGAACACAGGATAAGTTTTATTGTACTGGCACGATACATGCAAATCATCTCCGAAAACATGATTAAAGCATATCCTGATAAGATTATCAATATACATCATTCTTTTTTGCCCGCTTTTGTTGGGGCAAAACCTTATCATGCAGCTTTTGAACGGGGAGTGAAAATTATAGGGGCAACCAGCCACTATGTAACAACCGAATTAGATGCAGGGCCGATTATAGAACAGGATGTTGTTCGCATCAGCCACAGAGACTCGATCTCTGATCTTGTAAATAAAGGTAAAGACCTTGAGAAAATTGTATTGTCAAGAGCGGTACAAAAGCACATTGAACGGAAAGTTTTGGCTTATAAAAACAAAACAGTGATATTTAGTTAGAACATGAAAATAGTTATTATTAAATATAATGCAGGCAATATCCGTTCGGTAGATTATGCGCTGAAAAGACTTGGAGTATCTGCCGAAATTACCAGCGATAAAGAAACAATCCTTGCTGCCGATAAAATTATCTTTCCTGGGGTTGGTGAAGCAGCAACCACCATGCAATATCTGAAAAAGGAAGGTTTGCATACTTTAATTAAAGATCTTCGTCAACCGGTTTTGGGAATCTGCCTTGGCATGCAACTAATGTGTCGCTACTCCGAAGAAGGTGCAACAAACTGTCTTGGAATTTTTGATACCGATGTAAAGCTCTTTGTACCTCAAAAACAAGAAGATAAAGTGCCACACATGGGATGGAATACACTTGAAAACTTAAACAGTCCCCTGTTTAAAGGATTCACCAAAGAAGAATTTGTTTACTTTGTACACAGTTTCTATGTGCCAGTAAACGATTTTACAGCAGCACAAACCAACTACATTTTACCATTTAGTGCAGCTTTGCATAAAGATAACTTTTATGCAACCCAGTTTCATCCGGAAAAGAGTGGCACTGTTGGCGAACGAATCATCCAAAACTTTCTTGACCTATAAACTCAAAAACTCAAATGATCGAACTAATACCCGCAATAGATATAATAGATGGAAAGTGTGTAAGACTTTCGCAAGGAGATTATGGTACTAAAAAGGTATATAACGAAAACCCTGTTGAAGTAGCCAAAGAGTTCGAAGCACACGGCATCAGGCGTTTGCATGTGGTTGATCTGGATGGAGCAGCTTCACATCATATTGTAAACTACAAGGTATTAGATCAGATTGCATCTCGCACTTCATTGATTATTGATTTTGGAGGAGGGATTAAAAGCGATGAGGACCTTATAATTGCTTTCGATAACGGTGCAGAGATGGTAACAGTTGGTAGCCTCGCGGTGAAGAGTCCCGAGCTGTTCTTAAAATGGCTGGAACGTTACGGGGCAGGTAAAATGATATTAGGTGCCGATGTAAAAGACAATAAAATAGCCGTGAACGGTTGGAAAGACGAAACCACACAGGATATCTTTCCTTTTTTAAAGGACTACATTCATCACGGAGTAGAAAAAGTTATCTGTACCGATATCTCTAAAGATGGTATGCTTGAAGGCCCCTCGATAGACTTATATAAGGAAATACTTAAACTCCATCCCAATCTTTACCTGATTGCCAGTGGTGGTGTAAGCAACCTGGATGATATATTTGCCTTGCAGGAAGCCTGCGTTCCAGCTGTAATATTTGGAAAAGCTATATACGAAGGGCGTATCCAATTAAAAGATTTATATCAGTTCCTATCCTGAAATATTCATATTCCAGAATGGAAGTAGTTAAAGGGAGTTATAGTTCTAAGATACTTCAGAGCATCTAAAGCTTTAACTCCTTTAACTCCTAGCAAAGCGATAACTCCTTCCATTCTATAAAAAATGTAAATAACATGGCATTAGCAAAAAGAATAATCCCCTGTTTGGATATAAAAGATGGCCAAACAGTGAAAGGAACAAACTTTGTAAACCTGCGTCAGGCGGGCGATCCTATTGAACTGGCCAAAGCATACAGTGAGCAGGGAGCCGATGAACTTGTGTTTCTGGATATTACCGCAAGTCACGAAGGGCGCAAAACCTTTACCGAACTGGTAACCCGTATTGCTGCCAATATAAGCATTCCATTTACAGTTGGAGGCGGCATCAATGAACTAACCGATGTTGACCGGTTGTTAAATGCCGGAGCCGATAAAGTTTCTATAAACTCATCGGCAATGCGAGATCCCGGTCTGATTGATGAAATAGCCAAACACTTCGGAACACAAGTTTGTGTACTTGCAGTAGATGCCAAGCAAACAACTGCCGGCTGGAAGTGTTATTTAAATGGTGGCCGTGTAGAAACAGAAAAAGAACTCTTTACTTGGGCCAAAGAAGGGCAGGAGAGAGGAGCTGGCGAAATACTGTTCACCAGTATGGACCATGATGGAGTAAAAACCGGATATGCTAACGAAGCACTGGCAACACTCTCCGGGCAGCTATCCATACCCGTTATAGCTTCTGGTGGAGCAGGGCAAAAGGAGCATTTCCTTGAAGTATTTACCAAAGGAAAAGCAGATGCCGCACTGGCAGCCAGCGTTTTTCATTTTGGTGAGATAAAAATTCCCGAATTAAAATCGTATCTTTGCGCGCAAGGAATAAGCGTGAGATAAGTTTTGAGTTATGAGTAATGAGTTTTGAGAGCCATGCGGTTAATGAAACTCATAACTCAAAACTCAAAACTCAAAACTCATAACTCATAACTCATAACTCATAACTTAAAATGATGGATTTCGATAAAATGAACGGATTGATTCCGGCAATTATACAAGATAATACAACTAGTAAAGTGCTAATGTTAGGCTATATGAATAAAGAGGCCTACGATAAAACACTTGAAACAGGAAAAGTAACATTCTTTAGTCGTACCAAAAACCGTTTATGGACAAAAGGGGAGGAGAGTGGCAATTTTCTACATGTTGTATCTATACAATCGGATTGTGATGATGATACCCTACTTATAAAAGTAGATCCTGTAGGGCCGGTATGCCATACCGGAACCGATACCTGTTGGGGAGAAAAGAACGAAGAAGATATTCTGTTCCTTAAGCAGTTGCAAGACTTTATAGTAAAACGTCATGAAGAGATGCCTGAAAACTCGTACACCACAAGCTTGTTCGAATCGGGCATTAACCGTATGGCACAGAAAGTAGGCGAAGAGGCTGTGGAGATGATTATTGAAGCAACCAACGGAACAGATGAAAGAATGATATACGAGGGGTCGGATATGATATACCACCTTATTGTAATGCTAACATCCAAAGGATATCGTATTGAGGATTTAGTAAGAGAATTGAAAGTTAGGCATAGCGACTCATGGAAGAAACATTAATCCGTTATAAGGATGTTGAGATAAATCAAGAAGACCATTCCGTTCTTTGTGATGTGAATTTGCAGTTATGCAAAGGCGAGTTTTTGTATCTGATTGGTAAGGTTGGTTCGGGTAAAACCAGTCTGCTGAAAACTTTTTATGCCGAGTTGGATATAAAAAATGGTGAAGCCGAAGTACTGGGCTATAATATGCGTACTATAAAGAAAAAACATATTCCTAATTTACGGAAGAAGATGGGAATCGTTTTTCAGGATTTTCAATTACTTACCGATCGTACTGTATACGATAACCTATACTTTGTACTGAAAGCAACCGGATGGAAAGATAAAAAGGAAATAACCAGCCGTATTAACCATGTTTTATCGCAGGTTGAGATGGAAACCAAAGGCTATAAAATGCCCAACGAACTATCAGGGGGCGAACAGCAACGCATTGTTATTGCGCGTGCCATATTAAACTCACCTCAAATAGTACTGGCCGATGAACCTACCGGTAACCTGGATGTAGAAACAAGCCAATCAATTACTAAACTCTTACAATCAATATGCCAGTCGGGTGCATCTGTAATTATGTCTACACATAATATTGCATTGATCGAAAAATTTCCCGGACGCGTATTGCGTTGTGACGAACATCAGATTGTTGATGTTACTCACGAGTTTAATAACAACGTAAACAATTAATCTATAATAATTTAACAAAGTAACGAAAATGAAAGTTTTAAAGTTTGGAGGAACATCTGTTGGCTCGGCTCAGAGAATGAAAGAAGTAGCCGAATTGATTACCGATGGCGAAAGAAAGATTGTTGTTCTTTCAGCTATGTCGGGAACAACCAACTCATTGGTGGAGATTTCGGACTATCTTTACAAGAAAAATCCGGATGGGGCGAATGAAATAATCAACAGACTCGAAATTAAATATAAACAGCATGTTGATGAACTATATAAAACTGAGGAATATAAACAGAAAGGACGTGAAGTTATAAAATCACATTTCAACTATATACGTTCTTTTACCAAAGACCTCTTTACTTTGTTCGAAGAAAAAGTAGTTCTGGCACAAGGCGAATTAATATCCACAGCTATGGTAAATTACTACCTACAGGAATGTGGAGTGAAATCGGTATTACTGCCTGCTTTGGATTATATGCGTACAGATAAAAACGCAGAGCCCGATCCTATTTACATCAAAGAGAAACTTCACATTCAGCTTGAGTTACATCCGGATGCTGAAATATACATTACTCAGGGATTCATCTGCCGTAATGCTTACGGCGAGATAGACAACCTTCAAAGAGGGGGTAGCGATTATACAGCCTCGTTGATTGGTGCTGCTGTTAATGCATCCGAAATTCAGATATGGACCGATATAGACGGAATGCACAACAACGATCCGCGCATTGTTGAAAAAACATCTCCGGTGCGTCAGTTGCATTTTGAAGAAGCTGCCGAACTTGCTTATTTCGGAGCAAAAATATTACATCCTACCTGTATTCAGCCTGCTAAATATGCCAACATCCCGGTACGTTTGCTGAATACGATAGATCCTACTGCTCCCGGAACCATGATTTCTAACGAAACAGAAAAAGGAAAAATCAAAGCAGTAGCAGCAAAGGGTGGTATTACAGCAATTAAAATAAAATCAAGCCGCATGCTTCTTGCGCACGGTTTCTTGCGCAAAGTATTCGAGATATTCGAAAGCTACCAAACTTCTATCGACATGATTTGTACTTCGGAAGTAGGTGTATCTGTAACCATTGATAATACCCGCCACCTGAATGAAATACTTGACGATCTGAAAAAATACGGAACCGTAACTGTTGACAGCGGCATGTGTATTATCTGCGTGGTTGGCGACCTTGACTGGGAAAACTTAGGTTTCGAAGCCAAAGTAGTACAGGCCATGAAGAACATTCCTGTTCGTATGATTTCGTACGGTGGTAGCAACTACAATATTTCATTGCTAATTAAAGAAGACGATAAGAAAACGGCATTACAATCATTAAGCCACGTCCTGTTTAATGAGTGAATTTTGAGTAATGAGTTTTGAGTTTTGAGTAATGAGTTTTGAGTAATGAGTTTTGAGTTGCAATGCTGCATGGTAACTCATTACTCATCACTCATTACTCATCACTCATCACTCATTACTCAAAACTCATCACTCATAACTCATTACTCACTACTCACTACTCAAAACTCAAAACATGAAAGGTATATTCCCTGTTGACAAATTCAGCGAGTTACAAACTCCCTTTTACTACTACGATACTAAATTACTGCGCGAAACATTAGCTACTGTAAAAAGAGAAATCGGTAAATTCGATAACTATTGTGTTCACTATGCAGTAAAAGCAAATGCCAATCATAAAATACTGTCCATTATACGCGAGGCCGGATTAGGTACCGACTGTGTAAGTGGTGGCGAAATTCAGGCTTCGATCAAAGCCGGTGTTCCTGCTAATAAAATAGTATTTGCTGGTGTAGGCAAAGCCGATTGGGAAATCAATTTGGGATTAAAATACGATATCTTCTGCTTCAATGTAGAGTCTATTCCCGAACTTGAAGTAATCAACGAATTGGCTGCCGCTCAGGGCAAGATTGCAAATGTTGCTTTCCGTATCAATCCAAACGTTGGTGCACATACCCATGCCAACATTACTACAGGATTGGCCGAGAACAAATTTGGCATCAGCATGGAGGAAATGGATCATGTAATTGATATTGCTTTGCAATTGCCCAACATTAAGTTTATTGGAATACACTTCCACATTGGGTCGCAAATTCTGGATATGGGCGACTTTGTAGCTCTTTGCAATCGTGTGAACGAACTACAGGAACGTTTATACAAACGTCAGATAATTGTTGACCATGTAAACGTTGGCGGTGGATTAGGCATTGATTACGAACACCCTAACCGCCAGGCAATACCCGATTTTGCTGCTTACTTTGCTGTTTTCGCACAACATCTGAAACTCCGTCCGAAACAAACATTGCATTTTGAGTTAGGCCGTTCTATTACAGGCCAGTGCGGAAGTTTAATAAGTAAGGTACTGTATGTAAAACAGGGAGCCAACAAACAATTTGCTATTCTCGATGCAGGTATGACCGATTTAATTCGTCCTGCCCTGTATCAGGCTTATCACAAAATGGAGAACATCACCTCCGAAGAACTTATTGAAACATACGATGTGGTAGGTCCTATCTGCGAATCATCGGATGTATTTGGCAAAGCCATCGACCTGAACAAAGTGAGAAGAGGCGATTTAATTGCTTTACGCTCTGCGGGTGCCTATGGAGAAATTATGGCATCATCTTATAACTGTCGGGAAATTCCCAAAGGATATACAACAGAAGATTTAATTTAATTTCAGACTTTCCCCATATAACATAAAGAGAGTGTCAAAGAGTGATTAGACTTTTGACACTCTCTTTTTTTTGCTTAACTCCTTTAACTCCTTAACTCCTTTCATTCTTTGTTCTAAAGTCACTAGCAGAAACAAATGGCACAATACAGCACAGTAGCTCGTATTTTGTGCTCTATTGTGCCATTTGTGCTCTTTTGATACATTCTTCATTGTGACATCATTTTGGCATGCATAGTAATATGTGGCAAATTCAGACTTTCTTTCTTTGCAACGGATGGTTAACCCATCTGCAATTAATCTTAATGTTTAACCTTATTTTTTATTAAACATGAAAAATGTCATTTGTAGCATAAAGGGGCTGACATTCTTGCTGTTGATGGTTTTACCACTCAGTTTTGTTGGATGTTCTAGTGATGACGATGATAGTGACAGTGGCCAAACCACATCACCATATTGGGAACTTGGAGGCGAAAATGCCAATATGCCTTCAAGCGGGACAATTATAGCAGAATATTCGGATGCACCTGTAGGTTCGGAAATAAGCAAATTGGTAGATAATAATGCAAATACTAAATATCTAACAAATCACAGTACTTTTGATATAACATGGAATGGAAATAGGAGTGTCGTTGTACAGTCTTATTCACTGACTTCTGCTACCGATAAACCAGAAATGGACCCAAAGTCGTGGACTTTATCCGGTTCTATAGATAATAAATCGTGGAAAACAATTGATACACAAGAAAGTCAATCGTTTTCGGGCAGGAAAGAAGTAAAAACCTATAAATTAGATAACAGAGCAACTTACCGGTATTACAAATTATCTATTCTAACTAATAATGGAGGCAATGCTACACAAATAGCCGAATGGGTACTTTCTGCCACAAATTCATATAACGGCAGTATTAGTGACCTGATGCAATTTTCAAGTGGTAATACATTCTCAGAGGTTACCCCAATGGGAACCATGCATGTGAATGATCGCGTGGCAAGTGCATCAGATATATTGTGGCTTAAAGATCCGCTTAAAGAACCCAATACATTTGGAAACTTTTCGTGGTCGTACTTTACTGTAAATTCATTGTATCCTTTTGGAGACCCAAGCCCGGCAGATGTAAATCAGCGTAGCATAGGCGATTGTTGTTTGGAAGCAGTAATGGCTTATATAGCTCACAATTATCCCGGATTTATTAAAAGTATCATTAAAGATACCGGCAACAGTACATTTGCTGTTACATTGTATGACCCCAAAGGGAATCCGGTAGAGGTAGGTGTAAGCAATTTATTTATAAAAGATGGAAATAATCTGGGGGCATCATCCGGTAAAAACAGTCAGGTAACTTGGGCCACTGTGCTTCAAAAAGCAATAATTAAATGGAAACAAGTTTATACTGGTTCGTCGGATATTGGTGGAATTGCTACTGAGTTTGCAGCTGCTATAATAACCGGAAATGGTAAGACGTTTGCTTTTGCACCCCAAACACTATCGGCAGACGATCTTCAACGTGCTGTAACTGTGTCCATTCAGCAAGGTAATATAGTGATTGGTGGTTTTACAAAATCGGATTTAATAATAGACGGTAAATATAAAAGTGTAAACTTCCACGCATATAGCTTCTTCTTACCCCATAACAACAAATATTTGTTTACCATGCGTAATCCTTGGGGTTCTGCTCCTGCAATAAGCGGAGATGGCGGAAGGGAAGATGGCTTGTTGAATATTGCAAACGATGGAATAGTTCCTCCGGAAATAGATTTACGCATCTGCGATCCGGGTGCAGCCAAAGAATTTGCTACTGTGGGCAATGTAAAGCCATATGTATATAAATAATTAGATGAATAACCATCTTATAATTGATATTAATGTTTAACCTTATTTTTTATTAAGTATGAAGAATTATCACCCTCCGGACTGCTGAGGTCCTTAAAAAAGAATGAATTGTCCACATTAGATTGGTTGTTGGGTTATAATCCCAACTACTATGCTAATACTATGAAGATTATCTTTTGGATAAAAAATGCACGATTATTCGCGCATAAAGAATTAAGATTTCAAATCAATTAACACAACTGGTAATATGAATTCATTAACAAAAATCAAACATTTTACTAGATCATTATGCTTACTGTTACTGCTGTCTGTAAGCACTCTTATTGTACAGGCGCAAGATTCGCCTTCTGTAACGGGGCGTGTTTCCGATGAAAAGGGCGAGTTCCTGATAGGTGCTACTGTTATGGAAAAAGGTACCCTAAATGCTGTTATCACGGATATAAACGGTCAGTATAACCTTAAATTAACAACAGCAGACCCTACTCTTGAAATATCTTTTACTGGCTTTAAAACTCAGGAAATCAGAGTGAATAACAAGCGTGTAGTCGATATTGTACTTGTCGAAGACATATCTACACTTGATGAAGTAGTGGTTGTAGGATACGGACATCAAAGAAAGGTATCTGTTGTAGGGGCTCAATCTGCAATGAGGATAGCCGATATAAAGATGCCTACAGGAAATTTATCCAATGCTATTTCAGGACGTATTGCTGGTATCGTTTCTGTTACACGTAGTGGTGAACCCGGACACGACGACTCTGATATTTGGATCCGTGGTATGTCAACACTATCAGGACAAAGCTCTTCCCCTCTTGTATTGGTAGACGGGGTGGAACGTAGCCTTAATAACCTCGATCCGGAAGATGTTGAGTCTTTAACTGTATTGAAAGATGCCTCTGCAACTGCTGTTTATGGTGTACGTGGTGCAAACGGTGTTATCATTATAAAAACCAAACCGGGTAAAGTAGGTAAACCTCAGTTTAGTGTTGATTATTACGAGAGTTTTACGCGTATGACTAAAACTCCTCAGATGACAGATGCATATACATATATGGATGTTGCTAACGAGGCTTATGCAAATGCTTATCCAGGCAGCAAAGCATTATATTCTCCCGAATACATTGCTGCTACAAAGAAAGCTCACGGCATACTACCCAACGATAATCCTAAAATGTACAACGAATATCTCTATCCGGCAGTAAACTGGATGAATGAAATATTTAACGACTGGGGACACAACCGCCGTGCAAACATGAATATACGAGGTGGGGTTCCAAATGCCAATTACTACGTATCATTAAGTTACTACAATGAGCAAGGACAGACTAAGAATTTTGAACTGGAAAATTACAATACTAAAATGCAATACAACCGGTTCAACTTTACTTCAAACCTCAATTTAAAACCAACTTCAAAAACTTCTGTTGACCTTGGTTTCTCAGGATGGTTATCATCAGGACACTATCCGCAACAATCTGCAGCAGAGTTGTATTCTATATCTATGCAAATCAATCCTGTTTATTTGCCGCTGACCATGCCTGATGGCTCACTTTCTGGTATAAACAGTAACGGTGACTTGCGTAACCCATACATGGACCTGTCAAAACGCGGATATTATCAGGAATTCAATAATCAGTTGAACTCAAATCTGCGTGTAACTCAAGACTTGGATTTCTGGGATTGGAGTAAAGGGCTTAAGATTTCGGGAATGTTGGCATTCGATGCATACAACTCGCGCAAACTTGAATATAAACGTTGGAGTGATATGTATTACTTTGCTGGTTCAAAAGATACAGAAACTGGTCTTTGGCAAGAGAATGGCATGTTCGATAGTGAAGGAAATTACAATATGAACCGCAACCGTCAGGGAAGCGACCAATTGAGTTTTGAGCAAAAGTCGGGTGCTAATCGCAACACATACCTGGAATTCTCGCTTAATTACGACCGTACTTTTGGTAAGCACCGTGTAAGTGGACTTCTGCTTTATAACCAAAAAATATACAGAGACCTTACTGCAAACAATATGACCAATTCTCTTGCTTACAAAAACAGAGGATATGCAGCACGTGGTACTTATTCGTTCGATGACCGTTATTTGTTCGAAGTAAACCTTGGTATAAATGGTTCCGAAAACTTTTCTCCAGATAAACGTTATGGTGTATTCCCTGCTTTTGGTTTAGGTTGGGTAGCATCCAATGAATCTTTCTGGAAGAAGATACAGCATGTTGTGTCTTATTTCAAAGTAAGATATACAATCGGATGGGTTGGTAGCGATGCTGTAACAGACCGTCGTTTCATGTATCAGGGCGTAATGTCGGGCAGTTCAGGCGATAAGATTTATGGTCTTCGTCAAGGTACATCTTATGGCTTAACAAACGGTTGGGGTGTTGCCAAATATGGTGTTGATGTAGGTTGGGCACGTGCTCGCAAGCAAGACCTTGGTATCGACATTAATTTCCTCAATGACAATCTAACATTTACGTTCGACTTGTTCAAAGAATACCGCGACAACATCTTCCTTCAAAGAAAACTTCTTCCCGACTATGCCGGTTTCGTAGAAAGCCCTTGGGCTAACTTGGGTATTGTTGAGAATAAAGGTTTCGAAATACAGGCAGAATATTCGCAACAACTTGCCAAAAAAGTATTTCTTACAGTACGTGGTAACTTGACATACAACAAAGACAAAATAATTGAAGATGATACTCCTGCCGCTGCATACCCATGGCTTGAAAGTAGAGGAACTAATGTAAATGCCAGATGGGGGTACATAGCCGATGGATTGTTTACAAGTCAGGAAGAGATAGATACTCATGCTACACAATTTGGAACTGTTTATGTAGGAGATATTAAATATCGCGACTTGAATGGTGACGGACGCATTGACGAAGACGACAAGTGTGTGATTGGACAAGGAGATGTTCCTAAAATTTATTATGGTTTTGGTTTCGATTTGCAAGTTCATGATTTCTCTATTGCTGCGTTGTTTCAGGGAACCGCAAAAGCCGATCGCCATTTAGAAGGACGTTCCATACATCCTTTCTCCGGACAAAACGGTTTGGATAACCTTTATGACAATATAGACGACCGTTGGAGTGCAGACGACCCAACTAATACCGATGTATTCTATCCACGTTTAACATATACAGGAGAGTCTAACACCAACAATACACAAAAAAGTACATGGTGGCAAAAAGATGTAAGCTTCTTACGCCTCAAACAGCTTACAGTATCTTATCGGATTCCAAAGAAATTGATGAATAAATGTTTGCTGAAAGATGGAAGCATTTATTTAATGGGAAGCAACCTGTTTACTCTTTCTAAGTTTAAGTTATGGGATCCGGAACTTAACACCAACAACGGTTCGGCTTATCCAAATACGTCGAGTTATTCGATAGGTGTAAAATTTAGTTTTTAACCAATAATGCAATAACGAAATGAAAAAAATATTCAACCTAAGTTTGCTGGTATTGGCGGCCGTCTTGTTGTCGGCATGCGATGATTTTTTCGAAAAGATGCCAGGTGTGCAGCTTGACCTAGAAGATACGTTTACAAACCGTGAAAAAACACGGCAGTTCCTCAACAACGTATATACCTATATACCCGATGATGTTACCGGAGAACGTTATTATAGTAACACCGCCGACCGTTATGGAGGTATCTGGGGTGGATCTTCTTTAGAAGCCAACTGGAGTTGGGACTGGCATAACAGCCATAAATGGAATCTAGGCGAAACAAGTGCGGGATCGGACTATGTAACTTTCTGGTGGAAACACTACTATGCAGGCATTAGCAAGGCTAGTACATTTATGCAAAATGTAGAAAAGAATCCGGAACTTACCGATTACGAAAAAACGTTGTGGAAAGCAGAAGCACGTGCGTTAAGAGCATTGTACTATTTCTATGTTTTCAGACAATATGGTCCTTGTGTATTGAACGGTGAAGCTCCTGTTGCTTTAGACACACCTGCATCAGAGTTGCTTAAACCCAGAAATACTGTTGATGAATGTATTGATTATATTGTATCAGAGTTCGATGCAGCAGCCGAAGTTCTTCCTCCTGTATATGGTGGAACAAATCTTGGATACATAGACCGAGGACAGTGTAAGGGCTATAAAGCGAAAGTATTGCTTTACGCAGCTAGTCCACTTTACAACGGTAACACAATGTTTGCATCTATTCAAAATGAAGATGGTACACACTTGTTCCCACAAATGCATGATCAATCTAAATGGGAAAGAGCAAGAGACGCATACAAAGAATTTATGACTGAATTTGTTCCTTCATATTATGATCTTCATGTTGTGACTACTGATGGCAAGAAAGACCCATACGAATCTTACCGCCAGATAACAACAGGATGTTACCATGATAGTAAAGAAAACATTTCGATGAAACTTGTGTGGCATGGTGATCTCAATTATGCAATTACACCCTATCACAAACATATAAATGTAGGCGAAATCAGAGGTGGGCTTGGATTGGCAGTAAGCCAGAACCTGGTAGATATGTTCTTTACTGATAAGGGATTGACCATTGAAGATGATCCGGATTACAAAGAATATGGTTTTGGAGTAACTCCTTCCAGTGATTATTATGGATCTGCCGAAAATTATAATGACCCTATAATCCCAACCCGTAATTATTTTAAAGCGAACAGCAATCTTACGCTTAAACAATGGGAAAACCGTGAACCACGCTTCTATGTTTGTGTAACATTTAACGGATCAACTTGGGTAAACACACAAACTACTGCTGGCGAAGTAACCACTGAACTGCATTATAACGGAAATTCGGGTAACGCATCGGCCGGACACGACGCTCCTTATACCGGATATGGTTGGAGAAAACTGGCACGTTCCAGTGCAGAGTCAGGACGCGACAACCATTTCTCGTGCAACCTACGTCTTGCCGATATGTATCTTGGTTATGCCGAAACATTAAGTGCCACCAATGATTTTACAACTGCTATGGAGTATGTAAATAAGATACGTAGCCGCGCAGGTGTTCCCGAATACGGAACAGGAACAGATGACAACGGATATACAAGAATCAGTTATCCGGCTAATCGTGACGACGTTGATAAACGCATTCGTCGTGAGCGTCTTATAGAAATGGCACTTGAAGCCAATCGTTTCTTTGATGTTCGCCGTTGGATGGTTGCAGATATGGCTACCGGCGACGGATGGATATATCCAAGTTACAAAAAAGGTGGTGAAGGTGGTGAATTCCATGGGCTTAACTATCGTTATGATCCGCCCGAATTCTTCCAGAAAGTGGTAATGCAAAATCGTATATTCGAGAAACGTCATTACTTTATGCCTATTCCGGATGCCGAAATACGACGTAATCCGAAAATGGTTCAGAACTACGATTGGAAAGCAGACGAGTAATTATCATCTCGTATAGATTTAAAACAAGGTCATAAGGACTCTTTGACCTTGTTATACAAATCATTAACCAGTAATAGAAAATTAATATGAAAAAATTATTTATAGCTTGTATAACAGTGCTGGCTATGGCAGCATGTAGCGACGATGATTGGAGCGGCAACCCAGGGCAGGTACTTGCCAATACTGAAGACATAGGTTCTGTAGTGTTGACATCGGCCACTGTGGGAGCAACTGTATACGGAGACGGTATTACCGACCGCGGTATATGTTGGGCTACTACAGAGTTTCCTACAATCGCAGATTCTTTTGTAAGCGATGGTAATAGCGGGGCAGGTACATTTGAAGTAACACTTACTAACCTGACACCAGGAACTAAATATTATGTGCGTTCTTATGCAACATTTGGTGATAAGACAACTTATGGCTCTTCCAGAACATTTACAACAAAACCACCATTGACGGTTACCGTAAGCTCAATACCCGAAGATAAATCCATTGTGATTAAAACAAAAATTGCAGGTGGCGATGATAATCAGGAGATAACCGAACGTGGTGTTTGTTACGGTACATCTGCTAATCCTACTGTTGAAGGAAACAAAATAGCAGCAGTTGCCGGTGGTAAAGGTGAGTATATGTTAACTATACCAAGTTTGACTCCACAAACCACATACTACGTAAGAAGTTACGCAATCTCCGAATATGGAATAGAGTATAGTGCAGACCAAGTGATAGAAACATACGAAATTGGTTCACCAAAGATATTCTGGAATTGGCTGAACGAATCCGAATACGATACTTATGGTATTGTACGAGACGAGGAAGATACCAAGTTCGTTATGCATTATACCATGGATGTTGAAAACAGCAGTATTACTTTTACCTATATTGAAAATAGTGGAAACATGGATGCCAAGCATGTAACAAAAACATTCACAATGAATGGTGATGCCACAGAAGTTACTTGGGATCCGATCTCGTACAACGATAAAACATTTAGTGGTATTACCAGAAACGGTAGTGCTTTTGCTGCTAGCGGAGTAGGAGTTACCCTTGATAAAAGTATGCCAGCAAATGATATTTATAAAATGTTTGTTAAAGGTGATAACGGTGGATTGGGTAGATGCTCAGAAACATTAAAACCCAACTGGCATCCTTCTATTCAAAGTATATGGGAAAATTACAGTTTAATTGAACTTAACGGTGGATTTAACGGTGTGATGACTCAATTTGATGGTGGCTTTGGAAATAATTGGTTGTGTCATGAATACTCATCAGATATTCCTGTAGTAGAAGATGTAGCAACCTTTGAATTCAAATCTTACTTCTGGGGACATGCAGATAATTCAGAAGCATGCAGCGCTGCATGGACAAAGTTTGAGCCATTCAGAAATATGCTATATAACGCCAAGGGAGTTTATATCATCAGAGAATTGAAAGAAACTAAAACTGTTCAACAAGGTGGATTCAATTACTTTATGATCAGAACCAATGGTGTAGAATGGTATAAATGGTTTTTTAGGGTAGAAGGAACTTAATTTCCGGATGTTTTTTTGAGGACGGGCCAGAACAGGCTTTCTGGCCCGTATACTGTCCAGACTATCATACGATTATTTATCTAAATAAAAAAGAAGATGCAAATTAACAAATTAACTATCGCTTTTTCATTATTACTTTTTAGCGGAATAACCTTAGGCCAAAACAAAAGTGATTACGTAAATCCTATGATTGGAACGGACGGTATGGGACATACATTCCCCGGTGCTTGTGTGCCTTTTGGAATTATTCAACTTAGCCCAGACACAGATACCATACCACATAATATAAACGGAAGTTACCAAAAAAAGGCATACGAGTATTGTGCAGGATATCAGTACAGCGACCCAACCATTGTTGGTTTTAGTCACACTCACATGAGCGGAACCGGACATTCGGACTTGGGCGATGTACTGATAATTCCTACCACCGGCGAACTTAAATTAAATCCCGGAACAGCCGATAACCCCAATAGCGGGTACCGTTCGCGTTTCTCGCATAACACAGAGAAATCGACTCCCGGATATTACGAAGTACAACTCGATGATTACGGAGTGAAAGCGCAGCTTACTGCAACCCAGCACGTTGGCGTGCATAAATACACATTCTCACCAAATGCGGATGGACGCATCATCCTTGACCTCAATCATGGAATATACAATTACGATGGCAAAACACTATGGGCCACATTGCGTGTAGAAAACGATACACTATTAACCGGATACCGCATAACCAACGGTTGGGCACGCACCAATTACACTTATTTTGCCATCTCCCTATCTCAACCTATAACTAACTACGGGTATAAAGATCACCAAAAGATATTGTACAACGGATGGTGGCGTAAATTTCCCGTAAACAGCAACTTCCCCGAAATGGCGGGACGTAAACTGGTATCATACTTTGAGTTTGATACAAAAAACAATCCCGAGCTCATTGTTAAGGTGGCATTATCGGCCACAAGTACAGAAGGAGCATTAAAAAACTTACAAGCCGAAGCGCTTGCAAAAGACTTCAATCAGTTGGTAGCCGAAGCCTCAAATCAATGGAATACCCAACTTGGTTCTATCGAAGTACAGGGTACGGAAGATCAGAAGGCAATGTTTTACACCTCTTATTACCATACCATGATTAACCCCTCTGTTTACATGGATGTAGATGGTAGCTACCGCGGACTGGATCACAACATTCACAAGGCCAACGGCTTTACAAATTATACTATCTTCTCTTTGTGGGACACCTACCGGGCCGAACATCCTTTTCTTATGCTGATGAAACCACAGCAAGCCACGGATATGGTGAAATCAATGATTGCACATCAACAACAAAGTGTTCACGGAATGCTTCCGGTATGGAGCCACATGGGCAACGATAACTGGTGTATGAGTGGATACCACGCAACCTCTGTACTGGCCGATGCCATTGTTAAAGGTGCAAATATAAATAAAGAAGAGGCGTTGCGTGCCATGGTTGCCACCTCTAATGCTGGCTATTACGATGGTATAGAAGATTATATAAAGTTGGGATATGTTCCTCTTGATAGAAGCGGAACAGCAGCTTCGACCACATTGGAATACTCGTATGATGACTGGACTATTTATCAAACAGCCCTATTGATGGGACAGGAAGATATAATAGCACAATATAAAAAACGAGCATTAAACTACCGTAACATTTACGATACAGAGTTAGGCTTTGCCCGTCCACGTTATAAAGACGGTTCATTCAAAAAGGAATTTGATGTGTTACAAACACATGGCGAAGGATTTATTGAAGGCAACTCGTGGAACTTCTCATTCCATGTTCCGCACGATGTTTACGGAATTATGAACCTGATGGGTGGCGAAAAAGAATTTATCAAGAAACTGGATGAACTATTCAGCATGCACCTACCCGAGAAATACTATGCCGATAACGAAGACGTTACAATAGATTGTTTGGTAGGAGGATATGTACATGGAAATGAACCCAGTCATCATATACCTTATCTGTATGCATGGACTTCAAACCCATGGAAAACCCAATATTGGGTGCGCAATATTATGAACAAGATGTACAAAAACAACATCCGCGGATTGGGTGGGAACGACGATTGCGGACAAATGTCGGCATGGTACCTTTTTACAGCAATGGGATTCTATCCTGTGTGTCCGGGAACAGACCAGTACATATTGGGTGCTCCGTATATGCCTTATCTGAAATTAAATCTTCCCAACGGTAAAACTTTCGAGATCAAAGCACCCGGAGTGAGTGATAAAAAGCGATACGTAAAATCGGTTAAGCTAAACGGCAAACCATATTCTAAACTATACATCACCCACAACGATATCGTAAACGGTGGCGTTCTGGAGTTTGTTATGAGTGCTTCACCCAATCAGAAGAGAGGACTGGATGCAGTAGATAAGCCTTATTCAATGACACATTGTTCGGAATGATTATACTATAATTAAAAAACAATATCGATATGAAAAAATTGACTTTACTTAGTTTTATATGTTTATGTGTAATCATGGTTTCATGTGCACTAACATCTTCAAAAGCAGAAAAAGAGGTTTCTACAGCGAATAAAGAAACAGGCAAGGATGTATGGAAAGATTATTTTGTGGGCAATATTCTTTTTGAAGACAAGGCTCCCGAAAGTGGTGGTTCTAAAATATATAAGAGTATAATATCCAACCCTGATGCTTATATCTCCGAACAGGCCCGTACAGTATTGAATACCTTATATTACAGTCCGGCCGATAGTATTGTACCGGTTTATAATCTGCATTACACCCTCGAAGATACCGACGGAATCTCTGCCAAAGGCGGTAGCGCAGGCGAGATTGCTATTTTCTACAGTACCCGCCACATTGAAAAATCGTTTGCCAACAAGGATACTGCCAAAGTGTTTTTTGAAACCAGAGGCGTATTGTTGCACGAGTTAACCCATGCTTATCAATTAGAGCCGCAGGGCATTGGGTCGTATGGTACAAACAAAGTATTTTGGGCATTTATTGAAGGAATGGCAGATGCTGTACGTGTAGCAAACGGCGGATTTAATGGCGAAGCCGACCGCCCTAAAGGAGGTAATTATATGAATGGTTATCGTCATGCCGGATATTTCTTTGTATGGCTACGCGATAATAAAGATCCGGAATTCCTGCGTAAATTCAATAGAAGTACATTGGAAGTTGTACCTTGGTCGTTCGACGGTGCCATTAAACATGTACTGGGAGAAAAATATACGACCGACGAATTATGGGAAGAATACCAAATTGCTGTAGGAGATAAATAGGCAATCTTTATGCAAAAATATGTTTTTACTCTATTGTTAATTTTTCTTTTCACGGCTTGCGAAGTAGCCGACAAAAAAGACAATGCTGTTGACACACAGTTAAACAGTTATGTCAATCCTTTTGTCGGCACTTCCGGCTTTGGAAATATTTATCCGGGGGCGCAAATACCATTCGGGGGCATACAGATGAGCCCCGACACCGACCGCGATTACTATGATGCTGCCTCCGGATATAAGTATGATCACCCCACCTTGATGGGTTTCAGCTTGACGCATCTTAGTGGTACAGGTATTCCCGACTTGGGCGATTTTTTGTTTATCCCCGGCACAGGTACCAAAAAGCTTATTGCCGGCACACACGATAACCCCGACGAAGGCTATCGGTCGCGTTATAGTCATGACAGGGAGTGGGCATCGCCCAATTATTATGGCGTTGACTTGCTCGATTACGGTGTAAAGGCAGAGATGACTTCGGGCGTACGTTCGGGTATATTCAAGTTTACGTTTCCCAAATCGGAAGAATCATTTGTAATGATTGATATGGATCATGTACAATGGTTTAAAACCGCATGGTCACAGCTTCGTATTGAAAACGATTCGGTTATATCGGGCTTTAAACTGGTTAACGGATGGGGACCGGAACGCTATGTGTATTTTGTGGCCGAGTTTTCTAAACCGTTTCTCCGTTCGGGCATTATGCAGGAAGGTAAACCGGTTATTTATGATACGAAACGTTTCCGCAGCGACAGAGTAGCTTATGGAAATAAAATTATGGGATGGTTTGACTTCAACACTTCGGCTGGTGAAGAAATAGAAGTGAAGGTAGCCATTTCTTCTACAGGAACAGCCGGTGCATATACAAACTTTAAAGAGCTGAACAACCAGACCTTTAACAGTTTAAAATCGGCAGGTGAAGAACTGTGGGCTAAAGAACTGAATAAGTTTAAAGCAAAAGGTACAAAAGAGCAATTGGAAACATTCTATACCTCTGTTTACCATGCTGCATTACATCCTTTTATCTATCAAGATAGTGATGGAAAGTATAGAGGACACGATTCTAACCTACATTATACAACCAACTTTACCAATTACACCGTTTTCTCTCTTTGGGACACTTACCGGGCGCATCATCCGTTACTGAACCTGATTCGGCCTGACCAGAATGCCGACATGATAAATTCAATGCTGGCCCATTACGATCAGAGTGTGGAACGGATGTTACCTATATGGTCGTTCTACGGAAACGAAACCTGGTGTATGATTGGCTATCATGCCGTATCTGTTATAGCAGATGCAATAGTGAAAGGCATTCCGGGTTTTGATTACGAACGCGCTTTCGAGGCAATGAAAACAACTGCAATGAATCCGCATTACGATTGTTTACCCGAATATACAACGATGGGTTGGGTGCCTTTTGACAAAGAACGAGAGTCGGTATCTAAAACCTTAGAGTATGCTTATGATGATTATTGCATAGCCATGGCAGCTCAGGTGTTGGGTAAAGAAGAGGATTACTACTATTTCCTCAACCGGTCATTGGCTTACAAAAATCTTATCGACCCGGAAACTAAATTCATGCGTGGCAGAGACTCACAAGGCAACTGGCGTACTCCTTTTGACCCAACTGCTTATACGGGTCCCGGTTCTGTGCACGGGTGGGGCGATGTTACCGAAGGGTTTACCTACCAATACACATGGTATGTACCACATGATGTACAAGGATACATAAGTGCTATGGGCGAGGATGCATTTATTCAACGGCTCGATTCGATGTTTACCATTGAACTTCCCGAAGATATTCCGGGAGCACACGATATACAGGGACGTATTGGTGCATACTGGCATGGAAACGAACCTTGCCATCAGATTATCTACCTGTACAATTACGTGAAACAGCCGTGGAAAGCTCAGGAGAAAATACGTTATATACTCGATACATTCTACGGTAACGCGCCCGATGCACTGAGCGGTAATGATGATTGCGGACAGATGTCGGCATGGTACATTTTCAATTCCATGGGATTTTACCCTACCTGTCCTTCGAGCAACATATATGCAATCGGATCTCCTGGATTGGAGGCTGTAGAAATGACGTTGGGTAATGGAAAGAAGATAAACGTAACAACCGAGAACTACAGTAAGAGTAACGTGTACATTCAGGCAATGTATCTGAATGGAAAAGAATACAACAAAACGTATATTACTTATGATGATATAAAGAATGGAGCGGATATAAAATTTGTTCTGGGTCCCAATCCTAATACCTCTTGGGGCGCTGTTAATGAATCGGTGGCACCATCGGGAGTAGGATTAAGAAGTAAATAATGATACTACTTAAAAATACTTAATTTTAAGCGTTTCATAAGTAGATAAATATCAGTTAATGATTACTTTACATTATAATTATAGAGCAAAGAGACACATAGGCACTGAGTTTTTGTATTAGAATTTATAGACAGGTTTAATTAAAAAAACTCTGTGCCTCTGTGTTTCTGTGTTCTAAAAAAATAATAAACAATGAAAAAACTACAACTAATTGTATTAAGCATCTTTTTGAGCATAACCTACAGCTCCGCACAAAAGCCGGAATTGATAGATTATGTAAACCCATTAATGGGTACTCTATCTAAAATATCGTTATCCACAGGTAATACTTACCCGGCTATTGCTATGCCTTGGGGAATGAATTTCTGGATGCCCCAAACCGGAAAAATGGGCGATGGATGGGCGTATGTGTATACAGCCGATAAAATCAGAGGGTTTAAACAAACTCACCAACCAAGTCCGTGGATAAACGATTACGGACAATTCTCCATTATGCCTATTACCGGAAAAGTAATATTCGATCAGGAGAAGCGGGCCAGTTGGTTCTCGCACAAAGCCGAAGTTGCCAAACCTAATTACTACTCTGTATATCTTGCCGATTATGATGTAGTAACAGAAATTACTCCTACCGAGCGTGCTTCCATGTTCAGATTCACTTTTCCCGAAACAGACAAATCGTATGTAATTGTTGATGCATTCGACAGAGGATCTTACGTGAAGATTATTCCCGAAGAGAACAAAATAATTGGTTACACCACCCGTAACAGTGGTGGAGTACCTAAAAACTTTAAAAATTATTTTGTTGTAGTGTTCGATAAACCTTTTACATACAAAGCAACTGTTGGCGATAGCGAGATACGGAAAGGTGAAACAGAAGCCCAAGAAAACCATACAGGTGCAATAATTGGATTTAGCACAAAAAGAGGCGAAAAGGTACATGCCAGAGTGGCTTCCTCTTTCATCAGCCCGGCACAAGCAGAACTAAATCTGAAAGAACTTGGAAACAATACATTTGATGAACTGGTACAGCAAGGTAGGAAAAAATGGAATGATGTTTTGGGCAGAATAGTGGTTGAAGACCAGAATATTGATAATTTACGCACATTCTACACTTGCCTTTACCGTTCAGTATTGTTTCCTCGTGGTTTCTACGAGATAGATGAACAGGGAAATACTGTACACTACAGTCCTTATAACGGTGAGGTTCTTCCTGGTTATATGTTTACTGATACTGGTTTTTGGGATACATTCCGCTGCTTGTTTCCTTTTGTAAACCTGATGTATCCGGAAATGGGTGCAAAGATGCAGGAAGGTTTGGTTAACACATACAAAGAAAGTGGCTTCTTGCCGGAATGGGCCAGTCCTGGACACCGTGGATGTATGGTGGGTAATAACTCAGCATCTGTAGTTGCCGATGCATACCTGAAAGGTTTAAGAGGTTATGATATTGAAACACTTTGGGAAGCAGTAAAACACGGAGCCAATGCCGTACACCCCAAAGTTAGTTCTACAGGCCGGTTGGGTTGGCAGCAGTACAACGAATTGGGTTATGTACCTTATGATGTGCGAATCAACGAAAGTGCAGCCCGTACCCTTGAATATGCGTATGACGACTGGTGTATTTATCAACTGGGTAAAAAACTGGGTAAACCCGAAAGTGAAATAAACATATACGCTCAGCATGCAATGAATTACAAGAACCTGTACGATCCTACTCATAAACTGATGCGCGGTAAAAATCAGGATGGTAAATTCCAGTCACCATTTAATCCTTTGAAGTGGGGCGATGCATTTACCGAAGGAAACAGCTGGCATTATACATGGTCGGTATTCCACGACCCTCAGGGATTAATCAATTTAATGGGAGGTAAGCAGGGCTTTAATCAGATGATGGACTCTGTATTTAATGTACCACCTCTTTTCGACGATAGCTACTATGGTGGAGTTATTCACGAGATTCGGGAAATGCAAATCATGAATATGGGTAATTATGCACATGGCAATCAACCTATTCAACACATGATTTACATGTACAACTACTCAGCCGAACCTTGGAAAGCCCAATATTGGACAAGAGAAGTTATGGATAAGTTGTATGCCGCTACTCCCGATGGTTATTGTGGCGATGAGGATAACGGACAAACATCTGCATGGTATGTGTTTTCTGCTCTTGGCTTCTATCCGGTTTGTCCGGGAACAGATGAGTATATTATGGGCTCTCCATTATTTAAGAGTGTAACCTTGAATTTATCAAATGGTAAGAAGGTTATTCTTAAAGCCGATAATAATAATGTAGGCAACCGGTATATTGAATCTGTACGGATGAATGGCAAGAATTACACCAAAAACTATTTCAAACATGGTGATATGCTGAAAGGGGCAGTTATAAATTACAAAATGTCTGATAAGCCCAACAAGCAAAGGGGAGTACAAGAGGCCGACTTGCCTTATTCGTTTACCAATGAACTAGAGGCTGGGAAGTAGAGGCAAACAAAAAAAACTCTGTGTTTTTCTTTACTTTAATACAACGTTCTCTTTTTCTTCCTCTATACTCTTTATTAAGGGAGACGTGCATCTCACCATACCCGAGATGCACATCTCCCTATTGCCGAGATGCGCATCTCCCTTATGCTGAGATGTGCATCTCCCACAACCAAAACGCCGGTTCTTTATAAACAAAAGACCGGCGTTTGATTTGGAAAAGTTTGTAGAAAAGATTCTTTATTTAAAGCAACGTATTCCCGTTGATATTAAGTTTAAACTCCAATCCAAGAAATCCGGCTGCTTTGCGCGATAGCAACATTCTTTCCAAAAATATTTCGAAGTAATCCATCACTGGGCAGATGTGGGTATCAATGGTTAGTACCAGCGTAACAGTTTTATCTTGTTTGTTAAAACACACATCGGCTTTCTCAACAGCATAGTTTACACGGTCGTGTATATCAGTATAAATGGTTTCTTTATTACGTACCCTGCTGCGGCGCACATCTGTTTTATCGGCAATGATAAGGGCAGCGGCAATGGCATTTACCGGGAAAGCAGTCGATTCATCATGATTGCCAATAGCGGTAACTACGGTTGCAATATCTTCGGGTGGCATTCCCATCTTATCCAGTAAACGGAAAGCCATAACAGCACCGCTTTGTGCATGGTCTACACGGTTAATAACGTTTCCTATATCGTGCATGAAGCCAGCAATCATGGCCAAATCTATTTCATGGTCACTATATCCCAGTTCTTTTAAAAGTCTGCCTGCAACCTCGGCGCACTTAGTACCGTGTGCAAAGTTATGTTCGGTAAATCCCATTGCTTGCATGGAAGCATCGGCCTGTTTGATATAGGTTCTTATCTCAGCAGACTCCTTTATGTCTTTAAATGTTATTGGAGAGCGCATTTATTTCTGGGTAATATTTATCAGTTCTTCCGGCGAAACAAGATTTTGTTCTCCTGTTTCCATATTTTTGAGCATCACTTTGCCTTCGTTCATTTCATTTTCGCCAACAATAGCTACATACGGTATTTGCTTGGTGTTGGCATAGCTCATTTGCTTTTTCATTTTAGCAGCATCTGGATAGATTTCAACGCTAATTCCGGCAGTTCTTATCTTCATTAAGATAGGAAGAATATAGCTCATTTCCTTTTCTCCGAAATTTACAAAGAGCAATTGTGTACCGTTTACCGCTTCTCTGGGATAAAGTTCCAATTGGTTAAGCACATCGAATATACGGTCGGCACCAAAAGAAATACCTACTCCCGATACACCCGAAAGTCCGAATACGCCTGTTAGGTTATCATAACGGCCACCACCAGTAATGCTACCTATTTGTACATCACGGGCTTTTACTTCGAATATAGCACCTGTATAGTAATTTAATCCACGGGCAAGTGTAAGATCAAGCTCTATCTCGTTGTTAAGCTGCATATTCTGCAAGGTGTTGAGAATAAACTCACATTCCTCTACTCCCTTCAGGCCGGTTTCGCTGGCTGCCAACACTTCTTTCAAGGTTGCTATTTTCTCCGGATTGCTTCCGCTTAACAGGATAATAGGCTGTAGTTTGGTTATGGCTTCTTCGCTTATTCCTTTTTCCCGGAGTTCATTGTTCACATTATCCAAACCTATTTTGTCTAGCTTGTCAATGGCTACGGTAATATCTACTATCTTATCGGCCTCACCAATAATCTCGGCAATGCCTGTAAGTATTTTGCGGTTATTCAGTTTAATAACTACACGCACATTGAAACGAGTGAACACAATGTCCACAATCTGCATAAGTTCCACCTCGTTCAGTAGCGAATCGCTTCCCACTACATCTACATCACATTGATAGAATTCGCGGTATCTACCTTTCTGCGGACGGTCGGCACGCCATACCGGTTGTATCTGGTAACGTTTGAAAGGGAATGTCAATTCATCGCGGTGCATAACCACGTAGCGGGCAAAAGGAACAGTTAAATCATAACGTAAACCTTTCTCGCAGAACTTGCTTGCTAGTTTGGCAGCATCCCTATTTAGGAGTTCTTCATCGGTTATACCTTTAAAGTAGTCTCCGGAGTTTTGTATTTTGAATAGTAGCTTATCTCCTTCTTCGCCATACTTCCCCATCAGGGTAGATAACATTTCCATAGATGGAGTTTCTATTTGCTGATAACCGTAGAGACGGAAAACTTCGCGGATTGTATTGAATATGTAATTCCGTTTTGCCATCTCGATGGGCGAAAAGTCACGGGTTCCTTTGGGTATGCTTGGTTTTGCTGCCATAATATCATGTTTTAAAAAGAAAGTGCAAATATAAGCGTTATTTTTGTAAATCGGTTTAGTTGACTTATATTTGCGTGTAAGAGTTTTACTAACCCAATTTATAACATGAAAAAAAGTTTATTTTTAAATCTCTATGTAACATCATTGTTACTACTAACAGCGTGTGGATCGCCACAAGTTAACAATGCCGACTATAATGTAGTTCCGTTGCCGCAAAAAACAGAGCCGGCTCAGGGAGCATCCTTTATAATGAACAGCAATACAACAATTGTTTATCCCGAACAGGATGAAAACCTTAAACGTATTGCCAACTTCCTTTCAGATTATATCAAGTTTTCAACAGGTTACTCTCTTCAAACATCCGATAAAGAAGGTGCAAACAGTATTGTTTTGCGTAGTAACTTAACTCACACTAACAAAGAAGCCTATACACTTACAGTAAATAGTGAACAAATAGTTGTTAACGGAGCTTCCAGTGCAGGTACTTTTTATGGTATTCAAACATTGAGAAAATCAATACCGGCAGCCTCTGATGGGTGTGCAGTTTCGTTCTCGCCTGTAACTATTGAAGATTATCCCCGTTTTGGCTATCGTGGTATGATGCTGGATGTAGGACGCCACATGTTTCCTGTTGAATTTATCAAAGAATACATTGATATTATTGCCTTGCACAATATGAATACATTCCACTGGCACATAACTGATGACCAGGGATGGCGTATTGAAATTAAAAAGTATCCGGAGTTAACAGAAAAAGGTGCTTTCAGAAAGAAAACGGTGATAGGACGTAACACCGGCGAGTATGACGATAAGCCGTATGGTGGTTTTTATACTCAGGAAGAAGCCAGAGAGATTGTAGCCTATGCCAAAGACCGTTTTATAACCATTATACCCGAAGTAGATTTGCCCGGACACATGCTGGCAGCACTGCATGCTTATCCGCATTTGGGATGTACAGGCGGTCCGTACGAAGTATCTCCCGAATGGGGAATATTTGATGATGTACTATGTCCTGGCAACAGCGATGTATATACTTTCCTTGAAGATGTATTTACAGAAATAACAGATATATTCCCCTCCGAATATATTCATATTGGTGGCGACGAATGTCCGAAAGTACGATGGGCTAAATGTCCGAAATGTCAGGCCAAGATTAAACAGTTAGGCATTAAAGCAGATAAAGAACACAGTGCAGAGGAAAAACTCCAAAGTTACGTGATGTCTTATGTAGAAAGCTTCCTGAATAATAAAGGCCGGAAGATTATTGGTTGGGACGAAATTCTTGAAGGAGGTTTGGCACCCAATGCAACTGTTATGTCGTGGAGAGGTACCGAAGGAGCTATTGCAGCAGCCAAACAAGGGCACGATGCTATTATGGTTCCAACATCTCATCTCTATTTCGATTATTACCAAACAGCAAATGTTGAAAGTGTACCATTGTCGATAGGTGGTTATGTGCCATTGAGCAAGGTATACAGTTTCAACCCTATTCCTAAAGAATTAAGTGAAAGTGAAGCCAAACACATACTGGGTGTACAAGCCAATCTCTGGACCGAATATGTTACCACCACCCAACAAGTTGAATTTAAAGTATTGCCTCGTATGGATGCATTGGCCGAAATACAATGGTGTTTGCCCGAAAACAGAAACTATGATGCTTTCTTGAAACGTTTATCGAATATGATTAAGCATTATAATAAGAAAGGATATAACTATGCCAAGACGGTGTACGAAATAAATGCAAAAACAAATTCCAACAGCGACAAAGGCGTAATAGAGTTAACCCTCTCTACTATAGATGATGCTCCTATTTATTATACACTTGATGGTAGTACCCCTACACAAGAGAGTACAAAATATGCAGGTACATTATCTTTCTCGGAAGGAACAACAATTATGGCTAAAGCTATACGGCCCGATTTTGAAACACCTGTTTATACCAATACCTTCAGTATTAATAAAGCTACTATGAAGCCTGTTACTATCAGTCAGGAACCGCACAGATCGTATACGTTTGGTGGCGCGCCGGTGTTGGTCGATGGTATGTCGGGCAACAAAGGAAATTACAAAGATGGTTCGTGGCTTGGTTTCAGTCGCAGCGATTTTGAAATAGATATTGATTTGAAAGAACCAACTTCCTTTTCGGAAGTATCGTTAAACAGCTATGTATGTACAGGCGATTGGATTTTCGGTATAAAGGAATTAGCCATATTGGTATCGGAAGACGGAAAAGTGTTTAAACCTGTTGCCACACAAACGTTTCCCGATCCGGCAGAACATACCGAAAAAGTATTTGAGAATAAAGTAACTTTTGATACAACTCAAAGCAGGTATGTGAAGATACTGGTTAAGAAGGAAAACAGTATGCCCGCATGGCATGGAGGGGCAGGTAAGCCCGCATTTGTGTTTGTTGATGAGGTAAGTATAAACTAAATTTTGCCCTCCAAAATAAGGAGGGCAAAATAACAAATCTTCTGGCAAAATCTCTTGTGTTAAATTCTTGTACAAGTGCTTTTTTATTTTAAATAGTCTTACCTTGTACAATTAGTGATACTGAATTTTTCGAGTGTTTTATAGTAAATACGATATTTGTATACAGTTCTTGATTAGAATTATTATTATTTTTGCGATTGAATTCTTTTTAGTAACGATAGAATATAGCATAAAACGACATAATAAATGAATTTAAAAAAAACACATCTTTTCTTTGTTGCAGTTTCTTTTTTATTTCCATATTCAATTTTAGCACAAAGTAATACACAATCTCAGTCTTCTGATGAAAATGTGATAGCCCAAATGAATTACTGTATCACAACATTGACTAATATACTGAACAATAAATCAATGGTTGTTCTAGAACATGAATCTGATCAGATTGTGAATAATTTAACAATGAAGCAAATTGTTGGATTAGACGAAATAAAGGATTTTAGAATTGAACTGCTGGACGCTATAAGTAAGTTTGAAATTACTGAAGAAGAGCGTGCGCTTATGAGAAGAATACAGTCTATAAAAAAGGACAATTTGAAGTGGAATGCTCTTTCAAATGCTTTAAATCCAACAATGTTATTAACGGGGAAAGCAGGACCAGGAATGATCTATCAGATGGCATTTCAAGTGTTGCTAACAGCTGCTCGTTCAGTCGTTGAATATAAATCCATGTCAGGCGAACAAAATATAGAAGAACTTCGTGCGATGTGGGATTTACGAAAAGAAGATTTAAGAACAATAAATGAGGTCCGCAAATCGGCTCAAGATATTATATTCAATCTTTACAACAAATACGATTTAGATGAAGATGACCGCTTGACTGAAGCTACTGCTAATTTGTTTAGTAACTATATATCCGAAATAGATGCTGCAAAAAGAATCCGGTTATTAGAGGATAATTATGATACATATAAAAAAGTAGCTGCTTATTATTATTATTTAGGTATGGCATATATTGATTTGGGACAATATGCGAAAGCCAAACCCCAATTTGATATATACTTAAACATGTATCAAACTGCACCAATATTAAGATGTGACGAAAAAAGTGGGTGTATAGCATTGACGGTATTATTATACGAAAAGCATCTTTTAAATTCGGAAAAAGAGAATTTAATAAATATTGCTATAAAGAATTTGCCCGGAAATAGTGCTGCTGTACTTCAATGTGTTATGGTGTATTTGTATGAACTTCAACAAGAAGAAAAAGGTTTGCAATTACTCCGTTCAGGGATAGATGATCCTAAAGCATCTGATCGTGATTTGTTATTCATGGCAGCAGCTAATCTTTTTGAAATAATAGAAAAATATGATGATGTTAGTACAAGCATCAAAAGTTTATTTGCTCAAAATACACAAATGAATATTTGTTCTTATGTAACATATCTTTTGAATTCTCAAACTGAATATATATGGGAAGAGTTAGTTGATATTATTTCTTTTAGCAAAGTGACATATAAAAAGTGGTATAAATTATGGATTGGTTCAAGTTTTAATGATGCTCTTCATATCATTTTTCCAGAACGATTTTCCTGTAATAATGAAGAGTTTAATCTTTATTTTGAAGAACATTCGAAAGATAAAGTGTTGATTAAACAAATGAATATTAATTATGCGAATGGTATATTAGCTAAGAAAGTTGAAAAAGTCAATTGTTTTAAAGCAAATAAGAATCTTAAATATCTGTTTTTAGAAGTTCTTATACCCAATAAAGTATTTACAGTTAAATCTAACTTGAATTATGAAAAAATCAGAAATAGTGACTGGCCAAGAATGAGTGAGTTTATTCTATCAGAAGATGATATAGATGATATTATAAAATTTTGTAAAAAGTACACTCCAAAAGAAAACAAAACAATTTTAGAATGTGAGAATATTGATAGTAAATATGTTGAATTGGATTCCTTAAATGGTGCCGAAGTCACGTTTTTAGGTGATACCTTGAAATACCAACCTCATCATTCTGTAAAGCAAATAGGTCATTATTTACGAATGGTATTTCCTAATGCAATCAATATTATATATAAGTACGATGAGGAAGCAAAAGGAATGAAGCCTTATTTATGTGAGAAAGCTGAAAAGACTATTTATTTTGATGATATATGTAAGAATGAATACGAATATATGGAAATATCTGTAGAAGAAATAGAAACAGAAGAAATAGAAACAGAAGAAATAGAAACAGATCCATGGTGGATACGTTGGTGGACTGCTATCACGAAATTTATAAAAGGACTGAAATTATAAAATCGCTTTTACTTGGATTATTCATTGGTTTTGAAAGAAAGTTATTCAGGTTGTAAATGTTCTTATGGTTTAAATCTAATATGAGCGATAAATATTTTGAGTATGAATCTAAATTATAATAGATGAGAATAGTACATTATTTGGTAATATTTGCATTTTTGAAGATAAATGTAGCTGATATATATGCTCACAAAAAATGTGCAGAACATGTAGACGATATGATTGCCGTCTTTGGATTCGAAGAGAATAATAAGCTAAAAGAATGGATGCAGTTTATCAGCTCTGACATGATTGATAAACATGAACCATTTTATTCTACATTATGTAATAATCATTTGGGATTTAAATGTAAACACCGCCTTTTATTTCATTGGGCATACAATGCGCGACCCTGGAGTTCTGAATTAGAGAAACGAATAAAAAAATATTGTGAAGAATATGATTTAAATGTAGAATCTAATTTGAGGATATTTAAATCTGAAATTAAATCTGAACAGATAAAAAGAAATAGAAAAATAAATGAAGAAACAGAAAAAATGTTTGGATTTGCTCATGGAGGACGAGATGCTGCATATGCTCGTTTTTTTGCATCTATTGCTTACAATGTACATCTGATTGGAGACTATACTTCAGATAATACTGACTTGGATGGACTACAAAGTCTAAATGAGATTATTAGTTCTATAATAATTGAATTGAGAAATTTGGATAATATTAAATGTAAGAATATCATAAGAGGAATTACCCAGATAAATAATTGCTATTCTGATTCTCAAAAAAAAGCAGATGCATTAATGGAGTATTTGAAAAAAAATGTCCCTACATTTATAAAAGAAGCACAAAATGGAAGCATTAAGCGAAGATTATCCAAACATGGTTTTATTTTGAAATAATAACTCATCATATTATTATCACATGAAGCACCCCATCCTGATTTTATTATTAATCTTGTTTCCGTTTGCATTAACTGCAAACGGACAAGATAAACCGCTGAAAGTTATTGAGCCCACACTTAGGGGTACACCCATTCTGAACGAAAGTGTGGTTAAAAAGGAATTGAGCAAAATAGAAGAGATCTATGCAACCTACAATGATGCCTATGAACGTTTAACCGAACGGCAAAAACAAATTTGGCATCATGATTATCCTGATAGAGAGAATATTTGGGATGTTAGTGAACTTGGTGACGGTTGGTACAATTGTGGATGGGTAGAGCAAGTTTCGGCAAGTTCGGAGTTAAAACCTGTAAGCAGTAGTTTGGACTATAAAGCAGAAAATGCACACGATTTTAGTTTATATACTGCATGGGTCGAGGGTGTTGATGGATATGGAATTGGAGAAAGCATAACATACCTGTTTCCCGAAGGTAATCCACCTGTTACTCTTGTCGAAATATATAATGGTTATATGAAGTCTGACCAAGCATGGCAGAACAATTCAAGGGTAAAACAGCTGAAATTTTATATCAATGGAGAACCTTATGCTTTATTGAATCTGAAAGATACCAAGGCATTACAAGTTTTCGAAATTGGCACCCATCATGTAGAAAAAGGTCGGCTTTGCTTTAAATTTGAAATTACCGATGTGTACAAAGGCGACAAATACGATGATGTTGCTATCTCTGAAATAGAATTCTACGGAACAGGTTGTCTTTGCTTTGCCAAAGGAACAATGGTTAGTACCCCCAGTGGAGAAAAACCAATTGAACAACTTCGGGTTGGCGATAAAGTGTTGAGCTTAAATACACAAACCAACCAACTGGAAGAGGCCACCATTTTGGAACTAGCAAGTAGAAAACATCATTTGTATGAACTTGATTTTAATACAATAAAGATTGAAACAACAGCAGATCATCCTTTTTATTTCGATGGGCAGTTTTATTCGGTTACAGCAAATAGCACTTACGGTGTTAACAGTAATGTGTTTTCGATTGGACAAACTATTAACTATTTGCACAATGGAGCTCTTCAAACAATAACACTGAAAGGGATACAACAGCTCAACAAGTATGAAGAAACATATACAATTACAAAATTAGATAGGAACAGCTTGTTTTTTGCAAATAAACTTTGTGTATCAGTAGAAGAGATGTATGCTAAATAGTTCAATTGTTATCCGTATCGTTTTATATATTGTTACAATAGTAGCATATCCTATGTGTTATTGGGTGTTTGCTTTTATATGTTGGTTATTGTTTTATCCTATTCAAGAAACCGAATATGCAGTAGTTGGAAGTAGTATAGTTGTTTTCGCTGGAGGAATATTGTTATCTAAATCACTTCTGTCTGATACTTTTATGAAAGCGTTTATTATTAATGTTGTAATTCTTGTTATATGTCTTTTTTTATATCGGTTTGAGTTTGGGATATGGGACATTTATAAGTATTAAAAGTAATTTCATTGCTTCTACAAATAAAAGAACTATTTTTGTAATAACGAAAAGATTAATTTTATGCGATACCTTGACCCTAAAGCCGACTTAACATTCAAGCGTGTGTTTGGCGAGCATCCCGACTTAGTGATGAGCCTCTTGAATGCACTTCTTCCTCTTAACGAAGGCGAAGAGATAACCGATATTGAATACCTTTCTTCCGAATTGGTTCCTGAAAACCCTTTGCGCAAAAACAGTATTGTAGATGTGCGTTGCAAAGACAAACAAGGCAGGCAGTTTATAGTAGAAATGCAAATGATCTGGTCGCCCGAGTTTAAACAGCGCGTATTATTCAACGCCTCCAAAGCATACGTACGCCAGATAAAAACTGGTGAAGAATACGAACTGTTACAACCGGTGTATTCGCTCAATTTGGTAAATCAAGTATTCGAGCCGAATTTGGAAGGTTATTATCATTACTATAAAATGGTACATATAGAACACACCGAAAAAGTAATAGAAGGCCTTCATCTGATATTTGTAGAACTTCCCAAATTTACGCCGCAAACTTACGCTGCAAAGAAGATGCATGTATTATGGCTTCGCTATCTCACTGAGATAAATGCAAGAACATACGAAGTATCACAAGATCTATTGGATAATCCTCAAATCAAAAAGGCTCTTAACACATTAGAGGTATCTGCTTTTACCGAAGACCAACTGTTTGAATATGAAAAGTTTTGGGACATCATTAGCGTAGAAAAAACACTTTATAATAGTGCAGAGCGGAGAGGAATAGAAAAAGGAATGAAAGAAGGAATAGAAAAAGGAATAGAAAAAGGAATAGAAAAAGGCCTAGAAGAAGGAATAAAAATAGGACGTGAAGAAGCTAAAAAACAAAATATAGCTAACGCACGAAATCTTAAACAACTTGGTGTGCCGATTGATGTAATTATAAAAGCAACCGGCTTGTCAATTGAAGATCTGGAGAATTAGTTCAGCTATCAAGTTACAAATAAAAGCCTGTTTAGACATCATCAACAGTCTAAACAGGCTTTATGTTTTTTGCAAGTTACGATTTTACTTAGCCAGTTCGTAAATAACATCCATAATTTTCTGTGCAATCTCTTCAGCCTCTTCAACAGATGCGGCTTCGCTATATACACGGATTATGGGTTCGGTGTTGCTTTTGCGTAAATGTACCCATTTGTCGGCAAAGTCAATCTTTACACCATCTATATCGTTAATATCTTCGTTACTATATAGTTCTTTAACTTTGGCCAGAATAGCATCTACATCCGTATCGGCAGTAAGATCTACTTTGTTCTTAGCCATGTAGTAAACCGGATAAGTAGCCCGAAGTTCACTTACTTTCTTTCCTTCGTGTGCAAGATGGCTCAGGAACAAAGCAATTCCTACCAATGCATCACGACCGTAATGGCTTGCAGGATAAATAATACCACCATTACCTTCGCCACCAATCACTGCGCCTACTTCTTTCATCTTAGTAACCACATTTACCTCACCTACAGCAGAAGCATAATAATCTTTACCATATTTGCGGGTAACATCGCGTAAAGCACGGGTAGAACTTAAGTTTGAAACAGTATTTCCCGGTGTATGTTTCAATACATAATCGGCAACAGTAACAAGTGTGTATTCTTCACCATACATGGCACCGTCTTCGGATATCATAGCCAAACGGTCTACATCCGGATCAACCACAAACGCAACATCTGCTTTACCGCTCTTCATCAGGTTCATGATGTCGCCCAGATTCTTTTCCAACGGTTCGGGGTTGTGCGCAAAGTTACCGGTAGGGTCGCAGTATAGCTTTTCTATTTGTGTAACTCCAAGTTTTTCCAGCAATTCGGGCAGAATAATACCACCAACAGAGTTTACCGCATCAATAGCTACACGGAAGTTAGCTTTCTTAATAGCATCCACATCAACCAAATCTAATGCCAGAACACTATCTATATGTTTTTGGTTATAAGTTAAATCCAAACGATACGAACCCACATTGTCTACATCTGCATAAATAAATTCTTCGGCTTCGGCAATGCGTAGAACCTCTTTACCTTCGGCGTCATTCAGGAACTCGCCATGTTCATTTAATAATTTAAGCGCATTCCATTGTTTGGGGTTGTGCGAAGCAGTTAGAATAATACCGCCACAAGCTCCCTCCATAGTAACAGCAAGTTCGGTAGTAGGGGTAGAGGCCAAGTCAATGTCTACTACATCCCAACCCATTCCCATGAGTGTACCGGTTACTACATTTTTTACCATTTCGCCCGAAATGCGTGCATCGCGTCCTACTACTATCTTGTTAGAAGATGATTTGCAGGTTTTGCGAATCAGGGTGGCATAAGCCGATGTAAATTTAACTATATCAAGTGGGTTTAATCCTTCCCCAACAGGTCCGCCAATAGTTCCGCGAATACCAGAGATAGATTTAATAAGTGTCATATTATTATTAGATTAGTGATTAAGCGAAGTAATCGTTTTTATCTGATTTGGATTTTATGAATGTCGTAATAATATGGATAAACATACTGCATTGCATAAGAATGTCCAAGTTTGGAAGGCACAATGATTTTAACGTGTGCACCATCTTTAATATAAGGTAATATATTAATGATACCATTAGGCACATCTAAAGTTCCTTGCGACAACAAGCTACTGTACACGTATGGAAAATATCCATTATAGCTGTCATACACAAATAATGTAGACGAGGCTGTTGGATTGTAGAAGAAAGAATCGGTAAGAACATCAATGTCTAAATTCGACAGTGTATCTCCAACCTCAGTATCAATCTCTGCCATTACATTGTATTCTACCATACGTACGATAATTTCATCACGTGTTTTAATCGTATCGCCATTTCCTCTATCAACAATATTCAGATATAGTCCATTCGAAAATTGAACATATTCATTTTCGCCTGTAATGGTATCCTTTTCAAACTCTTCTTTGGAAATCGTTTTGATATTGTGCTTTTTTACAAAAGCATTGACAGCCTTTCTCTCATCCTCAAGCATTTCTGCATAGGTTTTGGAGTTATCACACGCCTGAAACATGGTTCCAAAAGCCCCGAAAGCTAAAACAATCAGAAATAAAAGTGAAAGTTTTTTCATTTGTTGTGTATATTTAGCGCAAAAATATCTTATTTCATTTAAACATAAAAGAAGGGTAGTATAAAGTTCTGAACCTTTAACCTTTCCCAATTAACTTTTAACCTTTAGCAGATGTTCGTAAGCTTTGAGCCCTTTTTCGAACAGAGAAATGGCATCTTCTATAGGGCCAACAAATTCACCTCCGGATGCATTGAGGTGTCCGCCGCCACCAAAGAACTCGGCAGCGAATTTATTGGTAGGGAAATCACCAACCGAGCGGAAGGATATTCTAATAATATCTTTTTCTTCATCTTCTCTGAGCGAACAGGTAAACATTACGTTCTTAATAGACAGCGGGATGTTTACGAACCCTTCGCTATCGCCCCGCATAAAATTAAATTGTTTCTGTTCTTCTTTGGTAAGGGTGATGAGGGCTGCGTTATATTCATTATATACCTTCATGTTGGTAAGCACATGGCCCATCAGGCGTAAGCGGTTTTCGGAGTAGGTGTTGAAAACCTTTCGGTATATTTCGTCTTTATCAATGCCTTTGGATAGTAACTCGCTGATAATGAAATATACTTCTGAGTTATTAGAGTTAAATGTAAATCCGCCAGTATCGGTCATCATACCGGTATAAATACATTCTGCACCTGCTTTGGTTATATCTTCGAAATAGCCCATGCGGCAAATTAACCTGAATACAAGTTCGGCTGTCGACGACATTCCGGGATGAGAGATGGTGATATCGCAAAAGTCTTCCGGTTGTAAGTGGTGATCAACTAGTATTTTGCGGGCGGGCGACGCTGCTACAGCACCTGCCATATTATCTATGCGTTTCAGTGCATTGAAATCGAGACAGCAAATAACATCGGCTTCGCTAATTAATTTATCAGCAAATTCCTGATAACGTTCATAGATTAGAATATCCTTGCTGCCCGGCATCCATTTCAGGAAATCGGGAAAAGCATTGGGTACAATAACATTTGCATTTTTTTCTTGTGAATTAAGAAAGTGCCATAATCCGAGAGAGGAACCAATTGCATCACCATCTGGAGCAACGTGCGATACTATAACTATATTCTCTGCCCGCTCAAACCATTTGATAAAACGATCAATATTGCTTTGGGCGATAATCTTTGTAAGCATGTTTACTAATTTTGAATTGTGAATTCATTTAAATAGGTCACAAAGATAGAGGAATATATTTAATATTGAATGATGAATGATGAATTTTCAATTCTCCCTCGTGTACCAACTTTTAAACTCTGTAGCACGTGCTTTACTAACAAGAATTCGTTCGGGCACATTCACATTGAGATTAACCGACAATTTTCCGGCAAACCAGATAGAGATATCATTGATGGCTTTGTGAGCCACAATATATTGGCGGTTTACCCTGAAAAACAATTCGGGATTGAGATGTTTCATCAACTCTTCCAGTGAATAGTCGAGCGAATAGCTTTGCGAATTGAAGCATACTACACGGGCAATTTTCAATTCGGAATAGAAACAGGCTATATCTTCTACAGCCAGGGGGATGAGCTTATCCTTATGTGGTATAAGGAAGTGAGTTTTATAACGGTTTTGGCTTTTATTAATGGTAGATATAAAATCATTAATCAATTGAGTATTATCTTTTTTATAAGTGAAATTGCCAAACTTTAAAATAGCTTGTGTAAGGCGTTTCTTATTTATGGGTTTAAGCAGATAATCAATGCTGTTTACCTCAAATGCATCGAGGGCGTACTCGTTGTATGCAGTAGTGAAAATGATAGGACAGTCTATCTTTACATGATTGAATATCTCAAAAGAAGAACCATCTGCCAAATGAATATCCATGAATATTAAATCGGGCATGGGGTGTTGCGAAAACCACTCTACACTATCCTCTACACTTTGAAGCACAGTAAGAATTGTAAAATCGGTCCTGATTTCCTGTATGAGTCTGCTTAATGTTTGAGCAGCAACAATCTCATCTTCAACAATAACAATATTCATCTTTATATGATTTATCAATTGAATTATTCATGTTTTCTACTTTCTCTATCAAAGGAATTTCTACAATAAAAATACCTTCTTTGTTGGTGATGGAGATAGATTTATGAAATAGAATAGAATAACGGTTGGTGAGGTTGGCCAGTCCTACGCCTCCACCTCCTGTGTTGTTTAGTTTGGGGTTGATAATATTTTGTACAATAACAGAATTCCGGTCGGTTGTTTCTATCAAAATAAACAGTGGCTTTTTATTGCTGATAATATTGTGCTTTATAGCATTTTCTACCAATAGCTGAATGCTTACGGGCATCAGATAATAATGCTTGTACTTTTCTTCGATATTATAATGTACAACAAAGTTGTCGCCATATCTTATTTTCAGCAAATCAACATAAGCGTTAACAAACTCCACTTCTTCGCTTAATTTGCAAATGGTTTTACTGTGAAGTGTATAACGGAATACAGACGAGAGATTGTCTACATAATCGTGTGCTTTTTCATCATCAATTCCAATTAAACCATTGAGTGTGTTTAAGGAGTTAAAGAGAAAATGAGGATCGAGTTGGTTTTTCAGTGCCTCATAACGGGTTTTGATGTTCTCTCTCATTAAACTTTGGTTAACCAGCAGTGTTTGATGTGTACGGTAGGCAGAAAACCTGATTCCGGTTTCAAAGAGCATCATTACTCCCAGTATAACGTCTTTTATTAGGTTGAAGCTTAAAAAAATATTGAAACCAGTACTGTGAGTACCCATATCAATACACCACCATTGGATTTGTGTAAATACCGGACTTAAGAAACCGCAGATTAAAAATGTGCCAACAATCATTTTAGTGGCTGTTTTGCGCTTTTGCTTGTCTGTTTTAATAAGCCTGTTACTAAAAGTATATAGTATATACAACAGGATAAAATTGCATGCAAAATGACAAATAAAGTACACAAATAGTTCGCCTGTTTTAATCTTAATAGTTGGATTAAGACGAAAAGAGAGGAATATAAAACAAGCAATAAGTATGGCATTTATCAAAAAGCTTATGCTTAATGAGGAAATAATTGCTTGCCTCTGGCCGAATGGGGCTTTGGCGAAATGTTTTTTCTTGCCCATATTGATGAATTTGTAATTCGTATGTAAATATAGTATCTTGTAAACTCCAGATGCCGTATTTAATTACTCAAACAGACAAAAGTACTACTGAAATGTTTTATTCGGATACTGAAATTGCAGAGTCTTTTCTGCATTCTTATTCTTTAAATACTCGTAGAATGTGTATTGGGCCCTTACCGCAGGTGCATCATTCTTTTTGAATATATTGCATAACTGTTCATCAACAAAACAGGCTTTCTGGTTATCATTTAGTTGAATATGCAACATGTCGATGATTTCCTGTTTCAAATCTGCATCTTTTATCGGGGTAACAGCTTCAATCCGGCGGTAGAGGTTACGCTTCATCCAGTCGGGCGAACCGAAAAATACTTTAGGGTTGCCATTGTTGCCAAAGTACAGAATACGTGTATGTTCCAGAAAACTATCTACTATACGGGTAATTTTAATGTTCCGGCTGTAAGGCTGTCCGGGAATAACGCAGCATATACCCCGGATAATAAGGTCAATCTCTACCCCTTTTTCGGAAGCTTCGTATAGCTTATTTATCATTACAGGATCTTGTATGCCATTGAGTTTAATTATAATTCTTCCTTTCTTACCCGATTGTGCCAGTTCAATTTCTTTGTCGATCAGTGTGTTTAGCGATGGAATTAAATTGTGGCGCGCCACCAGCAGGTGTTGGAAACCCGAGTTGCTTTTACCTTGCAATGTAAGGAAAATATTGTGTACCTCTTCTACCAACTCCGGTCTTGCAGTGAATAGGCCTACATCTGCATACACTACAGCTGTTTTTTCGTTAAAGTTGCCGGTGCTTATGTACGCAAAGCTGTGTTTGCTTTCGCGTAATATCAAGGCTACTTTGGCATGCACTTTTAATCCGGGCAAACTGTAGATGATGTTGATTCCTGCTTTCTTCATCATTTCGGCTGTGGCAAGGTTGTTTTCTTCGTCGAACCGGGCTTTCAGTTCTACAAATACGGTAACCTTCTTTCCGTTTTCGGCAGCTGCTATCAGTTGGTTAATAACCTGTGAGTTTTGGGCTACCCTGTATTGAGTAACCATAATTTCGCGGGTCTTGGGGTCGTGAACAGCTTCGTACAGGAAATGCGTAAAATGATCGAACGAATGATAAGGATAATGAATCAATAAATCCTTTTTACGTACATAACTGAATATAGATTCCTTTTTATTGAGGTAGGTTAACCTCATAGGAGTTGGCTTCAGACTTCCTTCTATGGCTTTGTTCAGGGTAGGGAAATATTTCAGATCTTCAAGGTTGAGATGTTTGTCGCCAGGTACCAGCTCATGCTGATTGATGTTAAACGCATCAACCAGAAAAGCCAGAAAATCATCGGGCATGTGCCTGTCGTACACAAAACGGCTTACAGCACCAATTTTACGCTTCTTTACCTTTTTCTTTAACTGTTCCACTATTTCGTTGGAGGCAACATTCTCAATCAGAATATCGGCATCGCGTGATATCTTGATGCAGTAACTGCAATCAACATCAAAACCGGGAAAGATTACACCAAGATTGGCTTTGATAATATCTTCAATAAACATTAGGTAATAATTACCCTCATGCTTAGGCAATTCAACAAAGCGGGGTACCTTGCTGTAGGGTATCTTCATTACAAAATATTTACTGTAATCGGGGCTGTTGGGTGAGGTGTTTTTCCGCAATACACGCACTGCAAGGTATAGGCGATTGTCGCGTAAGAAAGATACTACTTCGTTTTTGGCTACCGGTACAGGTTGCAGATAGGGAAATATTTCTTCGTGAAAGAAATTCCGGACAAACTGCTGATGAAAGGGTTCTACTTCGCTTCGGCCCTGGTAAAAAACAATATTGTTTTGGCGTAGGGTAGGGAGGATGCTCTGTTCATAGATTCGTATACGGGTTTCCAGTTGTTGATTTACAATATTGGTTATTGATTCGAGTATTTCAATGGCCGACTGGGTGGTTTCTTCATCGCTTTGGGCTATGCCCGATGCAATGGCTTTATGATCGGCCACCCTCACTTTATAAAACTCTTCCAGGTTAGAAGAGTATATAGAAATGAAATTAATGCGTTCGTATATAGGTAAACGTTCGTCGTCGGCTTCGAGTAACACCCTGTAATTGAACGACAACCAGCTAATATCGCGTTTAAAGTAATTATATTTGTTCTCCATGGATTCTTAGTTTTGCTCAAATATAATACTTTAAAATAAACTTTCTTAGAAAGAGTAATAAATTATTCACATTCCAGAATGGAAGGAGTTAAAGGGAGTTATTGTTTATTGTATCATGCCTGTGGTACAAAAGTGCCACGCTTGTGGTACAAAAGTATCTTAGGCGTGATACTTTTGTCTCATGCTGCATGATACTTTTTTCTCACACTTAAAATGATCGGTGATACTTTTTTCTCACGCTTAAAAAACAAGTGGTACTGTAATTTGTTGATTGTCAATTGTGTTGTGGCTTTGGTTTACATTTTCTATACTATGCCTTTTGTGAATGCGGACAAAAACAGTACTTTTACAGGAAGAAATCAAAAGAAAAAATGATTAGAATTGGATTATTATCGGATACCCATGCCTGGTGGGACGAAAGATATCTACAACATTTTGAACAATGCGATGAAATATGGCATGTGGGTGACTTCGGCTCGATGGAAATAGCGGATAAACTGTCAGCATTCCGCCCATTACGTGGGGTTTATGGAAATATTGATGGACAAGACATTCGCCGGGTGTTTCCTCAGGTTAACAGGTTCACTGTAGAGGGTGCCGAAGTATTGATGAAGCATATTGGTGGATATCCGGGCAAGTACGATCCTTCTATTGCCGGCAGCTTATATGCGCGCCCACCTAAACTTTTTATAAGTGGACACTCGCATATATTAAAAGTGAAGTATGATAAAACATTGGGAATGCTCCATATAAATCCGGGTGCTGCCGGAAAATATGGTTTCCATACTACACGTACATTGGTGCGGTTTACAATAGATAACGGGGTATTTAAAGATTTGGAGGTTATTGAATTAGCCGAATAATATTACACAAACTTTTCCCTTCTCTGTAAGTTAAGTAACCCGATAAGCAACCAAACTACCGAAGCAACAGCCAGAAATATACGGCTCTTCAACAAAACGCTTTGCCATATTAATGGGTGAAAATCGCGCGGAACATCAAACGGATTGAGAAATACATTCCAGAATGTATGTTTCATATTGGTGGCATTCATAAAAATCATCAATACAATGCCCAATACAATCATTATTACCGCTGTACCATTGCCACTACGGGTAATGGTGGAAAACATAAAGGCCATATTCCCAAAGAAAAGAACCGGAAACATTAACTGAGCCGACATTTCGAGTTCGTTAACAGGCCATAACAACAGTGTGCCAATGTATGAGAAGACGAGTAGAATGACAAACACGATCAGATAAATCATCAGCAACCGCACACCCCAAACTTTGTAACGGTAGTTGGGGATGCCAAAAATAATTTCCAGTATACGGCTGTCTTCATCATTCTGGATACCGAAAACCGTAGGGTAGAAAATAAGTAGCATACTGGGAAATATCAACATACCGTAAATGGCTCCTTCGTTTACCATCTGCCGGTTCCATGCCGAATTGAACATGAAATAGGCAAAGAACCCAAAGGCCGCCAACAGAAACCAGAAGAACTTACCCGCAAATATAATCTTCATATTATACTTCACGAGCTTCGGTACAAGACTTATCAGTTGTTTTGGCGTCATATATAGCTAAATTTATATTATTGAACACAGAGGTACAGAGGCACAGAGTTTAGTATAAATCTCTGTTTATGAAAACTATTTAAAACTCTGTGCCTCTGTGTCTCTGTGTTCTATTAAAATCGTAAATCAATTTAATTCATATTTTTAAGCAGACACAAATATGCATCTTCTAAGTTCACTTCAACAAGTACAGCATCCGGATGTGGCTTTTCATATGAGAGATAGCGTACCTGAATGATATCTCCATTCTGCATGTGATGAATAACCATTGATTTATCCAGTGTTTCGAAAGCAGACTTATCAATGTGGAACTGCCATACCTTACCTGTAGCCATGTTAACCATATCCACCGGATCGCCAAAGTATTTCAACTCACCTTTATTGATAACTACCACCTGACTGCACGAGCTGGAAATATCCTCAATAATATGCGTGGAGAAAATAACGATGCGCTCTTTACTGAGTTCAACCAGCAAATTACGGAAACGAATACGTTCGCGCGGGTCGAGACCGGCTGTAGGTTCGTCTACAATAAGAATGCGTGGCAGATGCAACAGGATAAGGGCAATACCGATACGCTGTTTCATACCGCCGGAGAAAGAACCGATCTTATCATCTTTGCGTTCGTACATGTGTACGGCTTTGAGTACATACTCTATGCGCTCTTCACGTAGTTTCTTATCGGTAAGACCTTTCAGGATGGCTTGATAGTCAAGAAATTCCATAGACGTCATGTGCTCATACGTACCAAACTCCTGTGGCAGGAAGCCAATAAGTCCCTGCAATTCCTCCCGATACTCACGGGCATCCAGGTTGTTGACATAGATGCTTCCGTAGCTTTGTTCCAGGATACCGCAAATAATACGCATCATGGTAGATTTACCTGCACCGTTAGGCCCCAGCAAACCAAACATTCCCTTGTGAATAGTGAACGATACACCACGGAGTGCCTTGAACGGTTTCTTTTGCTTACCAATAACCGGAATGCTTTTCACAAACCGGTAATACGATCTGCGTAGACCGGCAAACCGGCCTGTGACGCGTTCAATGTTAATATCTTTTTCGTATAACCGCCTCGATGTTACATAGATAGCAATGCCTGCTGCCCATAATACACCCACAAAAAAGCTGAAGCCAGTATTATCCATTCTGCTGGACATCATAAACCACACAACAGGCGGAATACTCCAGAAGATTATACGGTTCACTATTTTTATTACCCGGCTACCATCGAACCGGTAGAAGAGGTATTTACGGAGTTTACGCCAGAGCAACAAAACCATGGCATAGATGGCAAAGGAGAGCAGGAATATCCAAAGCTTCTTTTCTATGTGGAACCAGGCCAGGTATATAGTATACACCAGCACCACTATCAGCCAAATGTCGTTCAGGAAATCGCGCAAAGAATGATAGTCTTTGCTCTCTCCCAAACGTTTACGAACAGCATCTCCGCTTGTAAGGTCGCGACGGATTTTACCAGGACGCTCGTACACTTTAACAAGGTTACGCACAGTGATTTGTATCTCTTCATCAGGATCAATAATGCCTTCACTGGCACGTCTTAAGCTGGCTTGAATAAAGAAAGTGATGCCTGGAATAAGAATAACAATTGCTATCAAACAGATGCTTTGCCACAATAATCCATCGGCATAAAGGTAGATGGCTGCAACTCCTATAACAAAGAGGATTGCATGGGTAATCCACAATTTAGGTGAAAGCCCTCTGTACCAGGTGAGTGCATTCTCTAATCCCAGACAAACGGTTGGAATATACACCAGCGTTAATATGGTAGAGAAAGCCAGACCACCAATAACCGTAATGGCAAACGGTGCTCCTATGGCTCCCGAGTATTCGGCATCGCCCATGGCCAGCGGCAACATGGCTACAATGGTAGTGATAGAAGTTATCAGGATGGGGCGGATACGCGAAAGCCCTGCCATCATCAGCGCCCGATTGCGTCGGTAACCGCGGTTACGCAGAATGTTGGTATAATCAATCAGTATGATACCATTGTTTACTACTACTCCCAGTAGAATGAGAAATCCCATTAAGGTATTGGCATTGAGCAGGCTATTACCTGTGAGTATCAATGCCAATAGCGAACCAATAGCGGCCAACGGTATAGAGAACAGAAGTACGAATGGTGTAGTAAACGATTCGAATACAGAAGCCAGGATCATAAAGATTAGAATCAATGCAGCCAGAATAAGGAACTTAAACTCTGCAAACTCATCTTCTTCATGGATCACTTCGATAGCCAGTCCGGATGGTAGATTATAACCTGCTACCAGTGCATCAATATCCGACCGGTAGCTTTCCAACAACTGTTTCGATTCTTCCGCATTACGACCGAAACTGTAGTACAAATCAAGTTGCTTGTCCTGATTAACACGCATAATGCGTGCCCGGCCGCGCGCTTTGTTTATGGCAGATACCTCATCGAGTCTGTGTAACCCGCCTTTAGCGCTTTTAATTTGCACAGCCTTAAGGTCATCAATCGTTTTATCTTTAAACTCCAGTTCTTCGGCCAATACAGTTGGCATGGGTTCCGGAGCAGCAATAGAATCGGTTGCAACTCCTGTTGTATCGGCAATAGCAAGAAGCGAATCAGTACTTACCCCTGATGTGTCGGCAATTGCCAAAGCGGTATCAATGGTTGCCACCGGATTTACAGTTTCAACAATAATTGTATCGGTTGTTGCCTCTTCTTCTATATCTGTTATTTCAAGCTTGTTTTTATCTTCAGGAATTTCGGTGCGGATGATAATATCATAAGTTTCTTCACCTATCTTAAAACTTGTTCCCGATGAAAATTCCGGGTTTAATGACATAAGCCCGTTTGAAATATCTCCTCTGTTTATTTCGTATGAGGTAAGGAGTATCGGATCGAAATTCAATAACAGTTCTGCCTGACGTCCGGTGTACGAAACCCACGAATGAGCAACAAAGTCCTGTTCGTTCAGATGATAGCGAAGGTCTTCGGCTACCTGAAACATCATATCATAGTCCGAACCTTTGATAACAATACGTTCCTGTTGCTGCCCGATACCCATAAGCCGCATAAAGCCCATAAGCCCACTCATGGCACCGCCTCCCTGATTAGCCGATGCTTCGTTTACACTAACCTCGGAGCCTTGAATATCCTTCACTTTGTTAAGCACATCCATTTTAATTTCACTAATCTTTCGTTTGCTGGTTTTCTTAAAGTTTTCTTTCAAAACCAGTGTAAGCACAGCATCCTGTTCACGGATACGACAGATAAGTTCTTCTTTTTCGGGCATGCTTTCAAGGCGGTCTTCCATCAGTTTTACTATCTGGTCGGCCTTTTCAAGCGTGCTGCCGCGTGGCATGGTTACGTAAATATTAAAGCGGTCGGACTCAATATCCTGCATCGACTGTATATTGAGGGTTATAGCCCCAATAAGGGTAATGAAAAAGAGTACGATTGAGCCGATAATGGTTACTCCCGGATTGCGCATGGCAGCCTTGAGGAACACAAGGTAAATCTGTATAGGGCGTTGGGTAACTGATACTTCTTCGTAGAACACCGACCGACGGTTCCTGAGTCGCAGAATGACGTATGTAACCATCGGAATGAAGATCAGTGCCACCACCAGCGATACGGTAAGGGTAGCCACAATAGAAACGCCAATGTGTTCACCAATAAGTTTTATCAGGAAGTTATCCGAAAAAACAAATGGTAAAAACACGGTTACCGTAGTAAGCGTAGCAGCCACAATGGAACGCCAAACTTCCGTGGTTCCTTGTGTTACCGATCGTTCGGGTGTTATTCCATTACCGGATAACCGGTAAATATTCTCCAGTACCACTACACTATTATCGAGCAGCATGCCCACCGCCAAGGCCATACCAATGAGTGTTAAACTATTAATGGTAATACCTGCGGCATAGAAAAAGTTGAAAGCAGTATAAATAGAAATAGGTATGGATAACCCAATAAGTACCACCAACCGGATGTTTTTCAGGAAGAACCACAAAATAATAATGGCCAGTAGCCCACCTGTAACAGCCAGATTGATAATGTCTTTGATATTGTCCTCCATTACCTGTGCACTGTTCTGCTCCACGAAGACTTCTACATCGAGGTGCGAAATGCTGGCATTTAACCGGTCGATACCCTCTTGCACCTTGTGCGACAGTTCGATAAGGTTGGTCTGTGAGTCGTTGGTGAGCGATACAGACACAGCATCTTTTCCGTTTACACGGCTGTATGAGGTTTCTTCTTTCAGGTCGAAGAAAACAGTTGCAACATCTTTCAGGTGTACTGGGCCGGGGGCTACAACAATATTCTCTAACTCGGATACATGTGTGTAAGGTGAGCTTACATGTACAAAGAACTGTCCGTTAGGTTCTACAGCAAAGCCTGCGAACTCTTTGTCGCGTGTGTTTTGTGTAAGAATAGCACTGATGGTTGAAGGGGTAAGGTTGAGCGCACGGCACATCTCATTGTTGAGTTGTACTTCAATGGCTCGTTCACGACCTCCATATACATTGACTCCGGCTACACCGTCGATGTTTTCCAGTTCGGGACGTATTTCCTTGTCTACTACATTGCGTACACGGTCCACTCCGCCCGATCCACGTACCTGCAACACCATAAAGGCGTTTGCCATTTGCTGTATATCTACCTTTTGCACCTGCACATGGAAACCGTCGGGGAACGTAGATGCCAGCTTGTTGATTCGTTCTTCGAGTTTGAGTGCTGTAATCTTGAAGTTTCCACCTGCTTTAAAGTCGACACGGATGGTTGACTGCCGGCTGTCGATGGACGAAGAAATCTTTTCCACTCCACCCTCGGAACTGATTGCTCCTTCAAGGGGAATGATGATTTCCGATTCCAGGTATCCCGGGTCCATCTCCTGATTGGAAGAAACCATGACAAACAACGAGGGTAACTCGGCATTGGGCAGCAACTCTACCTTCAACTGCCGGTACGACACGTAGCCCAGCATTGTAAGTGCTATAAAAAGCATGCTGATGGTTATACGTCTATGCAGAAGGAAGTTCATTGCGCTTGCGTTTTAGGTTTTGTTTAGCATTTTCGAACAGATAGTAAACGCAGGGTATTACAGCAAGACTCATCAGTGTTGAGGTAACAAGACCTCCTACCACAGCAATAGCCATGGGCGAACGGAGGGAAGCTCCTTCGCCAAAGCTGAATGTCATAGGTAACAATGCCAGAATGGTGGTGAGACTTGTCATAATGATGGGTCGTATACGTTGCTTACCTGCCTGTACAATGGCTTCGGTAAGCTCTGTACCACTGTCTTTTATCTGATTAATCCTGTCTACCAGAATGATGGAGTTGTTCACTGCTATACCTACCAACATCACCATTCCGATAACTCCCATGATGTTGAGGGTGCTTCCGGTGATGAAGAACAGCAATATGGCTCCAACCACTGCAAGCGGTATAGTAAGCAGAATGGTAAACGGATGCAGTAACGATTCAAATTGTGAGGCCAATACCATATACACCAGTATTATGGAAAGTACAAGTGCAAGCACCAGGCTGTGCATGGACTCCTGACGTTTTTCTTCGTCGCCCGCTACGGTAATGGAGTAATTGGGCTGCACTTCGATATCATTCGTAGCGGCTCGTACTTCGCGTGCGGCTTTATCGAGCGAAGTATGACTGTCGATTCCTGCCATCACTTTACTGATACGTGCCTGATTGCGACGCAGTATTTCTTTGGGTGCCTGTGAATATTTCAGTTCTGCAATTTCGCGTAAACGGAAGCGTTGGTCACCGTTCTTTATTACCACTTCGCCAAGAGTAGCCAGATTGATGTCGGGCATACGAATCAGTATTTCGCGCATTTCGCCACGGTATTCCATTTTTCCTGTAGTACGGCCACTTAGTTGCTGTTTCAGTTGTTCAATAACTGTGGCTACAGAAAGATTATTGATACCAGCCACGGTGCGGTCTACTGATACAATGATTTCCGGTGCACCATCTTCAATGGAGGTTACAACATTGAACACGCCCGGAACAGTTAACATCCGTTCTTTAACCAAAGCGGTTATGCGGGCTATTTCTTCCAGTTCCTCGCCTTTTACTTCTACTACCAAAGGAGCTTCATCACTTCCCAACAGGCTACTCAAAGAGTTTTCTTCGCGGGCAATGGTAATTTCCATTGTACCGGGGCTTTGGGCAGATTCAACGAAGCGGGTAATCACATCATCGGTATTTAACGCCGCTTTGCCGGAAAGCATTACTTTCATGGTTGCTGTGTTTTCGCCTTCGAATATGGCATTCGCCGAGTTGCCACCCGGACCAACGTGTGTATAGATAGTTGCAAGCGAATCGGCTGAAATGTCGTAGACCAGTTCCTCGAGGGTGGCTACGGCTGCTGCTGTGCGTTCCAGTCGGGTACCTTCCGGAAGTTTCACTTGTACAGTAAAACTTTTCGATTCGGCCTGCGGCATATATTCTGTTCCGATAAAGGGCAAACAGGCCGCAGCAATTACAATCATTAAAACTCCTATGCCGATAACCATCCACCGGTGGCGGAGGAAAATCCTGAGTAAATTGTCGTATCCTTTAATTTCCAGTGATTTGTCTTCGGTAAATGTTTTCTTCTTGCCGGATAGCTTCAAATAAAGCATCGGTATAAGCAGGATGGCTACGAACAGCGATGAAAGAAGCGAAAATGTAACTGTCCATGCCTGATCTTTAAACAACTCGCCTGTAGCACCATGCAGGTAAACAATGGGCAGGAACACTACAATGGTAGTAAGCGTGGAGGCAATGATGGCTCCACCTACTTCGCTGGTGCCTGTAATGGCTGCATCTTTAATGGATAACCCGCGACGATGGTTTCGGAAAATGCTTTCTATCACCACAATGGCATTATCTACAAGCATACCTGCACCAAGTGCCAATCCTCCCAACGTCATGATGTTAAGGGTAAGACCAGTAAAGAACATCAGGTTAAAGGTAGCAACAATAGATATGGGAATGGCAAGGCTGACAATAAGCGTTGTTCCAATGCGACGAAGGAAAACGAATAACACAATTATAGCCAGAATAATACCCAGTATAGCCGAATCTTTTACCTCACTAATAGCACTCTTAATGAAAAGTCCCTGGTTGGTAATCACTTGAAAGCGATATCCCGGCAAAGCATTTTCCATAACAGTGAGTTGGCGATTAATGCCATCGACTACTTTTACCGTATTGAACCGCATTTCTTTATAAACAGACAGGCCGAGGCTGCGTTCACCATTGATGCGCACAATATTCTCGGGACGGTCGTTTTCAAACTGTATATTGGCCACCTCGCGCAAATACACCGGAGCACGAACGGCTGAGGGATCTTGTTGTCCTGCAGCATTGGTGAGGGCATCTACTGTTTTATATCCTACTATCAGATTTTCAAAGTCATTTGGTGCACCAAACTGGCTGACACTCTTTACCAAATACTGGATTCCCATTTCGCTTACCCGCCCACCTGAAATGGTTTGGTTGTTAGCTTCAATACGTTGGGCAATTTCATCAATGGTAAGGCCGAAAGCTTCGAGCCGGTAGGGATCGGTACGTATGAAAAGCGATGTTTGTTCAGTGCCCGAAAGTGTAACTTCGGCTACTCCTTCAAGGCGTATTAACTCGTTGCGTACATAGCTTTCGGCTACTTTACGCAGTTCGGCCATATCGGTAATGGTTTGATGCGAAAAGCCGATAAGTACCACAGGGGCCGTATTAGGGTCGTGTTGCGTAATGCGTAGCTCCTCAAGTCCATCAGTTTGGGAAAAAGGATTCATAGCTTTCTGTAAATCCAGGTAAGCCTGATCCATGTCCTTCGTCCATGTGTACTCTACCGTGATGCGGGCCGATCCGGCTTTAATGACTGATGATACCTGAGTAACATCAGTTTGTCGGATAGCCATGGCCTCCATATTCTTAATGTACAGCTTTTCTATTTCTTCGGGTGGCCGTTCGCCTGCCTTTATTTCGACGAATAGCTTGGGGTTATTCAGGTCGGGAAGCAAATCTACGCTCAGGCGGTCGTATGATATCTTACCCAGCAACAGGATGGCCAGAATAATCATGCTGACCGTTACCGGGTTGCTTACCGCGAAGTTGACTATTTTCTTCATAATTGTTTTAAGTTTTGAGTTATGAGTTATGAGTTTTGAGTAACGATGCCGCATGGACTCATAACTCACCACTCATAACTCATTACTTTTCTATCTCCTTACCTTTACCCGGCTATTATCACGCAATGTCTCATAACCCCGTACCACCAGATTATCATTCTCGTTTAATCCTTCCAGTACTTCGACATTATTTTCATCTTCCAACCCTGTTGTGATGCGTCGCTGATAAGCTGTGTTCTTTTCAACTACATATACATACTTGTTATTCCATTGAGACTGAATGATATTCTTTGGTATTACAATGGAACTTTCGGCACGACTAACCACAATATCTGCTTTCACAAACATTCCGGGACGCAGCTTCAACTCTTTGTTATCAATATTCAGTTTCCCTTTAAATGTACGCGTTTCCATACTGATGGCGGGAGACAGTTCGGCTATGGTACCTTTCAACGTATCGTTCGGCAATGTGTAGTGAGTAATATGTACCGGTTGCTGTGCACTAACGCTGCCAATAGCGCTTTCGGGCAGGTTGATATCCATGTACATTTGCGCATAATCCATGATTCCTACCATAGGTTTGCCTTGCTCTACCCGTACACCGGATGTATAATGTGGCAGGTTTACAATAACACCTGTAAATGGTGCACGGATGCTCATCTTCTGTATACCGAGGCGGGCGTTTTCTACTTCGTGCCGGGCGTTGGTTACATTCACATCGGTGTTGCGCATTTCGCGTAGGGTAACACCACCTTTCTCATATAGTAACTTTTGTTTCTGTTGCTCCTGTTCGGCTATTTCCAGATTCAGCTCCTTGCTATCAATGGCAATACTGTTTTCATACTCAGCATCTTCCAAACGGATAATTACCTGGCCTTTGGTTACACGGTCGCCCATTTTAAAAGGCTTGCCGGTTGCAGGATTGTTCATCAGGCGATAATCACCAGTTATCTGTGAGTTAATTTCTACGCCATACACCGGATTGGCTGTTCCTGTGGTATTTACAAACTGGCTGATACTTTTCTTTTTTAACTCCATTACAGATACGGGAGTGGCCACATCATTCTGATTACCTTGTGGCTGGTTGTTACATGCAGTCAGCATAAATGCGCTTATACATGCGGTAGCCATTGTTTTGTACATATATGGTTTCATGGTTTGTTATTTTTCGGTGTTTATATTCTTCATTGGTACAATAGCCATATTCTTTTCAAAGTCGTAGAGAGACAAGATCTTCATGTTCAACAACTCTGTTTTGTAGTTGATAAGTGCCTGCGAATAGGTTATCTTTTTGTTCGATAACTGAGTTTGGAATTGGCTCATTTCCATACCTGTGATATCGCCTTCGCGATACTTCGTTTGGTTAAGGTCGTACGTTAACTGTGCGTTTGTTACATTCTGTTCGGCAATCTTTATCTGTGTTTTAAGTGTTTCCAGGTTTCGCCATACCTGGCGGATATTCAGTTCAATGTCGATGCGGTTTTCTGACTGTTCCAAACGGTTGATATTCCGTGCTACTTCCTGTGCACGTATCCGTGCTTTCTTTTCGCCCCAATCGAAGATAGGAACAGAAAAGCTGATGGAGATGCGGGGATTCTGTGTAGGATTGTCATAGATCTTGCCAAACTTCGAGTTATCACCCATTACCCCAAGCGAAAGAGAAATATCACCTTTGAATTCGTTCAGCGCCTTGGTGCGGATCAGTTCGAAGTTCAGCTCTTCACTCTCAATCTCGCGTTGGCGTAACTCTAAGCGGGAAGCAAGGCCATGTTTGATCGCCATTTCAGGATCTATTTCCAGCGGAGTTATATTCACTTCGGCCCATACAACAAAGTCTTCGGACAGGGGCATGCCCAGCGTACGCTTTAACTCGTCCTTGGAATTGGCCAATGCCAGTATACGCTCTTCAACGGTAGATTGTGCAGTGGCAAGATTCAGCTCGGCCTGGTATAATTCTTCGCGGGCAGAGAGGTCGGCATCTACTTTGTTTTTAATAATCTCGAAACTCTGTTCGGCATTGCGCAACTCCTCCTTGCTTATCTCCAGATTGCTTTGAGCCATATAAACCGAATAATATTGATTGGTAATCTGCCGTTCGGTTTCAAGTCTTTGCAATGCATAGCTGATGTTGGCATTTTCCAGATCGTACTCAATTTGCTTGAGTTCCATCTTACGTTTATTGTATGTAAAGATGGGCTGCGATATCTGAAGATATAAGTCGTTACTGAATGATTTGTTTGTGTAGCGTCCACTCTCCGTCTCCGATTCGTTGTTCTGCCAACCAAATGTGTTGATAAGTGACACTTGTCCATCCGTCAGCAAAATGGGTTGATCTATACGGAACGTTCCGCTTGATGAAAACGTTTCGTTGGTGTACCACTGCGACAGGCGATTTTCGAAACGGCGGTTCTTATTATACTCCACCGGATTAAGGTTAAGCGAAAACTTCGACTTAAGCGAAGCCCGTTGGGCTATGAGTATCTGCTTGTACCGGTCCAGATTCATATAAGATCGGCGCAATGCCGGGCTGTTCGTAGCCGCGATGTCCATAGCTTTCTCTATAGTCAGTGGCTCCTGACTATGTACCGGCCAAATAACAGCTGTTAGCAGAACTGCAATGCCAATGGCTCGTTTAAAGGAGGGAACATTCATTGTATTTTAGTTTATAGTTTTTTAGTTTATCCTCATCTTTTTACCAATCTCACAGCATCCGCATTCACCATCCTTAGCTTAAAATCATTGGAGAGTACAATGCGTACCGTATCTGTATCGAAATAATAATTACCCAGATGTCCCCATTCTTCACCTGCATGGCGCAGATTGAGGAAAACATCTTCCGATTCATTTCCATACTGTATGCGGAAGTGATATTCGGCATTATCATTGCGTTGCCAGCGTAACTCTTCATTGAATGACCAGGCATATACCTCATAATAACCCGGTTCGGGCAGAGGTACTTTCCAGGTAGCAGTTTTGCTACCATCGCCACTGCGTACAGCATGAGCCGAGCGGACATATTTGCCAAAGAAGCCCTGATGTGTGGTAGGAGTCCATTCAATAGGCGTTTTCCACATCACACCTTTGTATTTAAAGCTGGTATCTTCTATCTTATCCAACCACTTGGGCAATAGCCCTGTAACAGTGGGTTCGGAAACAGAGAACAAAGCATCCTCATTATCAACAATAATTTCGTTGCGGTCGGTATTTTGTATGCTTTCAACATTGAATATACCTTCTACCTCATGCACAGCTCTGTTTTCCCGTCTCACATTGCGGATGTACGTGCTAACTGTTGCCGGTAGGTTTCCCGAAATAAGCGTATTGATATGGATTTCTCCCGGTTGCTGATCCCAGATAGATACCAGTTCCTTTGTTTGCCGGGCAGGAATAAAGAGGTTGAATTGTTCTTTAGGTGTAGGTGTGTTACCCCACCAATAACCTGTGCGGATGTGTACATTGATCATACCATCGTGATCCGAATCGTTAGCAATGCGGAATTTCAATACAAAGTTTTCTTGTCCGCGGTTATTCACATGGATAACCTCGGGCATGCTGATGGTATAATACGGCAAACCGATAGGAGCGTTCCATTTATCTACCTCCGGTCGAAGGTTGGATTGACTTATTTGTCCCAGTGTATCGAGCAATAACTCGAAGTTCAGATTGCGGAATACATTTCGGTTAAGTACTGAATATACACTGTCAAGAAAGGCTTGTACACCAATGTTCAGTTCACCTTGCGACAATAGTTTCCGGCCTTGCAAACCTACCATGTTGTCCATAATATCCAGTTGATTCACATCAACAAGCAAGTCGCGGAAAGAATGCTCTGCAAAAAGAAGACTGGCTTTCTCGTTATTCGATACACCGTTTATCTGACGTTCCCATCCTTGATCGCCGCTCTTGTTTTGCAGGTATAGTTCGAACAACCGATTACTAACCGGCCATTCGGACGAGAATATATTGTACTTAAAGTTATATAGCTGCGGGAAAACGAAGTAGGGGCTGGGTTCGGATGTGAGTTGTGCCTGTCCACGGCTTCCCTGCGAGAAGTTATAGCTCATCTCTGTACGGAAGAAGAAGTAAAGGAAATCGCGGAAGGTACGGAGCTTGGCTTCGTAATCGTCAATCTCCTGATTCTGCCACTTAGCCCAGCGTTTCTGATCTTTCTGTCGCTGCTTAATATCCATATCCCAGGCTGTCCATCCCTTCTCCATAAAGAGTATTATTTCAGGTTGCATAGCTTCCTGTGCCTGAGTCCATGCCCTGGGATAACTGTGGAACTGTGCCGGAACCTCGACTATAGAGAAACGCTTGAATGGATATTGCAGTTTGTAATTACGCTCGAACTGTTGTCTCACTTCGGAAAGAATTGTAGGAATGGTATCACGTATTGTATCCAACTCAGCACTGAAGTAATCGTGTTCTTCCAGATAATAAATACTGAACCTGATGCTATCAGACAAGGCACTGACTTGGCCATACCGCCCAATAATCAATGTTGCCGATTGACTACGGTCGTTAGTTGCATAATTAAATGTTCCTTCTTCGCTTTCTTCCTCCAACTTGCCTTGGGTAATACCTGTGAGTCCCGGTAAAGGACGGATATTAACATTGAAGTGGCTGAAGTAGACTTGCTGCCAGTCTGGGTATTTATCACTGTATGCCACACCTGGGCGGGGATACCAGTAAGTTTCGGGAGTGAACAGTACATAGTCGTCTGTTTGGAAAGCATATTTCTTATCTACATTAATAAGTAACTGGCGGCTTTCTTTTTCCAATACCTCATTGTTTATGTCCAGGTAACAGAAGTTTTCGTCAATACGCCCGTGATACTTCACGGAAAGAGAAACTGTATCTCCCTTTGTAATCTGCTTGCCCATATCAGCCAATAGAATTTGTTTGTCGCGGCTAAATTGTAGGGGTGTTCCACTGGCAGTAACTTCCTGAACAGCCATTCCCGGGTTTAAGCAGAAAGCAAATTCGCTTGCTGTGGTCAGGGCAACAGCTTTCATTTGTACTTCGGCAATAATTTCATCTGTAGTTTGTTGTACATCAATCACGTAATTTTCTACAGCCATACGGGGATGATGGGCATACGTGTTGTTTATTTCCGTGTACATCTTCCGGTTATTACCGGCATTCAGTATGGAGTGTACATGTCCATATCCGCAGGTGGCACTCAAGACTATGAGGCAGATTCCCAGTACAATCCACGGAATACTGCTGCGGCGTGAGTTAGGCAAACGGTTGAACAACGAAATTGTAAAGCATATAAAAGCAAGCCCCGCAAACAGGTAAATGGCACGGTGGTTAAATATGGTTGCATAACTGGTAAACCCTACAATGGACGATTTCATTAACGGCAAACTGTAAGCCATATAATCGAACAGGTAATAAAACTTATTGCCGATATAAAATACAGTAAGTGCAATGTAACCCAGCAGAATAACAAAGGTAAGTGCCTGATTTTTTAATATAAGCATCAGGAAGATGGAGAACCCGATGATAAACACCAATGTGGGGATACTGATAAGCAGAAAATAGATAATATAAGCACTCCAATCAACATCTACCCGCGAGGAAATAATGTTGAAAATCAACACAAGTCCCATAATAAGGATGTTGAGTATCAGAAAAGCCCGCAGATTACCCCATATTTTCCCGAATACATATTCGGCATTACTAAGCGGATGCACATAGAACACTTCGGAGGTGTCCAGTTTCTTATCACGTTTCAAGAAGTCCGAAGCCAGAAAAATAGCCACCACAGCCTGACCTGTATTGAGCAGCAACATGCTGAAATAAGGAATGTTAGAGGGGATAGCCAATAATGGCCATATAGAATTGTCTTCCTGGAACATAATCATTCCATTAAAAAGTCCCAAAAGAAGAGCAGCCAGTATAGTAAAGATACGGAAGAACCAGCTTCTAAGCAGAAGCTTACTTTCATATTTTGCAACCGAACGTATATTGGTAATAAATGACATGCCTGTGTAAGATTTAGGTTAACCGTTAGTCCAAAGATTCAGTCTGCTCTCCATGTGATACACATACGCGTGCTCCAGATTAGGCGGATAGGGCTTGGCATCGTATCCTTTAATTTCGTTGGCTACTACCTGTACTTCCCAACCTGTACCCGACGGTATGGTGGCAATCACCGGATAACGCTTATCTACTTCGTGCAGCTCGTCGGCCGAAACCTGTATACGCCACACCTTTCCTTCGGCTTCGCGAAGCATATCTTGCGGCGCACCGTAGAATGAAACTTCACCTTTATTGATAAGAGCCATACATTTACATGAACTGGAAATATCGCCCACAATGTGGGTAGAGAGTATAATAGTTACCTCGTTTTCGCTGATTTCGGAGAGTAGGTTTCGGAACCGGATACGTTCTTCCGGGTCTAGTCCGGTAGTAGGTTCATCAACAATCACTACTTTAGGATTGTGTATTAGTGCCTGCGCAATACCCAGACGGCGTTTCATACCACCGGATAGTTTGTTGGCATAACGTTCGCGCACATCAAAAAGGCCTACACTTTCAAGCATGGCATCTACAGCTTGTTTTCGTTTCCGGGTATTGTTCATGCCAGATAGCCGGGCGGCATAATCAAGAAACTCGTGCGTTTTGTATTTAGCGAAGAAACGGAAATCCTGCGGAAGATATCCCAACAGAGAACGTACTTTTTTGCGGTCTTTCATTAGGTCGTAACCAAATACATCTACTTTGCCTGCTGTTGGTTCCATTAAGGCAACCAATATACGCATCAGTGTAGATTTTCCTGCTCCGTTAGGTCCCAGCAGCCCGAACATACCTGTTGGAATCTCCAGGTTAATGTTTTTTAGAGCGTGGTTTCCATTAGGGTAGATTTTGTCTAGTCCTTTAATTGATATGCTCATTTGGCACTTGTGTTTTGTGAAAGTGCCAAATGTAGTGTTTTATTTGGGAGATTAAGGAAGTGGAGGAGTTAAAGGGAGTTAAAGGAGGTAAAATAAAGGAGACCCCTCACTTCCTTTTCCTATAATTGCCACTATACTTCCATAACGGGATGCTTATTCCTACCTTAATGCTTAACAAATTTGGAAGAGATGCTTTTTGGCTTTCCTCTTTTATTTGTTTACCTGTATATCCGTCTGTTACGGTATGGGTAGCTTTATAGGAACCAAAATGATGGATGTAACTGACGTCGCCAAAGAAATGTATGCCTGTTCCAACTTTCCACACAAGGTTTAAACCTGGCGAAGCACAGAAACTTGTTATCTTTTTATCGTTCATGGCATATACCGATTTCAGTACTTCATTATTGCCCTTTCCTTTCAGGTCGAACGAATGAATATCGGTTTTTACCTTAGATACCCCAATGCCAAAATACGGGCGGATGCTGAAACGGCGAAAATCTATCCGGTATATTCCCCCTGCCAGGTAATTTTCACTGCTTCCTTTATTTGCCTCATAGCGATTATTAACAGTATAATATTTATCTCTATCAGGCTGAATCTTTTGCGGAAGATCGTAGTAACCATCTGATTCATAAAATTGTGCAGTTAGAAAGTATCCCCAATTATCACTCAGGAAATGTTGAATTCTCAGCAAAACGCCGGCGTCTCTGTTTCCGTCTTTCAGCAGAAAGCCTGCCAGGTTATTTGCCGAAGGCGACGAAACGGTTGCTTCTCCGCCAATAGCAGCTTCAATAAAGAATTTACCTTTGGGAGGTTTTTCCTGGGCTTGTATGTAAGTTGAAAGAATGAGGCACAAGCAAATAATATAAATTTGTTTCATTGTTCTGTTTTTTAGTAAGAATGGAAGCGATAACTCTTTCCATTCTATATTGGTTAAACAAAGATTAATTCTTCAGTTTCGGCAGTGAATAGTTTACCACTTTTAAGCTGTATTTCTACTTTAAACTGATGGGCTCCGGCAGTAGGTTGCATGAGCAATGCTTTATAGAAAAAACCATCCAGGTAATCAATGCGTTCAATGTGTTTTCCTCTCTCAAGCGTATCATCAAGATTATTGTTTATATATAAAGGATATTGCTTAAACAGTGAACTAATATCCGAACCGGCAGGGTACGAGTCGTTGAAGTTATTGACAGAATATACCCGGATTGCTGTTATGGGGTCCGGTAAATCAACAGCGGTTCGTCCATAACCAACCCAAGCTTCCGAGTCGGTGGTCAGCTTGATGGCTAATACAAATGCTTCTTTGGGATATGTTTCGCTAACAGCAGGTGTTAGCCCTCCGTTGTTTAGCGGTTGAAGCAATATGCCTTTAACATTTCCTTGAATGATGTGATCAGTACCGTTGTGGTCGTCGCTACCACATGCTTGTAGTAATAGTATCACCATCAGTGCTAAAAATTGAATAGTTTTTTCTTTCATATAGTTCAAAGTTTAAAAAATAACAAAAATACGTTATAGCTTATAAACGGCAGTTAAGTAGAAATACTGCATACTTTTTTATCTTTTTATTTTGTAACATGAAAAAACTTTCCGTTCTTTGCTTTTTATCGATTAAACCGTAATAAAAAATCTTTTGGATTAAACTAGCATGAAAACTTATTTAGTAACCGGTGGAGCCGGATTTATTGGTGCCAATTACTTGAAATACATCTTAAATAAATATGATGATGTTTTGGTAGTTGTGCTCGATGCATTGACCTATGCCGGTAACTTAGGCACAATTGCAGAAAACATTGACGATGAACGTTGTGTTTTTGTGAGAGGAAATATTGGTGATCGTGATTTGGTTGAACAGTTGTTTGGGAAATATAAATTTGATTATGTGGTTAATTTTGCTGCCGAAAGCCATGTAGACCGCAGCATCGAAAATCCTCAACTATTTCTGGAAACCAATATTCTGGGCACTCAAAACCTATTGGATGCTGCACGGCAAGCATGGGTGATGAGTAAAGACGAACAAGGATATCCTGTTTGGCGCAAAGGCGTACGTTTTCATCAGGTATCAACCGATGAGGTGTATGGATCATTGGGTATGGAGGGGTTCTTTACCGAAGAAACTCCGCTTTGTCCGCATAGCCCATACAGTGCATCGAAGGCAAGTGCCGACTTCTTTGTAATGGCATACCATGATACGTATAAAATGCCGGTTACCATAACCCGTTGTTCAAATAACTATGGTCCTTACCATTTCCCGGAAAAGCTTATCCCACTGATTATTAAAAACATTCTTGAAGGTAAGAAACTACCTGTTTATGGCGATGGTAGCAATGTGCGCGACTGGTTGTATGTTGAAGATCATTGCAAAGCCATTGATATGGTGGTAACAAAAGGACAAGCCGGACAGATATATAATGTTGGTGGGCATAACGAGAAAACAAATCTGGAGATAGTAAAACTTACCATAGACACCATTCATTCTCTGTTTACCACACATCCCGAGTATCGTGATGTGTTAAAGAAAAAGGAAACCAATGCCAATGGAGAAATAAACATTGATTGGATAAACGAAAGCCTTATTACTTTTGTGAAAGATCGTTTAGGACACGATCAACGTTATGCTATTGATCCAACCAAAATATCGAATGACCTGGGCTGGTATCCGGAAACTAAGTTCGAAGTAGGTATTGTAAAAACCATCGAATGGTATTTGAATAACCAAAACTGGGTGCAGGAAGTAACCAGCGGCGATTATCAAATGTATTATGAGCGGATGTATGGGAAGCGGTGAAAGATGAAGGACCTGTTATGATTAAAAATCATTGTCTTTATTTCTTTGTTTTAAGAAAAATTGATAAAGCTTTTTGCCTATTTTATCTTTAGTGAAGGTTCGTTCATGCTCAATAGGTATGGTGGATAGCCGTACCTTTGCGATACCTTTTTTAAACAATTCAAATTGTGCTGGGCTTATTCTGAATTGTGCTGTAGAACTAATCTCTGTAACTGGGATAACAAGATTTCCAGAGATAATGCCTGCTGATTCTGAGCCACTTCTGATAAGATTACCATGAAGTTTTAGAATCTCTCCGTCGAAGTTTTTTAGCAACATGGTTGATTCTTTTAAAAAATTCAGTCGATCAGATTTTACTGTTGCTATAATATAATATGATGTATCTTGTTTTGCGATGCTATATTTTATGTGGCATCCTTTAACTGTTAATGGTTTGTATGTATAACCAACTGTTTGGGCATTAGTAAAGAAACTATGTGTCAAGAATATGGTGACGAACAATATCTGTATTTTATTTTTCATGATTTTATTGTTAGTATTTTATATGAACTTATGCAGGTAACTCTTCCATCTCCACCATCTCCCAACCGCGGAACACCACAGTAATAAGCCTCAGTTTTGCATTGCCAATAGTGCTTGCAATAATTCCATCCGAAGCATACTTTTGTAGTTGAGCACGAGCAGCCGCTTTCAGGGTATCTATGCGACTATCGGGCTCGTCTCGTTTCAGGTATTTTACTTCCAACAGATAAGCAAACTCCATATCAGTGAGGCGTGGATTAGGTTGAAAATAAATATCAGCATATCCTTTTGCTAATTCATATTCGGGAAGCAGAATGTAGTAATTGGTTAGTCCCAGGTAAGCCAACAGGAAACCTTTGATGTGGGCCTCACCTTCAATAAATTCGCGCACACGACTCTGTTTCTCCAATTCGGAAGCGATGTAAGAGAAAACAGGTTGCCATTCGCCTTCATAGGCCATATTTACCATCAGTTTTCTCAAATGATGGAAGTCGATACGGAAAATATTAGAATCAGCAAGGCCTTCAGTCAGATAAGAATACATCTGTTCGCGAACAGTATGATTGGGGATGCCCAGCATAACCTTCCCACGTCCTGCTCCTTGTGTTGTTAACAAACCGAAGTAATAAAGCAACGACTTAAAATTATCCGGATTAGTCATTTCCTCTACCGAAAAGGAATCGTTGAGCATAGCTGGTACTTGCCCGTTTTCAATAATCTCGCGGATAACTGAAAAGTTCTCGCCCAGTTCATTGTCTACTTTTATCAGGTGACGCAGCTTGGCATAATCGGTACGGATGTTTTTATCAATCATTTCGCGTGGAGGGTTACCGGTACGCAGGTGATTGCTGAGATAATAAAGCGCCATGTCAGAGTTGTACATGCTTTCGTTTAAACACTCTTCGGCAAAACAATAATTGTCGTACCAAGGCTTCATTTCATTTATCACTTCGTTTACATCTGCTTTCAGTAATCCTTGCTCGTAATAGTATTCCAGCATTTGGCGCAGCTCTGTTTCCGAAAATCCTACCAAACCATTAAACTGAGCATCAATAGTGAAATTGGTACCAATATTGAACCCCGAGGTTACATCGTCTAATGTAATAGGACTTACTCCGGTAATGAACATACGCTCTAATGCCATACCATTACCTGTAGTCAAGCCTTTGAGTACATTAAAGAAGTAGCGGAAGAAACCTTCGCCATGGGTAGCATCCTGATAGGCCTTTTTGCCCATAGTGGCCAGAATGGAATTGGTAAAGTTATCATACTCGTCGATAATGAGGTAGATGCGTAGTCCTAGGTCACTGGCTTTACCATTAATGTATTGCAATTTATCTGTAACAGTAACACGCTCCATTAACTCCTTGCGGAATCCGGGACGAAAGAGGTGTTCGTACCGATCGGTAAACTCTATGAAGCGTTCATTGCAATGACTATCGAATGATGCCTCCAAACGGTCCGGACGTGAATCGACAAACGAGAAGTTGAAGCGAAGTATCATGAACTTAGCCCGTAAAGGAGTGGGATGCTGAAAAATCCATCGTTCGCCAAAAAGCTCTTCAAAGCGGTCGGCGTTATTAATATCGTAATAAGCATCGAGCACATTAAGCAGCAAGCTCTTACCAAACCGGCGGGGACGGATAAGGAAAAAGTAACGTGCAGCTTGCTCTATTAAGGGGATAAAGTGAGTTTTATCCACATAATAAAGATTGTCGCGGGTAAGCACTTCGTAATCGCTTAACCCGTATGGTATGCCTTTAACTGTTGTAGGTATCATGATTGAAACTTTTTAACGTACACAAATTTAAAGAAAAATATGCCACTAGCCAAGAACCAATCCTAAAGATAACAAAAAAACCATAAGCAGCATATTCCGTGAAGTTTCGCCCAGTATGCTGTTTAATTTTTTACCCGAATGTATCTTTACCATTTTCTTCCAAGTACCAACATGCAATATTAAATAGAGCTGAGGCAGCAGAGCAGCATACCAGTGCCCATCTTTTAAAAACCACAAACACAGTAAAGTAGCAATAATTCCAAGTGCAAGATAAAGATATCTTCCAAATGGTTCGCCAAATCTTACAATAACCGTACGTTTGCCACTTTGCTTGTCGGCTTCCCTGTCGCGATAGTTGTTTACTACCAGTAATGTATCAATAATAATTCCGCAAATAAGCGAAACAATAATTACATTCGGAGTAAGTGTCAATGCCTGTACATAATAAGTACCACCAACCGGTACAAATCCGAAGAAAACAAGTACCAGAACGTCTCCCCAACCATTGTACGAAAGAGGGTAGGGGCCAGTGGTGTAAAAAAAGGCAAAAGCAACACAAAGTACTCCAACGATAATTAACTCCCAACCACCCCACAACAAAAGGGTGCACCCCAAACCACAAGCCAGTAAAACAGTAAGTAATATTCCTACTTTCATAGCAGCAGGGGTTATCCATCCTTGCGCACAAGCACGTTCGGGTCCCAAACGGTCTTCGCGGTCGGAACCTTTCAGGTGGTCAAATAAATCATTGATAAAGTTGGCTGCTATTTGCATCAGGCAGGCAAAAATAACACAGATTAGTGCCGGCATCCACTTGAACTTATCGTCCATATATGCCAGTGCACTACCTGCCATTACAGGTATTATGGCTCCTGTTAATGTTTTTGGGCGAGCTGCAAGTATCCATGCCTTTGCCGAGTTTGGTTTTATAGTGCTCATTCGTTATTATTATTGGTTTTGAGGGTTTTGAACCGCAGAGTTACGCGAGTTGCGCAGAGTTTTAAGTTTTCTTGCGGCATCGAAATAAAAACTCTGCGTTAATCTGCGTAACTCTGCGGTTCAAAATTTTATTTTTTCGAGAAACCTTTGCCGAGTTTGGTTTTATAGTGCTCATTCGTTATTATTATTGGTTTTGAGAGTCTTGAACCGCAGAGTTACGCGAGTTACGCGGAGTTTTAAGTTCTCTTGCGGCATCGAAATAAAAACTCTGCGTTAATCTGCGTAACTCTGCGGTTCAATATTTTATTTTTTCGAGAAATAAATGCGAAATTACTTGTTTTGTTATAATCTAAATTACGATATTTGCAACGAGAGATTTGTTGAATCCGGAAGCAAAGATAGGAATTATTTGTTGATATTCCATAAATAATCCCTATTAAAAGCACGAGTAAAACAAATAAATAAACGTATTAACAAACTAATTGAACTAGAATTATGATGAAAACAAAATTCATTCCTATTGAGTGCGGTATTTTAAACGATAATCGCATGAGTGCCTTAATAAACAATATGGGTGCAACAGGTTTTGGCATTTACATGCTCTTATTAATTGAACTGCGCAATCACAAAAATTATTGCATTGATGGCGAATCATTGAAGATAATTATGCGCACATACAACTTAAAACGAGCCAAAATTGAAGCAGTTTTGTACAATTACGATCTCTTTACGATCAAACAAATGGAAAATAATAACCTGCTAATTTCGTCTGAATATGTTACACGGGTTATGCGTAATTACGACCAGAAGGTATTGCAATGCAGTGAAGCCGGAAAGAAAAGTGCCGACAAACGAATGAGTGCCCAAAACTAACGGTCGTTGAATTTCGTTGCAACAAAAGAAAAGAAGAGAAAAGAAAAGAAAACAACAGCAGAAAAAGAATAAAAAGAGACTGCTGCTGTTGATGATGATTAAGGCGTAAAGGCGCGAAGGCATGAAAGCGTGAAAGCACGAAGGCGTGAAAGCGCGAAGGCACGAAGGCATGAAGGCGCGAAACTTCTTTCATCCATTGATGCTTTCGTGCTTTCGTCCTTTCGTGCTTTCTTCCTTTCGCGCCTTCGTGCCTTCGTCCTTTCGCGCTATATAGACCCAAGCCCCGAAGCTATATAGCATTACCCCCTCGGTCTATATAGCATTGACCCTCAGAGCTATATAGCATTAAACGGCAAAGCTATATAGCACCAATTAACAGCAAGATTTAATCTGTATTTAATCCGTGTATTTAAAATCCGTGCAATCTGCGTTATCCGTGGCTAAACATAATAACAGCACGCTTAATTAACTTCTTTTAAATCATTGCTTGGGCATTTCTTTCCATTTCTCGCCATTTCTCGCCATCTACAATTTTCGGTGTCGTATCTTTGTAGCACAAACTTAAAACTCAAAAACAATGAAATTTATACTCAATATTTTCATAATCCTAATTCTAGCCTCCTGTGCTTCCGGAAAAGGCGTAGGAAGAATTAAGAAATACGATTTCTCCCATCAGGATATCCCCCAAGCTTTCGATGGGTACAAGATAGCCTTTATCTCCGATTTGCACTATAAAAGCCTTTTCACCCAAAAGCGGTTGAACAAGTTGGTAAACACATTGAATAAACTTGGGCCAGATGTATTGTTAATGGGGGGCGACTATCACGAAGGCTGCCGGTATGTGCCCGAATTATTTGAAAAGTTATCCCAGGTAAATGCCCCCGATGGCATTGGAACCGTTCTTGGAAATAACGATTACGAAGCCTGTTACGATGAAATTCTGGCAGCAATGAAACGCAACAATATTCGTTTACTGGAACACACACTTGATACCATTAACCGAGGCAATGAAAGCATAATCATTGCCGGAGTACGAAACCCGTTCGATTTAAAACAAAACGGTGAATCGCCCACCGGGATGCTTCGCGACGAAGATTTTGTGATACTTCTTGTTCATACTCCCGATTATGCCCAGCAGGTGCCCATTGATAACACAGACTTGGTATTGGCCGGACATACACATGGCGGACAAGTTACACTTTTTGGACTCTATGCACCGGTTATCCCCTCGAAATACGGACAGAAATTCAGAACCGGATTAAGGAATAATTCACAGGGAACCCCAGTTGTAATTACAAATGGAGTAGGAACATCTAACAAAAATATGCGTATATTTGCTCCCAGCGAAGTGGTGCTTGTTAAATTAAAAACGAAGACTAAATAATAACCCCATGCTAAGTAAATTAAAATTAAACCAATTATACTTTAAAGATACCCAGTTTGCCAATTTAATGACCCGGCGTATTTTTAACATATTGCTCATTGCCAACCCCTATGATGCTTTTATGTTGGAAGACGATGGTCGTATTGACGAAAAAATCTTTAACGAATATACATCGCTTTCGCTTCGTTATCCGCCTCGTTTCTCGCAGGTATCAACCGAGGAAGAAGCATTGGCGCAACTAAGCGAAATATCTTACGATCTGGTAATCTGTATGCCGGGAACCGGCGATAATGATAGCTTTGATATTGGTAGGCGCATTAAAACCTTGTACGAGCATATCCCCATTGTAATTCTTACCCCTTTTAGCAGGGGGATTACTGCCCGCATTGCCAACGAGGATCTTACTGCTTTTGATTATATTTTTTGTTGGCTGGGAAATACAGACCTGTTGGTGTCGATAATAAAACTGATCGAGGACAAGATGAATCTTGAACACGATGTTGAAGAAGTTGGCGTACAGCTTATTTTGCTGGTTGAAGATAGCATCCGTTTTTACTCGTCGAGCTTGCCCAACCTCTATAAGTTTGTGCTTCAACAAAGTCAGGAATTTTCGACCGAAGCATTAAATGCCCATCAGCAAACATTGCGCATGAGGGGGCGCCCCAAAATAGTACTGGCACGTACTTATGAAGAAGCATTGCAGATTTACGATAAATATAAAAACAATGTATTAGGAGTAATATCTGATGTGCGCTTTCCGCGCGAGGGGAAAAAAGATTCGATGGCGGGTATAAAACTTTGCGATAAGATACGTAAAGCCGATCCCTTTGTTCCTATAATAATACAGAGTTCCGAAGTTGGAAATGTTGCCTATGCCAATAAGCTAAGCGCATCTTTTATTGATAAGAACTCTAAAAAGATGGATGTAGACCTGCGCGAAATAGTGCGCGATAACTTTGGTTTTGGCGATTTCATCTTTCGCAATCCAAATACAAGAGAAGAGATTGCCCGTGTAAGAAACCTCAAGGAGTTACAAAATGTAATCTTCTCACTTCCGGCCGAGTCTTTTCTTTATCATATTAGCCGCAACCATGTTTCCCGGTGGCTGTATTCGCGTGCAGTATTTCCGGTTGCCGAGTTCCTGAAACCCATTACCTGGCAAAGCTTGCAAGATATAGATGCGCATCGTAAAATTATCTTCGAGGCTATTGTGAAATATCGGAAGATGAAGAATCAGGGGGTGGTTGCTGTTTTTAAGCGCGACCGTTTTGACCGTTACTCCAACTTTGCCCGTATTGGCGAAGGGTCGTTGGGAGGCAAAGGGCGTGGCTTGGCATTTATTGATAACATGGTGAAACGACATCCCGAATTCGATGAGTTTGAAAATGCACAGGTAGCCATTCCTAAAACAGTGGTACTTTGTACCGATGTTTTCGATGAGTTTATGGAAACCAACAATCTCTACAAAGTAGCCCTTTCGGATGTTGCCGATGATGTTATACTGAAACATTTTCTGAAAGCCAAACTGCCCGATAGGTTGATCGAAGACTTTTTTACTTTCTTTGCTGTAGTGAAGTCGCCCATTGCCATACGCTCGTCGAGCATGCTCGAAGATTCACATTATCAGCCATTTGCCGGTATATATAATACATATATGATACCCTATCTGGACGATAAATACGAAATGCTCCGTATGTTATCCGATGCCATTAAAGGGGTGTATGCTTCGGTCTATTTTCGCGACAGCAAGGCATATATGCAAGCTACTTTTAATGTAATAGACCAGGAAAAGATGGCAGTAATATTGCAGGAAGTAGTTGGTACACAGTATGGCGACCGTTATTACCCATCAATGTCGGGGGTGGCACGTTCGCTCAACTATTACCCATTGGGAGATGAAAAGGCCGAAGAAGGAACTGTTAATCTTGCTTTGGGGCTGGGCAAGTATATTGTAGATGGCGGAATGACCTTGCGCTTTTCGCCCTATCACCCCAATCAGGTTTTACAAACCAGCGAAATGGAGATGGCTCTGCGCGAAACCCAGACACGCTTCTATGCCCTCGACCTGAAAAATATCGGGCAAGACTTCTCTATAGATGATGGCTTCAACCTGCTTAAACTACATGTAAAGGAAGCCGAGAAAGACGGTGCTCTGCAATATATTGCTTCTACTTACGATCCATACGATATGATTATTCGCGACGGCTTTTATCCCGGTGGGCGCAAGTTGATAACGTTTGCTAATATTCTGCAACACGATGTTTTTCCGCTTGCCCGTATCCTTCAACTGGTGTTGCAACACAGTCAGCAAGAAGTTCGGCGTCCGGTAGAAATAGAGTTTGCTGCCAATCTGGATAAAGAGAACGGTCGTAGCGGCACCTTCTATTTGTTGCAAATCCGTCCGATAGTGGATAGTAAGGAGATGCTCGACGAAGATTTAACAGTAATCCCCAACGAGGAAGTAATATTACGTTCCGAAAACTCGCTTGGTCATGGCATTATGGACGATATCTTTGATATTGTATATGTTAAGACCGATGGGTACAGTGCCTCAAACAATCAGATGATTGCTTATGAGATAGAGAAGCTGAACCGTCAGTTTCTTGATGCAGGCAAAAACTATGTATTGGTTGGGCCCGGGCGGTGGGGAAGTAGCGATACCTGGTTAGGTATTCCGGTTAAATGGCCACATATTTCGGCAGCCCGTGTAATCGTTGAGGCTGGTTTAACCAATTATCGTATAGACCCCAGTCAGGGAACTCACTTTTTTCAGAATCTAACTTCGTTCGGGGTAGGATATTTCACCATTAATGCGTTTATGAATGATGGTGTGTACGATCAGGAATATCTCAACTCATTCCCAGCCGAGTTTGAAACAAACTTCTTGCGGCATATACGGTTTGAAAAGCCAATAGTGGTAAAAATGGATGGTAAAAAGAAATTAGGAGTAGTCCTGAAATAGTTGAGAATTGAGAGTTGAGAGTTGAGAGTTACGATGCCGCATGGTAACTCTCAACTCTCAACTCTCAACTAAACAAGGTGTGCAATCAACTCGTCCCTATCCCCAAACAACAAATCAATAACCGGAACCTCGATCATAGTATAACATCCCGGGCGTTGTTTCATTGAAGCGCGAGCTGTGCAAACCAACACCTGTGCAGTAAGGGCAGGGTTATTGATACGCATATTGAATTCGAACAGTTGATTCTGTGTTTTGCCCGATACCCCTTTGCGGGTGAGGTTTACCCCATGTCCCATATCCAGTAGATCGTCAACACAAGGAACTTGGGTAACATGCGTTTCGTCTTTCACAAAGTAAGCATCCGCTTTAATAGCAGCAGCTACATCTTCGAATTTATACCCTTCTTCAAGTTCAATGTAAACCATGCGGCGGTGAATACCTGTACCTGTAGGAATAGTCATTGACAATGCAGCTTTCACTCCATCAATGGCTTTTACGGCAACGGTGTGCCCCATGCTCATGCCCGGGCCGAAGTTGGTGTAGGTAATTCCTTTGGGGGCAATAGCCTCGAGCAATGTACGTACTACCGAGTCACTTCCCGGATCCCATCCGGCCGAAATAATTGCTACTGCATTGTTTTCCTGTGCTACTTTACTCAATTCTTTGCGTAAATCAACAATACCTGTATGAATATCGAAGCTATCAACCGTATTAATACCCATAGCAAGGTATTCTTTAGCATATTTTTCTACGCTGCGGGTAGGTGTACACAGAATTGCTACATCAATATCCTGTAATTCTTTTATGTTTTTTACAACCGGATAATCATTAAGTTCGGTAGGTTTATTCTCGGCTCCGTTACGACGTACCACACCTGCAAGTTCAAAATCGGGGGCTGCCTGAAGCGCTTCCAATACATATTTTCCAATGTTGCCATATCCAACAATGGCTGCTCTGATTTTTTTCATTCTTTTGGATTGTTATTTAGATTGTTAATACTCTATTCTTTCAGTCACAAAAATAATCAAAAAAACAAAGAAGGGGGTGGTTTGGTTGTCGTTATCCCATTTAAAATATCTATTAACTGTTAATTAATTACATAAATATGCTTTGTTTGTTGCAAATTGAATCCTGTTTCTTTGTATACGAATGAAAGTGTAAGTATAAAATGTTAGTGTAATTAATACATGAATTCAATAAAATCCGTATTTTTGTAGAAATCAGATAAACATACGTTATATGAAGTATACAAAATTTCTTTTATTCGCACTGCTCTGCATCTTTTTTGTAGCATGCAAAGACAATGATAAAAAGCCCAAAGATGAACGGCCCGAAACATTAGCATGGGTAGAAGACACCATGAAGGAGCATTACTATTGGGAAGGTACCACAAAAACACCAAACTATTTTTCTACTCCCGAGTCTTTTTTTAAATCATTATTATCTAAAGAAGATGGCAAATGGTATGATGGTAAGCATTATCCTTATTCTTATATTACTGACTTAACAAATAAATCTCGCGGGTTTATTCAAGAAACAACTTATGGTTTTGAGTTTCAAACGGTGCGTTTCAGTGATGGAAACATTGGGGCTTTTATTCTATATGTACTTCCAAATTCGCCAGCTTCTAAAGCAGGATTGGAACGAGGCGATATGATATTAAAAAATGATGGTAAAGAAATTATTACCGATGATGATGTATATTCGCTGTATGGAGATGGTGCCACAACATTTACCATTTATAATTATGATGCAAAGACTGATAAATTTGTGGATGAAAGGCTTGTTGACATAGCTGCCGCCCGCAAGGTAGAAAACAATCCGGTTTTTTATTCGGATGTAATAACCCGGGGGAATAAAAAAGTGGGTTATCTGGTTTATAATCAGTTTAATGATGGTAATGATGAAGATACTGTTTATGATGATGAACTACGAAGTTTATCAAGCAGTAAATTTAAAGGAGTTGATGAATTTATTTTAGACCTTCGTTACAACAATGGTGGTTTCTTAACTTGTGTTCAAGTGTTATGTTCTATCCTTGGACCTCAAAGTAAGTTAGGTAGCACGTTAGGATATTTGCAATACAAATCGGGTAAGAAAGCTTCTTTCTCAATGAACAAAAATATGTTGGAAATTCCCAAAAAGCCAAAGGGTGAAAATCTTAATATGACTACATTATATGTATTGGTTAGCAGTACAAGCGCTTCGGCATCCGAGGCAGTTATTAATTGTCTCAGACCCTATATGAACGTTGTTGTAATTGGACGGCAAACCGAAGGTAAAAATGTAGCCTCACAGCCATATTTTAATGATGATGAAACATGGGAAATGCATCCTATTGTAGCTTTAATATCTAATTCGGAAGGCTTTTCGGATTACAAAAATGGCTTTGAACCCGATTATGATCAAGGAGATATATTTGATTACGATGACAAAGGCTATGTTAGCTTTGTAGATATATTGCCTTTAGGTGATCCTAACGAACGTCTTCTGAAAGTTGCTTTGGAATTGATTGATGGTACTTATAAAGGAAGAAGTGTACGTTCGGTAAATAATGCGGCACTTTATAAAGTTGGTCCGGTTAATTCTTTAGAAAGGAAAGCTACTAATGGAGTAGTGATTAATAATAATTGAAAATTGAAAATTTCACCACAGATGACATAGAGAAAAAATAAAACTCTGTGTCCTCTGTGGTGAAATTTTCAATTTAAATAAGTTCTAAGTTTCTTTTAGCAATCTCGTCACCCACTTCGGCTGCCCAGCTTAACCATTTACGGGCTTCGACAAAATTACCTAGCATCATATAGCAGCTACCAATTGCGTTCCATGAGCGTGAATCATCCTTAACACTCATCAGTATTTCTAAAGCAGCATTGTAGTTGTTGGTTTCAAATTTAGCTATGGCACTGTTTACAATATCGGGTACCAGGTCGGGTTTGTCGGAGTACCATACAGCAATGTGGTGTGCGCTACGTAAACGTGGATATAACACTTCAAGTAAGCTTCTATATGGGCGACCCCCATCCAGCATTTTTAAACGATTGTTTCGTTGTTCCTCCGGAGTTTCTTCCACAATCTTCTTGATTTGGTCTTTATGCGATATACCCATTCTTTCGGTCAGTGAAGTCAGGTCGTGCCAGTTTTCGCCACCGGCTTGTACTTCGAACATTTCTTTAGGTATACTCATTTGTTGTTCCAATAACTGGGCAAGCGCATTAGCACGGTTGGCCGACAGTTCTTCATTGAATCCATGATTACCTTCGGGTGAAGCATATCCAATTATGGTTATCTTTTCTAATTTGGTGTATTTGTTGTTACGTATCAGGTTAATGGCATCCATTATTTTCTTGATACTGGCATTGTTGGAGAACGAATTCAGGTCGATAGTAGCATTGGCAACATCAAACTGAATGGTTGTTGATTTGTCCATTGTTGGTGTTTTTCCAACTTTCACCAGGAAAGGATAGCTGGCAAGTGTAAGCGGATCGATTCGTTTTGTATCGGGTGTTGCAGGAGTTACAATCGGATTATCCGGTAAAGGAAGCTCAATCGGACCGGCAATAAGTGATGTTCCTAAACTTTCGCTGGTACCATATATGGCTGTGCCTTCGCCTGTTTTATTAATACGCAGGCTGAGGTTGTTTTCCATCCACGGTTCGTATTTTACTGTCATGGTGTACTTAAAGGTGGTACCATTATCTATATTTTGGTTATCCCACATACTTTTTTCCTTCACAGTTCTTTTTCTTTCGCGTTTCTGGTTTTTACCTCCTGCTATGGTAAACGTCTTCAAATCCATGGATCCGTTGTCGTTATAAAGTTGAGGCGTAACAAACAAACGGAAATCTCTACGAACCGTATTACGGGGTATTTTAACAGTGAACTCAACCGAAACTTTATTTCTTTCCCTCTCTAACTTTATATTTTTTATACTAATCTTACCCGAGTAGGCTGGTAAGGATAATACCATAAATAGTATTACGGTAATAACATGTTTCATAATTGACATTGCTTAGTAGGTGTTGTTATAATTCGCTCACACAAAAGTAAATATAAAAACCTTAAAAACAAATAAATGATGGGGTGGTTTTTTAATATCTTTTTTATTCTGAATTTATACAATTAAACTTTTTAGCAAAGCAATCTCCTCTTTCCACCTTGTTTCGTCGGGAGTTTCCAGTACCAGTGGCATGTTATCAAACCGCGGATCGTTCATCATTTTACGGAAAAAATCTACTCCCAGTAGTCCTTCTCCAATGCTTGCGTGTCTGTCGGAGTGGCTTCCCACAGCCTTTAGAGTATCGTTAAGGTGGATGGCCCGCAGATAGTTGAATCCTACTTCCTCTTCGAACTTATTAAAAACCTCTTCGTAGTTGTTTACCATATCGTATCCGGCAACATAGGTATGGCAGGTGTCCAAGCATACACCTACACGGCTTTTATCGTGTACATGATCAATAATGTATTTCAGATGCCAGAACTCATTGCCCACATTGCTTCCTTGTCCGGCGGTATTTTCAATAACCGCGGTTACTCCCTGAGTTTTGTCTAGTGTAATATTGATGCTTTCGGCAACTCTCATTAAACAGTCTTCAATACTTATTCCGTTCAGGTGACTGCCTGGGTGAAAGTTTAATAATTTTAGTCCCAATTGCTCGCATCGTTGCATTTCGTCCAGAAAGGCTGCACGGCTTTTTTCAATAGCATCTGCTTCAGGATGTCCCAGATTAATAAGGTAACTATCGTGCGGAAGAATATATTCGGGCTTAAAATTATACTTCAAACAATTCTCCTTAAATAGTTTGATGTTTGAATCGGTTAATGGCTTGCCAACCCATTGCCGTTGGTTTTTGGTAAATAAAGCAAAAGCATTTGCTTCTATATTATGCGCATTAATAGGGCAGTTCTCAACTCCGCCGGCGGCGCTAACATGTGCTCCGATGTATTTCATATTGATAATTTTTAATGTATAAGATGGAGTTAAATATAATGAGTATTTCATCAGAAATAGGATGAATGTTGATTAATAAACAATATTTAACTGATGGGGTCTTTAGAACACAGAGACACAAAGACACAGAGTTTTCTATTTAACTCTGTGTCTCTGTGTCTCTGTGTTCTAAATCTAAATCATTTTTAACTATATTCTATTTCTTTGTCTTCCCAGCTTCCCGTCTTTCAGTACCTTTCTTTCTGGTAAGATTATCCCCCAGTGTTTCCCGGTACCCATCTGCAATCTTCATTAATTTAATTGCTACTTCCGGATATTGCGCAAATACATCATAGCGTTCGCCCGGATCACGACGTAGATCATACAATTCAGCTTTTTGCAAATCAATATTAGTCAGTTTGCCTGGTTGACCATCATTGCCTGGTGCATAAGCCCCGTAAGTAGTATATACGTGTGGGAAAACCAGTTTGAACATACCATCGGTAACAGCTTCCAGATCATTTCTTTTGAAATAATATACAAATGCTTCACGCGGATTAGCATCCTTCTCATTCTTTATTAATGGCAACATGCTGATACCATCAATCTTTCTGGTTGGCAGAGGGGCTTTTGTAATTTCGGCAAATGTTGGAAACAAGTCGATATTAGATGCCAGTTTATTGCAGGTACTGCCCGGCTCTACCTTTCCTTTCCAATACATGATACATGGAATGCGGTTTCCACCATCAAAAGTAGTAGCTTTGGCCTCACGTAATCCTCCGGCTGATCCGGCGTGATTACCGTAATTGGCCCACGGACCGTTATCAGAAGTCAAAATAACTAATGTGTTATCTTCCAGTCCTAGTTCGCGCAACGTTTTCAGAATTTCGCCCACGCTCCAGTCAATCTCCATCATAACATCTCCAAACAAGCCCTGTTCACTTTTACCTTTGAATTTATCGGATACAGCCAACGGAACGTGCGGCATAGAATGTGCCAGATACACAAAGAACGGCTGTTTACGATTCTTCTTGATAAAGTTTATTGTACGGTTGGTATAATCTGTTGTAAATTTGGTCTGGTCTGTATTGTATCCTACAATCTTGTTTCCTTCGTACGTTGGTAAATCGGGAAAGTTGAAAACTTCTCCCTGTTGTGGATGGAAAGGCCACATATCGTTGGAGTAGGGGAGGCCATAATATTCGTCGAACCCATTTTGAAGAGGCATAAACTCCGGTGCATCCCCCAGATGCCATTTACCATAAATAGCAGTGTTGTATCCTTTTTGTTTTAAAAGCTCGCCCATAGTCATCTCATCCGGATGAATACCATAATCAGAGCCCGGACCTGGTGCGCCGGCAAATCCTATTCGGTTGGGATAACATCCGGTTAGTAATCCAGCACGCGATGCCCCACTAATAGGTTGACAAGCCAGAAAATGGGTAAATCGTATACCCTCGGCAGCCATCCGGTCAATGTTAGGAGTTTTGTATCCATAAGCGCCATTGAAAGAGAAATCGCCATATCCAACATCATCAAGGTTAATGAGGACAATGTTTGTGTAATCTGTGGCAAAGCCGGATATGGCCAGAGAACTAAGTACTGGGAGTAATAATTTTCTTTTTTGCATAGTATTTAGTTTTAGTTAGAATTATTTTTTATTCCAGATAATATAGGAGCTGAATTCATTAACTAATCGTTCATGACCAATAATTATGGAATATTTAAATCCTAGATATTCACTTTTTATATCTAGTTCTGTGATAATAAGATCCCGATGCTTTTCTACTTCTATGCCTGTAAGAAACTTATCAATGTAAGATTGGAAGATATTCATTTTTCTACGATATTCATCATAAAATTTGGTTTCTCTTAAATTTCGGAGATTTCCTTTTCCATTAAATAGTCTTTGCAGCAAAGAAATAGTATGTTTAATACTTTCATCTTGATTAGTTGTTGTAAAATGGACTCTATTGCTTATTGGTTCATCTATGTGTACAATAATATTTTCCAGGTTATTTTCCACCGGATTAATAATGTTGTCATATATGTTGGTTTTTCTTCCATTGCAATAGCTACAACTAAGAAATAAATTGCTCCATTCTCTAACTAAATCGGAGAAATTTTTCTGAGATTTTAAATGTTCTATTTCGTAATCAGTACCTAACTTTCGTTCGCACAAATAACATTTTTCGTCTTGATCAATATGTATTAAATTACATATTTCATCTGTATTGTAATTCGCTTTTATATGAGGAACGCTTTCGCTTTTTCGGATTCTTATCATAGTTTCCTCTATTTAAGCAATTCTCTTTTAAGTTGAAAATAAGCACTTTTTATATTGGGAGCCACTGCCTCTGGTATTTTTTCGAAATCACTCAGCAGCAAGTTCATCTCTTCATCTTCTGTGGTATTACGTTCTTTGTGTACCAACTCTTTTAAACGCTCTATCCTGTTTTCCAAATCTCCCGATATGGTTTCTACTCCAAAATATCCTTCGGCTAAAGATTCGTATGAATAATCTGTCAAGTCATCACTAATTATCTGTTTACGTTCCAAATCAAATGCAATAGCATTGGATAAAGACCCTAACACAAAAGGAGAATGTGTGGTTACAATAAATTGTATATTAGGAAATATCCGGGTTAGTAATGGTAGGATAAGTCGTTGTAATTCAAGGTGCAAATGAGTTTCTATTTCATCAATAAGTACAATCCCTTCCTTATCGAATACCCTGTTGTATCTGTTCTCTTCCTGCATTTTCAAAATTAAATCTGCAGCTATGTCTATAATAGCATAATAACCATCAGAGAAGTGATTAAAACCGAAAATTTTACCTTGCGAGGCAATCTTGAAAGAATAATCTTTGTAATTGAATTGTAGTTTTAAATTTCTATCTTCAAAAATATCCTTTAGAATTTCTTCAAAGTTAACAAACCATTGTTGGATGTTATTTACATCTTCTGTTTGATTTGCTACTTGTGCCAGGGCTTCTTGTATTTTTAAATCAGCTAGGAATTTAAGAAATTCATTTGTTTTTTTTGCTTTTATATATTGAACAGGTTGCAGATTGGGCTTATCTGGAGATTCTGGCTCTACCATGGACTTGCTTGTTCCACGTTCAGCTTCGTAAAAGGCAAGGATGAACTGGCTTTTATCAATAGATTTGGCTAAATTATTAGGATTATTGAAAGTTAGTTCAACTCCACCAGTAAGATGTGACCAATTTATATTATCTAATTGAGGTAAAAGACTTTCTGCTTCATGTTTTATAAAAACATTCAAATATTCGCCAATAGCGTTTAACAGTAATGTTTTTCCTGTTCCATTTTTTCCTGTGATGATCAGATGTTTTTTCTCTTCATTATCAATATGAATATTGAAATCTTGAAGATGCAAAAGTTTAACAACTTTAATATCTGTAAGGAAGGTGCCCATGTTATTACGTTTATTTAGTTGTCACAAAATTACTATTTATTTTGAAGATTGATATAAAAAACTTCTCATAATGCAAAAATGTGACTGTTTCAAAAACACAAATTGCGCGGATTTAAAACCCAGATAAATTAAATCCGTGTTTTTAATCCGCGCAATCCGTGTCTAAAAATAAATTACACCAAATCCCCTATCTTATCCAAATTACCCTGAACATCCTCATCCGTCAAAGAATAATTCACAAGGTCACCAGCCAGATACTTATCATACGATGTCATGTCAAGCAATCCATGGCCCGAAAGATTGAATAAGATAACCTTTTCCTCGCCTGTTTCTTTGCATTTATTGGCCTCATTTATAGCAGCCGCAATAGCATGAGTCGATTCAGGAGCCGGGATAATACCTTCGGCACGGGCAAACAACATACCAGCATCAAACGATTCAAGTTGTTTAATATCAACGGCTTCCATATAACCATCTTTCAGTAACTGCGATACAATTACACCTGCACCATGGTAACGTAAACCACCAGCATGAATATTTGCCGGAGCAAAATTGTGTCCTAGAGTGTACATGGGTAAAAGTGGAGTATAACCGGCCTCATCGCCAAAGTCGTATTGGAATTTACCACGCGTTAGCTTAGGACACGATGCAGGTTCGGCGGCTATATAGCGGGTTTTCTTTCCTTCCAGAATGGTATGGCGCATAAATGGAAATGTAATACCGGCAAAGTTAGAGCCACCACCAAAACAGGCTACTACAATATCGGGATATTCACCGGCCATTTCCATCTGCTTTTCGGCTTCCAAACCAATAATTGTTTGGTGTAAGGCTACATGGCTAAGCACAGACCCCAATGTGTATTTACAGTTAGGTGTGGTTTGAGCCAGTTCAATAGCTTCCGAAATGGCGGTACCCAACGAACCCTGATACAGGGGATTTGCAGTAAGTATATCCTTACCTGCGCGGGTCGACATAGATGGCGAAGGAGTAACCTGTGCACCAAATGTTTGCATAATGCTTCGGCGGTATGGTTTCTGCTCATAGCTTATTTTTACCTGATACACAGCAGCTTCAAGTCCAAATATTTTAGCTGCATACGATAAAGCCGCTCCCCATTGTCCTGCACCGGTTTCGGTAGTGATGTTGGTAATCCCTTCCTGCTTGCAATAATAAGCTTGTGCCAAGGCAGAGTTAAGTTTGTGCGAACCTATCGGACTAACACTTTCATTCTTAAAATAAATATGTGCAGGAGTACCAAGTGCTTTTTCAAGTCCGTAAGCACGAACAAGCGGAGTACTACGATAGTATTTGTACATTTCGCGAACTTCTTCAGGAATCTCAATCCAGGCATTTTCCTGGTCCAGTTCCTGGCGGCTTAGCTCTTCAGCGAAAATAGGAAATAAATCTTCTGCTTTTAATGGCTGTTTGGTTCCCGGATGCAACGGAGGCATCGGTTTGTTTTTCATTTCAGCCTGTATATTGTACCAGTAACGTGGAATTTCATCTTCGGGAAGAATGAAACGTTTTGTCTTATTACTCATAATGTTCGTATTTTATGTAAATTGATGCCAAAGTTAATTATAAATCTTCATATTGAAATTAAAATGAAGATGTTTTTACTTAGATTATAACTATCTTCCGCCAAATAGAGGGTGCCTGTCTATAGTAAAATCTATTATCTTTGATAGAATAAAAAGGAAGATAAACTTTATAGGGCTAAGCATTAAATAAGCCATTAATACAAATTAACAATTAAATAACATCCACTTTTATGGAATTCACAAAAAAACGAATCTATACAGTAAATAATAAAAGCAATGACTATGAAACCTTATTTGGTAAAATTGATTATCTGTATGGCAATTATAGCCAACAGTACGTATGCGCAAATACCTGTGCTTAACGTTAATAATAAAAATAGTGCGGAAGTGTATTTGCAATCGCTTGATATTCAGGTGGAAGTAACAGGGAATGTGGCGTTGACCAAATTCACCATGACATTTAAAAACCGTACAAGTAAAGTTCTTGAAGGAGAATTGTTGTTTCCGTTGCCCAATGGTGTTACCGCCAGCCATTATGCATTAGATATTAATGGTAAAATGCGCGAAGCAGTGCCTGTAGAGAAAGCCAAGGCAACTCAGGTATTCGAAGAAATAGTACACCGCAGGGTAGACCCCGGATTGCTGGAACGTGTAGAAGGAAATAATTTCCGTACACGTATCTATCCTATCCCCGCTCATGGTACACGAACCATTTCTATTGGCTACGAAGAAGAACTCCCTATCGAAGGTAATTCATTGTGCTACAATTTGCCGATGGACTACAAAGAAGCTATCGAAAACTTCTCGTTAAAAGCCACTGTTTTGCAAGGATCGGTAAAACCACAAACAGATAAGGCAAACGAATTGGTTTTTGATAAAGCAGGAACTAACTATACAGCAGCTTTCTCACGTAAAAACTATAAGCCCGAACGGTCGGTTACTTTTTCTTTACCTATACAAAAGGAGATTCCTATGGTTTCAATGCAATCGGCGTCGGGTAGTTATTATTTTGTAGCCAGTTGTTTCCCCGAAAAAAAAGTACGTACCAAACAGTGGAGCAACCATATTGGAATTATCTGGGATGCATCATTAAGTGGTTTAAAACGCGATACAAAAAAGGACCTGGAAGTTATACAGCAAATTGTAACCGAAACAAAAGATCTTACAGTTTCTCTTTACCTCCTGAATAACAAATTTACAAAATCCGGAACATATAAAATAACAAATGGTAACTGGGATGATTTGAAGAAAGCACTGGAATCTGTAATATACGATGGTGGAACAAATTATAGTGCAGTAAGAACAGCAACACTTCCGGATAAAGAATTCCTGCTATTCTCGGATGGCCTTTCTACGTTGAGTAATGCAGATTTCTTTCCGAAAGATCAAAAAGTTATGTGGCCTCGAGTACGCCAAAATGATTCAAATAAATCTATTCACTGCATAGTATCGGCCGCAGTGGCCGATTATAGTGCATTGAAACTGATAGCTGCTCAAACCAATGGTAAATTTATAAATCTCAATTCGTTGTCGGCAACCCAACTTAAAGAAGAACTGACTACCGAAACGTTACACTTTTTGGGAGTAGAAAAAACAGATAATATAAAAGAGGTATACCCTTCTGTTGCTACTCCTGTCCGGAATAACTTTTCGATTGCAGGTATAACAGATGTTCCACAAACTCAACTGGTTTTACTGTTTGGATACGGTAATAAAGTAGAAAAACGTGTTCTTGTTTCGTTGAATGCCAACCAGGCCAATCGCGAAGGAAACATTCATCGTATCTGGGCACAAAAGAAAATCAATGAGCTTGATATGGCTTATGAGCAAAATAAGGAGGAGTTAACAGAGTTGGGTAAACAATTTGGTATTGTTACACGTAACACTTCGCTAATAGTGTTAGAAACAATAGAAGATTACATACAATATGATATAGTACCTCCTTTTGAATTACAAGATGAGTATTACCGTAGAATGAAAGAACGGTCGGCACAACAGGTACAAACACGAACTAGTTTGTTAAACAATGCTATTGCAGAAGCAAATGTATTGCAGGAATGGTGGAATAGAGACATTAAAAAGCAAAAGTCGAAATATCCTGTACCCGATAGCGAAAACGAACATAGGCAGCAAGAGGTACCGGAAATATTAGACGTTGTGGAATATCAAGAAGAGATGAGAGAAATCTCGTCGGATGAGCTAGCTGATATGGCATTTGCTGATGTAGCATTTGAAGAGGAAATAATACCAATGGCTATGACTAAGATGGTAAGTGAACCATCTCAACCCCAAATACGCATAACTCCCCTTAAACAGGATAGTGAATACATGAAATCATTAAAAGGTAAAGCCGATGAAGATTATGCTGTTTATTTGCGTCTTCGTGAGGAATACATCAATACCCCAACTTTTTATTTTGATATGGCCGATTGGTTTTATAAATTAAATGACAAAGAAAAAGCACTCCGTATTCTTACCTCCATTGCCGAGTTAGAGGTAGAGAATGCTTCCTTATTCCGTTTGTTAGGCTATAGATTAAAAGAGTATAACGAATATGAGTTGGAAATTTATATTTGTAATAAAGTAATTCAGTGGCGCCCCATGGAACCGCAAAGCTATCGCGATTATGCCCTTGCACTTTACGATAGTGGACGACAACAAGAAGCACTTGATACACTATATAGTGTATTAACACAATCGTATGCAACTAATATTGAGTCGAAAAGCTGTGGAATTGAAGAAGTTGTTGTTACGGAATTGAACCGGATATTAAATAAAAACACCAAATTAAAATCGTCAGGGATAGAAAAGCAACTCATAGCTCCCATGCCGGTAGATATAAGAGTTGTAATTAACTGGAACATGGATAATACGGATATCGATTTGCACGTAACCGATCCGAATAATGAAACCTGTTTCTATGGATATCGTGAAACCAAGATTGGCGGACGCATAAGCAGAGACATAACAAGAGGTTATGGCCCGGAACAGTTTATGCTGAAAAAAGCAATAAAAGGTAAATATGAAGTTTTTGTTAACTACTTTGGCGATTCGCAGGTAAAAGCCAGTGGCCCATCGACCATAATGCTGGAGATTTTTACCAAGTACTCGGATAAGGAAGAGAAACGTGAAGTAGTTTGTGTACAATTATCAAAAGAACAGAAAGCTACACAAAATGGATTATTGAAAGTTGCGGAATTTGAATTTTAGTGAACTGATTTTACTTTCTTTTGTTTCATTATTATATTCTTTAGAACACAGTTGGTAATGAAACACTTTCGCAGATATCAAATAGACCGTAATAAAAAACTAGAGCCTTTTATACGAAGAATACTCGACATAACGTCGACTGTAATTAATCTGGCATCACTGCTTTTTATTATAGTTGTTATATACGAATATGGTTTTCGTACAACCGAAACACAAAATCAGGCTATTCAGACCTTCTATTATGTGGTCTGGATAGTCTTTTTTATAGATATAACCTTTCATGTTTTTCTGCAATATGCCCGTTTCCCCAACCAGAATTACCGTAAACTGGCATGGGTGTTGAGCGTATTGGTTTATCTGGCATCGCTGCCTGCTATTTTTCCCGAAGTAGGCAATAACGAGTATTATGCACCGATATGGAAAATACTTTCCAGCAATATATATAACCATACGGTATTATTAATATTCTCTTTCCTGAATCTTTCGCATGCAGTTATTAAATTGCTGGGTAAAAAAACAAACCCTTCATTGATACTTGCCGGCAGTTTTCTCATATTTATTATTATTGGAGCAGGATTGTTAATGATGCCACGATGTACCATAAATGGCATAGCCTGGGTCGATTCATTGTTTGTAGCCACAAGTGCAGTTTGTATAACAGGCTTGTCGTCGGTTGATTTTGTGTCAACCTTCACCCCACAGGGGATGTTCATTGTAATTATACTTGTGCAAATTGGTGGGTTGGGAGTAATGACCCTAACAAGTTTTTTTGCCCTGTTTTTTATGGGTAATACGTCATTGTATAATCAGTTGGTGGTGCGCGATATGGTGAACTCAAATAGCATAGATTCGCTATTCTCAACTTTACTCTATATATTGGCCTTTACATTAGCCATAGAGATAGGAGGCATGCTGATAATCTGGGCAACCATACATGGCACTATGGATATGTCTTTGAAAGGAGAATTGCTTTTTTCGGCTTTTCATGCTATATCAGGATTCTGCAATGCCGGATTTACAACACTTCCCGGCAATTTAGGCGATCCTTTAGTTGTGCAAAACAATTCATTGTTGATAACTATGGCATTCCTGGTTATTTTGGGTGGCGTGGGTTTTCCTATTTTGGTAAATCTAAAGAATGTAATTGTATATTATGCCAAACGTTTTTGGAGTTTGTTTGTTTCAAGAGAGGAAGACCCCGTTCTTTTACTACATCCTTATAACCTGAATACCCGGATAGCCCTAACCACCACCACAATATTATTTGTAGCAACTACCATCTTCTTTGTTGTTTTTGAATGGAACAATGCTTTTGCCGGCTTATCGGTTGGCGATAAATGGACACAAGCTTTCTTCAATGCTGTTTGTCCGCGTTCAGGTGGATTTACTACTGTAAATCTTTCAACCTTTGGAGTGCAAACCATCCTTCTTTATATATTGATGATGTGGATTGGAGGAAGCTCGCAATCAACAGCAGGAGGTATTAAAGTGAATGCTTTTGCAGTAATAACCCTTAATCTATTTGCAATTCTCCGCAATTCGGATAGAGTTGAGGCTTTTGGGCGCGAGATACCCATAAACTCAGTGCGACGTGCAAATGCTACTATGGTTATGTCGTTGGGTATTATATTTATATCTGTTCTTTTATTAAGTATCATGGAACCCGAGTTATCCTTGCTGTCGCTCACCTTTGAGTGTATATCGGCACTGAGCACTACTGGAGCCAGTTTAAACACCAGTCCGTTATTAAGTGATTATAGTAAGATTCTCATAACAATATTAATGTTTATTGGCCGTATTGGTATTATAACTTTAATATTAGGACTTATAAAACAGAAACCGGATATTAAATACAGGTATCCGCAGGAACAAATAATTATTAATTAAAAATTGAAAATGAAGTATATTGTAATAGGACTCGGAAACTACGGGCATGTATTGGCTGAAGAACTGGCCAATCTGGGACACGAAGTAATTGGTGCAGATATCAATACCGAAAGAGTGGAAGCAATAAAAGATAAAATAGCAACGGCATTTACCATGGATGCCAGAGACGAGTCGGCATTATCTGTTCTACCCCTAAAAACAGTAGATGTAGTAATGGTTACCGTTGGCGATGATCTGGGAGCATCGATACGTGTAATAGCTTTGCTTAAGCAAATGAAAGTAGAGCATATTTATGCACGTGCCATCGACGATGTTCACAAAGCGATACTAGAGGTTTTTAATATAGATAAAATTCTAACTCCAGAGGAAGACGCCGCCCGCGGATTGGTACAGTTAATGAACTACGGAACAGAAATAGAGTCATTTCCCATTGACCGTGAATATTATGTAATGAAATTTGTTGCACCTGCTACAATGGTAAACAAATATATAAATGATCTTCGTTTAGAGGATGCCTACAACCTGAAATTAATAGCCTTAACCCGAAAAGAAACAAGAATAACAGTTATGGGTAAAAATATAGAGAACAGAGTTGTACCCAATCTGCAAGAAAATGAACGCATACAAGAACCTCTGAATCAATGGAAATTTGTTCCGGAAGATTGGGCCAAGAAAGCAGGGGAGAGAGATTATAAATTACTCTTTGAGTAGTTAGTAGCTAGTAGTTAGTAGCTAGTAGTTAGTAGTAAGTAGTAAGAATCCATGCGGCATCGTTTCTACTATCTACTAACTACTATCTACTAACTACTATCTGCTAACTAAAGTTATACAAGAATATAATATTTCCTTCAAAAGCGTTTTTCTTGCTATCTTTTATTTCCATGGTGGCTTTCATTTCGGCTTTAGCAACGCCACGCAGATTGACAATTGATAAAAGTTTAACCCTCAACCGGATTTCACTACCTACTACTACTGCCTGATTGAATTTAAATTTATCAATCCCATAATTGATAAGCGATTTCACATTGCGAACTTCTGCAATTTGAGCCCATAAATGTGGGAGCACAGAAAGGGTAAGGTAACCATGTGCTATTGTGTTTTTATACGGACTTTCTGTTTTAGCTTTTTCCACATCAACATGTATCCATTGATGATCCAGTGTAGCATCGGCAAACTGATTGATTTGCTCTTGTGTGATTGTAAGATACTCTGATACTCCTAACTCTTTTCCAACGTACTGCTCAAATTCATTGAAGCTGTTAATAATTACCATCTGAAATGTAGATTTTTAGTTAAATATAATGGTGCGAAATTACACATTTTAAATTATTATGTGCAAAAAAAGAGTAGGAAATCTTCTAAATAAATGAAAAGAAAAAGGGCAAGTAGTAAAACCTGCCCTCATTATTTATTAGCTATGGATTATTTTGCTGATTATACAATCCCCTGAGCCATCATTGCTTTTGCAACCTTCATGAATCCGGCAACGTTAGCACCTTTTACGTAGTTAACATAACCATCTTCTTCAGTACCATACTGAACACAAGCAGCATGAATATTTTGCATGATTGATTTCAATTTTGCATCAACCTCTTCACGACTCCAGCCTAAACGGTATGAGTTCTGAGTCATTTCTAAACCTGATACAGCAACACCACCGGCATTAGCAGCTTTACCCGGAGCATAAAGAATTTTAGCATCCTGGAATACCTTGATAGCTTCGGGAGTTGAAGGCATGTTAGCACCTTCGGCAACAGCCATACATCCGTTAGCAACAAGTGCTTTAGCGTGATCGCCGTTCAGCTCATTCTGAGTAGCACAAGGAAGAGCAACATCGCATTTTTCTCCCCATGGCTTTTCGCCCTGAACATACTTGCAACCGTATTGTTCTGCATATTCGCGAATACGACCACGATATAGGTTTTTAAGTTCCATTACATAATTAAGCTTTTCGCGGTCGATACCTTCCGGATCGTAAATATATCCATCAGAGTCTGATAATGTAACCACTTTACCACCCAGTTCAATAACTTTTTCGGCAGCATATTGAGCAACGTTACCCGAACCCGAGATAGCAACAGATTTACCTTTAAGGTCCATGCCTTTGTTTTTCAGCATTTCCATAAGGAAATAAAGTGTACCGTAGCCGGTTGCTTCCGGACGAATCAATGAACCACCAAATTCAAGACCCTTACCAGTAAAGGTTCCGGTAAATTCGTGAGTCAGCTTTTTGTACATACCATACATAAAACCTACTTCACGGCCACCAACACCAATATCTCCGGCAGGTACATCGGTATTTGGGCCAATATGACGCCAAAGTTCAAGCATAAATGCCTGAGTAAAACGCATTACTTCGGCGTTGCTCTTACCACGTGGGTGGAAATCCGAACCTCCTTTACCACCACCCATAGGCAGTGTAGTCAGTGAATTTTTAAATGTTTGTTCAAAAGCAAGGAATTTTAAAATACCCAGATTAACAGAACTGTGGAAACGGATACCACCTTTATAAGGACCAATAGCATTGTTATGTTGTACACGGTAACCCATATTAGTTTGAACATTCCCTTTGTCGTCAACCCAGGTTATACGGAATTGATAAACTCTTTCGGGTATGCAAAGACGTTCGATGAGGTTTACTTTGTCGAATTCAGGATGTTTATTGTATTCTTCTTCAATGGTAGATAATACTTCTTCTACTGCTTGATGATACTCTGGCTCGTTTGGGAACCTTCTTTTCAAATCGTCTAAAACTTTAGCTGCATTCATAACACTGATAAGCTTTTATTGGTTTATTTAATAAGTTTGAATCTTTACGATTGCGGTTGCAAAAGTAATGATAAGTTTTAGATTAACAAACAAAAAGAAAGAAAAAAGCAATAAATATATCTTTTTGTGATTTATTTCATTGAAAAATAATAAAAAAGACATGGTTTGTGCTTTGTTCCTTTATTTATTAACAGATAATTTATAATAGAAAGCTGGGGTTTTCTACGTACAGGGTTAAAGATTTCATGGTAGAACACCAATGGTTTCACGGTAGGAAGCCAACTGTTTCACGGTAGGAAACCAGCGGTTTCACGGTAGGAAACCAACTGTTTTCTACATAGGAAACTACTTGTTTTCTACATAGGAAACAGTTGGTTTTCTATATAGGAAACGAGTAGTTTCAACGAATGAAACGAAAATGAAACTACTGGTTTTTTTAGCTCAAGTTATAATGAAACTGTTTTTGCCCTATGATACTTCAAATGGTACTTATGTTTTACTTTTTGGGCATCTGTCATAATGTATCAAGCTGAAACACAGGTAAATAAGTGCGTTATGATACTTATGATGGTTTTTTGGGCATAAACTTCCTGTAGCTGAATTCAGTTTATACATTAAAAGTTCAATAGTTGTTCACTTCAGTAAGAATACTTCCGTCAATCATTCGTATAAGTCGGTTTGCCATGCGGGCATTTTCTTCCGAGTGTGTTACCATAATAATGGTACTGCCCTCTTTGTTTAGTTCGATCAATAGATTCATAACTTCGCTACCATTCACCGAGTCAAGATTACCAGTAGGTTCATCGGCTAAAATTATTTTAGGATTGGTTACAATGGCTCTTGCAATGGCAACACGTTGTTGTTGTCCACCCGATAATTGTTGAGGGAAATGTTCTGTACGATGAGCAATCTGCATCCGTTCTAAAACCGCATTTACCCGTGTAGCTCTTTCTTTCGATGGTACTCCTGCATAAAGTAATGGTAGTTCTACATTTTCGAATACTGTAAGTTCATCAATTAAATTAAAACTTTGGAACACAAATCCAATGTTAGTGCTGCGTAAATCTGTTCGGCTGTTTTCTGAATAATGAGATACTTCTTTATCTTCGAACCATAATTCGCCGGAAGTAGGATTATCTAATAAACCAATAATATTAAGCAAAGTAGATTTCCCGCATCCCGAAGGTCCCATTATGGCAACAAATTCGCCTTGATTAATTTGCAGATTCACTTTATTTAAGGCAGTAGTCTGCACTGTGCTGGTGCGGAATACTTTAGTTAAATTGTTTGTTCGTATCATAAGTTTGTTTTTTATTCGTAACGTAATGATGTAACTGGGTTTTGAGATGCTGTGTGGTATGTTTGACCTATAACTGTGATCATTGTTATAATGAAGATAATTATTCCTGCCAAAGGGAATATCCACCAGCTCAGGCTGGTGCGATAGGCAAAGCTGTTTAACCAGTTGTACATAATGATATATGCAACCGGACAAGCAATGGCAAATGAAATAATAATCCAGCGTAAATATTCTTTGCAGAACATTTTTACAATGCGGTTGGTACGTGCACCAATAACTTTTCTTACACCTATTTCTTTGGTACGTTGTTGGGTAGAAAGTGCAACAAGGCCAAATACTCCCATCATGGCAATAATAATAGATAATACAGTGAAAATAAGAAGAACACGACTTTGTTGTTGTTCTTGGGCATAACTTTGGATTAAACTGTCGGTAAGGTATTTATAATTGAAAACCTTGCAAAATGGAGGAGCCATCTCTCTATACCTTTCTTCTAGAAATTTAATGGTTTCTTGTTGGTTGTTTGGAGCTATACGAATATGTAACCAAAGTAATGACTCCGGACTGAATCTTATAAGAACAGGCTTAATATTTTCGCGTAATGGTTGAAAATTGAAATCTTTCACAATTCCTACAATAACACCTTTGGACCACGAATGATGTGGATTTCTTATTGGCATTCCAATAGGGTCTTCCAGCTTCATTCTTTTCCAGGCAGTTTCATTAATAAGAGTAGGATAGTTGTATGAACCACTCCAATAGCTTTTTGTGTCGCTGGTAAAAAGTTCTCCCTTTAAGAGTTCAATGCCAAAGGTTTTAATAAAATCACCATCTCCCCACATCTGAACCATGGCTAAAGAGTCTACCCCGCCCGAAGGTGTATCCCATTCCATTAAATTATTTTCCCAGGAATACCCTTTCATGTAATCAACAATGTGCGCTCCCATTGCAACACTTATTACATTTGGGTTCTTTAAAATTTCCTGTTTGTATTCATCTACATTATACCAAAGATTGGTGTTGACAGAGATAATGTTTTCTTTTTCAAATCCCAGATCCTGATTTTGCATGTATTTTAGCTGTTTAAACATAACTACAGTACATACTATCAAAACAATGGCAATGAAGAACTGTACACAAACCAATGCTTTGATAAACGATCCTTTCTTTCCGGTTTTCTGTCCTCCTTTAAAAGCAAGTAATGGATTGATTGTGGACAGGTAAAAGGCCGGGTAGCTACCCGCAAGGCATCCGATAAGCAGGATTCCTCCAAAAACAAATAGTAAAACCTGCCAACTTATACTAAGTGAAATGTCTTTATCTACTACCCAATTAAAAAGAGGTAACATTAATTCGGTTAATGCCAGTGCTAATGCTAGCGAAATAAATGCCTGAATAGTACTTTCGGACAGAAACTGCGTGATTAGTGTTTTTTGTTTAGCTCCGGTTACTTTCCGTACTCCAATCTCTTTATAACGCAAAGATGCTTGTGCAGTTGATAGAGTTGTGAAGTTAAAAGCTCCCATAAAGATAATCAATATGGCTAAAGCTGCAAACAGATATATTTGCGAACTATTTCCATGATTACCAATTAAAGTATCGGTGAAATTGGTATGTAAATGAATATTGGTTAATGGTTGAAAATATAACAAACTTTTTGTGTCAGTATGTTTTGTAAGTATACTACTCATTCCTTTTCTATCGACTCCAGATATAGATTGAGTTCCCATTTGGATATACACATGGGTACTTTCCTGGAAGTTCCAACTATATATTCGGGGAAATAAATCCGGGTTTTGTACTATTTCAAATTGTATATGGCTTTTTCTAGGTATATCAACAACTCCCACAACTGTACGGAGGTGTTTATCTCCAAAGATTTCATATGACACCTGTTTACCTGTTGCTGGAGTATCTCCAAAAAGTTTTTGAGCAAATTTTCGTGAAATCACTATATTATTTGGATCTGTTCCTATCAGTTGTGGATTACCTTCAACAATAGGAAAGCTAAATACATCAAAGAAACAGGAATCAACCCAAACGAATTTGCCCTCTACTATATTGTTGTTATATTTTAAAGATAATTTCGTTTCATATTTTATGAAGGTTGCGTTTTTTATGGAAGCAAATTCTTCGCGAAAAGCTTTAGCCAAAGCTGCTGTAGTTACAGGCGTTTCGGTGATTCTTCCTCCCCTGTCTTTTGAAACTTCAACAACTCTATAGATGGAATCTCTATTTTTGTGGAAATCTTCAAATGTCAACTCATCAACTATCCACAAGTAAATAAGGAATGCAGCTGTTATTCCCAGAATAAATCCCACTATATTAATGCTTGAAAAAAGAATGCTTCTTTTTATCAATCTTATTGCTGCGGTTAAGTAATGTTTAAACATAATAGTTTTAATTGATTATTCAATAGTCATTAATATTATTTCATTATCAGCCACATTGGTAAAAGCAGCAGTGTGGTTGGGTAAATTCTTGATTAATACATTGTACTCTTTACCATTAATTACCCGGTAGGGCTTATCTCCGATTATCCTTTCCGGCCAAAAATCTGGCCCTCCATCTATATCATTGGTAATATAATATTCTCTTGAATTGTTATTGTAGAGTGAATATAATTCCCGAGTGTTTTTATTGTAGATAATATGGTAGTATTTAACTGTTCCTGCTTTGCGGTTATTAGGCGAATCGTAGTTTTGTGTAAACCGGCAATAAACATAACCATCTGTTTCAGCCCAGTCTCTTAAAATCATTTTATCCTCCAAGCTATAACTGGGGTTTATTCCATCTGTTGGTGATACTTGTTTGTTGCCAAAATCAATCTGCCAGGTTTGTTCAAAAGTATATTCGTTTTCTATACGGTATATTATGTTAGTAAAGGATGGGCGGAAATAGGAGTTGTTCCTGTACGTATAATTAGTTGTAGATTCGCCCGATCGTATTACTCCTTTTCTTTGTAAGTCGGGTTCTTTTCCCAGACTAAGTTTGCATAAAGTATCTCCTTGGTTATTAAAGGTATACAATGTTGGATCGTTCCATTTATTTGTAGCAAACCCATTGGGTACTAAAGCTAATTCGTTTTTACCTATACTTTCTATTCTTCCTTTTGAGGCTGTTTCGGGATTATCAATTAAATCGTTAAGCCGGGCATATACAATAAATCCTTCACTAAATCTTTTAGTAAACATAAAATGAATAATATCAGTTTTTTCATTGTAACACATATTAAGTATTGCTTCCTTCATGTCGACCATATGAGAATCTCCTTTTTCTGTGTATTCTATGTCTTCTTTCATGATGATCTTTACCTTATTGAATTCTTTATCCAGCAAATATAACTGACCCAGCCGGGGTAATACCAGGTAACCCGATGGTACTTCAATTATTTTTCTAAGAGCAGTAAACGGCTCTTTAATCCGAAAATATTTAACCTTACTGGTTATATTGCTTAATTTTAACTTGCGGGGAGTATTTAATGCTCCCAACATATCAAGATGAACAAAGTTAGTGGCTCGTTTAATTATGGGTTCGTATTTAATACCCGGCACAGGTATGTGTGTTTCGGAAATAGTAATGGGTTCTACTTTTACAGGCTCTTCTTTTTTACTTAATCCATCAATTAGTTCTTTTTTATCCATATTAGGATTTTTATTCTTACAGCAAGCAAAACTAAGAATTGCTGCGAATGAGAAAAAGAGAAGGTGTTTTTTTTTAAGCATAACATTAATGTATTATTCTTTATTTTTCAGTTCAATTAATGTGCCATATCAACAAATAGCTGATTTTTAGTTTGTTATGTAGTATTTGAGAAGAATGAAGTGTACGATATCGTACGTTTTTTCGTTCGGTTTTTACTGTTTTATATTATTTGTATTGGTTATATTTGCTAAACATATCAAGCATTAATGATGAGAAAAGGAAAAATACTTGTAGTAGATGATAATGAAGATATTCTCTTTACATTGAGGATGCTGTTGCGCCCGTTGGCCGAAAGTATTAAAGTTACTTCTGATCCGCGTGAAATAAATTCTCTTGTGTCTCGCAACAAATTCGATTTGGTATTGTTGGATATGAACTTTACTGATGACGCAGTGAGTGGTAAGGAAGGTTTTTGGTGGTTAGAACGTATCCGGGAAATCTCTCCGGAAACAGTTGTTATATTAATTACCGCTTACTCGGATATTGAGAAAGCAGTTTGTGCTATAAAGGCAGGTGCATCCGATTTTATAGCCAAGCCCTGGCAAAACGAAAAAATGTTGGCTACAGTTTCATCGGCTTTGGAACTTAGTTTTCATCGGCAGGAAGTACAAACCCTTAAAGAGCAAAAGGAAACGCTTACCACTCCCGATAAAGTTGAAATTGATATAATAGGCGAATCTCCTGCTATGCAAAAGGTGTTTCAAACAATCAATAAACTGGCTGAGACCGATGCTAATATTTTATTATTAGGTGAAAATGGTACAGGGAAAGATCTTGTGGCCCGAGTATTATATCAGCAATCATTACGTAGCAATAAACCATACGTTTCTATTGATTTGGGAAGCATTCCCGAGAACCTTTTTGAGAGCGAGCTCTTTGGATATGAAAAAGGTGCCTTTACCGATGCCCGAAAAGAGAAAGCGGGCAGAATGGAAATAGCTTCAGGTGGTACACTTTTCTTAAACGAGATAGGAAACCTCCCCTTTCAGGTGCAAGCAAAGCTTTTGTCGGTAATAGAGCAAAGAAAACTTACCCGGCTTGGATCAATAAAAGAGCGCAATATAGATGTGCGATTGATTAGTGCAACTAACAGTGATTTGTATAAAGAGGTAGAAGAAGGGCATTTCCGGCAGGATCTGCTTTACCGTATTAATACTATCGAAATTCATTTGCCTCCATTGCGCGAACGCGGAACAGATATTACTCTTCTTGCTGATTATTTCTTGCATAAATACACCATGAAGTACAATAAAGATATAAATGGTTTTTCAAAGGAGGCTCGTTTGTTGTTGAAACAATATTCATGGCCGGGAAATGTACGCGAGCTACAACATGCTATTGAACGGGCAGTAATAATGAACGATTCGGGTAAACTACAATACGATGATTTTATGTTGCGTGCTTCTGCTAAACAAAAAACATTAAGTGATAATTACAACCTGGAAGAACTAGAAAGAAATACCATAAAAGAGGCTATTCATAAATGTTCGGGAAATCTGACTCGCGCAGCTGATTTACTAGGAGTAACCCGTACTTCTTTATATAGGCGAATAGAAAAATATGGATTATGAAAAAATACCTCCGAAAATCAATCCGGTTTATTATACTTATTGTATTAACTTCATTGTTCTTTGCTTTTCTGATAGCTTATAAGTTCTATGTGGCAGGTTTTGTTTTCTTCTGGTTTCTTCCATTAACAGCTTATTTCTTGTTACGACATATGGAGAAGGGATCCAAAACCATGAAGCAGTTTGTTTGGTCGCTAAGTTACGGGGACTTTTTAACCTCACATCTTACTGAGAAAGAGCAAAAAGATATCTCTCCCGAACTTGCAACTGCTATAGACGATGCTTTAGAAAACTATAAAAAGCGATTGCAAGATAAAGAAAGTAAGTTGCAGTATTTCAGGGCTCTTGCCGATCATATTGATTTGGCAATATTAGTTTACTCTCCCGATGGTATTGTTGAATGGATAAATCAGGCTGGCCAATACCAAACAGGTGTACGTACTCCTAAAACATTAGATGATTTTTATTCCTATCATTCCGAATTGCCCGCTCGCTTGCGTGGTTTACGTCCGGGAGACACTTCTATATTGCAGGTAAGTCGCGGACAGGAAACTTTTCAGATGGTATTATCGGGAATTTCTTTTGTAATAGCAGGGAAAAGTCTTACTGTTGTAAGCATGAAAAATATTCGTTCAGTATTGGAAGACAAAGAAACCGAAGCCTGGCAAAAACTTATCAGGGTATTGACACATGAAATAATGAATTCAATGACTCCTATTGTTTCGTTGGCTGAATTACTGAAAGGTAAATTTTCACCGGATTTAAATCTTTCTGTTGATGAACAACAGGAGTTAAACTATGCTGTAGAAACAATTGGCAGACGAGGCAAAAGTTTGATAACGTTTGTTGATAACTACAGAAAGGTTACTGGTATTCCGGCTCCTGTTATGGAAGTTGTTTCGGTTAAAGAATTATTGCAAGGTGTATGGAGACTTATGGATAGAGATGGTTTGGAAATAGGATTGAATATACCAACTGTATATTTGCAGATTATTGCTGATCGTAATCAAATAGAGCAGGTTTTAATCAATTTAATAAAGAATGCTTGCGAGGCAATGAAGGATGGTACTATTCCTCAAATACAACTATCGGCTGGTATTAATGCACAGGGATATACATTTATTTCAGTTAAAGATAATGGACCGGGCATATCTTCACAAGTATTGGAACAGATTTTTATTCCTTTTTATACAACCAAACCTTTTGGATCGGGGATTGGCTTAAGTGTTTCACGGCAAATTATGTATATGCACCAAGGAAGTTTAAGTGTAACGTCGACAGTGGGAGAGGGGAGTGAGTTTGTTCTGTTGTTTAGGTAAGACATAAATCTCTTAAACTAAAAAAGGTTTCAAAATCCATCGATTTTGAAACCTTTCCTTTTGTGTCGGGGTACCAGGATTCGAACCTGGGACCCCCTGCTCCCAAAGCAGGTGCGCTAACCGGACTGCGCTACACCCCGTTCTTATGAGTGTTTGTTCTCAAAAGCGATGCAAAGATACGTACTATTTTCATATTTGCAAGAGATTCCAAAACTTTTTTTCAATCTTTTTTCTGGTAGAACTGCTAATTGTTTGTTTTATAGTGGTTTAAATGAAAATAAAAATATTTCAGCCAATAGCCATTAATGAGCTATAACTCCCTTTAACTCCTAGCGAAGCTATAACTTCTTTAACTCCTGATAAGGTATCCTATTTGTTTTTTTACTAATTTTGCACTTTCATTTCAAAGCGGCTATCAATACATTTAAATAATATAGAATAATAAATAACTTCGTGATATGGCAAAAGAATTAAAAGACCTAACCAAACGTAGCGAAAACTATTCGCAATGGTATAACGATTTGGTTATTAAAGCTGATTTGGCAGAACAGTCGGCTGTGCGTGGATGTATGGTTATCAAGCCTTATGGATACGCAATATGGGAAAAGATGCAACGTCAGTTAGATGACATGTTTAAAGAAACAGGACATGTAAATGCTTATTTCCCGTTATTAATTCCGAAGTCATTCTTGAGCCGTGAAGCCGAACATGTTGAAGGATTTGCAAAAGAATGCGCAGTTGTAACCCATCACCGTTTGAAAAACGATCCCGACGGAAAAGGAGTAGTTGTTGATCCTGAAGCAAAACTGGAAGAAGAACTCATCATTCGTCCAACATCCGAAACCATTATATGGAACACATATAAAAACTGGATCAACTCATACCGTGACCTGCCTTTGCTGATTAATCAGTGGGCTAACGTAATGAGATGGGAAATGCGTACACGCTTGTTCCTTCGTACTGCCGAGTTCCTGTGGCAAGAAGGTCATACGGCTCATGCTACTAAAGAAGAAGCCGAAGAAGAAGCAATCCGTATGCTTCATGTTTATGGCGAGTTTGCCGAAAAGTACATGGCTGTTCCTGTAATAAAAGGAGTGAAAACAGCTAACGAACGTTTTGCCGGAGCATTAGAAACATACACCATCGAAGCAATGATGCAGGATGGTAAAGCGTTGCAGAGCGGAACATCGCACTTCTTGGGACAAAACTTTGCAAAGGCTTTCGATGTACAGTTTGTTAATAAAGAAAATAAGCTGGAATATGTTTGGGCTACCTCATGGGGAGTATCTACCCGCTTGATGGGAGCTTTGATAATGACACACTCGGACGATAATGGTTTGGTGTTACCCCCATCACTTGCACCGATTCAGGTAGTAATTGTTCCTATTTATAAAAATGCCGAACAGTTACAACAGATTGATGAAAAAGTTCAAGGTATTGTTAATGCGCTGAAAGACTTGGGCATCTCGGTTAAATATGATAATGCCGATAACAAACGTCCCGGATTTAAGTTTGCCGATTATGAGTTGAAAGGTGTTCCTGTTCGCTTGGTAATGGGTGGAAGAGATTTGGAAAACAATACTATGGAAGTGATGCGTCGTGATACACTTGAAAAAGAAACAATATCATGCGATGGTATCGAAATCTATGTGAAGAACCTGTTGAAGGAAATACAGGCGAATATCTTCCAAAAGGCTTTGGATTATCGCGCTTCACGCACATTTACTGCTGATACTTACGAAGAATTCAAGCAAAGAATTGAGGAAGGTGGTTTTGTATTGGCTCACTGGGACGGAACTCCGGAAACAGAAGAAAGAATCAAGGAAGAAACCAAAGCAACCATTCGTTGTATTCCATTAGAGGGAGATAAAACTCCAGGCGTGGATATGCTTACAGGTAAACCATCGGCACAGCGGGTGGTGTTTGCAAGATCGTACTAAAAGGAGGTAAAGAAGGGAAGGAGGTAAAGTGAGGTAGAGTAGAACTATGCAGTATGCTACTTTATCTCACTTTACCTCCTTCTCTACTTTACCTCCTTTTATCTCTTTCTCCTCTGCTTTATCGACTTATACACCGGAATAAATACAAATGCTCCAGACATTAATATTGTTACAATAACCGGACCATCAATTCGTTCTACACCAGTTAACACAATGTAGCATAGTGCCATCCAAAGCAGCACTACGCATACAATCTGTGAGTTTGAAAGCGGTCGTTTCATTTATTTTTTCTTTTTCTTCTTATCAACAATAGCATCAATAGCAGCCACTGCGGTGATATTTACAATATCGCGTACAGAGCTTTCTATATCAGTAAAGTGAATTGGCTTGTTCAATCCCATCTGGATGGGGCCGATCAATTCACCATCAGTCATTGATTGTATCAACTTATACCCTGAGTTTGCCGAGCTAAGATTGGGGAATACCAGTGTATTCACATCTTTTCCTTTTAAACGGGTAAATGGATATTTAGCATCGCGAAGCTCTTTGTTCAATGCAAAGTTAACCTGCATTTCGCCGTCGATAGGAAGATCGGGATATTCCTTCTGCATAAATTCAACTGCACGGTGAACTTTTGCCGGACTACCTTTAGGATCAGACCCGAAGTTGGAGTACGATAACATGGCAATAACTGGCTTTTGGTTGAAGAAACGAACAGTTTGTTCGGCCAAACGTGCAACATCAGTTAATGTGTTTTCGTCCGGATGTCTGTTTATTAATGTGTCGGCAAGGAAAAAAGTACCTTTCTTTGAATTCAGGATGTGCATGGTAGCGAAATGTTTGTATTCATCGCGTATACCAATAACTTCCTTGGCTACTTTAATGGTATTACTGTATTTGGTATAAAGACCGGTGATAAATGCGTCGGCATCTCCGGTTTCTACCATCATCATACCAAAGTAGTTACGTTCGAACATCTTATCCATTGCTTCATCATACGTAGCACCTTCGCGTGCCCTCTTTTCGGCAAGGATGTGGGCATAGCGTTCGCGGCGTTCTGCTTCGCGGTCGTGACGAAGATTAACAATTTCGATACCTTCCAGACTTAAATCCAGTTCTTTTGCAATCTTTTCAATACGTTCGTCGTTTCCTAACAAAATGGGGTGACAAATACCTTCGGCTTTAGCTTCAACAGCAGCTTTAAGCATGTTGGGGTGACCGCCTTCGGCAAATACTACACGTTGCGGATCGGTACGGGCTGTATCATATAACTGACGGGTCAACCTTGATTCGTATCCCATCAGTTCGCGTAGCTGTACCTGATATTCATCCCAGTTCTGAATAGTTTTGCGTGCAACACCCGATTTGATTGCTGCTTTGGCAACCGCCATAGATACCTCGGTGATTAAGCGTGGATCTACAGGTTTGGGAATAAAGTATTCTGGCCCGAAAGTTAGGTTATTAACTTTATAAGCTGCATTTACTACATCCGGAACAGGTTGTTTGGCTAAACCTGCAATGGCATAAACAGCAGCAATCTTCATTTCTTCGTTAATAGCACTTGCCTGTGTATCTAACGCTCCACGGAAGATGTATGGGAAACCGATTACATTATTAATCTGGTTAGGATAGTCGGAGCGTCCTGTAGCCATCAATACATCCGGACGGGATGACATGGCATCTTCGTAACTGATTTCGGGAGTTGGATTAGCCAATGCAAAAACAATAGGAGAGGGGGCCATGCTTTTAATCATTTCCTTGCTCACCACATTTCCTTTAGAGAGTCCAAGGAATACATCGGCTCCTTTTATAGCTTCTTCCAGTGTATGAATGTCTGTACGGCTGGTAGCGAAATAACTTTTTTGTTCATTCAGGTCGGTGCGGTTCTTGTTGATTACTCCCTTACTGTCGATCATAACCACGTTTTCAAGACGGGCACCTAGTGAGATGTATAGTTTAGTACACGATACGGCAGATGCTCCTGCACCGTTCACTACAATTTTTACATCTTCAATTTTCTTTCCGGCTACTTCGAGGGTATTCAACAATCCGGCACTTGAAATAATAGCAGTACCGTGTTGGTCGTCGTGCATTACAGGAATGTCGAGTTCTTCTTTCAAACGGCGTTCTATTTCAAAACACTCGGGTGCTTTGATGTCTTCCAGATTAATACCTCCGAAAGTTGGGGCAATAGCCTTTACGGCTGCAATAAACTTTTCAGGATCTTTTTCGTTTACTTCAATATCAAATACATCAATGCCTGCATAAATTTTGAAAAGTAAACCTTTACCTTCCATAACCGGTTTACCAGCAAGTGCGCCAATATCGCCAAGTCCTAAAACAGCTGTACCATTAGATATTACAGCAACAAGGTTTCCTTTTGCTGTATATTTATAAGCATCTTGTGGCTCTTTTTCTATTTCAAGACAGGGTTCGGCTACGCCGGGAGAATACGCCAACGACAAATCGCGTTGTGTGCTGTATGGTTTGGTAGGAATAACTTCAATCTTACCGGGCTTACCTTGTGAATGGTATAACAAAGCAGCCTCTTTCGTAATTTTAGCCATTTTTTTAGTAGTTAGTAGTAAGTATTAAGTAGTAAGAATGCGATGCCGCTTTCTTAGCAAAACGGCACAAATTTACGAATAAAAGTTGGATTTAGAATTAAGTAGCAAGAATTTAGAGTTAAATAGTAAGTAGTATCTCATCTAACCTACCACGCCAATCCTCTCCATTTATTGGTTGCATCACTTCAAAACCTAACTCTTTTCCCATCTTTATATTAGCGCTTCCATCATCAACAAATACCGATTCGGCTGGGTTTATTGAAGCATCTTTTATCAGGTAGTCGAAAATACCTTTATCGGGTTTTACTACACCTACCTGATAAGAAAGATATAATTTATCAAAATAGTAATCCAAAGGTTTGCCTTCGCTATTAAAGTCCTTGCTGCGGGCCCAACTCATTATAAAAGGATTGGTGTTACTGAGAAGATACAGGTTGTATTTCTTTCTCAACTCTTCCATATAATGCAGGCGATACAAAGGAACACCTGTTATAAAACCAAGCCAACCGTATTTAGCATCTTCAAAAGAGAGCTCGCGGTTTGCCAATTCACTTAGCTTGCGGCAAAACCCATCGGCATCAATTCTACCATCTTCTACCTCCAGGAATATTCCTTTTTGGTGGTATTTATCCAATAGTTCTTCTGCATTGGTAATTCCTAGTTCCTCAAAACGTTTAACTGCACTTTCGCGGTTAATATCCATTATCACTCCGCCTAAATCGAAAACTATATTCTTAATCATAATAGTAGTAGCTAGAATTAAGAATTAAGAAGTAAGAATTAAGTAGTAAGAATCCATGCGGCATCGTATTCTTACTACTTACTTCTTACTTCTTAATTCTTAATTCTTAATTCTTAATTAATAACCGCAAAGGTAAGGAATAAACGTTTAAACTTCCTGCCAATTCCATCGATATTTCTTCATATTCACTTCGCCGTTTTGTTTAAACTCTACTCCTTCTTCGGTTAATAATGCTTTTTGTTCGGGCCAACCTGGTGCAAGCCGTCCCTGAGAGTTGACAACTCTGTGGCAAGGAAGGGTTAATTGAGATGGTACATTGCTGAGTGCCCGACCAACCATGCGAGAATACTGCGGCTTACCCATCAGAAGGGCTATTTCGCCATAAGATATAACTTTCCCTGAAGGTATCTCGGCAACCACAGCGTATACTTCATTGAAGAATTCGTCTTTGTCAATCGTCTTTTTCATTTTATCCTCCTTTTTTCTTCTTCAAAAACTCCGAAGGACTCTCGCCATACTGCTCTTTGTAGCACTTAGAGAAATACGAAGGCGATGTAAAACCTACTTCATAACAAATCTCGGCAATGGTTAACTCTGTAGAAGCCAGTAAAGAGGCAGCCTTCTTTAAACGTGTTATCCGAAGTAGCTCATTCGGTGCATAATTGGTTAGTGATTTTATTTTCCGGTATAACTGTACCCGGCTCAGTCCCATCTGTTTGCCGATATCTTCTACATTCAGAGCAGTATCGCTCATTTGTTCTTCGATCAGGGATTTGAATTTGTCGACAAACTCCTTGTCCATATCACATACGTTTTCGCGGGTTATGACCTCGTTGTCGCTGAATGCGCGCTTAATGCGGTGGGCAGAGTCTATCAGGTTGCGGATGCGCGATTGGAGCACCTGCGAGTTAAACGGCTTGGAGATATACGAATCGGCCCCGCCATCGTAACCTTTGATGCGTTGCTCGTCGAGAGAGCAGGCGGTAAGCAGGATTACAGGGATATGGCAGGTTTGCAATTCGCTTTTCAAGCGACGGCAACATTCTATACCATCCATTCCGGGCATCATTACATCGGAGATGATAACATCGGGCACATATTTCATGGCTTTACGAATACCCTCAGCCCCGTTGGCGGCTTCAATAACCGAATATTCTGTTTGTAACAGGCCGCGGATGTAAATGCGAATGTCTGCATTATCGTCGATAATCAGTATAGTGGGTTTTGAAGGATCGTATGTTTCTTCTTCGCTATTGTCTTCTATGGAAAGCTCGGGTAAAGAAGAAAAAGACCGTGTTTCTGTTTCAGCAAAAGGTTCTGTATGAACAGGAAATTCAACGGTAAATACAGTTCCTATACGTTCGTCGCTCTGTACGGATATGGTTCCTCCATGCAGCTCAACAAAGGCCTTTACAAGCGCCAGTCCTATACCAGAGCCGGAATGGTGCATATCTATCTTATAAAACCGGTCGAAGATGCTTTTTATATGTTCGGAAGAGATAAGGCTTCCGGTGTTGGCCACCTGTAATTGATAAACACGGCGGCCGTCGGCTTGCGTTATATTATTGAGCCAGACGGATATTTTCCCATTTTCGGGGGTAAATTTAAAAGCATTGGATAAGAGGTTGTAATAAATCCGTTCCATCTTCTCCATATCGGCTTCCATGTAGAACTGTGTATCCGGAGTGAAGTTGAAAGAGAAGTGAATGTGCTTTTTACGGGCAGCTGCCAGAAAAGAGCTATTCCATTCTTGCAGAGAACCGGACAGTTCCATTTTAACGGGATTGAACTCCAGTTTACCGTTTTCGTATTTACGGAAATCGAGTATCTGATTAACCAACCGCAAAAGGATATCGACATTCCGTTTTACCATTTGGAGTAGTTGCGACTGTTCTTTAGAGAGGGATTTATCTGTCAGCAGATGTTCTACCGGGTCGGCTACCAGGGTAAGCGGGGTTCGGAAGTCGTGTGAGATATTGGTAAAGAACACCAGTTTGGCATGTGTAGCCTCTTCCAGCTGACGAGAGAGTTCGATAAGTTGGTCGCGCTGTTGTTCCAATTGTTCTTTTTGCCGCGACAGTTCTTTGTTCAGCCGGTTTTTAGAACGGAGAGAACTGTAAACAACCAACAGCAAACCAACCACCAGTAATAAGATTATCAAACTACCATAAAGCACCACTTGCTGGGTAGCAAACTGAGAAAGGTAAGCATCTATCTTGCCGTTGAGGGTTTTTATTTTGTTGTCCAACTCGGATATCTGGTTGGTTTGCAGAGTCATTACGTGAGCGTTGGTGGCGTCTACCACGGCAGTAGTCAGAAGTGTTTCGCGTGGGTACTGGCGGCCTTCCAGTATATCCATGGCAATCTGAACAATTTTGTCGCCACCTGTGGGATAAATAAAGGTGGCATCGAGAATGCCTTTTTCTACCATATCAACTCCGTATCCTTCGCCGGAGGTGGCATCTATGCCAATAAATCGTATCTGGTTACGCCTGTTTCGTTTCAAGGCAGTTTGATAGGCTCCGGCAGCCATACGGTCGTTTTGTGCGTATAGTACATCTATCTGATTAAAACGAGACAGGATGGTGTCCATCTTTATTTCGGCTTCTTCGCGAAGCCATCCGGCATCTTCCTTGCATAAGAGTTCAATGTCCGGGTAACGACTGATGGCACTCATAAAGCCTTGATGACGGTCGAGGGCAGGAGTTGAGCCTGTTAACCCAGCTAGTTCGGCAACGGTTCCTTTGCCTTTGAGCATGGAAGCAATGTAGTTTCCTACGCTTTTGCCTATTTCGTAATTGTCGGCTCCTACCCATGCGGTGTACTTGTCGGACAGGATCATACGGTCGAACACAATGATGGCAATGCCTTTGTCGAATGCTTCTTCTACAATGGCGGTCATAGGGGCAGCTTCGTTGGGGGCCAGTACTATCAGGTCTACTCCCTGATCTATGAAATAACGAATGTCTTGTTTCTGCTTTTCGGTATCGTCTTTTACAGTGCGTATTTCTACTTCTACCCCATCGTAGAACATGGCTTCACGCATGATTTCCTGGTTTACCTGACTTCGCCATTCATCGTCACTGCATTGCGAAACGCCTATTTTATAACGGGGATTGTCTCTACCGCAAGAGCACAAGAGTAGAATGATGGTAATTATTGGTATTAGATTTCTGGACTTCATTTGCATGCTATTATATATGCAAATATAATTAATTTATAAGATAGTTTGGTGTTCTACCATCATTACCAAAAGAAACTACAGAGCTTTGTTTATAAAACACTGTAGCCTCTTTTTGGGAGATGTGCATCTCCCATTATCCGAGATGCACGTCTCCCCCTATCCGAGATGTGCATCTCAGGTGGAGGGAGATGCACATCTCCCAAAGGTAAAACTCCGAAGGATTAAAAATGAAAGTACAGTATTTAATTTGCAAAAGTCTGTACTTTCATTTTCCTTACTCTAATGTTTGTGTTCTTATCTGTAAAGGCCGACTGTGAAATCAGCAGCTCCTTCTTCTGCAAATATACCCCAGGGGTTCTCTGCCATCTGATAGATACGGTTGGTTAATGCCACTTCGTTATTTACATACACCACGCATACGGAATTTTCGACCATAACTGTAACTTCGTACTTTCCATTGATTGCTGCAGGAAGAGGTACGGAAGTGATTGTTTTTTGGATAGACTGGTTTATCTTTTGATCCAATCTCAAAACACCATCTTCGGGAGCCAAGGTAAGGTCGTAAACGTATTCTTGTTTGTCGAAGGCGGCAAACTCAATACCGAACCTCTTGGCCGTGGCCGGGGTAATGGTGGCCGATATTTTATTCACTCCTTTCAAGCGGGGGAATACTGCCAGTGCTTTATCGCTGGTTGCGGTTAGTGTGTAATCGCTATCTGTGTGTGTTGCACTCTTCAACACCAACGGAGTTAATGCCTGTTTGTTGTTGATGGTTTGGTTTACAGTGGTTGGTATTCCTACTTTTAACTCACCATTAGTCTGTTGCAACAGTTGATGTACCACCAACGAGCCGGCCCAACTGTAATCACTGTAATCGTTAGCGTCGGTACGGGTAGGGCACCAACCAAATATATATCTTTCGGTATCGCTACCGGTTGTTTTGCCGGCATAGAAGGCTACTCCGTCTAAAGACGAATTGGCCGGCACTGTCCAGTTGGCAGTGTTTACGGGGCGGTATTTGTAATGTACCTTACGATCGTCGATATCCGAATAGATAAGGTATTGGTAACTGCCCATAATAAACACGTCGGGGCACTCTACCATAAACGTGTTTTCACCGTTGTAGAATGGGGTTTCCAGCGTCCAGTTTCTTAAATCGGTAGATGAATATTGTGCCAGTACCGATGTCCAACTGCTTGAAAAATGGTCGGAACGGGTGCTGATAAGCATTTTATAGGTATTACTCTGGGTGTCGAAGAAGATAATCGGATCGCGGAAATCTTCGGCTGCATAGCCTGTAAGGGCTTTGATACAGAAATCGCTTTCGGGAACTTTGTTCCAATCTTTGAGGTTGGTTGAGGTTGCCATCAAAATTCTTTCGCGTGGATAGTTGCCATCGTCTCCATTATGGGCGGTATAAAAAGCATAATATACACCGTCTTTTTTATATACCGATCCTGTTCCGAGTGCTTTCTCCGGACTGCTGCTAGTGCCACAGGCAATCATCAATCCGTTGTCCTGATAGGTTACAAAGTCGGTAGTAGTAGCTTCGTACCACGGATGGAATGTAGGTGCACCGTCGCGGGCATCTTGCAAATAGAATACATAATATTTTCCATCTTCATAAAAAGGCATGGGGTCGCCCACCCAACCAGCGTGCGGTTTGTGGAAGAAAGAGTAAGTTTGATTGAGGTCGTTAACCTCTTTGTATGCTAATGCTTGTGCCAGTTGGTCGGGTTGTGTAATGCCTATTTCACCCAGGCTACCGCCGGATTGCCATTCGGTTACGGAGGCTGTTGGGCTAATCTGGTCGTCGGTAAAAGCCAATGTCAGTTCGTAAGAGGTGCTGGCATCGAGGGCTTGTGTTAGCTTGCCGATTTGTGTACCACCTTTTTCGGTAATGATTTCTATAACCAGCTCGTTGCCGGCTGCGTTGGGAGCAAACATGGAATAACCGCAAAGAACTGCATTATCTAGGTCGCCCAACGGCAGGGCATTTCCTTTTTTATAGACACTTGTTGCATCTTTCCCGTTGATAATGATGTTGTTAGCAGGACTGGCAGGTGTTAATTCCAAGTCAGCAACAGGTGTGCCAAAACTTACAGTCATACCGGTTTCGGCGGTTGCATCGGTGGCAGGCAGGTTCAGTTCGCAGGTTTGTTTCTTGTTTTTTATAACGATGGATTCAATTCCTCCCCAAACATCTTTGGCCGAAGGAGTAACTGCGTAAGCTTTGATGCTTATTTGTGTCAGTACATGACTAAAAGCAACGGTGGGTATTTTGGCAGTACTGCTACCTTCTTTCAGGGTAGTTATCATAATATCGGTTGAGCCGTCGATGGACGGGAATATCACTTTGCCATCGGTAGTATTCAGTGTGCCCGATGTGGGATACCAGCCAAGTAGCTTGGTTGTTTCTCCACTCTCCTGATAGTATTGTGATGGAGAGAAGGTTAAAGCATTGTCGAATGAAGCTATTTTGGCATCGAGCGTGGTACATCCCAAGTAATTTGCAGGGTATGCCGGAGAGGCATCCAAGCGTATAAAGTTTACATTCAGATCGGATTTCAGGGTGTTTCCCTGCATTCCGTCGCCCCGGGTTCCTACAGTTATGTTTTTAATTGTGCCGGTTGGGCGTATCTCTTCCCTGCCTGTTTGAGGGTTGATCTCATCTTTTGAGCATGCGGTTAGTGCAACCAGCATGCATAATGCCAGTGTGGGTTTAATGTTTTTCATGGATGTTATGGTAATGGATTAGATCTTCCTCCTCCGCCTTCGGGCACCTCCTCCAAAGGAGGACACGATGCCGCATGGCAATCTGGCTCACCGCCTCGGTGTCCGAAGGTGGAGGAGGAAAAAGATTATAAGAAATTAGTTAAAGAATTCCACCGTAAAATTCGCCTCTCCATCCTCGGCAAACACGGCCCAGGGGTTCTGCGTCATCTGATAAATACGGTTCGACAATGCCACTTCGTTATTCACATAAGCAACACATACCGAATTCTCTACTACAACAGTTAGCTGATATTCGCCGTTTACAGCTTCCGGCAAACGGGCTTCGGTAAATGTACGTTCGGTTTTGCCATTCACCACATAGTCCAGCTTTATCTTTCCGGATTCGGTATCAAGAACCAGGTCGTACACATATTTGCGGTTGCCACCAGCACCAAACTCAATACCAAAGCGTTTGGCCGAGTTGGCTTTTATGGTAGCCGATATCTTATTGATCGCCTCTTTTTCGAAACGAGGGAATACAACAACAGCCTTTTCGTTGCTACCTTTCAATGAGTAGCTGTTTCCGCTGGCTACGGCATTCTTTATCACTTCGGTTTTTAAACTAACCTTATTGCTGAGTGCCTGGTTTACAGGCGATGGAATACTTAGCGTAAGTTCACCGTTGGTTTTCTGTCCAAGCTGATGAACAACTAAAGCACCTGCCCAACTATAATTATTGTAATCCGAAGCATCATCGCGAGTAGGACACCAGCCAAACAGATAACGGTTTGTTCCGTCGGAAGCAGTTTTGGCAGCATAGTAAGCATAACCATCCAGAAAGTTATTGGCAGGTATGGTCCAATTGGTAGTGCCTACCGGGCGATATACATAATGTACTCCGCGGCGATCATTCTGTTCGGAGAAGATGAGGTACTGGTATCCACCCATTACAAAAACATCGGGACACTCAAGGTTCATGGTGCTTTCACTGTCGTAGAAAGGTTCCCGGCGAGTCCAACCTTCTGTTAGCTTGTCCGAGGTAAACTGCGACAATACCGCACGCCACGAACCTTTATAGTCGGCACGGGTGGTAACAAGCATGGTGTATGTTCCATCTTCGTTTTTGATGATAAAGGGATCGCGGAAGTCGTTACGGTCGTAGCCATCGCCCCAACCATTTTGAACGTATCCTTTCTTTTCCCAGTTCTTCAAGTCTTTGGATGTAGCAAGGAATATCTCTTCCTTAGGGTCCAGATTGGCATTGTGGGCTGTGTAGAAGAAATAGTATGTATCGCCTTCTTTAAATACAGAACCGGTTCCGAGTGCATCTTCGCGGCCATTGTCTTCGCCACAGGCAATCATTTCGCCATTGTCTTCGTAAGACAAGAAATTGGTAGTTGTGGCGCCATATATGGGGTGGAACGTAGGGGCGCCATCACGTGCATCCTGCAAGTAGAATACATGGAACTTACCATTCTCAAAATAGGGCATCAAATCGCCCGTCCATCCGTTAGATGGTTTAAAGAACATGGAGTAGTTGAGTTTCAAATCGTTCACATTGTACACAGCAGGGGCATCGGGGGCTGCTGTGGGGTCGTTGCTGGTGTAGTTGTTGTCGCTGCAAGCCATCAGGGCTGCGCAGGCAAACAGGGTTGTTAGTATATGTTTCATGGTTATTCGCTTAAGTAGTTCAATATATTATAAGTCAGTTTCTCCAGATTATCACGGTAAGTATTGGCTGCTCCACCTTCCTGGTGCCAGTCGTACATTTCGGCACCTGTAGTAATAACTGGCCCTCTATTGTCAGTTGCAGGATACTCTGTTATCAGACTATGTTTCTTCATGTGGTCGTCCCAATGGAAAGCCGCCAGTTGTACACCGCCTGTTTCGTCTTGCCAACGGGCTACATCTTCGCCCCAGCCAGTCCAGTCGTCGGTAAGATTCCATATAACATTGTGTGCTAATACCTGACATCCGTTGCTTAGTAAGAAGAAACGATCTGTTTCTCCCGGAGCCATGCGCAATCCTTTATATATAGGATGATCTTCGTGCCCGGTGATACGTACACCCCAGCCTATGCCGTTGCCGTCGTTCACTTCGAATGGTTCGGTACGTTCAAATCCCCAAGCGTTGTTCCACATACCGCCACTTTTGGTTATATTAAGCACGTTTCCTAATGTAAGACCTGCTGAACTTAAGAACAATCCACCACCTTGCGAGAGATAATTATTCATGGCTTCAATAACTTCGGGTTTGTTGGCATCGGCATGAATAACCGGGTCGCCACCTTTATCATAAGAGTCCCAATGATACCATATTACCGCACATTCATTCAAATCTTTTCCTGCTTTAATATCGGCAAACGAAATATATTCTGTTATTGGGAAGTTTTCAGAGAACCAGGCCCATGCTGCTTTATCATCTAAATTAGTAATGTCGTTAGCAGTAGCCGGAGCCCCGAGGAACGCCATTTTACGGAAGTCAACCAACTCAACAGTTACATCATACGTAAAGCTTTCGCCCAGATAAGAGATGATATATTTCACCGGATTGGTAAAGTTGTGAGTGGTTCCGTTGGGAGAAGTCAGTTCGGCACCTTCCGACAGATTGAAGGTAGGGCGCAGTGCTGTTACATCTGATCCTAATGGTAGCTTCACTACAATGGTACGTGCATCGTTATCAATCACCCCTTTGTATGTACCGATGGCAAAGTCGGTAAAGGAAGTTATTTTATCTACGGTTTTAGCCAGTACCTTGTAGTCGTGGTAAAGATTCTTGTTTACCACACGATAGGTAGTGAGGACCGACAAGTTAGTTGGACTGTTGGGGGCCTCCGGAAGTGCAATGCTTGCCCCTGCCGAAAGGGTGTAGGTGGGAACCAAAGTGGTTAAGTCGGTTCCACCTGGCATTATTATTTCAATATAGTCGGTTTTCTCGTCAAGGATATCGAGCTTGGAGCCATTCACTGTGAACGAGAGGATTTTTACTTCGCCGGATATGTCGAGGGCGTTGTAGTTGTCATCGCTACAGGCGGTGAGGCCGGTTATCAGGGCGATGAGGATTGCTATTATTGTATGTTTTTTCATTTTAATATTGTTTTGAGTTATTATTTGGCTTGTCATTCTGAGCGAAGCGAAGAATCTGTCGGGCTACGGTAGCCCATGAGATCCCTCACATTCGTTCGGGATGACAAGGTATTGCCTACCAACCCGGATTCTGTTCATACAACCCATTGGTAAACCCAATCTGCTGTTGTGGAATAGGAATATATTCATCCTTATTCTTATCGAACTTACCATTACCCAAATAAGTGCGGCGTTTAGACTCGGTAGTAAAGAAGTCGTTCATTACATCGGTAACGATTCCCCAGCGTACAAGATCGAAGAAGCGGCTTCCTTCCATTGCTAACTCCAAACGACGTTCCCAACGGAGGGCTTCGCGGGCAAAGTCTTGTGTCCAAGTGCAGTTAACACCATCCTGATAGAGGCTAACTTGCAGGTTCTTTGCATACGGAATAAACAATGTACTGTTCTTGGCACGCTCGCGTATCTGGTTGATGAGGGGCAAAGCTTCGTTCTGACGGTTTAGCTCGATAAGTGCTTCGGCCTGCATCAGTACAACATCGGCATAGCGGATAACGATCCGGTTTTTTGAATTACCATAGAATGGAGACAGGTTCTTGAAGCAATCGCACGAAGGGTCAACATTCTCTTTCAGCGAGGCGTAAATGCCATAAGTATTGATGTTACGGTTCCAGTTTTCTTCGTAAATCAGTTCCTCGTTGTACTTGTAAGGAACGCCGGGAAGAGCAACTGTGTGATACAAACGTGGGTCGGCAGCGTCTTCGCCAATACGGTAGTTATCGGTGTCGAAAGAATCGAAATCGGGTAAACCGTTCTTGGTTTTGAAGGCATTCACCAGGTTCTGAGTGGGCTTGTGGAAGTCGCAGCAACCCAATCCCATCGGCAGCGAAAGCACATCAGAGAAGTTGAGGCGGCCAAACATTGTTCCATCGTCAACAGAGAACTGGATGGCGAAGATTGATTCTTTTCCGTTTTCATAAGCTCCCGGTAAGAAGTTACATGCCATATCCTGTTCCAAATCGTAAGAGGAATTCAATACTACTTGGGTGTATCTAACTACTTCTTCCAAATCGGCAGCATTGATAGAAGTCAATACATTAGAGTTTGCATTGTCCTGGCGATAGGCTTTGTAAAGGTAGGCCTTAGCCAAATGCGCAGCAGCAGCTATCTTGTTAGCACGGCCCACTTGCGACTGGGTAACAGGGAGTAAGTCGTACGCTTTCTTGAAGTCGTCGCAAATCAATGCCCATTGTTCGTCGTTGGGCAGATTGTTCGGAGTCTTTTCGTAATCGGCAATGGGAGTATCTTCGTTTACAAAAGGAATGTGGCCAAATACCTGCTTCAGCATAAAGTAGAAGTGACCGCGCAGGAAATACATCTCGCCCATACGGGTGTTCTTCAATTCAAAAACGCTTTCTTCTGTTTGTTTCAAAACAGACAGAGCCGAGTTAGCACGCGATATAGCCTGAAATACCTGGAACCAGAGTCCGTCGGCCTCGCCGAAGTCGGTTTTGATGTTCTCGGATATTTCGTAGAAGTGGAAGTTTACAATATCGTTCTCGTCGCCACCGCCTTTGTAGGCATCATCGGAACGGATGGTTCCATAGGGCCAAAGACTGAATGGCTTGTCGTAATGATCGTTACCAAGTGATGAGTAAGCGGCGGTAACAAGTCCTTCGATAGAGGAAGGTGCTTTGGCTTCTTCTTCACTTAAGATGCCTTGTGGAACTTCGTCGAGGAAATCACAACTGTTTATTGCTAGGGTTGTGGCAAGAGCCAATGTTATGTATTTTATTGCTTTCATAATACTTATATTTATTACTTTGGAACACAGAGACACAGAGGCACAGAGTTTTTATTTATACAGGGAACAGGATAATCAAAATCTCTGTGCCTCTGTGTCTCTGTGTTCATTAAAACCATATTCTTAGAATGCTGCATTAATACCAAAAGTTACTGTTAAAGGAATTGGATAGCCCCATGCAGGGTTCTCAGGATCGACACCTGTAAAATCTTTATGCTTGATTGTAAACAGGTTCTGGGCGGCAGCATAAACACGGAAGTTACTAACCCTTATTTTGCTGAGGAATGCCTTTGGCAGATTGTAACCCAACTGTAGATTACGCAGTTTCAGGTACGAACCGTTTTCAATAAAGTAGGTAGAGAAGCGCGATTCGTTGGCAGCATCGGTGTACGATAGAGCCGGAATGTTAGAACCGGGATTCGTTACCGGATCGTAAGCGTTGAGCAACCGGCGGCCTTTATTGGAATAAGTATCCGACACGCTCCAGAAGTCGGTAGTGTACTTCACAGTGTTAATTACATCTACATTCTGAATGCCTTGCAGGTAAACTGTGAGGTCGAAGTTTTTATAAGATAGATTAATGTTCAATCCGTAAGAGAAATCAGGGAACGGATCGCCTATCCAGGTACGGTCGTCGGAGTCGACAACACCGTCGTTATTGATATCGCGGTAGCGAATGCGACCGATTGCTTTACCATCCTGACGGGCGTGTTGGTCTAAATCATCTTGCGACTTGAAAATACCATCAGCCACATAGCCATACATGGAACCTAACGAACGACCCAGGATATTATCATACGTACCGTTTCCGCCATAAGAGTTCTTCACAGACTCGGGCAGGTAAGTTATTTTGTTTTCGTTGGTCGAGATGTTTCCGGTTACATCGTACTGTAAGCCAAAGTTTGTGCGGCCGCGATAACCTAGTGAAAACTCGAAACCTTTGTTCTCCATGCTGGCACCGTTGTACCATTTGTTTCCGCCTTCACCAATAATAGCCACATATCCGGGTTGGTACAGCATATCTTTGGTTTTCTTTATATAGTATTCGACCGATCCGTAGAGGCTGTTGTTTAGTAACGAGAAGTCGAGGCCGATATTAGTTTGGGTAGTAGTTTCCCACTTCAAATCAGGGTTCTGAATTTGTGCGCGTTTAAAGCCGGATGCTAATTGGCCGGAGCCTTTACCATCGAAGTCGTAAGCTGTACCCCATACAGCGTTCCAAGTAGGGTCTTCTTTGCCGTATCCGGATACATAAATGTCGTAGATAGCGGTATTGTTCATGTTCTGATTACCAGTTTGTCCCCATCCGAAACGAAGTTTCAGGTCGTTAAGCCACTCTTGCGTATTCTCCATAAAAGCCTCCTGGTTAATTTTCCATCCCAGCGTGAAAGCAGGGAATACTCCCCAACGGTTATTTTTACCGAAGCGCGATGAACCGTCGCGGCGAATAGTTCCTGAAAGAAGATACCTGTCGTCATAAGCATAACTTACTTTACCGAAGAACGACATCAATGAGTAAGCAGTAGCGTTACCTGTACCGTTGCTGGTACCTGTTCCCAAGTCGGGCCACATATAATCCGGTGTTTCAAGAGCAAAGCCTTCGCGCGAGGAAGTGAAGTTTATATCTTCCTGACGGTACATTTCCATACCGGCCATGGTTTCGAAACGGTTCTTGCCGATTTCAAAGTCGTACGTTGCTACGTTGCTCCACGACCACTTCAACCAGTGTGCCTGTTCTATATTCGACATGGTTTTATCGCTTTGCATATATCCGCTGGTGTAGCTGTAAGTAAGCGAACGTTTGTAGAAATTACCATAGTCTACCCCAAAGCTTGAACGGATATTCAGCTTGCTGATGGGTTGGATATTGATAAACGCATTACCAAACATACGCCAGTAGGTATAGCGATTGTCTTTGTTGTCGTTGATAAGGCGAACAGGATTCTGACGGTCGGGCAATCCCATGATAGGGCCTCCCCAGCCTTTATCATCATCGGTACGAACGGGAATAAAAGGAACGGCAATAAGGGCAGATTCTACAATCTGGTGGGGTTGGGTTACTTCGGTAGTACGGTTCATGGTAAAGTTTTCGCCAATAGTTACTACATCGCCCCAAAGTTTGAAATCGGTATTCATACGGGCAGAGATGCGACCGAAGTCTGTGTTCTTAACCAAACCTTCGTTATCGTAATATCCTAGTGAGAAATAGTAGTTTCCCCGGTCGGTACCATTGCTAACAGATAAGTTGTACGATTGCGCCAGTCCGGTGCGGGTTACTTCGTCAAACCAATCGGTGTTAGATGGGCGCATGGTTTTCTTTGCATCGAGGTATTCGGGGAACAGTACATTCTTTAATGTGTTTCCATCATACTCGTAACGAATACCAAAGTTATTGCTGTTGGGGTCTACACCCGAGTTAACAGATGCTTTCCACAAGGCTTGGGCATACTCTTTCGAGCTTAATACATCTATCTTATTATGATAGTAGCTAGCGGTAAGGTAAGCGTCGAGGTTTACTTTCACTTCGCCTTTCTTTCCTTTCTTGGTGGTAACAACAATCACACCGTTTGCCGCACGCGACCCGTAGATGGTTGCAGCCGAGGCATCGCGCATAATCTGAATGCTTTCGATATCGTGCGAGTTCAGTTCGTGCATGCCCGATGTGGTTTGCACACCGTCAATAATAATCAGCGGGCTCGAATCTCCCGACAAGGAAGATACCCCACGGATTTGTATGCTGGCCGAACCGCTTGGATTACCGTCGGAGCTAATGGTCATACCAGGTATACGTCCTTGCAACGCTTTGATGGGATTGTTCTCGGCAGCAGACATCATATCATCTACCTTCACTACAGATACTGCTCCGGTAAGGTCGGCTTTGCGTTCGGTACGGTAACCTACGGCAACAACTTCGTCTAGTATCAAGGATGATTCTTTCAGGGTAACATTAATCAGGGTACGTCCGCTTACAGGGATTTCCTGTGTTTCGTATCCTATATAAGAGAATATCAGTGTGGCACCGGAAGGAACAGATAGTTCATAATTTCCGTCGAGGTCGGTAATGGTTCCAAGGGTTTGTCCTTTTACGCTGACATTGGCCCCTATTACTCCATCTGCTTCTGTAGTAGATTTTACGTTTCCTTTTACTGTTATATTCTGCGCACCGGCAGTAATACTTATTAATAATAAAAGGATAAGACTGGTAAATAACTTCCTCATATTACATGTTAGAATTTAAAATTAACAAATTAAGTTAGTCTCACAAGATGCTTTCCGGGCTTCTTCGATTCTATGCTTGCAAAGTAAGGGGAAAATTGGGGAATGGAGTATAAGATTTGTTTCAAAGACGAACAAATTTGATACACGCTTTTGGCTTTATTTTGAAACGCAGATTAACGCGGATTAACGCAGATTAGAAATTAATTATCTCTCAAAATATATAATCTGCGTTAATCTGCGTTAATCTGCGTTTCAAACCAATGTATCAAATTTGCCAGCCTTTGAAACATTTGTTATATCTTGCAACCCGTTAAATATCTTACTTTGCCGATAGCTTTCCGGCCAAACTTATTTCTAAGACTAATTTAATACCAGTTACAAACATGATTATTAATACATTCAGAAAACAACTTGCCCGCGCAACCCTTTCTATATTCTGTATGGGAACTGTTTTTATATCGTGCATGGCAACAAACCCTCCTTATACAGTAAAACATCTGGGAGACAACCAAAGTATTATCCGGATTGAAGATGCTGCAAAATATCTGTTAATACCAATAGAAGAAAAAGCAGAAGAGTCATGGATAAAGATGGTAGTGAACAACCAAGAAGTGCAGAGCATGCACATCCGTTTGGCGGTTAACCAAATTGATTATTATGTACCAGTTGATCTTTCCGCATTTACAGGAAAATCTGTTTTGTTTCATTTCCACAACATTGCAGATTCGGCTATGGGATGGAAAGAATTAAAACTATCCGATACGTTCGATACTGCCAACCGCGAACATTATCGCCCTGTTTATCATTTCTCTCCTCAATGGGGATGGATGAACGATCCTAACGGAATGGTTTACAAAGACGGCGAATATCACCTTTTTTACCAACATAATCCTTATGGCTCTATGTGGGCCAATATGCATTGGGGCCATGCAGTTTCTAAAGACCTCGTTCGTTGGGAACATCTTCCTGTAGCAATTGCTCCGGATGCACTAGGTGCTATTTTCAGTGGAAGCGCCGTGGTAGATAAAGACAATACTGCCGGATTTGGTAAGGATGCCATTGTAGCTTTTTATACTTCGGCAGGCTCGCGCCAAACACAGAGCATTGCTTACAGCCTCGACAACGGACGTACATTTACTAAATACGAAGGCAATCCGGTAGTAACATCGGATATCCCCGATTTTCGCGATCCAAAGGTTATCCGCCACGAACCATCCGGCAAATGGATTATGATTCTGGCAGCCGGACAGGAGATGCAATTCTATTCCTCTTCTGATTTAAAAGATTGGAAGATGGAAAGCAGCTTTGGCGAAGGACAAGGCGCACACGGTGGCGTTTGGGAATGCCCCGATCTGATTGAACTCCCTGTAGAAGGTACAAACGAAAAGAAATGGGTATTGATTTGCAACCTCAACCCTGGCGGACCGTTTGGTGGTTCGGCTACCCAGTACTTTGTTGGTAGTTTCGATGGAAAGAGATTTGTAAACGAATCGCCAACTACCCGCAGGGAACCCTTGCCGCAATGGATGGACTGGGGCAAGGATCATTATGCCACCGTAACCTGGAGCAATGCTCCCGATAATCGTAATATTGCTATTGCGTGGATGAGCAACTGGCAATATGCCAATCAGGTTCCTACACAGCAGTTCCGCAGTTCAAATTCTGTTCCGCGCGACTTGAGTCTATATACTTTTGAGGGTGAAACATATATTAAAAACACTCCTTCCAAAGAACTCGAATCCATCAGGGGTAAAGCAATCAATCAAGCTTCTTTCAAAGTAGATCGTACCCACAACCTCGACGATTTATTGAAAGATAACAAAGGAACTTACGAGCTAGAAATGTCTTTCAGCAACCAAGATGCCGAGGTTATAGGTTTCCAACTCTTCAACAACAAAGGCGAAGAAGTTAACTGCTACTACAATCTAACAGAAAACAAATTCTCAATGGACCGCAACAAAAGTGGTTTGGTTGATTTCAGTCCGGAGTTCCCAGCTGTTACCTCTGCACCTGTAACCAGTGGCAAAGAACTGAAACTCCATATATTTGTGGATAAGGCAAGTATTGAGATTTTCGGTAATGACGGCCGCTTTGCTATGACAAATCTGGTTTTCCCTTCGGAGCCTTATAATCGTATTAGTTTTTACTCTAAGGGGGGTAGCTATACGGTTTCGGAGTTCAGGGTTTTCCCATTGGGGATTTAATTCTTTTTTAACACAGAGACACAGAGGCACAGAGTTTTATCTTTGCTTATCTATAATTAAAAATCTCTGTGCCTCTGTGTCTCTGTGTTCTATATCTATAATAATATGTCAAAAAGCAACAATACAATAGTAAAACTAATCCCTATTATGCTGGCGTTCTTCGCTATGGGATTTGTTGATTTGGTTGGCACAGCCACCAATTATGTGAAAGACGATTTGCAGCTTTCGGATACGATGGCTAACATCTTCCCGTCTATGGTTTTCTTCTGGTTCCTGATATGTTCGGTTCCTACAGGCATGCTAATGAACCGCATCGGACGCCGTAAAACCGTGCTTCTCAGCTTGGTCGTAACTACGGTTTCGCTTCTGCTGCCGGTGGTTAATTACTCGTTTATCAGCATGCTACTTTCGTTCTCGCTGCTGGGCATTGGCAATGCACTGATGCAAGTTTCTTTAAATCCTCTGTTATCCAATGTGGTAAGTGGCGACCGGTTGGCCAGTTCGCTCACGTTCGGTCAGTTTATAAAGGCCATTGCCTCGTTCATTGCTCCGCTTATTGCCAGTTGGGGGGCGTTGCAGTTCGATAACTGGCGGATACTTTTTCCCATTTTCATGGTGGTGGCTGTTCTGGCAGTCATCTTCTTAGGAGTAACAAACATCAACGAAGACGACGAAAAAGGGGAAAGTTCCACCTTTGCTGAGTGCTTTGCCTTGTTGGGCGATAAACTGATCTTGCTTTCTTTCCTGGGCATTATGTGCCATGTAGGCATTGATGTGGGTACCAATGTAACTGCTCCCAAAATTTTAATTGAGCGGTTGGGGATGCCTCTTAACGAGGCGATCTATGCTACCAGTGTTTACTTTCTGTTCCGTACGATTGGTTGTTTTTCGGGCACGTTTATTCTGGCGAAGTTTTCATCCAGAATATTCTTCGGCATCAGCTCAGTGTTAATGCTGTTGGGTATGGCAGGACTCTTCTTCTTCGACACCCAAATGGCTATTTATGTTTGCGTGGCACTGATTGGTTTTGGTAACTCGAATATCTTCCCGGTTATCTTCTCGGGTGCATTGTTGCATCTGCCAAACAAAAAGAATGAGGTCTCCGGCTTGATGATCATGGGCTTGTTTGGCGGTACCATCTTCCCACTCATCATGGGAGTGGCTTCGGATGCTGTGAATGCTCAGGTTGGGGCAGTAGCGGTAATGATGATCGGCGTACTGTATTTATTGTATTTTACTACAAAGATTAAGAAATGATAAACCGCAGAGTTACGCAGATTAACGCGGAGTTATAAATTTGAGTTCTTAAGTAAAAACTCTGCGCAAATCTGCGTAACTCTGCGGTTCAAAAATAATAAAACAATGAACAATATAATAGTAGGAATGGGCGAGGCATTATGGGATATGCTGCCCGAAGGAAAAAAGATTGGTGGTGCTCCTGCAAACTTTGCCTACCATGTTTCTCAGTTTGGTTTAAATAGCTGTGTAGTCAGCGCATTGGGAAATGATAAATTAGGAGACGAAATACTTGATGTTATAAACGAGAAAAATCTCAAGCATCAGATTGCGCGGGTTGATTATCCAACCGGAACCGTTCAGGTTACTTTAGACGATGAGGGTGTTCCTTGTTACGAAATAAAAGAAAATGTAGCCTGGGATAATATACCTTTCACAGACGATCTTAAGCGTTTGGCGCTTAGTACCCGTGCGGTTTGTTTCGGCTCGCTGGCACAACGTAACTCAGTGAGTCGCAATACCATCAACCGCTTTCTGGACACTATGCCCGATATTGACGGCCACCTGAAGATATTCGATATCAACCTCCGTCAGCAGTTTTATACGAAAGAGGTATTAAGCGAGTCGTTCGAGAAGTGCAACGTACTAAAGATTAACGACGAAGAGTTGGTTGTCGTCAGCCGGATGTTTGGCTATCCGGGGATTGATCTGGAAGATAAATGCTGGATACTTTTGGCCAAGTACAATTTAAAGATGCTGATTCTTACCTGCGGCACCAACGGTAGTTATGTATTTACTCCGGGGTCGGTTTCATTCCTTGAAACTCCATCGGTTCCGGTAGCTGATACTGTAGGTGCAGGCGATTCGTTTACAGCAGCGTTCTGTGCTTCTATTCTGGGAGGTAAGAGTATTCGCGAAGCGCATAAACTGGCAGTGGATGCCTCAGCGTATGTTTGTACGCAGAGTGGAGCAATGCCGGTGTTTCCGGATACTTTTAAGTTATGAGTTATGAGTTTTGAGTAATGAGTAATGGTTTCATGCGGCATTGTTAACTCATTACTCATTACTCAAAACTCATTACTCATAACTACTCCACCTCGTACCCCATAGTTAAGGCCAAATCAATTACCGATTGATTGATCGCTTTTCCCAGATCATCACCACCGTCTCCCTCTTTTTTCATTTGTTCATCAATATATGCCTGCCTTTTCTTTGCCAGTTCGTCTATTTGCTTTTGCAACGAAATTCGTTCTGTCTCTTTCTGTTTTATAAAATCTTCTATCCCTTTTTTATCTTTATTTTGTAGTTCGGCAGGTAGTTCTTTCTTGTCTAGTTTCTCGATGATGTTCTTATCCTCTTTGTACATATCTACCAAATCCCATGAACTATTATTATACACTCTCTTGGTTTTACTTACAACACGTTCAGCATAATTTGATGAAGATATTAATTGTGCATAATTATCCTGTTTCATTTGCGATTCTTTCCTTGCATTCCCAATTCTTCCATACCCAATGTATGTATTATTCAGTTGGATATTAAATGTGCTTATCCTATCATCAAACGGGGTACTGATAAACCTTATTGTGGCATTATGATCAATATTAAAGAATTTTCCTTTGCCAATTGCTGCACCTTCTTTCCATCCGTCTATTCCCCAACGGGCATCGCCACAATGAATGGTATTTACATAGATATTCTTTTTCAATGCATCATTAATAGCCAACTTATAATCAATCTCACCCTGATTAAAAGGCTCGTTACCTGCAATATAAATAAGTTTCATATCGGCATCTCCTTTGCCCCAATCCAACTTATCTACTGCCTTTTTAATAACTGCACCACAATACTCATAGCCGCCATTGGTAGTCAGTCCGAAAAGCTTATCAGACAGTAAATCAAGATCATTGCTCAATGGCATCACCTGCCTTATATAATCATCTTCCACACGAAGTTCGCTGTTACCATACTCGTACAATGCAATTTCTATATCAGGCGATTTGCCTTTAAACTTTAAGGTTGTAAGTGTGTTCACTATGTTCCATAAACGAGATTTAGCCTGATTAATCAATCCGTTCATACTGCTCGATGTATCTAACAAAATAGCTACCTGTATTTTGGTACTGTTATCGTTAGATGCTTTTGCTCCATTACATACTGTTGTTAATACAACTGCCATCATTACTGCTGATAAAAAAAACTTCTTCATAATTATATCATTTGAATTATATGTTTTAGACCTCTACTTATATCCGTGTATTTTAATCCGTGCAATCCGCGTCATCCGTGTCTAAGAAATACCCAAAAGTAGATAGTTAAAAATTAACGTTTCCGTCCAAATGGGTGAAAGCATCTTTTTAATTGGTGAAACATAGATGCAAAAGTTTTAAAACCTTTTATCTTTGTCAGTAGAAAGTTTACAATTACAAAGAATCTATGGTAAAAAAATGGCTGTTTTGTATCTGTTTTATCTCCCTGCCTCTTATCAGTTGGGGCCAAGACAGTATACCTGTACAAAAAATCAGTAAAAGATCGGCAGCATCCAAACTCAGCAGAAGTCTGGAACAAGACAGCTCTGCACAACGCATTGCAGAAGACTATATGAAGCTAGCCCAACAGCTAGCCTTCCAGAACGACTATGCCAAAGCCGAAACTTATTATTTTCAGGCTGCCAGTTCATTTGCAAAACTAAAAAACAGAGAACAAGAAGCCTTAGCCTTTCGCGAAATGGCCAAAACGCAAGAGTATCAATTAAAGTTTGAAGAAGCCATAAAAAGCTATATCAAGGCTTCTAAAAAAACCCGCTTAAAAGATTTTTCTCAAGTAAACACAAACGATGCTTCTCGCTTACAGAACCGGGATAACCTGGTAACACAATCAAGATATATTCAAAGTAACATAGCTTTGAATAGTAAAACGCAAAACAGAAACGATGCTGTTTTTGCTTTTCAACAGATGGCACAAGTAAATTTGGAACAAGCAGACAAAACAGCTGCCATTGGCAACCTGCAAAATGCACTGGAACTGGTAAAAGACGAACCGGAAGAAAGCAGTAAGATAAAAGAAGAGATTGCAAAGGTGTACGTTGCCGATGAGCAATTTGAACAGGCAATCAGCATCAATCAATCATTAGTAGAAGAAGCTAAAAAAACTGCCGACCCGGTAAAAGAGGTAAGCCAACTGCAAAACCTGTCGCAAACATATTTCCAGGCACAGGAGGCCGAAAAAGCAATTGCTTCGTTAAAAGATGCCTATAATGTTGCTATAGAAAACAACCAGACTTTAGTTGCCAAAAATGTTCTGCAACAGCTTACCCAATTCTATCAGGATAAAAAGAAATCAAAGGAAGCCATGGAAGTGTATGCCGATTTCGTTTCACGCTTAGATACGCTGATTAAAGCCGACAGCACGCTTGTTGATGAGAAAATATTTCAGTTACATGAAGATAAGATAGCCCAACTGGAGAAAGAACGGGTTTTAAAAGATGAACTTATAAACAAAAAGAATGTATATAACAATATGCTACTCGGCTTTCTGATTATTTCTCTGTTGCTGATTATTATTATTGCAAAGTCGCTCTATTCCATCAATAAAAAGAATAAAAAGATAGCATTGCAGTCTCTTCGTCGGGAAATGAATCCGCATTTCATATTCAACAGCCTTAACAGTGTGAATCAGTTTATTGCACAGAATAACGAGTTGGAAGCCAATAAATACCTAACCTCCTACTCGCGCCTGATGCGTAACATTATGGAAAATTCCAACAAGGACTTTATTACGCTAACCACCGAAATAGATCAGTTAAAGAAATACCTTGAGCTGGAACATCTGCGTTTTAATGATAAGTTTGCCTACGACATCCGGATAGACGACACATTAGATACCGATAGTTTGTATGTACCCAATATGCTTATTCAGCCCCAACTGGAAAATGCCATCTGGCATGGACTTCGTTACAAAGAATCTAAAGGCATGCTTACCTTATCTTTTGTACCGGCTTCAAACAGAATCAAAGTAGAGGTCGAGGATAACGGCATCGGGTTGGCAAACAGCAAAAGCCTGAAAACCACACACCAAAAACAACATAACTCTCGCGGACTATCTAATACACGCGAGCGTATCCAACTGCTTAACAAATTGTATCACCTGGATATTTCCATGAACATAACCGATAAAACCGGAGATGCTCCGGGCGTTATTGTTACGCTCTCGTTCCCTGTTATCGACAAGAAACTAATAAACGATGAACACATTACAGAAAATAACCAGCGTAATAGTTGAGGACGAAACTGCTGCGCGAGAGGCGTTGAAAAACTATCTCTCTAAATACTGCCCTCAGATAGAAATAATAGGCGAAGCTGTAAATTGCAAAGAAGCGATTCCATTGCTACACAAACTACAGCCCCAACTGGTATTTCTGGATGTTGAAATGCCTTTTGGAAATGCTTTCGATGCGCTTGAAGGATGCAAAGACCTGTATTTTGAAACAATATTTGTTACAGCCTTTTCGGAGTATTCGCTCCGTGCACTAAACCAGAGTGCAGCATATTATCTATTAAAACCTGTTAGTATTGAAGAACTTATTTTAGCTGTTAACAAGGTACAACAGCACATTATGAACCGCGAAATCTTCAACCGGAATCAAATTATTATCGAGAATTTCCGTGAGCCTAAACCCGAGAAACAACAGGTAATACTTCCTACCTTGGAAGGTTTTGAAGTGGTGAAGATGGAAGAAATCATCCGCCTACAGGGCAATGGCAACTTTACGGATATTTATTTGCGCGATAAGAAAAAGAAAATGGTATGCCGGTTTCTGAAACATTTTTCAGAGATCCTTCCTTTTCCTTTTATACGTGTACACAAATCGCATATTATAAATTTCAATTGTGTGAAATCGTATTTCAAAAACTCTGGTGGGTATGTAGTGCTGGAAGATGATACGGAAATAGAGGTTTCGCCTACATATAAAGAAGAGGTGTTAAAGCTTTTTCGGTGCTAAAACAAAGTATTAACTTTGTTTAACTATATGTATTGCAGCTTTTCGTGTGTTTATCCGTCTAATATATAAAATCTGTAATATTTAGAAGAAATAACTTAAACTAAAAGCATTTACTATGAACTTTCTTAAATACTTATTCTTATTATGTACTGTTTCTTTCTTTTTTGCTGCATGCAATAAAGAAGAAAGGGATTTTGTAGAAAATCCAACTGTCGATACATACATCTCTATGTTGAAAAAAGGTACTTACAACCTTGTAGATGAGAATGGTTTCAGAACTATTCCCAATTTCACCCAAGAACATATTCCTGCATTGTTAGAGTATGCTGATGATTTTACCATAATGCCGCAACGTTATCCTATACATCCCGTATCTTCGGCAGTAGGCCCTATCAGATTGGGAGAAGCTATTTTATGGACTATCGAAGGTATTATTCAAAACACCAAATATGCATCTTACAGCGGCAATTTATGTAAAAAAGTAATTGTTAATGAAGAAATAACCAGCGAACCAACTACCAATGAAGAAGTGCTGGAAGTAGCCAAATTATATAAACTTTGGTGGAATGGCCAATATCCTTTCAACAAAGTACACGATAAATTTAGTGTTCACCCTTTAGAGGACACTTCTTTTTATTGGAATTAAATTTTCCTTGATACTCTCTTAAAGTAACAACTTAGAGCCCTGGACTTAGTGATAAGTTTGGGGCTTGCTTTTTTTAACCCGAAAAAAAATATTTCCAACGCCATGTTGTGACAATGTCCTGTTTTACCTTTGTAGCATAAATAAAAAACAAAGAAATAACATGGCAAATAAATCTAAGAAAATCGGCTTTCTGCAAAGATGGATGTTCATTATAGATAAAATCAATTCACATCCATATATAACAAAAGAGGAACTGGAATATGCAGTAAAGAACGAAATGCTTAGCTATGATGGAGTAGAAAATGTTGGTATCAGTTCACGTACAATAGACCGTGATATATTCGAAATCCGAAATTCACCCTATATGGATATCAGTATTGAATACTGTCGAAAAAGAAACGGGTATTATATTCCGCAAAACGAAAATTCATTATCCAAACTCGATCGCTTATTTGAGTTGAGTTCCTTACTATCATTCAGTAGCTTGAAAGATATTGTTATCATGGAAAATCGTCAATCCAAAGGACTTGAACATCGTTTCACATTAATCTCTGCTATCCAAAAGGCAAGAGAAATAAGCCTTGAATACTGCAAATATAAAAAAGATTCGCCGGATAATACATTGAGAAGATTACAACCTTATGCACTTCGGGAGTTTAAAAACAAGTGGTACCTGCTTGCTGTAGAGATAAAAGCCGACGGAAGTAAAAGTAAAACAATCAAAACATGGGGATTAGACCGCATAAAGAGGCTAACCATTACCAATCGGATTTTTCAAAAAGATGATAATATTGATCTGGATAGTCATTTTGAACATTGCTTTGGTATTTATGCCGATCAAAAAACAAATCCTGAAAAAGTAATCTTGTCATTTTCACCATTAAGTGGTAAGTATGCAGATTCATATCCCTTGCACGAATCCCAGAAAATACTCATTCATAATGATAAAGAATTCAGGATTGAATTAACGATTAAAGTAACACCGGATTTTATCACAGAACTACTTACCCATAGCGAAGGTATGAGAGTTATAGAACCACAACACCTAAAAGAGAGATTGATTGAGATTCACCGGAAAGCAATAGAATTAAATAATTGAAAAAAAGGGAAATAGTTCCCATACTAACAATCTAAACAATTTAAATTATGTCGATTTTTACAAAGAAACAAGAGTTTACTCTTCATTTTGACGAGAACAAACCCACCATGTACCGTATGAGTACAACTCAACAGCAGGAGGTTACCTTCGATGAGTTGATAGGTGATGTATCTAACGCCTGCGGGGTAAGCCGCGCACAAACAAAGGCAAGCATAGAGGGTTTATTAGACCGTATGACATTTTTAATGAATTACGGAATGATAATCAGGTTGGGCGATTTTGGTAGTTTCCGGCCAACTATTAACGTGAAAGCCCAGAAAACCGTAACAGATGTGGGTGTGGATAATATTGTAAGAAAGAAAATCCAGTTTACTCCAGGTAAAAGGTTTAAGAATATGCTTAGTGCTCTTTCTTTCAAAAGTATTCATGGAAACACTTCAGAAGGATCTGGTAACAATGATAACGGAGGAAACGATGGTGACGACGGCGGATGGATTGATCCGACAGCTTAAACCTCAATCTTAATTTTATGGACTCTATTTGGACTGGAGCCGGCATGGTGTAAAAACTGTGCCGGCTTCTTTATTGTATGACGGGCATGTTATACATCTGTGGTGAAATTCCATCCGGGGCGTAGTTACCGACGAACCCTATAGCGATTTGCAAGTTTGTAGTGGTGACACTATGGAGAGAAGAAGCAATAGCGAAATCGTGGCTTGACGGACAGAAATCCAATACAAAGGCGTATCAAGCGGACAAGTTGGCAATAGACAACAAAGTTCCCAAAGGTAACCGTAACCTTGATGCGTAGATTGGGCGAGTAAACGATGAAAGATGTATGATTTATCCCGTGAGGTCTCGACAGCATTGCATTGTGATGTAGTAACAACGAATGTCGAGAAGTCAGCAGAGGTCGAAGTAGCCGATTGCGTGTCAGTCATGGCGAAGGACCGAATAATTTGTAACATCAATTAAAATGTATGTTCTTAAGGTAAGCCGACGATTGAATAGGTCAAAACGTACATGCGACTAAATCAAGTAGGAGTTAGGCTGTTCTTTAGGACGCGGAAATTAAGAAAGATGGAAGTATGGAATTAATGAAACAAATCCTGAGCGACTCCAATATTGCTCTTGCTCAAAGTCGTGTAATAGGCAATAAAGGGGCATCAGGGATTGACAAAGTGAGTGTGGAAGAGTTACGAGAGTATATGTCGTCCAATTGGTCTGACATTAAATCCTCAATACTTTCCCGTACTTATCGTCCCTTACCAGTTCGCCGGGTTGAAATCCCTAAAGAACAAGGCGTTCGTAAGCTTGGTATTCCCACAGTCGTTGACCGAACCATCCAACAATCTATCGCTCAAGTCCTCTCCCCAATCTTTGAGAAAGAGTTTCTTTCGCACAGTTACGGCTTCCGCCCCGGCAGGAGCTGTGAGCAAGCGATAGTCCAACTTCTTTCTTATTTGAATGAGGGTTATGAATGGGTTGTAGATATAGACTTGGAGAAGTTCTTCGATAATGTACCTCAAGACCGCTTGATGAGTTTAGTTGGTCGTGTTATCCAAGACCCCGACACAGAATCCTTAATACGGAAATATCTGAAAGCTGGTGTAATGGATAGAGGACAGTACGCACCTACTGAAATGGGAACCCCTCAAGGAGGTAACTTGTCCCCCTTGCTAAGCAATGTAATGCTTCACGAACTTGACCTGGAACTTCATCGTCGTGGCTTACACTATGTTCGCTATGCTGATGATAGTGTCATATTAGTCGGTAGTGAAGCAAGTGCAAAGCGTGTGATGCATTCTGTTACAAGTTGGATAGAGCGCAAGCTTGGTTTGAAAGTGAATGCTGAGAAAAGCCATATTGGTCGTCCGAGTGGACTGAAATACCTTGGTTTTGGCTTCTATAAGAACTCCATCACCAAGCAATGGGCTTCTCGTCCTCACGAGCTTTCAGTGGTTAAGTTCAAACGTAAACTCAAACGACTGTGTAAACGCAATTGGAGTATCTCTATGACTGAACGTGTTGATAACTTGAACTATGTGATACGAGGATGGATAAATTACTTCTCCTTATCTGATATGAAATATAAGATGGAGAAGATAGATGAGCATCTGCGCACAATGTTACGGGTAGTAATATGGAAGCAATGGAAGAAACCCAAGAAGCGTGCATGGGGTTTGCGTAAACTTGGGATTACGGATGACTTGGCTAAACGCACATCCGTTTGTGGTAATCGTTATCAGTGGATGGTTACAAAGACCTGTATAGTGAGAGCTATATCAAAGAAAGCACTGTCTCAAAAGGGATTGGTAAGCTGCCTTGATTACTATATTTATAGACATACTTTGAAAACAAATTAAACCGCCGTATGCCGAACGGCACGTACGGTGGTGTGAGAGGTGGAAAATGAAAGTAGGAAGAAAACTACTTCATTTTCTTCCTACTCGATTAATTCGTTTGATATAAACAATATTTCGTCCGCTACCATATTTCATAAGCCACCCCTCGCGGATAAACGAGTTAATATCCGCAATAGCTTTACTGCGCAATGTCGATGTTATCCTGCAATAGTCGGCACGGGTAGCAAAGGGGCGGGTATTCAAAAAATCTTTCAGCAACTGTGCCCGTTCTTCATGCGATAGGTTTACCGGTTTCTTTTCCTGCCGCTTGTTCACTTTTACTTTTTCAACATGAGTAAGGTATGTGCGTACCTTTTTACTGGCCCGGAAATTTAGTTTATTGAATTTTATCGATTCTGCCCGTATTTCCCTACGGTGATTTACCTGACGGCTGGTGAGTGAAACCGACAGAAACCCAAGTTCATCTAATTGCACATTATATCCTTTTCCCAGAAAATGCAAAACCGAATCGGTTACGGCGCTCATTATACCTTTTACTTCGGCTTGCTTAAATCCGCTGGTATCGGCAATCCGCTGTAAAAGTATGTCCATGGTTATAGTACCGCGTGATACGGCACGAGCCCGTAACTTACCTTCGCTATTTTCTTCCTGAATTTCATTAAGGTCGTAAAAGTCGTACAGAATGGCCATGTTTTAAGTTTTTAAGTTTATTGAAACTATTTGTTTTTCTTGCAAAAACTAATTCATTTCCTGCAGAAATTTATTGTTTTTCTAGCTGATATTTTTTCGTCCACCTGCGGGAGAATTTTCGTCTACTCGTGGGAGAACTTGCGTATGCTCGCAGGATATTTTTCGTCTACCTGTGGGTGGACGAAAAGGTTTTAGGTGCAAAAATAATAAATTTGTGGGGGAGTTGGGATAGATTTTGGGGAGATTTCTGCTAAAATAATTAAAAGCTGAGATAACAGATTGATTAGGATATATAATTTGTTATCTTTGAACTTTTAAATATTTAACAGTAAAGGGAGTGTTTTATGATCAGGGAAGCCCAACTAGAAGAACAATTTATAAGAAAACTCAGAGATCTCAAATATATATATCGTGAAGATATTCGTGATAGAAAAATGCTTGATAAAAATTTCCGTGAGAAATTTGAAACTCTTAATCGAGTGAAATTGACAGAGAGTGAGTTCGAACGGCTTAAAACAGATATTATAAACCCAGATGTTTTTGCTGCTTCAAAGCTATTACGCACTCGAAATTATTTTCAACGTGAAGATGGTACCCCTTTACATTACACTTTAGTAAATATAAAAGACTGGTGTAAAAATGAATATGAGGTCATTAACCAATTGCGAATAAATACGGAAAATAGTAACCAACGATATGATGTTATAATCCTTATCAATGGTATTCCTGTTGTTCAGGTGGAACTAAAAACATTGGATGTTCAACCACGTAAAGCCATGCAGCAAATTGTTGATTATAAGAACGAACCCGGAAATGGCTATACAAATTCATTGATGTGCTTCATGCAGTTATTTATAGTAAGCAATAGAAGCAATACTCTTTACTTTGCCAATAATAAGAAACAACATTTTAGTTTCGATGCAGATGAACAATTTTTACCTGTTTACCAATACGCAGATGAGCAAAATAAAAAAATCACTCATATAGATTCTTTCGCTGAAAGATTTCTCCCTAAATGTACATTGGGTGAGCTAATCAGCAAATACATGGTTCTGATTGAAAGTGAGCAAAAAATGCTGGTAATGCGTCCATATCAAATTTATGCCGTAAAAGCTATTGTAAATTGTATTCATCAAAATCGTGGAAATGGTTATATTTGGCATACTACAGGAAGTGGTAAAACATTAACCTCTTTCAAAGCCTCTACACTATTAAAAGACAATCCGGATATTGAAAAATGTCTTTTTGTGGTTGATCGTAAAGATTTGGACAGACAAACCCGTGAAGAATTCAACAAATTTCAAGAAGGGAGCGTAGAGGAAAACACAAATACTGAAACGCTTGTAAAAAGATTGCTCTCTACTGATTATGCTGATAAGGTAATCGTTACCACTATTCAGAAGTTAGGATTGGCATTAGACGAAAATAATAAAAGGAATTATAAAGAACGATTAGAACCGCTGAGTAAGAAGAGAATCGCTTTCATTTTTGACGAATGTCACCGCTCACAGTTTGGGGATAATCATAGAGCGATTAAAGATTTTTTTCCAAATGCACAACTCTTTGGGTTTACCGGCACTCCTATTTTTGACGACAATGCCACTTATAATATGCGTGAAGGAGAGCAGGCTTCTTATAAAACTACCGATGATATTTTTGAAAAGCAGCTACACGCCTATACCATAACTCATGCAATAGACGATAAAAACGTGTTGCGTTTTCATGTGGATTATTTCAAAGGGCAAGGCAATGTTCAGCCCAAGCCTGGCGAAGCGATTGCTCAGCAAGCTGTGGTAGAGGCTATTCTTGAAAAGCATAATGCAGCCACCAGTTCAAAACGTTTTAATGCGATTCTGGCAACTGCGTCTATCAACAATGCAATAGAATACTATCGTCTTTTCAAGGAAATGCAGGCACAGAAGCAAACTGAAGACCCTGATTATATTCCATTCAATATAGCCTGTGTTTTCTCACCTCCTGCTGAGGGGAATAAGGATATTCAACAAATACAAGAAGACTTAGAACAAGAAAAAGAAGACAATAAACAGAATCCTGATGAAAAGAAAGCGGCACTAAAGATGATTATTGATGATTATAATCAACAATACAAAACAAACCACAGTATTAATGAATTTGATTTGTACTACCAAGATGTACAAAAGCGTATCAAAGACCATAAATATAGTAATGCCGACTACTCACACAAAAACAAAATTGACATAACAATTGTGGTTGATATGTTACTCACTGGTTTCGATTCCAAATATTTGAATACGCTTTATGTAGATAAGAATTTGAAATACCACGGACTGATACAGGCTTTTTCTCGTACAAACCGCGTACTCAATGACACAAAACCATATGGGAATATTTTAGATTTTCGTCATCAACAGGAAGCTGTGAATATGGCTATTTCTTTATTCTCAGGCGAAAAAGATGCTAAAGAAGCTAGAAAAATATGGTTGGTTGATTCTGCACCAGTGGTGATTGAAAAATATAGAAAAGCAGTTGCCAAGTTAGGTGATTTTATGGAGACAAATAATTTAGCCTGTGAACCAGCTGCTGTTTATAATCTGAGAGGAGATGCTGCCCGGATTGCATTTGTCAACAATTTCAAAGAAGTACAGCGGTTAAAGAGAGAACTCGACCAATATACAGATATAGACAAAGAGCAATTAGCTCAAATTGAGGAAATATTACCAGAAGAGAACTTGCGATCGTTTAGAAGTTCATATATAGAGACTGCAAAACAATTCAGGGAAATACAACAGAAAGAAGGAGATCAAGCTCCTGTTGCAGTTCAACAACTCGATTTTGAATTTGTACTTTTTGCTTCTACACTGATTGACTACGATTATATCATGGAGTTGATTGCCGATAGCACCCAAAAGAAACCAACAAAACAAAAAATGACAAAGTTTCAGATAATTAATCTGCTTACGTCAAATTCAAATTTGTTGGATGAGCAAGAAGATCTAACAGATTATATCAATAGTTTGGATTGGAATAGCGGTCAAGAAGTGAATATGCTACGTGAAGGCTATGAAACTTTTAAAATAGAGAAAAGTAACAAAGAGTTAGTAGAAATAGCGAATAAGCATGGCTTACAGGTGGCAATATTAAAGACCTTTACCGATCAAATTATAAACCGAATGATCTTTGATGGTGAAAAACTAACAGATCTATTAGAACCACTGGAGTTAAGTTGGAAAGAGCGACGGATAAAAGAACTTTCCTTAATGGAAGACTTGGTTCCTCATTTGAAAAAGCAGGTTCAAGGACGTGAAATATCAGGGTTGGCCGCTTATGAGTAATAACTTCGGAATATGGTGAAACTCCGTATAGAACACTAAATTATTAATATGACAATACAAGATCAAAAACAACTGGGTAAAACCCTTTGGGATATAGCAGACCAACTACGAGGAGCAATGAATGCGGATGACTTCCGTGATTATATGCTTTCCTTTTTATTTCTTCGCTATTTATCTGATAACTATGAAGAAGCGGCTAAGAAAGAATTGGGGAAAGATTATCCTCAATTAGAAAACAAGAACGAACAACATACCGCTTTAGGGTTATGGTATAAAGAAAACGAAGTCGATGTGCTTGATTTTGAAAAACAAATGCGTCGGAAAGTTCATTATGTTATAAAACCACAGCATTTATGGAGTAATATTGCAGAATTGGCTCGCACACAGAATGACGAACTATTAGTAACACTTGAGGAAGGCTTTCGATACATAGAAAATGAATCTTTTGAAAGTACATTTCAGGGACTGTTTTCCGAGATCAATCTAAATTCCGAAAAATTGGGTAGGACAGCTACAGAAAGGAATAAAAAACTTTGTACCATTATTCAAAAAATAGCAGAGGGAATAGCTTCGTTTTCCACTGATACGGATATCTTGGGCGATGCCTATGAATATCTCATCAGTCAATTCGCAGCAGGCTCTGGAAAAAAAGCAGGCGAGTTCTACACTCCGCAGCAAATATCCACTATTCTATCAAAAATTGTTATTTTAGACAGTCAGAATCCGGAACTTGGCGAAAAAGGGAAATTAAATAAAGTCCTGGATTTTGCCTGTGGTTCAGGTTCTTTGCTGTTGAATGTTCGTAGACAACTGGAAGATAGTGGGGGAAGTATTGGAAAGATATATGGGCAAGAGAAAAATATTACCACTTACAACCTTGCTCGCATGAATATGTTGTTACATGGACTAAAGGACACTGAGTTTGAAATTCACCATGGTGATACCTTGTCAAACGATTGGGATATACTGAATGAAATGAATCCGGCAAAGAAAATGGAATTTGATGGGATCGTAGCCAATCCCCCTTTCAGCTTACGTTGGGAGCCAAACGATACACTTGCTGAAGACTTCCGCTTCAAGAGCTATGGCTTGGCTCCTAAGTCTGCGGCTGATTTCGCATTTCTATTGCATGGTTTTCACTTTTTATCTAACGAGGGAACTATGGCAATCATCCTTCCTCATGGCGTCTTATTCCGTAGTGGCGCAGAAGAGCGAATTCGTACCAAATTTTTAAAAGATAACAATATTGATACCGTAATCGGGCTACCTTCTAATTTATTCTTTTCGACAGGCATTCCGGTTTGCATCTTGGTGTTAAAAAAGTGCAAACGATTCGATGATGTTCTTTTCATAAATGCAAGTGAATATTATAAAAGAGACAAACGTCAGAATCGTTTACGGGAAGGAGAAGATGGATTACCAAATGATATAGAAAAAATTATTGAAACATATCAGTTTCGAAAAGAAGAAGAGCGTTACTCCCGGCGAGTTCCATTAAGTGAAATTGAGCAAAACAACTATAATCTTAATATTTCCCGATATGTTAGCACATTTGTTGAAGAAGAACCTGTTGATATTCACGCTGTGATGAAGGAAATTAAAGAACTTGAGGCAAAACGAGCTGATTTAGATAAGGAAATCGAAGTGTACTTAAAAGAGCTAGGATTAGTCCTTTAATTTTTTTTGCTTTTTACGAATCCTTAATGTGATAGATTAAGAATAAAAAATGACTGAGATGACAGAAGAAAAGAAAAAAAAGGGCAATTTCCCAAATTTGAGATTTCCGGGGTTTGAGGGGGAATGGGAGGTGAAAAAGTTAGGAGATATTGCTGATAAAGTAAATAGTGGAAAGACTCCTTTAGGTGGTGAAGCTGTTTATACAAAAGAAGGTGTACTTTTTATACGGAGTCAAAATGTAAATAATGACAAATTAGAATTAGATAACTCTGTATTCATCTCAGAAGAAATAAATCGTCAAATGAAAAATAGTATTGTCCAATCTAACGATATACTACTTAATATAACTGGTGCTTCGTTGGGTCGAAGTTGTGTTGTCCCTGATAATTTTGAACGTGGAAATGTAAATCAACACGTTTGTATAGTAAGATTAAAAAAACAATACAATCCAAGATTTGTACAACCATTATTTTCATCTAACAAGGGCCAAATAATTTTCACCAACTTACGAACAGGTAGTGGACGAGAAGGTCTAACCTTTGAAAGTATCAAGAGTATAAAAATATCTATACCTTTTTGTGATGAGCAACAAAAAATCGCATCATTTTTGTCACTAATAGATAAAAGAATAACAACTCAAAGCAAAATAATTGAGAAATATGAGTCCTTAATCAAAGGGATTGTAGATTTCCATTTTAAAAGTTGTAAGCACAAAACGTATTCTATAAAAGAATTAGGGGAGTACTTTAATGTAATGAATCTTTCAAAGGAAAACTTATCTGCGACAGGAAATGAATGCATTCTGTATGGAGAATTGTTTACCACTTACGGGTGTGTTGTTGATGAAATAAAAAGTAGAACAACAAAAAAAGATTGCAAATTAACCCTTAGCTCCAATGTCGATTTATTATTTCCATCCTCTACAACTGTTAATGCACATTCTCTTATATCACCGTCAGCAATTCTTAAAGAAGGTGTTATTTTAGGTGGGGATATGTTTGGTATCCATATAAACGAAAATTTCAACAATGAGTATCTCAGCTATTTGTTTAATTACATATATAAAAGTGAGTTGTCAAAATATGCAAAAGGAAGTACAATCATTCATTTGCATTATAATGAGATTAGGAATGCTAAAATTGAAGTTCCTTCATTAGAAGAACAGAAGAAAGTCGTGAAGATATTAAGATTATTGCAAAAAAAACTCACCATAGAAAGCACCTTATTACATACATATCTAAAGCAGAAAAACATCCTACTTCAACAACTGTTTATATGAAAAAATTTTGGAGAAGATAGTTCTTTTGTTTAAAGAAATTCTCAAGGATATTTTTCTCTACAAAAATTTTCTGTTCAATTGAAGATAAAGCATTGGCAATTTTTTCTTGCTCTGTAAACTCAGGACAATATACTGGCTCATTTCCGTAATCCTTAAAATAGATATGGGGAATCCCTGACCCAACCTTATATTTATCAAAATTAAAACTTTGCATGTAGTAATAAATATACTTTAGACATACACTGTCTTTCGCAGTGAGATAGTTTAGGGTTCCAATAACCGAATACTTATTAGAAGCATATTGCAATTTTCCGACATTCGATCCATCCTTTATTATTAAAATAGAATCTCCATTTATATGATATTGAGAGAAATAAGCAAAAATGCCAGCAGCACCATAGACCGGATACATGCCTTTATCTACAACTTCACTTTCAGTTAATGCAGAAGAATGACAAATAAGACAATCATTAAGTTTCACGTTTTTCTCCTTCTTTTTAAAAATTGAATCTACAATCCCTTTGATTAAGGACTCATATTTCTCAATTATTTTGCTTTGGGTCGTAATGCGTTGATCAATGAGTGATAAAAAAATAGATATCTTTTTTTGTTCAAGAAGATTGATTGGGAAAGCAATTTTATAATTTATTATTTGCTGCAAGCTAATATGGGGAATTCCAGAACTTGTATTAACTATATCGACATATTGTTGAAATTTTTTTGAGAATATTACTTGGAATAAAAAATCTATATCTGCATTGCTTAATGCCCTTATTCTGGCAACCCTTTGAATAAGAATAGAACCTACATCCGAATTTGGAATTAATGCAACGTTTTTTCCAACCTTAGACCCATCCATCCCGAGAACTAAATCCTTTTCTTCAAGTAGAAACTTTTGAAATTTATCAGATATAGGATTCGGATAATATCTATCAATCTCTTTATTGTGACGAATAAAACCTTCTGTTATATTTATCCCTCTTAAAATAGGTATTCCAGATTCATCTTCCGAAATATCTTTTGACTTTAATGGAATACCTGAAATAATGTCAATAAATTCTCCTAACTTTTTCACCTCCCATTCCCCCTCAAACCCCGGAAATCTCAAATTTGGGAAATTAAGGATATTTGCCACTTAAATCCTTTCTATGTATATTCCTTTGAGTAATAATATTAAAAATCAGAAGAGCATGACAAAAGTAGAAATTAGTAAGGTCATCGACCTTTGGAAAAATGACAAAAAACAGTATGTAAAGAAGTCCAGTTATTCAGCGTATATGCTTTTAATTGAGAATCACCTCTTGCCAAGTTTTGGAAATCAACTAAGTGTAAATGAATCCGATGTTCAAGAATTTGTATTCAGAAAACTGGACGAGGGGTTGAGTCAAAAGACGATCAAAGATATCCTGATTGTCTTAAAGATGGTTTTAAAGTTTGGTGCTAAAAACAAACTTCTTGAGTATCAGCAATTCGACATCCAATTCCCCACAGAAAGAGAAAGACATGAGATTGAGGTTCTAAGTAAGAACAATCAGAAGAAAATCATGAATTATGTTCAAGAACATTTTACGTTCAAAAATTTAGGGATTTATATCTGCTTGAGTGCTGGCATCCGGATCGGAGAGATTTGTGCTTTGACATGGGATAACATAGATACCGAAACTGGCATTATCAATATCAGAAAAACAATCCAACGGATTTATGTAATAGAAGATAATGATAGGCGAACTGAACTTATTCTTGATTCCCCTAAAACCAAGAATTCTATTCGAGATATTCCGATGAGTCGAGATTTATTAAAAATGCTAAAGCCGATCAAGAAAGTAGTAAATAATTCTTTCTATCTATTAACTAACGATGCCAAACCCACAGAACCTCGTACCTATCGAAACTATTATAAGAAGTTAATGAAAGAGTTGGATATGCCAGAACTGAAATTTCATGGACTAAGGCATAGTTTCGCCACAAGATGTATTGAGAGTAATTGTGATTATAAGACTGTAAGCGTAATTCTAGGACATTCAAATATCAGTACTACTCTAAATTTGTATGTTCATCCTAATATGGAACAGAAAAAGAAGTGCATTGACCAAATGTTTAAGGATTTAGGATGATCTTTTACAAGAGCTTGACATGAAGTTATGTTCTGTTAGGCTCTTGTTAACCCTCACATATCCTCCATCCCCAACGCCCTATACTCCACGTTATACCCTTTAAACTTAGCACATAACGCTGTCGATTTCTCTTTCAATACCTCTAAAGATACATTCTCGCGCTTGCGTTTTACCTCCACAAAAGTGATTGTTTTCTCCAAATCGTTTACACCTACAATATCTATTTCATTCTTATTACCCGACTCCCAATACGAGCCGATTTCTGAAAAACATCCACTTTGTTTGAGTTGTTGCATAAAGTATTTCTCAAGCACCCGACCGCTATACACAGCATAGTCACGCTCTACAATGGTTCGCACGTACTGCAAATTACCCATTTCAACAGCGCTTCGATATTTATAGATAAAACGGAACCAGAAATTAAGAAAATTGTCGTATATCTGATATTTTACAGAACGACTACCAGGCTTGGCAAACATGGGACGTACTTTCCCTATGATATTAAAATCGGCTTCAAGTCTATCCAAATAGCCACCTATCTGCATTTCGAGTATTGATTCTATCTCTGGGCGAGATGTTTTAGAAGCTGCAATAAGCGAAAGTATAGAAAAATAATTCCCATAATCTTTGCCAAATTCATCAATTAAAACATTTTTACCTTCATCAAGAAAAAATGAGTTCTCAGAAAAAAATTCATCTAAAATGGTGGGAAGGGTAAACGCTTGGGCTTCGACTAACAGTTCAACATACCGGGCAACACCACCGGTGAGCATATAAAAAGCCAATAAATCGTCTGAAGAATAATTGGGAGCATTGTCTTCTAATATTTCTTTAAGAGTATTAATGCCAAATTCTTTGAGATGAATTCGCTGTGTAGCACGTCCAAAAAGTGGTTCTTTGGAATTTTCAAAAATACGATGCATCATTGAATAAATAGAACCACAAAGGATGAGGTTAATACGGCTTTCGGCTTTTTTCTTATCCCAAATGTGTTGCATTTCGCTATAAACAGCACTATTTATAGTCGAAAATTCTTGAAATTCATCAATAATAAGCGTGAAGGAGCGTTCAACAGAAAGATCCATCAAGTAAATAAAAAGATTTTTGAATGTCTTTATTTCACCATGAGGAGCTACATGAAGTTTATTCTTTATTTCTTCGAGAAATTCTTCACACAGTAAAGCTTCATTTTTCTTTTCTACGAAAAAATAAAGGGAATTTTCGGGGTATGCTTTTACCAACAAACTGGTTTTTCCAATACGGCGGCGGCCAACAAGAAAAGTCATTTGGGCAGCTTTTCGAGATCTATCTTCTATCTTTGCCAGAAGGGCAAGCTCTTTTTCGCGGTTGTAGAACTTCATAATAACATAATTTGCAAATTATCGCAATGGCCATTACAGTAATCTCCATTGCGATAACGCAAATTTAGATAAAAATCTTCGATTTCACCACAGTACACAGGAAAAATAAACTGTGATGAATATATTTCACCTCTAGCGAAAAGTATTTCCTTGATTTATATCACCTGTACGATATCCTTTATAAAACCAATCATGGCGTTGTTTGGAAGTACCATGTGTAAAAGAATCGGGCACTGTATATCCCTGTGCTTCTTGTTGCAGTCTGTCGTCGCCAATGGCCGAAGCTGCATTCAGGGCTTCGTCAATATCATCGGCATCCAAACTATTAAACATGCTTTGTGTACGGTTTGCCCACAAACCGGCATAAAAATCGGCTTGCAATTCTAATTTTACGGATAACTGATTAGCACCTTTCTGATTGGTATTATTCATTTGTGTATGTACCTGATCTAGCGTGCCCAACAATTTTTGCACATGATGCCCCACTTCATGAGCAATTACGTATGCGTATGCAAAATCGCCACCAGCATGAAGCTGTGTTGCCATCTGATTAAAGAATGAGAGGTCTACATAAATTGTTTCGTCGGCCGAACAGTAGAAGGGGCCGGTTGAACTTTGAGCCGAACCACATGCCGATGTGGTATATCCGGTAAATAATACTAGGGTTGGTTTGCGGTAAGACCGTCCCATCTCTTTAAATACGGAGTCCCAAACATCCTCTGTATCAGCAAGAACAACAGATACAAAACGTGCCAACGAATCTTCTTCGGCAGTAGGCGTATAGCTTTGAGCATAATCACCACTGCCCGATGAATTCTCTAATAAACCCAGTAACTGAAGAGGATTGCCACCCATCAGCCAAAATATAACTATCACTACCAGGGTTCCTATACTGCCAAGACCACAGCCTTTCCCTGCCGGAACCCTCCCTTGACCGCGTCGGTCGTCTACATTAGCGCTACCACGCCTTCCTTTCCATTGCATATTATTAGTTCTTTATGTACTTATCCGAACGCAAATAAACATATAAAAGTTTAAATTTGTAGCATATAAAGTTCAGAAAAACATAGGGATAGAAAAAACAATTACCCTAAATCCGGTATTAATATCCTGATTTAGGGTAATTGAATGAGAAAATTCTTCGGTAAAAGACGCTATGCACCAATAAGCATTAAATCTCCATTTCTATTGGCTAAACCAATATTATGGTCCTTGGCGAGCCACCTGATTGCTAACATAACTTCTTCAAAAGTTAAGGCCAACTGGTTACATAACTCCCGAATACTAATGCCCGAAACAGCGTGGTTTAGAACATTCCATACATCTTTGGCATTCTTGCCATTCACATTATTGCTCATACATTCAGATTAAAATCTTCTTGAATATACTAACAATATTTATTAAAATCAAGTAAATAGGTTTTTTTTATGATTTTATGAGCAATCGGGAATAATAAAGCAATTTATTTTAAGTTTACCAACATTTTTTTCTATTTTTGCTCAACAACGTCTAATACATTACAATTGTGTCCAAGTTAAGAGATATATCTCTCCTTACAGAGGAAGAACTACTATTGAAATATAAGGAAATGAACGAAGCTGAATACTTTGGTGAGTTATATAACCGATATATTCCGCTCATTTATGGTACATGCCTGAAATATTTGCAGCAACAAGAAGAGGCCAAAGATGCTGTTATGCAAATCTTCGAAGATTTGCTACCCAAAGTCCGTAATTACGAAATCAACTCCTTCCGCACTTGGCTATACACTGTAGTTAAAAACCACTGCCTGCAATTACTCCGCAAAGAAAATAAAGAAATAAGCATAGATTTGAGTACCGAAAATATGGAATCGCAAGAGTTTCTGCATCTTTTATATGAAGAGGAAGAAAAATCGATGCTGGATAGTGTACAACCTTGCATTGAGAGATTACCCGATAAGCAACGTATTTGCATAATACATTTCTTTATGAAAAAAATGTCGTATGCCGATATTGTAGACCGAACCGGATACTCGCTGAAAGCAGTAAAAAGTAATATTCAGAATGGAAAACGTAATTTAAAAACATGCCTCACAAAAAACGCATTATGAATATTATCAATTATATACAAGGAAATAAAAAAGGAAAAAACGCCAACCGGTTTGAGTTCGATGCCATGAATGATCCGTTTTTGGCCGATGCGCTTGAAGGTTACGAACAGGAAAAGGGCAAATATAAAAACCAGATCGAAAATCTGCAAAAGCAGGTAATGAAAAAATGCCATAAAGGTGTTAACTATAAACTAATTGGCAGCATTGCCGCTGTTATTATTGTTGTATTGACTGCCAGCACATATTTCCTGATTATTAAACCGGATGCTTTTTCTAATTTGATGGCATCTTTTAAAACAGAGAAAACAAAAGAAGATACCATTGCACAAAGTGCTTCCAACTCTTTTACTGCTTCGGAAGCATTTGCTGAAACAGCAAATGAAGATATAGAGGAAGAAAAGCCAACCGCTCTGCAAAAAGAAACAAGGATACCCGTTTCGTCCGAAACGGAGAGCATGCAAAGACAGCCCGAAAATCCGGTTATTAATGAAACAGTAGCTGAACCGAAAATTGTTGTTGAGCAAAAAAAAGTTGTTGCAGATAGCAATATTGCTCAGATACAATCTGAACCCGAACCCATAATCGAAACACCTGTTATTCAAACCAAAGTCCAAGAAGTGCAGGAAACCGAAGATGCAGAAAGGAAAGAAGAAAGCAACCTGCCAAAAATCAGAGGAAGGGTAGTTGATAAAGATGGAAATCCTATATCGGGGGCTACCATTTCTATTCCTGGTGCCAACAAACGCACACATTCAAATGCTAATGGGTATTTTGAATTAGAAGCAGGTGATAATACAAATCTGATGATTCGCTCGCTAGGTTATGATCCTGTAACTGTAACAGGAAATACAACTCAAAGCATACAGATAGTGATGGAGAGCCTTTAGCCTGAATTGTTCAGGTTCCAGAAATTAAAACACAGAGTCACAGAAACACGGAGCTTTTCCTTGTGCTGAACACGGAGGCTTCGCTTTTGTTGTACAATAACTCTGTGTTCAGCACAAGGAAAAGCTCCGTGTTTCTGTGTCTCCGTGTTTTAATTCAACTCCTACCATTCTTTTAAAAAAAGCACCTCCCTTATCTTCCGACAAAGGAGGTGCTCATCATTGGCACAAACAAGAATTATAAATCCCTACCTCATATATAAACTAGATTTTATGGAGTACACCTCCATTGCCAATGATTTTTATTGTATAAAAAGAATTAGAGTAAAATCTAACTACTAATACTTTATTAGAATCATTTCAATCTTGATACAAAGATAAGAATAAAATTGAAATAATAACAGCCCCAAATATCCTTTTGGATGTCCTTTATCACTGTTTATTCGGTAATTATGCTTATATTTGCCTCAAACACACTAACTTATAAATATTATTAGAGAACATGAAAAAAATGATGATGGCTACTGCATTTGCTGCATTTTTATGCTCGTGCAACTCACCGGCGCCCCAAAACAACAGTGAGAATCCATTCTTTGCTGAGTACGAAACTCAATTTGGTGTTCCTCCATTCAACTTGATTAAGGCAGAACATTTTGAACCTGCATTGTTAAAAGGAATGGAAGAAGAAATGGAAAACATTGAGGCAATATGCAATAACCCTGACAATCCATCCTTCAAAAATACTATTTTGGCAATGGATCAGGGTGGAAAACTCTTGCGAAAGGTACAAACTGTATTTTATGGTTTATCGAGTGCCAATACTACCGACGAACTGGATGAGTTAAATAAAAAAATGTCGCCCTTGTTTTCTAAACATAGCGACGATATACGCCTGAATCCCGTATTATTTGCACGGGTAAAGTCTATTTATGATAAGAGAGATGAGCTAGGATTGGATAAAGAGCAAACAAAATTGCTCGAAGAAACCTACAAGCGTTTTGTACGTGGTGGGGCTAATTTATCGGAAGAACAGCAGGCAACACTTAGAAAATTGAATAGTGAAATATCTACACTACAGGTAACATTCTCGCAAAACATGCGGAAAGAAACCAATGATTACCAGTTGGTTATTGAAAATGAAAAAGATTTATCGGGCTTAACCGAAACACAGATTGCCAATGCTGCCATCGAAGCAAAAAATGCTGGTATGGAGGGTAAATGGATTATAAAGCTACAAAATCCGAGCGCATTGCCATTTTTGCAAAATGCTGATAACCGCGAGCTTCGCGAAAAGGTATTCAATGCCTACATTAACAGAGGGAATAATGGCAACGAATATGATAACAACGAAATTGTTAAGAAACTGATTACTTTGCGACTGCAAAAAGCAAAGTTGATGGGATACAACGATTTTGCATCTTTTGTGCTTGAGGAACGTATGTCGAAAAACGAGGCAAATGTATACAACTTATTAAACGAGCTTTGGGAACCTTCGTTAAAGAAAGCCAAAGAAGAACTGGCCGATATACAAGCTGAAATTGCAAAAGACGGTAAAAACTTCACTGCCGAAGGTTGGGATTGGCGTTATTACTTTGAAAGAGCTAAAAAAACGAAGTTTGATTTGGACGAAAGCCAGATACGCCCTTACCTGAAACTGGAAAACGTAAGAGATGGTGCTTATTATGTGGCCAATAAATTATATGGTATTACCTTTACACAAGTAAAGAATGTTCCGCTTCCACATCCGGATGCCGAACTTTTTGAATGTAAAGATAAAGATGGTACTCACCTTGGAGTGCTGTATATGGATTATTTTCCACGTAGTAGCAAACGTAGTGGAGCGTGGTGCGGAACTTATCGTTCGCAAACTTACCAGGATGGTAAACGTGTGGCTCCGGTTGTAACAATTGTTTGCAATTTCAGTCAGCCTACTCCCGGCCAACCGGCTCTTTTAAGTGCCGACGAAGCCGAAACATTGTTCCATGAATTTGGTCATGCCCTACATAATCTATTCAAAGATGTACATTATTATGGTATATCGGGCGTTCCACGTGATTTTGTTGAACTGCCTTCACAAATTATGGAACATTGGGTGTTTGAACCGGAAGTATTGAAAGTGTATGCCAAACATTATGAAACCGGTGAAGTTATTCCGGCCGAACTAATAGAGAAACTGGATAAGAGCGGAAAATATGGTCAGGGATTTGTTACTACCGAATATCTGGCAGCTTCTCTTCTGGATATGGATTATCATGTATTAAAAGAGATACCTGCTGATCTTGATCCTATCAAATTTGAAAATAAAGTACTGGGCGAACGAGGTATATTGAAACAAATTCCCTCGCGCTACCGCAGCACTTATTTTAATCATACAATGGGAGGCGGTTATACTGCCGGCTATTATAGCTATATATGGTCGGAAGTTCTGGATTGCGATGCTTATCAGGCATTTGTTGAAACCGGCGATATATTCAATAACAACATTGCTACCAATTTCCGTAAATATGTATTAACTCCCGGCGGAATTGATGATGCAATGGATATGTATGTGAATTTCAGAGGCAAACAACCCGCAACGGAACCTTTGCTGAAGAATAGAGGGTTAAATTAATTAGGAATTAGGAATTAAGAATTAAGAATTAAGTTGCCGCTGTAATTCTTAATTCCTAATTCTTAATTCTTAATTTCTAATGTAATTACAAAACTCTTCCCGGTTGTTTTCTTCTTGAACTGATTGCCATTGGCGTCTTTTAAGTTAACGCCTACTGTTACAAAAGAGTCTTTTGCTTTTGTAGTATATATTCTGAAAGTATAATCATAACCGGAGGTTCCCGGAACAATGGGAGCCGTTAATGTATAAGCCTTGTAAACAGGTGTTTCTATAGTCAACGAAACCGGAAACGACTGGTTTTCGAATTTGGTATTTGTATAAATCATCTTACCATTGGTTTCCGACATGATGTAAACCGGATAATCGTCGACCGGCAACCCAAACGATGCAGTTCCCAGTTCCAGATCAACAGAAGCCATAGAGTAAAGCCCTCCTTTAGCTCCTACTAATTCTATTTTTGTTATCTCGCCCCAGGTTTCGGCTGCTTTTTCATTCTCTGCCTTTATTCTTATTTCCAGCTTGGTAAGCAAGCGTTTAAATACCAACTGCGGACAATTGAAAGCATCTTTTTGTACTTCTGTTCTTCGTTTGTATACCTGAGCCGCTGCCATCAAATCCGTTTTTCCATCCAGTGTATACAAAGCAACGTTTCTTTCGGTTTGCCAATTATTAGCCGGATAAAGCCCTACAAAATAAACCGGATCATTATTATCGTTGGCAAAATACCTGTTACCGGTAAAACCTAATTCCTGGTAACTTCCCTGCGATGTACCATTACATGCAAAAGCAATAATACCATTTGCATAAGTTGGGTCGTAATCTCCGGCACAGGTAGATGCTAATACACGGGCGGTTAGGTTTTCGGAAGGATTGTAAGGAGTGCGGGTTTCATCAGCTTCGATCTTAGCACTTAGTTTAAATTCTACAGGCCCCATATTATTACAACGTGAAGTATCTTCACCAATACATCCTGCCGCAGCTATCGCTACAAACAGCACACAACATACTTCTTTTTTCATAGATAGTGATTATTAGTTCGATAATATTAGCCTGCCTTATTCATATTCCAGAATGGAAGTAGTTAAAGGGAGTTATCAGGAGCTTTGCTCCTTAGGAGTTATAGCTCTAAGATACTTCAAAGCTTTAACTCCTTTAACTCCTAGCGAAGCGATAACTCCTTCCATTCTGGAATGAATGCAGGTTAGAATCTTCAATATATCAAACCAAACGCTATCTTCCAAACCTTAATGTATTGATTTATGACTTAAAAGAGGAAGCATACATTAAAACAGAAAAAGGTACAAATTTTTGTTACACAACACAATACAAACAGGTTACAACAATTGCGAAGCGCATCTGTAGCCTTCTTCGTAAAAGGCTGTTAGCTTTTGTATGTCTCTTTCAACGCGGTCTACTGCTACCGGTTGTAACGGACGAATAACAGTTATTAAGCCCCTGTCTTCCATATCCTCTACCATATCCAATTGGGCGTTGTATATTTGGCTACGCTTGCTCAAAGCATCACGCATTTTGGGATATTTGCGATAAACAAAAGAAGGAATCCTGATATCCTTTGTTTCTTTGCGATATCCCCGGTTACGGGTAAGCACCACTACATTTCGATTGTTATATCCATCATCTATAGCCCGTTGCAGAGGGATAGAATCAACTATGCCACCATCGAGCATCGGAACACCATCTACATACGCAATTGGGCAAACAAAAGGCAAACTGCTTGAGGCTTTTACAATATCAATAACCCGCTTACTGTCGCTTTTTTCTTCAAAATAATTGGCTTCGCCAGTGATACAGTTCGAGGTTACCATAACGTAGCGTTCGGGAGTAGCAAAGTAAGCATCGTAGTCATAAGGCAATATACGTTCGGGGAAATCATGGAACAATAAATCAAAATCCATAATATTCCGCTTCTTAAGCAGGTACTTTATCCCTATGTATCTATATTTTTCCAACAGATCAATGTTACTATATTTGGCCCTTCCACGTTGGCGCGACATATACGAGAGTCCGTTACAAGCACCTGCCGAAACGCCGATTGTATAAGGGAAACGAATATCCTTATCCATGAAACAATCTAATACGCCACAAGTAAAGACGCCACGCATGCCTCCTCCTTCGAGTATCAATGCTGTAGACGGGGTTATTGCTATTTTACCATTCATTGTTTTAGTTGAAAGTTGAAAGAAGATTTTCTCCTTAAGTTTCTGCAAAATTAAAATTTTAATTAAGAATAAACAGATAATTCTTATATTTACCAACTATTGACTGGAAAGTAAACATGAAAACATATTCAAGAGTATTCAATAACAATTGAAGGAAACCTTGACGACTCTGTTTCTCAGCATTAAATGTGATTGATTTCTAAAATTAATGTATCTTTGACGCATAAATATAACTACATTATAATAATCATGAAAAAAATGCTACTAACCGCCGCACTGTTTGCTTTTGCTATCGGTACCCAGGCGCAGAATTTTGTTTTCACAACAGTTAAGGAAAACCCAATCACATCAGTTAAAAATCAAAATCGTTCAAGCACTTGCTGGAGCTTTTCCGGACTTGGATTTATGGAGTCGGAGCTTCTACGTACAGGAAAAGGCGAATACGATTTGTCGGAGATGTTTGTTGTTCATCATACAATGACCGACCGTGCCGAAAGATATGTAAGAATGCATGGCGATGGTGGTTTCTCGCCCGGTGGCAGTTTCTATGATGTTTTGTACACTTGGAAAAATTACGGAATAGTACCTCAGGATGCTATGCCGGGTATTAAATATGGTGAACCGTTGCCCATTCATAACGAACTCGATGCTGTAGCCGGCGGATATGTTAATGCTATTGCAAAAGGAAAATTCAGCAAGTTAACATCGGTTTGGAAACAGGGACTTAGTGCCGTTTACGACACTTACCTGGGAGAATTGCCCGAAACATTTACATACAATGGCAAGGAGTACACTCCAAAAACATTTGCTCAATCACTGGGCTTAAATCCCGACGATTATATTTCGCTCACCTCTTATACACATTACCCATTCTACACAGAATTCTCTCTTGAGATTCCCGACAACTGGCGCAATGCACTTTCGTGGAACGTTCCGCTAAACGAAATGATGAGTATTATTGACAACGCTGTAAACAACGGATATACTGTTGCATGGGCAAGTGATGTAAGCGAAATGGGATTCAGCAGAAACGGTATTGCTGTTGTGCCTGATATGGAACGTACTGACCTGAGCGGATCGGATATGGCTCGCTGGACTGGTCTTACTACCGAAGATAAGCGCAAAGAAGTTACTTCAAAACCCGCTCCTGAAAAAACAATCACTCAGGAAATGCGTCAAATGGCATACGATAACTGGGAAACTACAGACGATCATGGTATGCAAATTTATGGTATTGCGAAAGACCAAACAGGAAAGTCATACTACATGGTTAAAAACTCGTGGGGAACCAACAACACATTTAATGGAACCTGGTATGCCTCAAAAGCTTTTGTTGAGTACAAAACAATGAACATTGTAGTACACAAAGATGCTATTCCACGTGACATTGCCCGGAAAATGGGATTGAAATAATCCGGATATTAGAACACAGAGACACAGAGGCACAGAGTTTTTAAGTTACCATACGATGTATCTCATAACTCACTACTCATAACTCAAAACTTAAAACTCTGTGCCTCTGTGTCTCTGTGTTCTAATTAATGAATAACTATATGGAAATCCGGATAGAAGAAATTACCTGCGAGAACGCCCTTAATAAACTCAAGCGCAAAATACCCTATGGATGGGATTTAAATGTGTATCGTGGTTGCCAACATGGATGTCCGTATTGCTTTGCACAATATTCGCATAAATACCTCGACAAAGATAATTTTACCGGAGATATACTTGTAAAAACAAATATTGTAGAGAAGCTGGAACAGGAATTGCGAAGCCCACGCTGGAAACGCGAAGTTATAAATCTGGGTGGCGTAACCGATAGTTACCAACCAGCAGAGGCCGAATACAAAATCATGCCCGAAATCCTGAAACTGCTGATTAAATACAAAACACCTGCAATTATATCAACTAAATCCGATCTGGTATTACGCGATTATGATTTAATCGACCAGTTATCGCGCATAACTTATATAAATATTGCCGCTACCATAACCTGTATGGACGAGAACATCCGCAGTAAAATAGAACCGGGCGGCGTAACTTCGCTACGGCGTTTTGCTATGCTGAAAGAGTTCAGAAAAACAAATGCCTCTACCGGATTACATCTGATGCCTATTATTCCCTTTCTTACAGATAACAGAGAGAATCTGGAAACATTGTTCTATTACGCCAACGATAGCAAGGTGCATTATGCTTTACCAGGCACACTGTATTTGCGAGGGAAAACACGTAGCGTATTCCTCGATTTTATGCAAAAAGATTTTCCCCACCTCTTCGAATCATTCTCCCGCTTATACAAAACAGGAAGTGCCGGCCCTGAGTACAAAACAACGTTATACGAAATGGTAAACGAACTGCGAAGAAAATACAATGTTCAGTCGGGATACGCTAAGGTTATGAAAGAAAAAATGAATCCGCCCAATCCGCAGTTATCCTTGTTTTAGTGTTTTAGTCCAATGTTTCGCCTGCGTCTCTACTTTCATAGAACAAAAATAGTTTCATTATAACTTGGGTTTAAAAAACTAGTAGTTTCATTTTGTTTTCTACCAATGAAACTATTAGTTTTCTATATAGAAAACAAGTAGTTTCATGCATAGAAAACAAGTAGTTTCCTATATAGAAAACTGTTGGTTTCATACCGTGAAACTGTTGGTTTCATACTGAGAAACAGTTAGTTTTGTATAGAGAAACAAAAGGCATCCTACAGAGATGCAAAAACCGAATAACTAAATAACTAAAACAACCCCAAAGATATGAAAGTAACCAGTAAACGACATTACGTAATGACCTGATTTATGAAATCCTCAGCAAAATGTAATATATGGAACTGTGTATGAGGTAATTATGAGTAATAAGTGGTAAGTTTTGAGTGATGGGTTATGATACTTGTAATGGTACTTATGTTTTACTTTTTTGGGGAATGCAATAATGTATCATGTTGAAAATCAATTTGATAGGTGTGTTATGATACTTATGATGGTTTTTTGGGCAAAAATCTTCTGTAGCTGAATGTCTGCCCTATAACAGTTGGGATACGCTAAGGTTATGAAAGAAAAAATGAATCCGCTCGATCCGCAGTTATCTTTGTTTCAGTAAAAAGTCATATCTTTGCACGCAAATAAAACCGAAATATGAAAAAACTACTATGTATCTGCTTATTGAGCGGACTAATGGGATTTTCTCTGCATGCCAAAGATTTAACAAATGATTCCATAAAACCTAAATTGCCACATTTTCTTATTTTTAATGCATCTAACGGTGCTGTAATTCCAACCAACGACTTTGTTGCTGGTGAATATAAAATTCCACATTATTCTTCCTTTTCCATAAAATATGGACTAACCTCTACCGGCGACGACTGGAAAGACCATGCATATGGCATGCCTTATGGGGGAATTGGTTTCTATATGGCTAATTTTTATCGTAATCACGATTTAGGTACACCTTTCTCACTTTATTTCTTTCAAGGGGCACAACTATTCAGATTAAAACATAATCTGAGCCTTAATTATGAATGGAACCTGGGAGGCTCTTTTAACTGGAAGTGTTACGATCCGTTCGACAATCCCAATAATATAGCATTGGGTTCCAGTGTAAACATTCATGTGGCAGGTAATTTGTTTCTCAAATGGCGGTTATCCAAACATTTTGATATTCATTTGGGAGCAGGCTTCACACATTTTTCTAATGGTGCATATTCATTACCAAACAAAGGACTCAACATGGTTGCCGGCTTTGTTGAACTTGCATACTATTTTAACAGGAAAGACGATGAAGGCTTTGTTGATCGAAGCATAACACCTCCTCCATTCAGAAAAAAGATAGATCATGATTTAATGATTCTCATTTCGTCCAGAAATGCACGCGTAGATACCCTCAATACTGGCTTATCGAGTGAGTTTACAGATCGTAAGTTTAAAGTACTGGGTATAAGTTATGCTCGTTTGTTTCAAAATTCCTATAAATACAAATGGGGTCCTAGTATAGAATTTACTTACGATGAAAGTGCTGGTATTAAATCATGGAGACAGATACACCCTGAATCCGGAAAGATTTACGACAGGGTTAAGTTAGGTAAATTGGGCGATCGGTTTTCTTTGGGGGTTTCTTTAAAAGGAGAAATTGCTATGCCGGTATATTCTCTTTTCGCTAACCTGGGATACGATATTATTCATGCAAATGTTGTAGGTGCCCGGTTTTATCAGATACTGGGGGTAAAGGTTTACCTTAAAGATAACTTATTTGGCACATTTGGTATTAAGGCAACCAACTTCGGGAAAGCACAGTTCCTTTACTGGAATTTAGGTTATACGTTTAGTCAGGAAAGAAAAAAGAAATAATCCATATAACAAAATTCATATTAATTTGTTACTTTTACAATCATTATTCTCTGATTTCAAACAAATGCTATATAATATGATAACATTAAAAAAACGAAGCATAACACTTGTTGTCTTGTCTGTATTCTTCATGGGGACAAGCATTTATCCACAAAATTTGCTGCAAGAAGATATGCAATCTTATTGTTATTGATTATAAAAATAAACGTTTTGGTATATCACGTTAAAATTATTAATAAACATTATGTCTAAGTTTAAGCCCGAAACACTTTGTGTTCAAGCCGGATGGACTCCTAAGAAAGGAGAACCCCGTGTACTTCCTATTTATCAGAGTACAACATTCAAATATGATACAAGTGAACAAATGGCGCGTTTGTTTGATCTGGAAGACAGTGGCTATTTTTATACCCGTTTGCAGAATCCAACAAACGATGCTGTAGCAGCAAAGATAGCTGCATTAGAAGGTGGAGTAGCTGCAATGCTTACATCAAGTGGTCAGGCTGCCAACTTCTATGCCATATTTAATATATGCCAGGCAGGTGATCATTTTGTTTGCTCTTCGGCTATCTATGGTGGTACTTTCAACCTCTTCGAGGTAACAATGAAAAAGTTGGGTATTGAAGTAACTTTCGTTAATCCGGATGCTTCGGAAGAAGAAATATCCGCAGCTTTCAAACCTAACACAAAACTTTTGTTTGGAGAAACTGTTTCTAATCCATCACTCGAAGTATTGGATATTGAAAAGTTTGCTCGCATAGCCCATAACCACGGAGTACCTTTGGTGGTTGATAACACTTTTCCAACCCCAATTAACTGCCGCCCATTTGAATGGGGAGCAGATATTGTTGTGCATTCAACCACTAAATATATGGATGGACATGCAACAGCAGTAGGCGGATGTATTGTTGATAGCGGTAACTTTGACTGGGATGCGCATGCCGATAAATTCCCCGGACTATGTACACCAGACGAATCTTACCATGGCTTAACTTATACCAAAGCTTTTGGCAAAGGTGCATATATAACTAAAGCAACTGCCCAATTAATGCGCGATCTAGGAAGCATCCCCAGTCCTCAAAATTCATTCTTGTTGAATATTGGCCTCGAAACGCTTCACCTACGCATGAAACAGCATTGCTATAATGCGCAGAAAGTTGCCGAATACTTAGAAGCAAACGAAAAAGTTGCATGGGTAAATTATTGTGGACTTCCAGGAAACAAATACTACAAACTGGCGCAGAAATACATGCCAAACGGTTCGTGTGGTGTAATCTCTTTCGGTTTGAAGGGTGGTCGCGAAATTTCCATCAAATTTATGGATAAGCTTGAACTGGTAGCAATCGTTACTCACGTGGCCGATGCCCGTACCTGTGTGCTTCATCCGGCAAGTCATACCCATCGCCAACTTAGCAACGAACAGTTAATTGAAGCAGGTGTACGTCCTGACCTAATTCGTTTATCGGTTGGTATTGAAAATGTAGATGATATTATTGCTGATATTGAACAAGCGTTAAATTAGTAGTAAGAATTAAGTAAGTAGTAAGAATGCAATACTGTATAAATTCTTACTACTTACCCCTATAAGCTTATAATACTCATTGAATAACAGCCGCCTGCGCAGAAGAAGGAAATGCCTTCTCTTTATAAAGCAAAACAACATTTGGATACACAATACTATCCACACAAGTAAACTGAGACGAAAGAATAAAGTTCTCGAAGAAGTTACTGTTACGGAAAAAGAAATTCGGAACTAAACTAGAATACTCCGTAGGTTGTTTTTTTATCTCTCCCAAATCGGCTATTAACAAAAAAGAATATAAATCGGAGAGGTTTGCTTTTGTTTCCTCGTACATAACATCTGCTTCCAGTGTATTTCCCTTTTCAATATTATCAATATATGCAAGAATGCTATTGTTGTCGAGGCCAACAAGCATACTCCCTTTATAAAAACAAGCATACGAAAGTGTGGAAGAATTCGATGTTCCTGTTAGTTGCGATAGCAACGTGTTTTCGGGCAAAGAGTATATAGTATGCGTTCCAGTTACAGTGTTGGTAGAGAGATTGCGCAAGAAACGTTCGGCCCGGATTTGATTTGTAACAGGGATATTAATAACCATGCATGTATTAAATACCGAGTCGGATGGATAAAATATACAGGTTGTTGCCGAGTTTTTAGCATGTTCATTAAGGTAGCTCATTAACTCCCTGTTCTTATCTTTAATATATAACATCTGGCTTTGATCCTCTTTACCCATGCTGGTGAATTCGAAGATGCTTTCCAGATCGGCAACAGAATGCCTTTTAATATAGAATGTTGAAGCAGGAAGTATATCACCTGAGAGGTTTTCTACAGGCTTTTGATTTTTCAAAACATTCATAAATGTAACAGTAGAATCTTGTGTGTGGTTTACTCCGGCAAAATACATTATATCCGAATTAATCTTCAAACTGAATTCGGTCCATCCGCCCACACAGGTCTTTAAGCTGTCTTTGCCTATGTTTATTGAACTCATTCGTAGATGTACAATAGCCGGATGTTGATTTCGGGCAGTTGTGCGTTTGGGAGAAAATCCGGGATCGTTCAGAATAGATTTCTTAGACAGTTTGCTGTCAATTACCTGTTCAATTAATTTCTTCTGATAGCTTACAACCATAAAATCCGAGGTTATGTAGCAAGCCAGAAAACTATCATCGGGCATGGAGTAAATGCTAATCTCTTCTCCTTTGTAATCAAAGTATTTCGAAGGGAAGGAACTCTCACAATACTTCTTAATAAACCTGTCGACCACATCTTTATCGCCTACCCCCAGCCTACAGTAAAATACCTGATTCCTGTTATTGTCTGGTTCGTGAAAGCTAATCAGCATCTTGCTCATTTGCCTGCTGAAACCATGCGGTGTTTCGCTCAATAATGTATTTATATATTCTTTCAGTTGCGAGAAAAGTATGGAGATATCACTTAAACCCTCTGTGTTGCTGTAACTGAGTTCATTAATACCTTTCAGTAAATCAACAACGTTATCAGAGTCTACAATAGCTATTGCATTGGATGGAACAATTGAATAAAGATCAAAGTCTTCTGCTTTCTCTACCTTAGTCATTCTAAAGTAGAAAAGCACAACAAACCCTATACACAGAAGTACAACCGAGGTTATTGTAGCAATTTTGAGAACAGAGCGAAGCTTCATAGTATAGTCTTTATTTTTGAGATGAAACAAAAATAATAAATTCCGTAAACAAACGAAAATATTATCTAAAAAACTTCTAATTCAAGACCATCGTAAGTTAAATGCATTCCATTGGGTAAAGTAGCTTCTGCTTCTTTATGTAGTCCCATATGGTGGCTCATGTGAATAAACCAGGTTTGGCCGGCGCCTATCCTTTGGGCCACAGCTATGGCGTCATCTAATGTTTGATGAGACATGTGCGGTTCAATTCTCAGTGCATTCAATATCAATAAATCTAATCCTTCAAGATATTGGTACGACTCTTCGGGCATGGTTAACATATCTGTAATATACGCCATATTGTTTATACGATATCCAAGGATGGGTAGTTTACCATGAATAACACGAATAGGAACTATTTTTGTGTTATTTATATAAAACACTTCACCTTCGGCAATATCTTTTAAAACCACATCGGGAACACCTGGGTATTTAATATCCGTAAAGCAATAAGGCATTCTGTTCCTTAAGCGATTCCCAGTGTATTCTTCGGCATAAACAGTTACTTCGCCAAACCTACAAAAAGGTCTTAAATCATCTAAACCACCAACATGGTCATAATGTTCATGCGAAATAAGCACTCCGTCTATCTTGTTGAAATCTACGTGTAACATCTGTTCCCTGAAGTCGGGTCCGCAGTCCATTAAAAGAGTAGCATCATCTGTATAAATTAAGGCAGATGTGCGCAGTCGTTTATCTTTAGTGTCGGTAGAAGTACATACAGTACAATTGCATCCAATCTCAGGAACGCCAGTAGATGTTCCGCTACCCAATATTTTTATTTTCATGATAGCAATGTGCCAATATGCCAATGTGGCAATATGCTAATTGGCTGGCGCAATAAATTTTATAATTAAACAATTTACGATTCTCACATTGGTACATTAGTAATTGGCACATTGGCATATTCTCACATTGGCACATTAGTAATTATATAAACTTCGGGTTTGATTTCTATTCCAAACTGTTCTTTAACAGAAGTTCTTATAGCATCCGACAGTGCAATTATATCCTTTCCCGAGGCTTTTCCGGTATTTACCAGTACTAGCGCTTGTTTATCGTGTACCTTAGCCGGGCCGATTGATTTCCCTTTCCATCCGCTTTTCTCAATAAGCCATCCGGCAGGAATCTTTATCTCATCGGCACCTAACTCATAGAATGGAATTTCGGGATAATCTTTTTGTAACGTAATTAGCTTTTGTTTGTTTACAATGGGGTTCATAAAAAAACTTCCGGCATTGCCCTGAATGGCAGGATCCGGCAATTTAGAACCTCTTATGTTAAATATTGCCTGACGAACGTTTTTTAATGACGTTTCCGGAAACCCGGATAGCTCTGCCCGTATTGTGCCATAATCAAGTTTATACGATTCTTTCTTGTTCAACCGGAAACATACCGAAGTAACAATAACATCTTTCATTTCCGGTTCTTTGAAAATGCTGTATCGGTAAGCATACTGGCAGTTGTTGCGTAAATACGTTTTTTGCTCTCCTTTTATATTTACTGTTTCAACAGAATGAATAATATCTTTAACCTCTACTCCGTAAGCGCCAATGTTTTGTACGGCACTTGCACCTACTTCGCCGGGTATATTAGAGAGGTTTTCGGCTCCATACCATTTGTTTGCAACACAATGAGCTACAAAATCGTCCCAAACCACTCCCGAACCTACTTTAACCAACACATCGTTATCGTTTTCTTCAACAATGCGGATGGTGTTAATGCGCGAGTGAAGAATGGTTCCTTCAAAGTTATTGACGAATAACAGATTGCTGCCTCCACCAATATGTAAATAGGGTAGGGTAATCTGGTTGGTGCGGATCAGCTCGTATAAATCCTCTTCGGTATCGTATTCAATAAAACGGGTGGCTTTTACATCAATGCCAAAGGTGTTGTGTGATAATAGAGAATAATTATCAAAGTATTGTATCATGTCTGGAATATCTAATGTTAATTGCTGGTGTCTTCAAATCGGAACAACTCCCATCTTCCTTGTTTCTTTCTGAACGAAAGTGTATTTAGAAATCCATTTCCTACACCTTTCAGGTAAACAATTTTGGTAGGCGACTTATCATCGTTTTTTTGTCCGTAGTTGATGTTCGAAAACATTTCGGTGGGTAGTTCGGGGCGTAGGGTAAACCACTGATTCAAATCCATGGTTGTTTCAAGTATAGCAAAGTCATCATCCGGATCGGTTGTAATAAACTTCAGCGGATTACAGATGTGTTTTGTTTGAAAGGTGCTATCGGTAGAGAATTTGAGGAAGAAGTCAGCAAAGTCTTTCTTCTCTTCTTCTAAAGAATGCAGGTTAACAGCTTCGAGTATCCATCTTCCGTTAATGCACTCAAAGTAGTACTTCTTTAAGAGATGCGATTTCAAATATATCCATTCTATCTGAATGGAGCTTGGGTCCACCTCATCAAGCAGGTCGAAATCTTCTTCTTTATCAAACAATAATGTGTAATGGTTGTATTTATAGAATAAACTATCGTGCTGCCATTCGCTCTTCTCTAGCTTCAGAGAAGCGTTTTCTTTGTAATAGGGTAGGGGGAATACAATTCGCTTAAGCTGAAATTTCTTGTCCAATGCAAACTGATAAATAAAATCGTCAAAGTATTCGTCTCTCACTACTTCCGGTTCAGGATCTTCTACTTCTTCTAAAGTGTCTTTGAGAATAGTAGGTATGGTGTCGTTAACAACTATCATTGTATCTGTTTGTACAGCGTTGACAGATGTCTTCTTTTTATTTTCGCACGAAAATAAAAAGATTCCAAGCAAGAGTAGACTAATATGTACCTTAAACAATTTCAATCTTGAGTTAACTCCTTCCATTCTTTTAGGTTGGCAAAGTTAGACATTTTTTTTTCTGTATTCAACCAAAAAGTTATTGTTTATTCCAACAAAAATGGTGTCCTTTGCACTAAAATTGAGTTCTTGTTAAGAACTTAGTACTTTTAAACTTAAAACTTAAATCCTATGTATGGTAAAATGAAGGAATACCTCAGCAATACTCTTGCTGAAATTAAAGAAGCTGGTTTATACAAAGAAGAAAGACTGATTGAAAGTCCTCAGCAAGCAGTCATTAAAGTAAATGGAAAAGATGTATTGAATTTCTGTGCTAATAATTACCTTGGATTATCAAATAATCCGCGTTTGATTAAAGCCGCCCAGGAAATGATGGATCGCCGGGGCTATGGAATGTCGTCGGTACGCTTTATATGTGGTACACAAGATATTCATAAAGAACTGGAAGCTGCTATAGCCGAATATTTCCAAACAGAAGATACCATATTATATGCCGCATGTTTTGATGCAAACGGTGGAGTATTTGAACCTCTCTTTACAGATGAAGATGCAATTATTTCCGACTCTCTGAATCATGCCTCGATTATTGATGGTGTACGTTTGTGTAAAGCAAAACGTTACAGATACGCCAATGCAGATATGGGCGAACTGGAGAAATGTTTGCAGGAAGTACAGGCACAACGTTTCCGTATTATTGTTACCGACGGTGTGTTCTCTATGGACGGAAATGTAGCACCGATGGATAAAATATGCGATCTGGCCGAAAAATATGATGCCCTTGTAATGGTAGACGAATCGCACTCGGCTGGTGTAGTAGGTGCCACTGGTCATGGAGTAAGTGAATTATTCAATACATACGATCGTGTTGATCTCTATACCGGTACACTTGGTAAAGCTTTTGGTGGTGCATTAGGTGGCTTTACTACTGGTAAAAAAGAAATTATTGACTTACTGCGTCAACGCAGCCGTCCTTATTTGTTCTCTAACTCGTTGGCACCTGGCATTATCGGAGCAAGTATTGAAGTATTCAATATGTTGAAGGAGAGCAATGAACTACATGATAAACTTGTTGAAAATGTAACTTATTTCAGAGATAAGATGCTGGCAGCCGGATTCGATATTAAACCTACACAAAGTGCTATTTGTGCAGTTATGCTATACGATGCAAAACTATCGCAGGTTTTTGCTGCCCGGATGCAGGAAGAAGGAATATACGTAACCGGATTCTATTATCCTGTAGTACCACAAGGTCAGGCACGTATCCGTGTGCAACTCTCTGCCGGACACGAAAAGGCTCACTTGGATAAGTGTATTGAAGCCTTTATTAAAGTAGGTAAAGAACTCGAAGTACTAAAATAGAATTGCTCAAACTAATCCGATATGGAAGAATTAACCTTGACAACTCCTACACTTTTGTTTTCGGCTGTTTCGCTGATACTGTTAGCTTACACCAATCGTTTTTTATCGTACGCTCAATTGGTGCGTACCTTGAAAGACCGGTATGTCGAAGATCCGTCTGAGGTAACTGTAGGACAGATTCTTAATCTACGGAAAAGAGTCTATCTAACCCGGACAATGCAGATATTAGGAATTGGAAGCCTGTTTCTATGTGTTGTTACAATGTTTTTTATTTATATCGGATTACAGTTGCTATCTGTATACGTATTTGGAGTAGCGTTACTTTTATTAATAGCATCTCTGGGAGTATCAATTTGGGAAATACAAATATCTACTCATTCTTTGGATTTGTATCTGGGAGATTTAGAGGGAAAAGTAGGTAAAGTAAAGTGATTATGGATTTACCTCTTTTACCCGATAAAGCTAAAAAAGTAGAGAAAGAAATAAAAGCTTTCTTTAAAAACTTAAAGAAGAGCAAGATACGCGAACTGGACGATGTTATTCATGAAATTCATGAAGATGTTTTTTCCGAAATAGATTGTTTGGATTGTGGTAACTGTTGCCGTACTCTAGGACCAATGATTACCAATAAAGATATTGACCGTATAGCTAAAACCCTTCGTAAAAAGCCGGTTGATGTAATTAGTGAATATCTGAGGATTGATGAAGACAATGACTATGTGTTCAAATCAATGCCTTGTCCTTTTCTGGGTACCGATAATTATTGCTCCATTTACGAAGATAGGCCAAAGGCATGCAGGGAGTATCCACATACCGACCGGAAGAAGTTTTATCAAATCCATGCACTAGCCATTCGTAATGCACAAACCTGTCCTGCGGTTTATAATATTCTTGAGCAGCTTAAAAAGACAATGGGTTAGTAGTTAGTAGCTAGTAGTTAGTAGCTAGTAGTTAGTAGCTAGTAGGTGGTTAGCTAGTAGTTAGTAGCTAGGGAAGGTGCTCAATAATTTAAACATTAATATCAAGTATACAAGCATATTTCCGGACCGAAGGTCCAGTTTAGTTCAGCCCCAGGCATTCGCCTGGGGTAAGTAATGACCTCATACACAGCGCCCTGATAAGGGCAACTTAATAAGGTAATGCGAAAAATATTATATAAATAGGCTGAAATTTTATTGAATTGGACTTTCAGCCCGCTGTTGTGTGGTAACTTGCCAACCCTAGGTGCCGCTTTGCTCTACCTAGGGCTGAATTAAGTTGGACCTTCGGCCCGGAAATATGTTTATTACACTAGCTACTAGCCACTAGCTACTAGCCACTAACTACTAGCTACTAACTACTAGCTAAATTATACTAAAAAAGGAGATATCCTTTAAAAGATTATCCCCTATCTTTAATTCCTAATTAATCAGAAATTAGTTTTTAGAAGCTTCTAAAGATGCTTTTCTGAACTCTTTCATTAGTTTTTCAATTTCCAATGAAGCTTTACGAGCGCGAGTACCAGCAGCTTTATTGCCATTTTCGATTTGAGCGCTAGCGTCTTTGTTAAATCCAGCTACTAGCTCAGCCATTTTTTCAACCAGTTCTTTCATAATTACTATATATCTATGTTAATAATGTGGGGCAAAAATACATCCTTTCCGGAAATAAACGAATATTATTAGCTTTTTTTTTAAAATAATCTTCGATTTTGTTAGAATAAACAACTGATTGAACTTTTTTATATACTTTTGTGGGCATGAAATCACCGAAGGAGATGAGAACCGTGCATGTCATGATATCAGAAGGAGAACATCAGATGCAGGATTTTAAGTTTGAGATTTCCGATGCCCGGAAGATAGCCCGCACCCTGTCGGCCTTTGCAAATACACAAGGAGGGCGACTGCTGATAGGAGTAAAAGACAATGGTAAAATAGCCGGAGTTCGTTCTGAAGAAGAGGCATATATGATTGAAGCCGCTGCACAATTGTATTGTTCGCCGGCAATTCAGTATTCAATGGAAGCTCAGCTAGTAGAAGGAAAACAAGTTTTAATAGTATATATAGAAGAGAGTAAACAAAAGCCCATATATGCCAAAGACGAAAATGGAAAACTATTGGCTTACATTCGAATAAAAGACGAAAATATACTGGCCACCCCTGTGCATCTCAGAGTTTGGCAGCAAGAAAGCAAAACAGATGGCCAGCTAATTGCATTTACAGATCGTGAACAACTTTTAATCAGTTTGATGGATAGCGATATACCTCTGTCTATTAATCGCTATTGCCGTAAAGCAGGAATATCGCGTAGAGCGGCTGAGCATCTTTTGGCTAAGTTTATTCGCTATGACATTGTAGAAACCGTGTTCGAGGATCATCGGTTTTATTTTAAGTTGAAGTGAATGGGGTATTCTGAAAGATATTTTTGTATTTTTGCATGCCAACATGAAATTAATAATATAAATAATAATTGCAATGAGTATATTCTCTAAATTATTTGGTAAAAAAACAAACGAAACAGTAGGCGATGTTGAAGACTTCTCCCTACTTACCCGTGTGTATTTCCAATCGGTTATTGCAGTGAATCTGGGTATTACCAACATTAACTTTGTTCCTGATGTAGCTACGTTTAAGCGACTATTTAAAGTGCCTACACAGGGTGGTAAACTGGGACTAGGCGAAAAATCGCGTTCACGCAAAATGTTGATGCAAGATTATGGCTTGAGCGAAAGCTTTTTCAAAGAAATCGATTCATCAATTAGGAAGAACTGTAAGAACCAGAATCAGGTACAATCTTATTTAGCATTGTTTCAGGGCTTCTCAAACGATTTAATGATGCTGATGGGAAACCTTATGCAATGGAAATTCCGTATGCCGGGATTCTTTAAGAAAGCTCTCTATGCAATGACTGAAAAAACAGTTCACGACATTGTTACAAAGAAAGTATGGAAAAAAGACGATGTGCATAAAACGGCCACTGCTGTTCGTACCTACAAAGAAAGACTGGGATTTTCGGAACAGTGGATGACTGAATATGTGTACCACATTATAGTTCTTGCCAAGAAAGAATCAAGAAAGAAAAAAAACGAAGACTAACAGTTAAAAACAACTGTTGTTTGCAACTTGAATAACGGTGGTTTGCAACCCAATAACGGTGATTAGTACTGCTAATAACTGTTATCGAGGTTGTAAATCACCGTTGTTTTTATGATAACTACATTTGGCTCCAATCCGAGACTTTTATTGTAATGGATGTAACGGAATGAAGGGAAGTTGTTGCTGGATTATTTATGTTTTTAAATATCCCTGTAGAAGAATTTCTCTGTCTCCTTCTTTTACAAAAGAAGGTGCCTCCAATGCCATTGCGGCATGGCGCTCTTTCGGCTTTCGCCCATCTCTATCAGGTATATCAAAAAAACATTATTGACAGGAGAACCTCCTTTAATGCATTTCTATAAATATTAAATGTTTGAGAAGTAAAATTATAGGGTATATCCGAGGTTTTGTGCGGTTTTGAGGTATGTGGCAGCAGTATGTGGCGTTGGTTTGGCAGTGTAGCTCTTATCTATATGGAAATTAGGTTGAAATGCACGAAAAACCTTATCTTTGCAAACGATGAAAGGAAAATTACAGTTAAGAAAGCCCGAAAATTGGCAAGATTTTGAAACTCTGTGCAAAAAGTTATGGGGAGAGATTTGGGAATGTTCCAACATAAAGAAAAATGGGAGAAGTGGACAGAAACAATACGGAGTAGATATTTATGGTATTCCTAATGGTGAATCGGCATATTATGGAATCCAATGCAAAGGTAAAGATGATTATTCTTATTGCCAATTAACGGAAAAGGAAATAGATGACGAATTAAATAAAGCTTCAATATTTCAACCACCTCTGAAAGGGTTCTATTTTGCTACTACCGCTAATAAGGATGCTAAAATTGAAGAATATATTAGAAGAAAGAATATAGAGAGCATTACGCAAGGAGGGTTTTCAATTGATGTTTTTTCTTGGGAAGATATTGTTGATTTAATAGAAGAAAACCAGAAAACATTTAATTGGTATGTCCATGACTTTCAATACAAAGATTCATATAATATTGAAATAAACATTGTAAATAACGACAAAAATAATCCATTTATACTTTATCCAAAATTCTACAAAACGACAAAGAAGTATGAATTAAGCAGGCCTAATGATATGAATTTTTTATTGTCGCAAATGCCTAAGTTCAACACAAGTCTATTCCCTTTTCATAATACAAGCACTAACTACCAGTGGTGTACTCTAATTTTGTATATTAAAAATATCGGAGGTATATCTATTGAAGACTATAAAATTGACATTCGTTTTAACGAAGAAGAAATAGACGAATTAGATACTTCTTACGGAGTTTCTAATAATCCTTTATTGAGCGATACTATGAGGGCGGAACTTCATAGGAATGCAAGCCAAAAACGTGAAGTCTTTTCATATTCCAATTGTAGCAATGGACTGCTAATTCAACCAAAAAATAATTTGGTTCAAAAGGAAACCGATAATTTTAAATTTTATGTAAAACCGAAATATGGAATAACTGAATTATCTATTAATTGGAGATTGTTGGCGAAAAATTTCTCTTTAGATGGTGAATGTAAACTAAAAGTAGAAGCACAAATAGAAGATAAATCAATTGTTGAATATGTTGATTCGGAAGTAGAATTAAAACCTGTTGAAATAATTATTGAACCAAAGATCGTAGATTGATAAAAACTTTATGAAGTAATAAGGTTACTTAGCAAATGTATCCTACCGGAACCTATCGCGGTCATCAAACTCGTAACTACCGCGACAATCTCCAGTTCATTGCTAGCGACACAAGGCGTACTCAGAAGCCAAACTTTCCGAAGCCTTCACCAAATGCCTTGAAGCAGGTATTTTCCTCTTCATCAGGCCCAAAGAAAAAGGACTAAAGTAGGTTGTTTAGTCCCTATTTCAGTCCTTTGTTTTGCTAAATTGCTGATTGTCAGCATTTGTTTGCGGAGAGAGAGGGAACGGAACGATAAATTCCGATTGTCCTGTATGATACGAGGTTAAGGCTACTTCGCCTTTTCTTTAGTAACTATTTAGTAACTGATTTCTGTCCAGTCTTGACTTTCGACTGTCTTTTCCTGTCCACAAGCTTCATATCAGCTTTCAGGTTCAAATATACGAACTTTTTGAATCTTACAAAAATTAATTGAATATCAAGTCGTTCTCCAGTGCAAGGTGCAGCCTATTTATATATAGGCTGCACCTTGCACTGGGCTTTACATATCATTCATAGATAAGCCTCTTAATTCAACCTTATATTTTGCAAGTTCTTTTTTGATTGAATCGGCTTTCGCCTGAAGTAAAGTCATGTCAATTTTCTTGGGGTTACGCTTTACCTCGGCAACAATAGCCGTTTTATCCAAATCATTCAAGGCAATCAGGTCTATCTCATTTTCGCCTTTATTGTCCCAATAGCTACCGATAGCGGTTATCCTCTCCTCTTCCGCCATTTTAGCCCGAAAGTATTTTTCCAAAGTGAAACCGCTATATTGCTCATAGTTCTTATTAATAAACTCACGAAGCAAGTCATATTTCCCCATTTCAATCAATGACTGATTCGGATAAATAAATCGAAACCAAAAACGAAGGTAGTTGTCATTCAAACTCCAACGAGCTTTTCGGCTTTCCGGCTTCGAGAACATGGGCTTGTTCTTTGTGATAAGGGAGTATTCTTTTTCTAAATTGACCAAATATGCCCCGGTATTTTTCCCAATAATAGAATCTATTTCACTTTGGGTTGTTTTCCCGGAAGCGATTAACTGTAAGATAGAAAAATAAGTTCCATACTCTTTTCCAAACTCAGAGATAAGCAATTCTTTGCCTTCCCCGATAAAGGGAGAATCAGGACGTGTAACCATATCCAGTATCTTATCCTTTGTTACAGCTCCGGCTTCCATAAGAAGGTCAATATACTTGGGAATGCCACCCGTCAGCATATAGAGACACAGAAGATCTTCCGAATTATATTTCGGATTATAATCGTTCAGGATTTCTTTTATTACACTAACGGCGAAAGGTTGCTGTGTTATTTTTGAGGTAAGTCGCCCGAATAACGGTTCTTTCCTGTTCTCAAAAATTTTCATCATCATCGAATAGATAGAACCGGAAGCAATAAAGTTGATCTTAGTCTTATCCTTGTACTGATCCCAAAGATTCTGAACATCGCTGAATATGGACGAATTTACATTATCAAACTCTTGAAACTCATCTATGATAAGCGTATAATGTTCCTTCGTGGCAAAAATCAATAACTGCTCAAAAAGGTCTTTGAATCGGGTAATCGAGCCGAATATTTGCAATCCTAAAACATCTGCTGCATCTTTCTGAAACTGTTCGCAAAGAAGTGGTTCGCTTTTACGGGAAACAAACAGATAAAGATACTTCTGTCCCTTTACAGATTCAAGTAAAAGGGAGGTCTTGCCGATACGACGACGACCAACCATAACCGTAAAACAGGAACTCCTCTTCGATTGCTCCAATGTACGGGCTAATATCTCTAACTCCGCTGTTCTGTTATAAAACTTCATATCTCATGTTATTTAATACTCATTATCTTAATGGCGGTTACAAAAATAAGAAGAATATTTCAATCCGCCACTATGTATATTAGGTTATTTTAATGATGATTAAAATAATCACCATTAAAATATAGATAAGAGGATTTGTAGCTTGAAGCATTCATGCTATTTTATTTAACTTTTGTGAGTATAGACGAATAGTTTATTTCGTGCTTACAACTGAAAATCTGCCAACTTTTCCTCCAACGATTCCATATCAGCATTAAGCTTTGTATCCGTAATTCGAGCATAGAGCTGTGTTGTTCGCACATTCTTATGTCCTAATAATTTAGCAAGGCTTTCCATCGGCATACCATTAGATAAAGCAATAGTCGTAGCCATTGTGTGCCGCGCTGTATGAAAAATTAGTAGTCAGAATAGGTATGAGAAGGTAAGAAGCGAATCGGATAACACCATTGTAATTCAGTGATTTGAGTAAAATTGAAGTTTGGAGCATAAGCAGTTCTACGAAGAGTTTCAGTTACCAAATCGTTACCTTGCCAGTTACCGAAGGAAAATGGGTAACAATAGCAGAGTGAAGAATTATGAGGGACGGTGCTAATGTTCTGATGTGCTGCGATTTGCATAACAATGGGCGCTTATAAAACAGGTAACTTTGCCGTCGGCAAAGCCCACAAATTATAAGCGTATGAAAATTGAAAAATTCAAGGTTCTGCTATACCTTAAAAAAAATAGCTTGGACAAATCGGGTAAGCTCCGATCATGGGAAGAATCACTGTGAACAATTCCATGTCTCAATTCAGTTTGAAACTTTCATGTACTCCTTCGTTGTGGAATCCACGAGAGAGCAGGCTCAACGGCAAAAGTAGGGAAGCAGTGGAAGTGAACGGCAAAATCGAAATGGTTTTATTATCAGTGCATTCTGCATTCGACAGTCTTGCCGAAAGAAAAATTCCTTTTGATGCTACGAAAGTAAAAGACTTGTTTCAAGGTAGCATGACAAAACAAACAACCCTACTTGCCATGTTTGATTACCACATCGAACAAATGCAGGCTCGTGTCGGCATCGACCGTTGTGCTACGACTATTCCGACTTATACTTATACCCGACGATTCGTTGTTGAGTTTGTCGAGAAGAAGTTCAAAACTCGTGATATTGCTTTCGGACAACTTACTGAACAGTTCATTCGGGATTTTCAAGAGTTTTGTTTAGGGGAAAAAGGCATGGCAATGGACACCGTTCGTCATTTCCTTGCTATTCTGAAAAAGGTTTGTAAAATAGCCTATAAAGAGGGACATAGTGAAAGGCACTTCTTTTCCCATTACAAATTACCCAAACAGAAAGAGACCACTCCCAAGGCACTTACTCGTGAAGATTTTGAGAAACTTCGGGACTTGGAAATTCCCGAAAGTCGTTGTTCTCATGTCATAACAAGAGATTTATTCCTGTTTGCCTGCTATGTCGGTACTGCCTATGCAGACGTTATCAGTATTACAAAGGAGAATTTGTTTACAGATGACGAGGGCAATCTTTGGCTTAAATACCGCAGGAAAAAAAATGAACATTTGGGACGTGTCAAACTTCTCCCCGAAGCCATTGCATTGATAGAGAAATACAAAGACGAAAGCCGGGAAACTTTATTTCCGCCACAGCATTATGCTACTCTTCGTTCGAATATGAAAGCCCTTCGAGTTATGGCTAATTTATCTCAAGATTTAGTCTATCATGTTGGGAGACATTCATTTGCAAGTTTGATTACGCTCGAAGAAGGAGTGCCGATAGAAACAATCAGTCGTATGCTCGGACACAACAATATTCAAACCACTCAAATCTATGCTCGTGTTACTCCAAAGAAACTTTTCGAGGATATGGACAAGTTTATCGAAGCAACCCAAGATTTTAAATTAATTCTATAAACCACTAATCTGTAAATCAACAAAAATATGAGAAGTACATTCAAAATATTATTCTATATTAATAGAGGAAAAGTAAAGACAGACGGAACAACTGCCGTTATGTGCCGGATCAGCATTGACGGAAAAATTTCGGTTCTTGCAACAGGTATCTATTGCCAGCCCAAAGATTGGAATTCCAAGAAAGGCGAATTGAAAATCGGCGGTAGCCAAATAAAAACCGGAAGGGAAAATAATCGTCTTGCAGAATTTCACCGACAGGTAGAGCAGACCTATGAGCGTATTCTTAAAGAGCAAGGAGTTATTAGTGCAGAATTACTTAAAAATACGATTGTGGGAGTAAATTCTGTTGCCAATTATTTGTTGAAAGGTGGAGAGGTTGAAATTGAACGCTTACGTCTTCGTTCATTGGAAACCAACTCCACGTCGACACTTCGACAATCCAAGCTCACACAACGTAATTTGAAATCCTTTGTCGAATCACGCGGAATCCAAGATATTGCCTTTGAGGATATTACGGAAGAATTTGGAGAATCATTCAAGCTGTACTGCAAAATAAATTTAGGTTTTACGGCTACCCATACCAATCGACACTTATGTTGGTTGAACCGACTGATTTATATCGCTGTTGACCAAGAAATTATAAGAGCCAACCCGATAGAAGATGTTCTCTATGAAAAGAAAGCCCCTCCAAAATTGAAATACATTACTAAAAATGAATTGAAACAAATTTTGGAAACACCATTTGAAGACCCAATGATGGAGCTTGTCCGCCGGGCGTTCATTTTTTCCTCACTGACCGGATTAGCGTATGTAGATGCTCAACGATTATACCCGCGACATATTGGAAAAACGGCAGAGGGAAGATTGTATATTCGTAAACAGCGTGTAAAAACAAATGTAGAAGCATTTATTCCGCTTCATCCGATAGCCGAACAAATTCTTATGTTGTATAATACAACCGATGACAGTCAGCCGGTGTTTCCACTACCAAAAAATCGAGACCTTGCATGGCGAGAAATCAATCAGATAGGAATTTGCCATGCTTTCAAAGAGAATCTCTCCTACCATAAAAGCCGACATTCATTCGGAACCCTTTTACTTTCGGCAGGTGTTTGTATCGAATCCGTAGCCAAAATGATGGGACACGCTAATATATCCACAACGCAAGGATATGCGCATATTACCGACCAAAAGATTTCCGAAGACATGGACAGACTGATTGCCCGTAGAAAGGTATCGTGAAGTCCTCAACAATAATACCCCCGAATTCAAGCGAATTTCGGGGGTATTACATATTATTATAATTGAAAAGTAAGCCACTCCTATGCTTTGCGGTAGCCCTTATCCAAAATCTTTTGAATATCCGATTCCCGGTACAAGGTTTTACCGCCGAAGTGAGTGTAGGGGATTCGTCCTTCCGTCCTGTATTCCTGCAACGTCCGGCGGCTCACTTTAAGCCGCTCTGAAACCTGTGTGTCGGTCAGAAACCGTTCCCCTTTCAGGGTAGGTCTATAATCTGCCAATGCTGTTTCTATTTTATCCAGCATCTTGTCGAGCGAACAGAAAAATGCCTTAATCTGCTCATTCTCTTTTGTTATAACTTTGTTTTCCATGCCATTATAACCCAACATTGTTAATGACTTTTTCCACGTCTTCCGGCTTGTAATACATTTTCCGGTTGATTTGGCTGTATGGCAACTTTCCCGTTTCACGCAAGTTCTGCAAGGTGCGTGGACTGATATTCAGAATAAGGCAGACGTCCTGATTATCCAACCATTCGTCAAGCCTTTTGCCAACGTGCGGTTCACACAACGCTCCCACTTTCCGGGCAAACGCTTCAAAATGAAACATCATCGCCCTGTATGTTCCGGCTTCTATACTCACTATTTCCATATCTTTTTTTCTTTATTCGTTTGTACTATTGCACGGGGATAGCAAAGATATGGTAATAATACCAACAGTATATCAATTGTTTACGCCTTGCGTACCTATGTCCGGCTTTGTCTTGGCTAAAAGCCGGATTTCTTCTTTGCGGTTATTCCGGTTAAACCGATTTTGATTCTCCGCCCATAGAATGTTACGGCGATGAATGTGGATTCTTCCAGTCTGTTTCTCTTTATAATTTCTTCCCCCTTTTAGCTACACCTGCCGCTGATGAAACGCACGCGGAAGTGATACGATTTCAGGCGCGAAAGTATTCCCATGTTCCGGTAGCCCCCGCAAGGTCAAGCCTTCGGTTTCGTGAAAAATCTTCCTCTTTCCCTCATGCTTCGGGCGAGCGTATTTGTTCCCGAAAACCTTGCGTGGTCTGAACATGGACTTGTCTTGCCCCCGAAACTCGATAACTCCGACGGCTCCGAGCAGCATGAAGATTAAAAAAAAGGTCAGAAATTATGAAACAGACAGAAAAAATATCGAAACAGCGATTCACCTTCCTTCCAATCAGCATTTGGTGGATTTTGAAAGTAGCCTTTGCGGTAGCAGGGTTTGCCCTTTGGGGTTGGTCATTCGTGGCGGTGGTAGTGGGTGCTTGTATCCTTTGGGAGATTGCAAAAACGGTGCTTTCGTGCCTTGTGTCGCTTCTGGTGTTGGCTGTCATTATCTGCCTTGTAATAGTATTAATTTTCTAAATATCAACAGTATGAAAGCAAAGTATTTTAATTCGGTAGGCTCTATTGAAAGCCATGTGCAAATTTTCCCGCATCACACTTTTATTATAATTCCTCAGCCGAGAGCGTGTGAATGTGGAACGGTAAGAATAGCATACGAAGTAACGGACAGGCAGGACAATGATATACTTGATATTCTTGTAGTATGCCCCATTTGTGCCAATAACCCTAAAAATAGACAGTAATATGACACAGCCTAAAATGAACCTGCACGGAGTATCAATATGCCCCGCAGGAGAAGAAAATTACGAGCGTTACAAGGATTTTCGCGGGAAGTGGCTCTTCCAATACGATTATCGGGATACGGACGGCGAACTTTTTAGCGTAGTGATGCCAACCCTTACCGAGTGCCGAATGAGGCGGGATAAGTGGTTAGCAAAGAAAATTCATCATTCAAATAGTTAAGAGTATGAAAACGAACGAAGTAAACGACAGTATCATAGGCAAACGGTGTAAGTGCATTTTTACAGGCTTAATGGTTACAGGAACTATCGAAAGCATAAACGTAACCGAGTACACCGCAGAGGTAATGGTACGTTTCGATGAACCGCACTCGTGGGGAAACGAGATATACGAATATGATTGGGCACACGCCCGACTACATGATGAATTTGGCTCACTTCAATATCTGGAAATCATAGACGACCAATATAAAACCGTCAAAGTAGCATTTGAAAAGCCCATAAGGGAGATTAACCGAATGTTTACCAATGATTACACGAATTGGGGCGTAGTCAATCTGAAAGAATGGTGCGATAGCTATGAAAGTAGCAGGTTTACGCAAATCGGCGAACATTGCGCCATTATCACATCCGAATATAACATGGAGTATGTAAGGGAGTGGCTTATGAAAAATACCCCTGTAAAGGAAATTGAAACAATCATCTGAAAATCAACAATATTTTAAAAATCATTCAAATAATTACAGTTATGACAGCAATTAAGAACAACGGCACAGCCGTAGCAGTACAGACAAGCGAGAAAGCAAACGAAGTAGTAACCGCAGTAGTGGTACGCACCCCCGACAACGGACAGCACAAAGCCGTAAACATTCCGTCCGACCTCATAGAGCCAAGCAACTACAACGCCCGAAAAACGTTCGATGCCGATGCACTGGGTGAGTTGGCGCAAAGTATCTCCGTTCACGGACTGATACAGCCCATTACGGTACGGCGCAAGGGTGAGAAAGGCGAACATTACGAAATCATTTGCGGGGAACGCCGTTTCCGTGCCTGCCGTATGCTGAAACTCGCCGAAATTCCCGCCATTGTGCGGGAGGCGACCGATGAACAGGCGTATGACCTTTCAATCTCCGAGAACCTGCAACGAGAAGATGTGCCACCAATGGAGGCGGCAGAGGCTTATAAACGCCTTATAGACACCAAGCGTTACGATGTGGCAAGCCTCGCCCTGCAATTCGGCAAGAGCGAAAAGCACGTTTACCAAACGCTGAAACTTTGCGAACTCATTAAAGGCATTGCCAAACTCGTAAAGGCGGGTAAGCTGACTGCATCGGCGGGGATAGTGATAAGCAAGTACGACAAGAAAATACAGGCTGAAATACTGAAAGACCGTTTAGGCGAGGACGGACAGGGCGAATGGTGCAGTATCTCCGCAGGAGTTTTGGACGGCAAAATACAATCCTGCTATACAAACAACATCGAAAACTACCTTTTCGACAAGACCCCATGTCTGAAATGTCCGCACAACTCTACAAACTTCGACCTGTTCGCCACAGGGAGCGGGTGCGGAAGATGTGCGGATAAAAAGTGCCTCGATGCCAAAAATACGGCTTACCTCGTAGCGCAAGCCGAAGAAGTTGCCTTGCACGACCCGAAACTCGTTTTTATCGGGGAGCAGTACGGATATGAAAACGAGGCGACCCAAAAGGTACGCAAAGGCGGGTACGAATTTAAGAACGTACACACCTACAATCTAAGCCGATACCCGACAGCACCCACCGCACCGCAAGCCTCCGAGTACAAAAAGCCCGAAGATTTCGACAAGGCGCAGGAGAAATACGACAAGGAACAGGAACAATACACTAAGCAAACCGCCCACCTTGACCAGTTGAAAGAACAGGGCAAAATCCGTGTGTACGCTGAAATCGGCGATAAGGGTGTAAAACTCCACTACAAAGAGGTGGCAAGCAAAGACACCAAAAGCAACGAGCAGTTAATCTCCGACCTTACCGCCAAGAAGAAACGTAACACCGAGTTACAAGCGGAAAAGACCGCCGAGGGGGTAAAGGAACTTTTGCGTACCGATGAACTGCCACAGTCGGCATTTACCGCAGACGAGGAAACAGCCATGTATTTTTTCATGCTATCGAAATTGCGCCGTAGCCACTACAAAGCCATAGGACTGAAAGAAAATGACTACTACGGACTGACGGACGAGAAAAAGCTACAAATAGCCTCTACTCTTACCGAAGAACAAAAGACCGTGATACGGCGTGATTATCTGTATAGCCACCTGACCGAGCGAACAAATACGGTAGCCGACACGAAAGGCGGGTTATTGTTGGCGTTCGCCAAACAGCACCTACCCAAGAAAACGGCAGAAATCGAGGCGACCCATGCCGAGGACTACGGCAAGAAAAACGCCCGATTGGACGAACGTATCGCAGGGCTGAAAAAGGCAGAAAAACAGGCAAAAGCCGATGCCAAAGCGAAAAAGACGGCTAAAACGGTCGGAAAAACGGCAGACAAGGCAAAGAAAGCCACCGCCCCGACTGTAACCGCCAAGCCCAAAGACGAGCCGAAAGTACAGACGAAAGATACAGACAAAGCGGAAAGCACCAAGCAGACCGCCAAAGTAGCGGAGCAACCCAAAGCAATATCAACCCCGACAGCGGGAACGGTACAACTTGTAACCGTACCCCCGAAAGGCAAAACGGCAGAGGTAGCCACAGCAGTATAAACCGAATGACTAACAGGGGCGGGAGAAATCCCGCTCCATAAATTTACCCGATTATGACAACAATATTTGTATTATTTCAGACAGACGTACACCGCACAAAGGCAAGCCGTGTATTTTTCGGTGTATTCAGCACCGAAGTAAAAGCAATCGACCACGCCAAAGAAAACGGCTTGTATCGCCATGATGCGGAAGTCGTAATAATAGAATGTGAAATAGATAAATTTGGCGAGGTATGAGAATAGACGCATATATCGGCAATCCGATAATTGCCACGCAGGAACAGTATTACCAACTGGAGGAACTTTTGCACGAGATAGACCCCGACTGTAAAACGGTACAACTCCGACAGGATGTTGTTATAATCGAAAATATTGCGCGTAAAACGTTCCATTATCCACGCACTCCCTCTGTCCATTGGGTAGCTGGTCGGCTGCAATACATGGTCGAGAACGGGCTGTAAATGCCTATGGAAGCGATTTTGAGAACTTATATCCGGGCGGGGAAACTTTGCCCGGACTTCTTTTTCCATGAGCAATTAGCAGGGCTTTATGCGGAGAAAAGAAGCAAAAAGCCAATATATTTTAAGCCTTCAAAAGTAGCTTAAAATCAATTCAATATTTCATTTCAAATTCTCTGTGAGGCATTAGCGATATTAGCCTATCAAATAGAAGTGTTTTTTGTATGTAGGTTTCTTCCTGCAATATTCGCTTTCCTTTTTTTATTTCAACCAATCCGAAGTGATAAAGAAATCGCTCAAATGTACGCAAACAATAGCAATTGAAGCAATAATCCAGCACTGTACCATAAGTAGGCTGAACCGTTTCCAATAACATAGGAAAAGCCTTAAAATATTTCTCTGCATAATATCTCTCAGAACGCTCTGTATTCCCGTATATACTAAGCAGAATCAATGAAAAACCAAATCCAAGTTGCCCAATCGTTCCAGATTGCACGTCATCAGAATAATTATCAAAATAATGCCAGTTAAATTTCTGGCAAAAACCTTTGAAAATAGAATCGAACAGTTTCGAATCATCAGCGATAATTTTTGTTCCGGTCGCTGTCAAGGATAAAATCCCTTTGCGTTTTTTAATTATACCGGACGCTTCGGCTAATAATCGAGCCAAATGAACAGGCGTACAATCCATCTCCTTGCCTAATTTTGATATAGCATTTTCAATCATTTCATCAGGAGCACCCAAAGGATAAAGTTCCTGAACAATTTTAATCGGCAAATATCCGGCAGTAGTCAACTTTATTTGCCCATTTTGAGAGATAATTTCCGCAAATCGCTTCACCTGACGTAAAATGGGTATTTGAGAATATTCATGCGAACTAAGCGGATTGAAACATATTGGAGAATCTGCATCAAATGTAAAATGCAGAATTTTGTGCATCTCAAGGGACGAGTAACCCTCAAAATCTGTTCTTGGAGTATTATTTTGAGTGCGAAAGAATTCTCCCATTTTTTGGTTTAAATCTTCCATTGTTGGAGTTATGCCCTTAGCCTGCATTCGGTCTATATACTCCTGCAAATATTTAGTTGCTTCCTGTTTCATGCGCTTATAATTGTTGCTTCTGTGAAAATATAACTAAATAAAATTCTCTCTTTATTCACATATAGTAAATTCCCCTAAAGAAGCTGAGATTAAAGTAACCTCAATCATCGCTCCTACTTCAATGTTTTTATCCGGTAAGTTTGTCCAGCCTTCTATTTCATCAGAATAAAAATATCCCTTCGAATGAGTTTCCTTGACATATTTTACATCAATTTTTTCTCCATAATTGGGATAGATTGATTGTTCAAGATACTCTTTTCTTGTTAATGCTACAGTCTTTTTATTTTTATTAATTTCAGAAATAAAAAAATTGAAAGTATCACCGACTGGCAGATAGAATTTCAAATCCTCACTATCAATAAAAGCAAAATTTGAAATTTCTCTTTTTAGTATAAATGCTTGAACTATATATTCTCCATCAGTCAATTCAACATGTACGCTATTTTCAAAATATCTGATAATCTGACCTTTTACAGCCTGATTTTCGTCTACGTTCTTATACCAATCGTCAAATTGATGTTCAAATTGACGTTTAATACTAAATCTTACATTGTTTCTTTCAGCATCAAAGGTTATTGGAATAACTCTGATAGTATCTTTTTTATTGAATAGATTTTCAAAATTTCCAATAATCCCCCAACTAATCTCCGACCACCAAATGAACCCTGTATTATCATTATCAATATATTTTACCGCAATCCCTTTATCAGGAACAATATAAGCAACCTCAACTTCTACAATTTGGTTTGCATTTTTCTCGAAATATTCCAATTCTGGTGTTTTTGAAAGACGTTTAATTGAAACATCAATCCTCTTTCTTTCATGATTTATTGATGTAACACAAACTTCAATTTCTTCTTCAATACTAAACTGTGATGTAATACATTCTTTTATATCCCAAGATATTTCTTGTTTAACAAGCCAGCATTCAACTCCTTCACTTAATTCTCCAATAATAGTAAATTCGTTTATTTGTTTTATTAAGATAGAGATGGTATCTCCAATTTGCATTTGTTGAATGGCAACATCATCCCATGGATTTGGTAGATTTTCTATAGAACCAATAAAACTTGAAGAGAGAGAGCTGTATTTTTCAACTACAACATTTAAAATATCCCCGATTGAATACTTTTGAGTTAAGTCTAAAAAACGACTATACGTAGCATTATATTTCGGGATATAAATCCATGATTTTAAATTTGAGTTTGACACTTTGAGCCCAGTTTGAAGCCCTTGTTTATCTGTTTGAATTTTCTCAACCGTACAAGGATATACTTTATCTTCATTTAAAACAGCTTCAATATAATGCTTTGGGTCTGATTCGGTATCTTTACTAGACAGGATTATATGCTGCTTATCAGTATCTAATTCAATTATAGAAAGAAATAGTTCATCTTCTGAATTTAATACTTTCCGAGCGTCCTTTATTTCAATGTCAGAGAGTTGTTTGTTAGGAATGTCAAATTTTAGACCAAAAGCATTAACAACAACATGGTCTTTGTAAACACTATCAATAATTGCAGGTACATTAGTACTCTCCTCATAGTGTTTCTTTAGATTTTCCCAAGCAAGATAGGCAATCGTTGCTTTATTGGGTCTTAATGAATAGCAAGTTACAATATATTCATTCCCTTCGGGAGATGCACATTTGATTTTGGGATTCCGGTTAATTTGATCAAATCCTTTGGTAGCTGTTAAAATTCCAACAACATTGGACGCTCTTTCATAGCCATTGCCTCCTCTTGCTAAGATATATACTGAATTAAAGTTTTCAGTAGCATAATAATCTGCCCATTTTATATAAGCTGATGCTCCATATTTCTCCCACGTCTCATCTTTTCCAACTAAAATTACTCCTATTTTGAAATTTTTTGAGAGATATTTTAGATTAGTTCGCTCGTCAAACTCTCTAGTTGCTAATTCTTTAAACCATAAAAGAAGATTATTTGCTTCAATCCTATATTCAGAACTTGGTGGAAGAGTGTCTATTAGTTCGCCATAGAAATGAAATTCGGGTAACAATATATTTAAAAATAAACCCCTGTCATTGGTCGGTACAAGTGTTTCAAATTCTTGTATTGTTGAATTCTCAAATTCATTAAGTTTTTTTCTAAATGTAGTTAAAACCTCTTTTCTATTATTCCTCAGAATTATATGAGTTGTAAGTAAATCTATTGCTTCTGATGATGATTTTTCCAAATAGTCTTTAGCCTTTGCTATTAGTGCTGTCTGAACAAAACTTAACGTAGCATTATAAAAATTCAGATTGTGATCTTTTTTATCAAAACTCAGACAAACAATGGCCTCATTTTCTCTAAGTATATTTTTTTTGTTACTATCTGTTACCCACTCAATTTTACAACGAGGAAGTATCGGGTCTTCAAAATTCTTGTTATAGTCTTGAATTATTGAGTTCATAGTTCCTTCATACTCGCTTTCTACACTTAGTTTCCGAACTTTTTTCCCACTCCAGCCAATAAATTTCAGAATATCGCCCAACACGATTTTTCCCTTTGCCCATACTTCTCCAGCAAGATATATCCATGCAAAAGCAATCAATAATGGTGTCACTCCATAGATCAAAATTGATTTTATTAACTCATTCATTTGCTTACTGATTATGATTATACTCTTCTACACAAGTTGGGCTATCACAAACATAATCGTAGGAATCCCCTTTTCTTGGAATTATTAACTGAATATTTTTTAAGCTAATCAACTTTGAACATAATAAGCAAAACCTCTCACTTTGTTCGATTTTATCAAGTTCATTAACTGATTGAAGAAAGTTTTGCAAGTCTTCTTTAAATATTGCTGGTATTTTTTTCTTTTCCATGATGATAAAAGCACTTATAATCTCCGCAAAGATACCCATAAAAAAACACCTGACAAAATCGCTTGCCAAGTGTTTTTCAGAGAGTTACTCCAAGTTGTTTATCCATCAACCATTTCATTCTTCTGCCTACCCAATTTGCAAATTTATCTCTCGCCGGAACGCCAGCGGATTTGCGATATACGGATAGGAACTTGTCGCCCCGCCAGTAGTAACCGTGATTGTGCCGAAGCCGAATATCCTGCCTAAAATGCTTTGGTTTATATGCAGCCCCTCACACTTTGCCAGCACCAGTTCGACCGCCCGGCGACTGATTACACCTGTCTTAAGTATCACGCGCTTATTGGTAACGGCATAAGTCGAACCTATTTTTACGAGTATCCTTTGCACAAGCGATACCAGTCCGAAAAACAACATCAAAAGTCCGGCGTAATATATTACAGGTAATACTTCTTTTGGGGCTGTCATAAGAAAAACACCGATAAGCAACAGGATAACCGGTTGCATAAACAGGAAGAAATGTAGTTTGGCAACGTATTTTATTTCTTCTCCGGGTTGTAGATTTGTTTCTATGTAGTTCATAAATTATTGATTTACTGCAAAAATAAGAAGTTTAGTTGATTCCGTCGTGTTTTGCTGTCTGTATTTTCAATTCATATAGCAGATAGCACCATCCCGCCGGATTCAGAAAACAGCCCTCTTTCCTGATTTCATAATGTAAATGGCTGCCCGTTGATACTCCGGTATTGCCGACACAAGCTATTTGTTGGGTTATATTTACCGAGTCCCCAACATTCACCAGCGTTCGACTTAAATGCGCATAGAACGAACGGAAGCCTCCTGCGTGTTTAATTTCGATAAAATTCCCGTACCCCGAACAATATCCTTTACGGATTACTGTTCCGTTTCCGGTAGCATACACCGCAGTACCTTTTGGTTTCGGAATATCTATTCCCGTATGGAATTTTTGTACTTTATAAATTGGATGTAAGCGCATTCCGAAGTTCGACGAAACAACAGGGCATTTTACCGGAGAAATTACGGGATAGTCGCATAGCTCGTCAATCGTCATTTGCAGGGAATCGGCTACCCGCCTCAACTCCGCTACGGAGTAAGTTTTTTCCGTGAGGTATTCTATCTCCGACTTTCGGTTCGACTGTCCCGATACGGGCAAATGTAGTAGGGCGATGAAAAATATTAGAGTGTATTTCATAATCACGTTTTAAAAGCAGTAAGCACCCGAAATAATCCGGGTGCTTACCTATTACTCTAATCCTCTTCATTATTTTCGCTCTCCACCGCTTCGTTCTGAAATGAAAAACTCACTTCGTAGTATTGCCCGTAATTATCCTGCACCACCACGTCAATTTGTTGCTGGTCGGTCGAACGGGAAGTATAGTACATTCGGAACACCATCTTTTCGAGCGGGTAAAGATCGTTGGACGATAACAATGTGCCATCGTCAAGCCGCAGTTCCCCTTTCCCGTCCGGCTGAAAATACCGGATATAGTACCGTGCTTCGGAATAATCCCCCTCACGCACCAATGTACAGCGTATTTCAGCCGTTTCACCTTGTGTTATGCGTTTCTGCACAGGCATCGTTTCGAGATAAAAGCCGTAGGTTTTATATACGTCCAAATTGTCGGTGCAGGCAAACGCCAAGAGCGCGATTACGCCCACGCCGACCAGTATTGCGATTGTTTTTCTTATCTTTTTCATATCGAATTTAATTTATAATGAACTTTACTCCCAGGCCAAACATCGTATGAAAGTGTCCGGTAGAATTGCCCCATAACACCCGCTGGCGACCATTCAGGAGCAACACAATACGGTCGGCAAGATAGAGTTCCATTTCGAGCGTGATAGCCCCGCCATAAATAAAAGCGTCCTTATCCCGGAGTGTCGAACCATCATACAGGGTCTTTTCACCCCAGTTGCTTGTTTCGTAACCTGCCAACGCCGAACCGCCCAAATAGAAATGTACCGTTTTCGACCCGTCGGAAAGGAATTTCAAATAGTACCCTCCTTCAGCGGTAAACTGCGAAACAGGTATGTGGATCGCTCGGTACGGATAATATCTTTCCAAAAACTCCGCACCGAACACCCACTTATTCCCTTTTTTCGCATAGGTCGCCATCGCCACGCCGAAATAATATCCGGCTTCATTGTCTAAGGCGGACGAGTATATACCGTCCACCATTCCGCCTGTTACCTGTATGCCTTGCATACCCGGCAACTGACGCTGTGCGTGTGCTTGGTCTGTAAAGACCAGGCACAACACAAGCGTTGTTATAATAATAGGTAGTCCCTTCATGATTATTTCACTTTCAGTTCGTTAATAACCTTTGCACGTACTAAATCAGCATTCTCTACCGTAAAGGATTGGTGTCTGCCGCCGCTCTGTTCGTTCAGTTCGACAATCAGCATCTTATCGTCCGGTATCGTGAATTTAGGCAGCGTGAAGACCATACGCTCTGTACGGCTTCCGCCAATCAGTGTCAGGTTATTGTAGGCGCGAAGCGGCCAGATAACCTGTTCCTGAATCGCTGTGCGTTTGGCTACTTTCTTATCCACGATTTTGAATGTGACATAATTAATATTGAACGGTACGTTGGACGAGTTCTTTAACTGTAAATGGAAATACAACAAGCCATTGTGCGTATAAACGCCTTTTAGCGTGTATTGAATCCCGAAACGCTTGCTGCCGATATGCTTGATTTCCTTGCGGTCATTTTTATAGATTGACTGCATAATCAGCTTTACCAATAGCGGCGATTCCTGCCCCAACTCCTGCATATAAATATCGAGCGCGTTGTTAGGGCGGTTGGTTGCTTCCCCGTCGTGCAGAAAGTCCGTCATTTCTACTGATAGTTTTACAGGCTCATCGGCATATTTTACATTGAACGTGTAGTAACTACCGTCTTCCGTGATTACGGACAGATTACTCTCCCGGCTGAAATCCCGCAAAGCGGCTTTCACTCTCAACACGTTTTCCGTTCCGTCCGCTTTTGCCGCGAGAAGATCTGCCGAACCTAAATCGACATAGCGAATCGGTGCGGGGAAAATCACATGAACGGTTTTATTAAATGTAACTTCGAGCGCATAAGGTGGTATCATGCGGTTGAACGTTAGCGGGCGGGTAAAGCCCTGAAAGTAGTCACCCGTTGTCGGGCTGGTCGTTACTGTTTCTTTGACAGCTTCCGTGTTTTCGACTTCCTGCGCACCCGCAGTCATTACGCCCGCTACCAATGCGAGCATCAAAAAGATTTTTTTCATTGCGAATAATTTTAATTGTTGTTTTTAATTCTGTTATCTGGGATTTTTTTAGTGGCAGGCACAGCCTGTTTTATTACTTCTTTATTGCGTTTTAGGAAGCAGCAGTAGACCGTAATTCGCTTTCAGGGTTACTTTAACCACGCTCATTTTCTTACTCACATACTGCGAAGCTCCCTGAATCAAGCCTTTGCCAACGTCGGCGGCAAGCTGCGAACCCGCATTATCCGTTATCGAGATAGACGTTCCGGCGGATTGCGCCAGTTGCGCGGCTACCTCTTTGGCAGCGTTGATTTCATCGCTTCCCGGCACGAAGATTCCGGGTTGTCCGTCCATATCATAGACTTGCAGTTCCACAGGAATAATATTACCGCCATACTGGATTGAATTTACCGTTACGTTCATCCGCTCGCCACTGACCCGGCACGCGCCCGTGATAATGCTGTTCGCCGGGATCAGGATATTTCCCGCCCGCATCGGTTCCAAGAGCCGTATTTGCAACTCCCGTCCGCTGGTCAGCGTTATGGTCTGATACACACAGGCGCGAATGCTGTTTTTACTTGCCAGCGTTTCGTTTCCGGCAGCGGTAACGAAACCCATATTGCGGGGCTGGCTGAAAGCGGAGATAAACTCATCATCAGTCATGGGTGCGGATAGTAGCGACACCACATTGTGGCTCACATGACTTACAGGCTGAACAACTGCTTTATCTTTGGTCGATACCGTTTCCACCGGTTGCGAAACTTCGGTTACAGGTTGTGCCGTCCCCGGCATATACTTCGCCGCCATCGCATACGATTTTTCGAGTAGAGCCGTTTGTTCGTCCTCTGCCGCTTTTTGCGCTTCGACTTCCTCTAAGCGGCGTTCCAATTCCTGTATGCGCCCCTCAACGACAAGCTGATCATCTGTTTTTCCGGCAGGCTCTTCGTACCATGTCCCTAACTGACGGTTAATGTCGTTATAGGCGTTTGCCGACGAGTTAATCGAAGAAGCTGCCGAACGGGTATTGGCATTCCTCTCGAATAGTTCCGGGGTTTCGTTATATACCTGCCGTTCGTGTTCCGTCTCACTTTGTGCCGTTTGACGGTCGAACATATCCGATAAATCTTGTAGTGAACGCATTTTGGATTCTTCCCGCTGGCGCATGGCATCCTGTTCGTATGCCGCCCGTTTGTCGCCGACAATCCCTTCGTCTTTGGGTACGGGCAGTTCGGCGTTAAAGCCGCTCAGTCCCTCTGCCTCTTCTTTATCTTTGCCCGACGGGGCGAAGATAAACCACAGACACGCCCCGAAAACGAGGAAGAAAAGCGGGAAGATTATCATCTTCCTGCGCTTCTGTAATTGGGCGGTTGTCAGTTCTTTTTTGGCTACCGCCGACCGTTGGTTCGGTTGAACCGACTTCGGAGGTTCTTTTTTCACCTCCGGCTTCACTTCGGGCGCGGAAGTTTCCGGCAACCCTTCGTTATTCAAATTCTGTTCGTCCATATTCAAATTCGTTTAATTGTAATTGATAATTGATACTGTCCCTTCCTTCCTGTTCCGATTCCAGTTTCAGGGTTTCGATACGCTCGATTTCCATTTTGCGCCCTTTGTCCTTTCCGAAATTATAGATTGAAGAAACGGTCATGTAGATAGATAGTCCGCTGAATAAAACCAGCATCGTAACAATAAGAATAACCCGTCCGTCGGGACTTAACGGTCTGATAAGGTGGCGTATCCTATCTTCCAGCCACTCGTTTATGTTCTGAATGATTTTCTGTAACATAACGCACTTACCTTTCCGTTATCCGTATATCACGGTTTTCGACAATCTCGAATTTCTCCATCGTGAAGCCGTGCGGGTTGTTATCACTCCGTACCGAATTAATCAGGTCAGCCCGTGTAACAAGGCTTCGCTCGGTAATATTCGACGAGCGGATAATATACTGGCGGGCGTATGTTACCGTTTTATACGGGTACACATTGAAGTCGCAGGCGATAGAATCCACCTGCACGACCTGATTAATGTTACTTGAAATTATGCGGTTGTAATATCCCTTTTCCTGCATATCCTGATAGTATTTGAAAGCCGACCTGTCCACAAGGAACAGGGCGCGGCTCACATTACTTTCGATAGCCGATTTGTCGGGCGCGAGGGTAAAGAACAATTCATGAAATCGTTTTACGTGTTCCCGTGCTTCCACGGGACGGTTTTGCGAAAGGTCTTGTGAGAGGGCAAGCATGAGTGACTTGCCCTCGTCCAACACATAGATACGCTGGCGTTGCGCTTCGGCGAAGCTATACGACGACCAGACGGAATAACCCGTTATAGCGGCGCACAGTACCAAAAACACCATACCGAACAGGCGTATCTGTTTGAAACTTGTTTCGATATTTTTTAGACTTTTGAACTCCATTGTTTTAATTGTTTATTATTTCTTCAACATTCCTTTGATTGCTCCATAGCCTTTCTTAGCGAGTGAACCCGCCCGTCCGGCCGCGTTGCCCGCAGCGGCTCCGGCAAGTCCTCCGGCGATTGCACCGCCTTTGGTTGCCGCCGTGTTCATGGTACGGTTTGCGCTGCCCATACCGCCACTTTGGATAATCCAGCCCGCAACGGTCGGAATCGTGAAATACCCGATAATGCCGATAATCAGGAACAGGATATACATACCGTTCGTTTCATCCGGCACGTATGACGGATCTTTGAGCAGCACTATATCCTGTTGGAGCATCAATGCCTGTATTTTGGATAATACGGCGGAAAAGAGGTCGGCCACAGGAAGCCACAGGTACACGCTTATGTAGCGTGCGAGCCAACTTGTGAGCGTAGCCCCGAATCCGTCATAGACGGAGAGAGCGAACGACAGCGGCCCCAATATTGACAATACGATAAGGAAAAACGTTCTTATCGTGTCAATACTCAGGGCAGCAGCGTTAAAGAGCAGTTCAAAGAAATCGCTTATCAGCTTGCGAAACCACACTTTCATTGTGTACCAAGCGTGTTCCCACCACATGGATAGCTTTTCGCCGACTTGCCGGATACCCATTTCGCTCATTTTTTCCTCGTACACCTCATCATTGACAAGCCATTCCTTACCTTCGCGCACCCGCGCCTGATATTCCAGCGCATCGCGTTCGGCTTGCAGGGCTTCCACATTCTCGATCTGTGATTCTAAAATGGTATGTGTACCTTTTACCACAGGCGACATCACTCCGTTTATTGTTCCCAGCACGATTGTCGGAAAGAACATGATACAAAGTCCGATCACAAACGGACGGAGTAAGGGGAACACGTCGATAGGTTCTGCCCTTGACAGGGCTTGCCAAACACGGTACGCTACATAAAAGAGCGCACCCAGACCCGCTATCCCCTTTGCTACGCCGATCATATCCGCACAGAGCGGCATCATCTCTGTATAGAGATTCCGCAGCAGTTGGTGCAGGTTGTTAAAATCTATTGCAAGTAGTGTCATGGCTTACCAGTATCTTTCGGAAGGACTGCCATACAATGCTTTCACCCGCGCTACATCGCCTTGTTCCTTGCTCCTGATAAAAGATATAGCGATATTCTTATTGGAATAGTAGGTTACAAGGTTGCGGTAGCTTGCCATCTTCGAATGGATTTTGTCGATTATATCCATGCGCTCCGCATCCGACAGGGATAGCCCGTTGGAGGGCGTAACGATATTCTTAATATCGGTCAACAGGTTGCCGCTTTCCTTTAATAGTATGGCGTACCCATCGGATATTGCAGCCAGTTCATTCACCGAAAAATTCTTATCCGACAGCATTTTGTTAAAATTGGTCGAATAGATTTGGGAGATTTGACTTACCATTTCCACCGTTTCTTTTACCTTTCGGGCATCTTTTATCAGGTTATGCACCGATTTGAGCGCATCGTAATATTCTTTACCCTGACTGTAAATCTTTTGCATCTCCTTAAATGAGTTGATTACATTGGTCGCCGTTGTCGCCGTTTTGGAAACCGTCAGAATATTTTGCGCCAAGTTGGACGGGTCGATCACCGCCCATTGTGCTTTTGCCTCGTAGCCGCAAAAAGCGAGGGCTATCGTAAGGCTCAATATTATTTTCTTCATTGTTTTTACTTATTTAATTGTTAATATTCTTCATTGTCCGCTGACGGAAGCAACCCGAAAACAGGTTACTCCGCCCGGACATATTCGCCGTAATCGGAGAACACCAACACGTCGCGCTCCCCATCGTATGATATTCCCACACGCCCGTACAGATAGAAAAAGGTTATGCCCCACCGCCTACATAGCGGGCAGTTGTAAACCGTATCGGGATCGTATGCAAACCTGATCCGGTGGTGGCGCACCCCCGTGCGATAAATATGCACCTCCGGCATCCGGCATCTGTCCCCGCCGCCGCTTACCCACCGTCCCCGTATCTCTTCCAACAGAAAATATTGCTGGTTTTTCAGCGGATCGGACGCAACTCTGTTTCTCTTCTGCATGGTTTCGTCCTCCTTACTTTTGTTCCTCCGCCCAGCGGGTGTAGTTAACTCCGGGAGAAACCATAAGTGTATCCGTCTCGGTATTGAGAGCCAACACTGTAATCCGGTCGCCGTATCCGTAGTAGAGAATATCGCCATCCAACCAGATCAGCACGTAGCGTTCATCGGTAGCCCGCCCGTTGCGTTTGAGGTGGGTCAGTACAAAATGTTCTCCCTCGCGGGTAATCTCAATGCCGCAGCGGTAATTACCCATAGTCCACCGTCCGCAAAGACGGCTCATCGCCTGTTCCCTGCGCTGACGTTCTTCCGCCTGCCAGTCTATCGGTATGGGTGGTGCATTCTCTATCGCATCCCAGTCAATGACGAATGCTTCCGGTTCTATCACGTTCTCTGTGTCGGCGGGCTTTTTCGCCTGCGCTTTCAGCAACGCTTCGGCGAAAATGCTGTTTATCCCTGCCGTGTATAGCGTCAGCCTTGTTAATTGTTCATTACTTAACTTCATGATTTTTTTAGTGGATTGTGGGACGGACTGCTCCGTCCCGGTTGATAATTATTTATGCCGTTTGCTTTCGGCAAGTTGCTTAATCGCCAATTCGTAGTTACCGCCGAGTTCGTCCGTTTTTCGGAAGACTTCCAGTTTTTCGGATTCTTCGGTCGTGTACGTGAGATATTCTTCGCCGCTCACTTCTGTTGCATACACTGCCGACTGCACACCACCCAGCCCGAACCACACCTCTTTGTATAAGCGGTTCGGATTGTTTGCCATATTGATAGATAGGATTTGCCCCTTCTCCTTTTCGGTCAGACCTAAAAGGGACTGGATTACATCGAATCTATTCATGAATTTTCGCTGGTCGAGTAGAATTTTACAATCGGAGTTATTGATGATTGCCTCCTTGACAATGGGCGATGAAATAATATCGTCCACTTCCTGCGTTACGACAATCGCTTCCCCGAAATACTTCCTGACGGTTTTATAGAGGTACTTCATGTATTCCGCCATATTGGGGGACGACAGGGCTTTCCATGCTTCCTCACAAATGAATTGTTTTCGGACACCTTTCAGCCTGCGTAATTTGGAAATAAACGCTTCCATGATAATGATTGTCACGACGGGAAAAAGTTCGCGGTTTTCCTTTATAGAATCAATTTCGAAGACTATAAAGCTCTTATTCAGGAGGTCTATGTTCTCTGCCGAGTTCAATAGGAAGTCATAACGTCCGCCCCGGTAATACTGGCGCATGGTGGTCAGCATATTGTCGAGGTTGAAATCTTCCCGGCTTACCTTGATTTCCCTTTCGTCGAGTTCCCGGCGGTAGTCACCGCGCATAAACTCATAAAAGGTATTGAACGAGGGCGTAATCGTTCGGTCGTCCTGTATCTTTTGGATATAGGACGATACCGCTGACCCAAGTTCGCCGGATTCGGTTTTGCTGATTTTATCGTCTTCGGACTTCCACAGGGTAAGGAGCAGCGTTTTAATAGAATCTTTCTTTTCCACATCGAAAACATAGTCTTCGGTGAAAAATGGATTGAAACTGATCGGGTTCTCTTCCGTGTATGTGAAATAAATCCCGTCCGCGCCTTTGGTTTTGCGGCGTACCATTTCACATAAGCCCTGATAGCTGTTACCCGTATCGACAAGCACCACATGAGTACCTTGCTCCCAATACTGGCGGACGAGGTGGTTCATGAAAAACGATTTTCCCGACCCGGAAGGCCCCAACACGAACTTGTTCCGGTTGGTGGTGATTCCTCGTTTCATCGGCAAATCTGAAATATCCACATGAAGCGGCTTTCCTGAAACCCTGTCACACATCTTGATACCGAATGGGCTTGGCGAAGATTTGTAATTCGTTTCCTCAGTGAAGAAACACAGGGCGGGTTCTATGAACGTATAAAACGATTCTTCGGCAGGAAAATCCGCTGCGTTTCCGGGCATCGCCGCCCAATAGAGGGTAGCCGCATCCACTGTGTTGTGGCGGGGCTTGCACTCCATAAGAGCCAACTGGCTACCGACATCGTTACGGATATGTTTCAGTTCTTCCGTATCGTTCGACCACGCCATCACATTGAAGTGGGCGCGAACGGAAGTCAGCCCGAAGCTGTGCGCTTCGTTCAGGTATTCGTCGATCCACTCTTTATTGATTTGGTTTCCACGAGAGTAGCGGGAAAGCGACTGCATATTTCTTGCGCTCTTCTCGAATTGTCGTAGGTTCTCCGCCGAATCATCCAAGAAAATGTACTGGTTAAATACATGGTCGCAGGATAATAGCAGTCCCACAGGTGCGGCAAATGACAATCGGCAGTCGCTCCGGTCAGTCGATAGGCGTTCATAACGCATATCTGTTCCGACCGTTCCCGGCAGGTCTTCGACATCCGACACCGTATGTACGCAGATATGTTTGTCGCCTACACGCAAACCGTCGGCTCCCAGCTCCAAATCCTCTAAGCAAGTTGTATCTTCGAGCGACAGGGCAAAATACTTCTCAATCAGTCCTGCGCTTTCCGGCGTTCCTGTTATCTCGTCCGACGTTAGGCGAGTGAGTTTCACAAACCCCGAATCGTTTACGATGCGCTCGAATTGCCCGACAGCTTCCAGAAACTTTACTGTCGTTTCCTTATCTACTTCCTTCGGAATGATATTGCCCCGGCAAAGGCTTGAAAAGTTCGACTGCATACGCTGGCGTTCTTTCGTTGTCTTTGTCAGGTAGAGGAAACAGGTATGATTCAGGAACGGACGTTCGTTGAAGTGCCGTTCAAAACTGCGGGATAGGAAACTCATATCTTCCTTGTCTGTCTCCGGCTTGTAGTTCTCTTTCGTGAACCAATCCTGTTTTTGGATGACCGAATAATCGGGAAGCACTTTGATTGCTTTCGCCCATGACGAATGTATCGCTTCGTATTCCGACGAGGTTACGGTAAACAGTTCGGGTAAGTCCACCCGGAACGCTACCGTTATATCGGCATCTTTGGATATGATACAGTCATGTTCGACCGCCAGTAATGGGAACTTACTTTCGATGGTGGCGGCTTTCATCGTATTACGCATACGCCACCCCCTTTCTTCGTTGGAAAAAACGGCGTGAGTTCCGGCGGTTAATCAGGTAACGGGGATGCTGCCGTTTGGCGAGCAGCTTCATCAGCCCATGTTCCCCATACCGCGCGTTCAGGTTGAAAGTGAACCACACCAGTACCGAAGCGGCAACCACTCCGAAGGCTATGCAGACCCATTGATCCACGCCTGCCATATACATGATGGCAAACAGGATAAACACAGAGAGCAGACCACCCGCGAAGATGAACAGGTATTGTGCTTTCAAGCCTTTGAACTCTACGCTTTTTCCAATGCCTTTATTTACATTGTACTCCATTTCGTTTTGTCGTTTTGAAATGGATTACAAAAAGAATGAGCGAAGGATAGTCGCGGCGACGATCAGGAAGATACACGCACCGAACCACGAGGCGGCGGTTTTGCTTGTATCGGGGTCGCCGGAAGAGAACTTGTTGTACACCTTTATACCGCCAATCAAGCCCACAACAGCGCCCACAGCGTACACGAGTTTCGTGCCGGGGTCGAAATAGCTGGTTACGAGACTTGTAGCGTCATTAATACCACCGATACCGTTGCCTTGTGCGAAGGCATCTGCGGCAGCCAAGATAATAGCCGCCGACAAAAGAATTTTCTTTTTAGTCATTGTTTGAATTTTAAAGGCGGACGAAGGGTTGGATAGTCCCTTCATCCGCCGGGATTTTTACTTTTTTACTTCTCGATTTTTTTAGTGGTTGATAGCATCGCAGCTATCCATAATCGCGTTCTTTCATGCTTTTACACATTTTTAGTTTATAAACTCTCAAGCAAAACTTCGTACATTAAAATCGGTTGGGGCTTTTACCGTAGGTTGGGGTTGGGCTTCCCTGTCGCGGTAGTAGGCATTGAAATAATCGTCCATAAGGGAGGACACGATTTTCTTTTTCGGTTCGTCGTTGGCGACTTGCCCGAATAGTTCGGTTTTTCGCACCTCGACCAGTACCCGCCCGGCTTCTTCCCGTTCTTCTTTTGTCGCACCCTCGGCGTTTCCCACCGTCCGGATCGCTCCCGAAAGATCGTCGAAGCCAAGTCCCAATGCTTTTCCACTCCCGGAGGTTTCTCCCGCTTCTTCGGTTTCGTCGTAATCTATACCGTCGTCTTCGTCAGATTCTATTTCCCCCTCTGGCTCGTCATAGATAACTATATCTATATCGCCGGAATTATCCTCTGCCGACTGGGGTAAAACTACGTTTTCCACTTCGGTTGCCGGAGTTTCCCCCGGAGTGTCCTGTACATGGGTTTGCTCGTTCCCGTCTGCAAATGTAAGTTGTTTTTCTTCTGATTTATCACTGATTTCCAGCATGGTAGCCTTTGTCCAACCTTGTCCGAGGACAAATTTGCTTTTGCCGATTATATCTTCTTTTGCGGAGAACTTGAAAGGATTATAACCTTTCTTCCGTGCTGCGTTCCGTTTGCGTTTTACTCCGCGTTCCCAAAGAAGATAAATCCCGACTACCAGCGCATACAGCATAATTGCTATAATAAAATACCGTCCCATAACTTAAAATATGTTGGGTTTCTTTTCTTCGTACAAGGCACTTATTTCATTCTTATATACAGCAAAGTGTTCGGTCAGTACATTGTTCAGGTAATCGGACAGACTTATTTCGTTCGCTCCGATTGTTTGGATTATCCGCATAATGCGTTCGTGATACTCTTTGCTGATATATACTGCTTTTCCGCTCCGGGTTTTCATTCCGCCCTGTTTTATAAACAGCTTTTCATAGTAAGCCTTATCTTCTTGGCTCATTGTTTTTTCTTCCATTGTCTTAATTATTAAAAGTTTACAATAAATCGTTCTGCCGTTGGCGGTATATCTCGTTGATTTCCTCCTTGTTGGCTTGCAGGTGTTCAGTCAATACCGTGTCGATATACCCGCCCAGTGTTATATCGTTTCCGGTGTCCACCAAAGCCCTGACGAGTTTTGCAATAACCGCATGAACGTCGTAACTGATATAGACGCATTGACGGGTTTTAATATCGTTGCGCTTTAAGAAAGTTTCCTTATACCCTTGCGATTGGCTTCGCTTGCGCTTGGTTGTTTCTTTCACTTCCGGTACTGGCTCCGGTTCAATAATAGGTTCTACCGATACGGGAGCCGATACCTGTTCCGGTTCGTTGGCGGGCGATACTGTGGGTTCCGCCTGTTGCTCCCGGTTGCTCTTTTTTCCCTGCCCGATGATAAATGCGGGGTCTAAACCGCTTGTATCTGCTTTCTTCCCCATAATAGCATTACTTTAACAGGTGCAACAGTTCATCGGCGAGGGCATTCAGGTTAGAGCCTTTGACGAGCGATTTATCCGCCGGGAACAGTGTAGAGCGGAACAGGGCTTTATGGCTCACGGACAGTTCACGGCGAAATCGCTTGCTGTCGGGTATGAAGGTTTTGAGGACGGGAAAATCCAACTCCTTGATAACCGCTTCGTACACTTCGTACAGGTCTGATTTTTCCCGCCCATCGACCAGATTCCAAAGGAGATATACCCCTTTGATATTTGATTTTCCGGTGCTTATGATATTATCCCTTACTGAAATCAAATAGTTCAGGGTGCTTTCCAATACGAGGCGGTCGGCAGCTATCGGCGAAATGATATAGTCCATACTGGCAACGGTCAATACCAGGTGGGGATTATCGAAAGTGCCGGGGAGGTCGAAGAAGATAAAATCATAGTCCCCGTCCCGGATTAATTTCTCTGCATCGTTCAGAGCGTCTTTAGTGTTACTCTCAATAATCGGGTAGGCTTTTTTCTCACCCAAGCGGGTAAACTGCTCGAAAAGCATACCCTTATAATACTCGTCTTTTTCGACCATAGCAAAATCGCGCTCCCTCATTTCAAAGATTGAGTGCTGCGGATAGTCGCAGTCGATCACGGCCACGTTGTAGCCTTTCACATAGTGAAGGTATGAAGCTACCAAAACAGTAAGGGTAGTTTTTCCCGCCCCGCCTTTTTGCGTACTGAATGCTACATACTTCGGTTCTTTTTTGCTTACATTCTTTTCCATTGTTCTACTTTTTTAATTCGTTAATTATTTAATTGTTCGTACCGGTAAAGAGATACGGTTATTTGTCAATCGTTATTTACTTCCTTGTTTTTTTGCTCCATTGCTTTTGCCCTTTCGGGACAATCTATTGATTTGCCGATTCGACCCTTTGCCTTTTTTCTTATCTGTATCGGTATTGACCTATTGCCATTTTTCGATACGACAATACTTATGTGCAACTGTACGAAAGCCTATCATTCCATTTCCATTTTTGAAATTTTCCGCTTTCACAAAAAGCTATTTCAACGAAGCGATATTTACTTTCCGGGAGCAAATAAAAGCCTATTTTTTCATATCATCACCATGTTTTTAAGGAGTGGCCGCCTTTGTCCGACCTTGTCCGACCTATTTGATATACAGCGTGTTAAATTAGCCCGTAACTTTGCAGCATGAAATGTTACGCGAGGTTTTCGGGCAAACATTCAAGTCAGGTTTCCCTCTAACCTGATACCCGAATCGGAAGCCAATTTCCCGATTAATCATTTACGGTAAATCTTTTGCCGCTTCGGCAAAAACCATTTGCATTTTGGCAAATAGCAAGGTATGTCTCGTGCATCGCAAAACCAGTTTTGCAGCACTCAACCCTTGCCCTGCCGGGGGCGGCGCGACCCTCCGAAGTCGGTTGCGCATTTGCTCGGCAAGCCTCGATTGACAGATTTTAATCCGGGTGTGGCACGCCATCACCCACTAAAAAAATCCGTGTTATGAATGAAAAAAAGAATGTACCCCACGGGCGGGGTAAAGGTGGCAGACCACCTAAAGAGAATCCGGCGTTTCGCCGACTGACCGTGAACCTGACCGATACGCAGTACGCCGACTTTCTTACCATGTACGAACAGTCCGGCGTTGCTTCGCTATCCGGTTTTATAGCAGCCCGTATATTTTCCGAAGAGTTCCGGGTAGTGAAAACCGATTCGTCGGCGGTCGATTTTGTGATGAAACTATCGGCGTTTTACGGACAAATCCGAAGTGTCGGTGTGAATTATAATCAAACGGTTAAGCAACTTCACACCACTTTCGGGGAGAAAAAAGCGTTGTCATTGCTCTATAAATTAGAACAGGAGACGATTGAATTATCGAAAATCGGGCGCGAAGTTTTGCATTTGTGCGAAGAGTTTAAGGAAAAACTTTTGCCAGAACACCCTTAAAATTATGGTAGCGGATATTCATAAGGGCAGCAATTTGTACGGCGCGTTGGCTTACAATCAGGATAAGATTGATAATGGGAAAGGGCAAATACTGGAAACAAACCGGGTATTTGTTCCCTTTGACGGTCATTTCCGGGTGTCGGATTGTGTGCGGGATTTTGAACAGGCAATGCCTTCGCAGATAAAAACAGGCAAACCCGTAATCCATATTTCGCTTAATCCGCACCCTGACGACCGTCTGACCGATACCCAACTTGCGGATATTTCGCGGGAATATCTCGAAAAAATGGGATTCGGCGGACAGCCGTATATGATTTTTAAGCATGAAGATATAGACCGCCAGCATGTACACATTATTTCTACCCGTGTACGTGGCGACGGTTCTATTATCAGCGACAGCAAGGATTATGAACGGAGCCGGAAGATTACAGACGCTTTGGAGCAGAAGTACGGTCTTCACCCCAAAGGGGAAAGCCAGAAAGAAGCGTGGCAACTATCTCCTGTGGATGTACAGGCGGGCAACTTGAAACGGCAAGTCGCCAATGTCATTAAGCCGCTTTCGGAAATGTACCGTTTCCAATCGCTGACCGAATACCGCGCCCTGCTCTCCTTATATAATATAGGCATAGAGAAAGTCGAAGGTAACAATGGCGGCAACAAGTACACCGGATTGGTGTACTCCGCGCTTGATGCGGACGGAAACCGTGCGGGCAAGCCGCTGAAATCTTCTCTCTTCGGGAAGTCGCAGGGTGTTGAGCTATTGGAGCAAAAAATGAAACGCTCCGGTGAAGCTATAAAGTCCGAACGTGTGTCTGATAAAACGAAAGCCATCATAGCCGAAGCCCTTAAAACTTCCCGGACGGAAAGCGACCTACGGATGGTGTTGCGGGATAAAGGTATTGATATGGTACTCCGGCGGAACGATACCGGGCGTATCTATGGCGCAACCTTTATCGACCACAATACCCGGACGGTATTGAACGGTTCGCGTATGGGTAAAGAATTTTCGGCGAATGCCCTGAACGAACGCTTTGCAGATAGTTCGCCCCGCGAGGATCTGCATACACCGGTTCCACAAACTACCGATAATCTGCGGAATATTCCCGCACCGGATGACAAGGCTAAGACTCCAACGCCCGATTTATCCGCTGCGACCGAAGCAGCGGGTAACCTGTTCTCTTTCCTTACACCGGAAGAAGGACAGAATGACAATCAGTCTGTACCCAAACGCCGGAAGAAGAAAAAACGGCGATACGGCAGGCAAATGTAAGGCACACAGTGCCTTCTATTATTCTTTTAACTGTAAAAAACAAACAATTTAATTTTTAAGATTATGCAAAATGAAGATGATTTGAGAGGCTTGGCTAAGGTCATGGACTTTATGCGGGCATTGTCAATACTGTTCGTAGTGATAAATATTTATTGGTTCTGTTATGAAGCAATAAAGTATTGGGGAATTGATATTGGGGTGATCGATAAAATCCTGATGAATTTTAATAATACCGCCGGACTGTTTACCAACATTCTCTGGACGAAATTTTTTGCGATGGTTTTCCTTGCCCTTTCCTGTTTGGGTACAAAGGGAGTTAAGGATGAGAAAATCACTTGGCCAAAAATTATCGTATGCCTTGTTTCGGGATTTATCCTGTTCTTTCTCAACTGGTGGTTATTGGCGTTGCCGTTTCCGGCGGAAGGTCGGGCGGGATTGTACATATTCACCATGACGGTAGGATATATCTTTATGTTAATGGGCGGAATATGGATGTCGCGTTTGCTCAAAAGCAATATGTTCGATGATGTGTTCAACACAGAGAACGAATCATTTATGCAGGAAACACGCTTGATTACAAATGAATATTCCATCAACCTGCCGACACGATTTTGGTATAAGAAGAAGCTGCACAACGGTTGGGTGAATATCGTAAATCCCTTCAGGGCAAGTATTGTGCTGGGTACGCCCGGCTCCGGCAAGTCCTACGCTATCGTAAATTCTTACATTAAACAACAGATAGAAAAGGGGTATTCGGCTTATATTTACGACTTTAAATTCCCCGATTTATCGACAATCGCCTACAATCATTTGCTCAATAACCGTGAGGGTTACGCCCAAACACCCACATTTTACGTGATTAATTTTGACGACCCTTCGCGTTCGCATCGTTGCAACCCGCTTAATCCGGCTTTCATGGAAGATATATCGGACGCATACGAAAGTAGCTACACGATTATGCTCAACCTTAATCGAACTTGGGTGAGCAAGCAGGGCGATTTCTTTGTAGAGAGTCCAATTATTTTGTTTGCGGCTATAATCTGGTTCCTCCGCATTTACGAGGGCGGAAAGTATTGTACGTTTCCCCATGCAATAGAATTGCTCAACAAACCCTACGAGAAAATTTTCCCTGTTCTGACCTCTTACCCGGAACTTGAAAACTACCTTTCTCCCTTTATGGATGCTTGGCTCGGTGGGGCTGCCGAGCAGTTACAGGGGCAGATCGCAAGTGCGAAAATCCCGCTTTCGAGGATGATTTCACCTGCCCTTTATTGGGTCATGTCGGGTGATGAATTTTCATTGGATATTAACAACCCGGAAGACCCGAAGATTCTGGTTGTCGGTAATAACCCCGACAGGCAGAGCATATACGGGGCGGCATTGGGATTATATAATTCCCGCATCGTAAAGCTGATTAATAAGAAAGGGATGCTGAAAAGTTCGGTGATAATCGACGAGTTACCGACTATCTATTTTAAGGGATTGGATAATCTGATAGCCACCGCCCGAAGCAACAAAGTCGCGGTGCTTTTGGGCTTTCAGGACTTCTCGCAGTTGAAGCGCGATTACGGCGACAAAGAGTCCGCCGTAGTGATGAATACCGTAGGTAATATTTTCAGTGGTCAGGTAGTTGGCGACACGGCGAAAACCCTGTCCGACCGTTTCGGAAAAGTCCTACAAAAACGCCAGTCTATGACGATAAACCGGAATGATAAATCAACGTCTATTTCTACACAAATGGATTCGTTGATACCGGCCAGTAAAATCTCCAATCTTACACAGGGGATGTTTGTCGGCGCGGTAGCGGACAATTTCGACGAGCGTATCGAGCAGAAGATTTTCCATGCGGAAATCGTGGTTGATAATGAGCGGGTAGCCGCCGAAACAAAGGCTTATAAAAAGATTCCCGTCATTGCCGACTTTACGGATGAAAGTGGCGTTGATAGAATGAAGGAACAGATAAAGGAGAATTACGACCGGATCAAATCCGAAGTGAAGCAAATCGTGGAAATCGAGATTCAGCGTATTAAGGATGATCCCGACCTTTGCCATTTGTTGCCGAAGGAGGAAGAATAGAAATGATTAGAGCCGCTTCAATTCGGGCGGCTCTTTACTAAAATGTCCTTGTATATCGCCTAAATATATTTCTGAAATTCGGTTACGAACTCCTGTTCAATCCTTGAAAATCTGTTTTGGGATGGAACAAAACCACTCAACTGAGTAAGCGCTTCGTCAATATTAGGCGAAATCTGTATCGCTTTGCCTATTTTTTGAGAAATTTGTATAGGTAGTCCGTATTCATCTAATGGAACAACATAAGGGGCTATGAAATAACATTCTACAAAACTGGCAAAATATGAATAATCACAAGCCTTGAGATTTTGCTTTTTGAAAATATCATTTGCAATGCTGCACAAACTCATTAAGTAGCGTGGAAATTGAAAATTTATCCAATGTCGTTGAATATCAAAAGACAACTCTATAGCTTCATTTATTTTGTCTTGTGTATTACAGCCTGCGGTATTAGCTGCAATGAATTTTTTAATACTCCCAGCCTCTCTAAATTGATTAATTCTAAAATGCAGTTGTTTTCCAGAACTTACTCCATAAGTCATTTTCTTAGACGCTATTAAATAATCCCAAATAAGCAAGCATGCCAATTTAAGTTGATTGTTATCAGGATATTGACTCCATTTCAAAAGCGGATATATTTTGTTGATGTTTTTCTGTATGACAGATGCTAACTGTATTTGTTTGTCTAAATCTATATATGAATTTTTCTTTAGCGTTTCCTTTGACAGGATATCTTGATTAAAGTATTTTTGCAATTTCTGTTTTGAGCTTTCTTTCAAATCGTTTTCATCAATATTAATCAATAGCTTCTCAGGAACATCATCATTCTGAGAGAATATCGGAAAATCAACTAATGGTAGTTCTGCTGCTGGTGGCTCATGAAATAGATATATATTTCCAATAAAATGCGAAAACATTCTGCCGGAACGTCCACAAATATTATTAAAGGTAAAGTAGTCGAACTTAGTCCGAGCTATCTTATTGTCGTATATTATAACATTTTTTGCTTTCGTATTGACTCCCTCAATGAGGGTTGAGGTACATATGAGATATTTAATCTTGCCCTCATTAAATAGTTTAACGCATTTTTGTGCAATTGCGCGAGGAACTCTACCATGATGAATCCCTATACCTTGCTCTAAACAATTTGGGAGAATCCATTGAGAATGATAATTGCTTTTTAGCCAGTCCGCCAACTCCTTATTCATACCTGTTTCCTCAAATTTTCCACTATTTAGAAACGCATTAGCGACTTTATTTGCACTTGCTGGAGATTGACAGAATATTAGTGTTGGCTCGTCCATAGATGAACTTATTTCAATCAAACGGCTGATCGAATCCTCTCCATTTTTGACCTTAACTGAATGTCGTTCAGAAACGACCGTTTTATAATCTGTCCGAATGAATTTGTATTTGACATTATCTAATAAGGCTGTAGTCACTTGTTCTATATTGGGGCCTAAAAGATAAAATTGCGCTCCCTTTTTTACCAACGTATAAAAGACCTGATTCAAAACATGGCATCTTTCTTCATCGGATTTTTGAGGACTTAACTTATAGAACTCATCTATTACAAAAAAGTCCACATCAATTTGAGGTATAATTTCTATCGCTCGTTCCTGCGTAAGTATAAAGATATTTTTTTTTAGCAACGATTGACTTGGGTGCGTAATTATTTTATACGAGTCCTTGAATTTAGATAATCTTTTTCGAGTTTCGTCAATTAGAGCTATCGTGGGAACAATGATAATTATATTTGAATGAACTTGCGAAGCAATAACTGAATCTATTATAAGGCTTTTCCCAAAACTTGTAGGCGCACTCAAAACAATGTTTTCCCCTCGTAAAAGGGCGTAATACACCTCCGCCTGAGCGTGATGAAAAACTATATGCTCGTTAAATCCGGTAGGACGGTGTACTTCATAAGCGATAGCATCTTTAAAGGATAAATTGTCTTCGTCCATATAGGGAAAAAGCCCAACTTGTCTTGTTAGTCCGCTAATCATAGACTCCAAACCTTGAAACTCATTTATCCTTGCTAATAAACGCAATATGAACTCCTGTCCTACAGTCTGGTTAATTGCGACAAGAGCCGCAACCTGCTTTATTATTTGAAACTTATCTACATCAGCAGGAAATTTCCGCCTTAAGATATTTCGTAGTTCTTGCGGAGTTATAAATTCTGCCATGTTTTTAACTTAGTTTCTAATGATTTCATCAATTCCTCTTTCGTGTTCAATGGTAACAAAAATAGATGTACCGTTAATGGGAAGTCGCCTAATCTATCACAAAATCTTTTGTGGAATTTTGTAAATTCTTCTGAAATCTCGGCTGTATATTCTGCACTTTTTTGGTCGTGCTTTGCCAGTACCGAGGAATCGTATGTGAGCAAAACGGGTATGCAAGTATTCGAGAAAACATCATCTAAAGATGTGTTTGGGTTAAGTAGTGTCTTAAGTCTTTGTGCATGAGGCCACGAGTTATCTATCTTATTCGTAATAGCAACAAACTCATTTCTTACATACCGAGTTTCAGCATGTTGCTGTAATTCCGTAACAACGTGTGATATGGCATTTGAAATGTCATTGTAAAATTTAACTTCCCCCAACCACAGTTCTAAAGAATCATCCAAATCCACTATGTGAACAGCATCAAATCCTTTGACTGTTTCATTTGGCCCGTCCTTGTAGTATATTTTGCTTATCGCGGGAATTGTATTGTGCGTTTCTCGTATGATAGCATGAAGTAAAAGCTCTCCAAATTCTCCTCGATTCTCAAATTTTTTAGACTGATATATACTGGCGACCACCTGCCTGATTTTGGCAACTGCATTTTCTCCCGTGAGATTATGAAATTCGGTATGAGTTAAAGCAAATTCCGGTAAATATTCAAACAAGTAATTTACTAACTGATCTTTCCTCCAAATACGATTTTCAAATCCAACACACATCCCATGCAAGTCAGGAAGCTGATCTTCTTTGTGAACAATGATATTAAAAAATGGAGTCATAAGCTTGTTAAATTCAATACATTATTGGTTGCAAAGGTAGCGATTTTAATTGATTCTTAAAAAATAGGTGGAATTACAAAATGTGGCGCTCAACAAAAATCCCCAAATGACAAAATATCCATGTCTTTTTTATCAAATTTATATAAAGCACTCGGACAACCCCGGACAAGCATATCCACTGCCTTAATTCCTTGCAATCAGTCCGTTAAATTGGCTTACTTTCGTTCTGCATTAATAATAATGCAGAATAAAAACATATTTATTATGGACGAAAGTAAAGTAAAAAATGACGAGCCTAAAGTCTTATTGACACAAGGCGAAGACGGCAAACTGAAAGCCGTTACGGGTATGGAGCAGAACGGTAAATTGAACACCGTCGATCCGACCAAAGAGAATTCGGATAAATTCTTAGAAATTAATCCGAACGGGAATGTGCTTGAAAATTTTATGAAGAAGTTTTCGGCACAGTATGAGAAGCCTTCCCATACGGGACTGTATGCAGTTACCGCCAGCGCGGTTGTGAACATTGCGGCGTTTCTCGACAAGATTATCAAGGTTTACCCTGACGACAAAGTGCTTGACCCGTACCGGGTGCAGCCCGACGGACAGCAAAAGGAACTATCCGAGGGGCAGCAAAAGTATCAGGCACTCGACCTGAACAAAGTCGATTGGAAAGACGCTGAAAAGCTGGGTATTCCTGCCGATGCACTTGCAGATACCCTCAAAGCCATGTCTTACGGTCATAAATCGCCCGGACTGGTCGATATTAAGACGGAAGTTGACGGCAAAGAGTACAGCGTAAAAGCCCGCCTGTCATTGGAACAGCAACCCGACGGTTCGTTCAAAGTACAAGCCCTCCCCAAGCAGGAACAGCCCGATTTCGAGAAGCCTTTTATGGGCGTAACCTTCACCAAAGAGGATATTGAGCAATTCAAGCAGACCGGCAACGGCGGACGTATATTCGACCTCGAACACGTACCGGGCGGCGAGAAAGTGCCGTCGCTCATTTCGCTCGATAAACTCACGAACCGGTTTGAATCCGTTTCGCTTTCTGAAATCAACATTCCGCAGAAATTGAAAGGCGTTGAACTTTCTGCCGAACAGCAGGAAGGACTAAAAACGGGTAAAGGCGTATTGGTCGAAGGTATGGACAAGCGGATTAAGGCGGGCGAAGAGCCGTCGAAAATCGACCGCATCTTGCAGTACAACGCATCCAACCGCAATTTCGATTTCCGTTTCACGCCCGAACAGCGGGAGCAACACCGACAAGACCGTCAAACCAAACAAGGACATGAACAAGGCGATAGTCCGCAGAAAGGACGCAAGGTGGACGGCATTTGGATAAATCCCGTTCAGGGCGGAGTGAAACTGACCGAGGAACAGTTTGCCAAGCTGCTCAACAAAGAACCTGTATTTGTCGAAGGTATGCAGAAGCAACAACCCAAGCCAAAAGAGGGCGCGGCGCAACAGGTTGAAGCCACCGACAAGAAAGGGCAAAAGTATAATGCGTGGGTGTGGCCTGATGCGGAAGCCGGACGTGTCCGCCATACTTCCAAGCACCCCGACGAATGGAAAGCGATACAGGCGAAAAAAGCAACGCCTGCCGAAAGCCATAAAACACAAGTTGCTGTCAACAATGACGGCAAAACCAATGAAGCGACCAAGCACAGTAACGAGCCTTTGAAGCCGGGTCAATCCCGCCCGACTGAAAAGCAGGCTGAAAAGAAAGCCGAGAAACAGGCTGAAAAACAGTCGCCCAAAGCTCCCAAGAAAGGCGGCGGTCGCAAAATGAGCTAATCAATTCATTACAAACCCACTAAAAAAATCAACAGATGAAAGTATGTATAGCGGAAAAACCCAGTGTGGCAAAAAGTATTGCCGCGATTCTGGGTGCATCGTCCCGAAAAGACGGATATTTTGAAGGCGGCGGTTACGCCGTAACATGGGCGTTCGGACACCTTGTCGGACTCGCCATGCCGGAAGCCTACGGAATAACAGGCTTCAAACGTGAGAACTTACCGATATTGCCGAAAGAGTTTTTACTTGTTCCCCGGCAAATCAAAGAGGGCAAGGAGTATAAACCCGACCCCGGAGTAATGAAACAGTTGAACATCATAAAAGACCTGTTCAGCCGTGCCAGCGAGATAATTGTTTGCTGTGATGCAGGTCGAGAAGGAGAACTTATCCATCGCTACATTTATAATTATTTAGGGTGCAAAGTTCCTTGTCGCCGATTGTGGATAAGCTCGCTTACCGACCGCGCCATACGTGACGGTTTCCAAACCCTGCGCCCCGGAAGCGATTACGACAACTTATTTCTTTCGGCGCAAGCCCGCAGTCGTGCGGATTATGTAGTCGGACTGAATGCAAGCCAAGCGTTATCCATCACCGCCGGAAGCGGTATCTGGTCGCTCGGTCGGGTGCAGACCCCGACGCTGGCGATGATTTGTTCCCGCTATATGGAGAACAAGGATTTTACCCCGCAGACTTATTTCCGCCTGAAAGCGCATACGGCAAAAGATGCAACAGCATTTGGCACACTGTCCGAAAGCAAGTACGACAAACGCCAATCGGCAGATGAAGCGGCAATAGCAATCCGCGAAGCCGGAATGCTTCGGGTTACGGGTGTAGAACGAAAGGAAGTTCGCCAAGAACCGCCTTTGCTTTACGACCTGACTTCTTTACAGAAAGATGCGAACAAGCAGCACGGTTTTTCAGCGGATAAAACGCTCTCGATAGCACAGGAACTATATGAACAGCGCGTATTGTCCTATCCAAGAACCGGAAGCCGCTATATTTCCCAAGACGTATTTGAGGAAATACCACATTTGGTTGCTATGCTCCGTTCGCATCCGTTGTTCGGCAGGTATATCGACAAACGTTTCGACACTACGCTAAATAGCCGTCCGGTGGATGATACGAAAGTTACCGACCACCATGCGCTGATTATTACGGAAGATCCCGCTTCGGGATTATCCGAAGAACAGCAAATCATTTATAATATGGTTGCCGGGCGGATGTTGGAAGCCTTCGGGGAACGTTGCATCAAAGAGAACACCACCGTTTCATTAGAAGCCGGAGGTGTACACTTTGTAGCAAGGGGCAGCATAACATTACATCCTGGTTGGCGTGAAGTTTTTGGAGCCGATCAGGAAGAAATGGACGGCGAAGAATTAACCGTGCTGCCCGATTTGACGGAGGGCGATACGCTTACCCTCCGTGATTTGGAAATACAGGAGAAGCAGACCAAGCCGAAACCGCTACACACAGAGGCGACATTGCTTGCTTCTATGGAATCGGCAGGTAAGGAATGTGAAAACGAAGAAGAACGCGAAGCGATGAAAGAGGGCGGCATCGGTACGCCGGCAACACGCGCTGCGATTATTGAAACGCTTTTTGCCCGCGAGTATATCCGGCGGGAAAAGAAATTGCTTGTCCCGACAAACAAGGGACTGACTGTCTATTTGGCTGTCCGCGATAAGAAAATCGCTGACGTGGCCATGACCGGAAGCTGGGAGTTGGCTCTCTCGAAAATCGGCACAGGCGAAATGGATGCAACGACATTCCACCGTTCGATAGAGGTGTATGCTTCGCAGATTACAGCCGAGTTGTTGGAGATGCCTTTCGAGCGTAAGGACAACCGCCAGAACTGCCCGTGTCCGAAGTGTGGAAATGGCAACGTGGTTTTCTACCCAAAAGTCGCCAAGTGCAATAATGAGAATTGCGGACTGACGGTTTTCCGCTCTATTGCGAAAAAGGAGTTGTCGGATTCACAGCTTACTACGCTTCTGATGAACGGAAAGACCGGAATTATTAAGGGCTTCGTGAGCAGTAAGACGGGCAGCACATTTGATGCGGCTGTCGCTTTCGACGCTGATTATAAGACTATTTTTGAGTTCGCCCCGAAGAAAGGCAAGGGCGGGAAAAGAAGTAAATCAAAGTAAATGATTAACTTTTTTTACAAGAATATACTCCCGCTCGACAATGCCAAAGTAAAACTTTGCATTGTCCTCGCTTAGTCGTATATTTGCCGCTAAGAAAGTCCAAAGAGCATAGTCATTGTAAATAGGGATGTTTACTTTAACTTCTGCGGATTTTTTTAGTGGAGGGCGTCCGGGGCAAGGCTTCGGACGCCTATTTATGTAGGCTTTAGAGCTATAACGTGTTGTCAATGTCTTTGGAAAAACAGCACGTTATTATATGTGATTATGACTCAAAATTCATTTTACTTTTAGCTTCTACCTTGTCGCTGATATTCTTGATGGTTTCTTTATAATATTCGGTATTGTAATAAGTCATTATCATTGATGGAAATAGTTTTTTAAACTCGTCTTGACTTGTAGCTGGAAATTTTGACTTCAATCGGAAAATTGTATAGAAAAAATATTCTACAAATTCATCACTCTTACCTTCAGCTACAAATCGAGTAAATAACAATAGCCAATACTCGCCGTAATGGTCAATAAGGTACCCTAAATCAAACAAATCTCTTAATGCCAGAGCTAATTCATTGTAGAATTGTGTTACAAGACTGACTTTAAGCCACAATTCTCGTGTCATCAATTTATTTGATAGTAATGCCGAAGAGATATCGTACATCCGCTCGTTTTCATTTTCAAATAGGTATAATAGGAATTTAGCGGCAAATGTATTTTCTGCATAACAATCATAGTAATAGTTCGTCAGTATTTTTTTCGTAGTAAATACATCAATACTACAGTTTAGTAGTTTCTGACTGAATGTAGGCAAAACACCATGTATATTGCTTAAATTCAGCGAATTATTTCTTGTAATTAAGTGTAGCAATTCAATAGGACAGTTAGGGCAAAATAAAGCTAATGCAGCAGCATAGTCATCAGCAAGAATACGTTCTTTTATTCTTTCTTTTTCATCATCTCTTAAATAAGTCCAGTTTGCCGTACAAACAGATATCAGATAATTAGTAGTGTATTTATTATCAAGTTTAAGGATGTCAGAAACAATATCTTTTCGTGCGTTGGGTACATTGCGGGTTATGTCAAAAGCTAAAGACAAGGCTACTAACTGGTTTTCTCTTTCAAATGAGCAAGATTCAATCTGTAGTTTATAAAAACATAAAATGCTTTCAAATATTGTAATATATTCTTCCGGAGTTACTTTTTCTGCAAAATCCATTAAAGTTCTAGAATAACGTCCGCTCATCAAATATGACGCAACTCGCGGATCCATATTGGATATAAATATCGGAAAAACTTCTTTCCAGAGATTCCACAATTCTAATTGTTGCTCTTCATTAAAATCTCTCCAATGAATATCTACCGAACCATAATCTATAGTAAAATGTAACATTAATCTACCACATCTGAGACAATTGTTTTTTTGCTGGAAAATGTCGAATATGAGATTCTTAAATATCACCTTTATAGACTCATCAACTTTGTGAAAATTATTAATACAGAGTTCGACAACTTTATACGATGTATCAGGAAGAAGGTACTGTTTATTATCTTTCAACAGTCCCACTATGTATACATTGTCTATTTTATTTAGAAAATGGAAGAGATATTTGATTGCTGTAGTTCTTAAGAACTCTTCTTCTGCATGAATAGCTTTCTCAAATAAATTTTGTTCAAAATCAACTTCATTGTCTCTATGATGCAACAGTAGTTGATTTAGAAGCTTGGATGAGATAAGGGCATTTCTGTTAATGACACTAATACCTTGAATATATTCTTCGGGAGTTAATTTTCTTTGTTGAAATTCATGTGTTAAAAAAGAGTATTCGTCATAATAGGGCGTTTCCTCATTCCAATAAATATATAATGAAGAATCATCAGCAATTAGCTCTGTTAATTCTTTTGTCTCTTCAGGTGACATATCGAACTCTCTTTCGATAAAATATTGTAGAATTGAATCTCTAACTTTCGGAAATAAAGGTTTATGTAAATAATATATAGGAATGTCTATAGCTGCATGATAGAGGCTATCGTCTGACAACTCTAAGTATCTGATGTTTTTAGAGCATATAAATGCTGCGCTAGGATTTAAACAATTAATGGAATTATACAAGTTGCGAATGAGAACCTTTCGTCTCCGATCATTCAGATTACTTATCATATAAATACACACTTCCTGATGGTAAGGATGGGTAAATCTAATCCCCTCATCATTAACCTGTATAACATTCTGTTGCTCAAGCCATAAAATTTGTTTTTTTATATCTACGTCAATTTCTATTAGGTTTTCGTATTGCGGAATTTTAGGTTCATAAAACAGACTGGATGTTCTGAAATTTTTCTCTTCTCGCTCCTCAATTGAAGGATATTTCATTATGGAGTATAAAAGCTATATCATTATTGGTTACACGATCTATGGTATTACAGGTTAATGCCATAACACAACAGATATCCCATATTTCCGGTTTATTATTTAAATATATCCCAGCTTGCTGCTTTGCATCGATTTGTGATAGGTGAACAATATCTAGCAACGCTTTTTGTTCTATATCATCTTTAGACATAGTACTGACGGTTTTCAAATTACCTATGTTGAGGATGCTCTCCGAAGAATTTAAATAATCTATATATTCTGTTATTTTCTCATCGCTGAGCCCCATCAGAGAAGAATAAATTTCCCAAGCTTGTATCAACACATCTTTTTCTGAGTATATTTCCTGCCAATCGACAGAGGCTTCTTTGCAGTTAATGAGATTACTGTGCCCAAAGATTTCAAGTATAATATCTTTTCGAGAGGTTATTATCAAAAGGTTTGTAATAGGTTTATTTGAAATAATATCCGAAACAATTTTATGTCGGTTGGAATCCGAAAATGTTTTCCATGAACCATATGGATCATCTAATAGACAGACACGAGGATGATCCGTAAGAGATAAGAAATTCCTAGCAGTATCCAAATTATTTGTTTGCAAAAAATCATAACCTTTCCGCCATAATTTTTTTGCCAAAGAAAGGGATAAGTATGTTTTACCGACCTTTGTATCACCGCAAAGAAGGAGAGTTCCTTCTTTTAACAATTTATTAATCAAGTGTGTTTCATCACTTCGTTCCATGTAAAATGGATCCACAAATGGAGCTTTACAATGAGGAGGTGCTTTTCTCCATAGAGCAAAAGGTTGCACATCCTTTTGGGCTCCCTGAATACTAATGCGTTGTGCTATACCTTTTAACTGAAATATATGATTTATATATTCATATATTCTACTAATCGACAATTGATTATTCGTGTAGAGTGAATGATCATCTAAAGCTTCGCAAAATGCACTGGTAAATAAGCTACTATTAGGATAAGCGAATGCTGAAGTTGTGGGCGTTGATGCAAAGATGCCGAAAAAACCCAAAGAATCATCATCTGCATAACCTCCATATTCCGTTATAATTTCTTCTCCGCTTTCGCATGCATCAACTATTATACATGAACTTTTAGGAGACAAAGCAATAATCCACTCTGTCACTTCTTTAATTCCCAGATCTTCAAGATCATTGAGACACAAAAAGGATTCATGCGTTGCATTATGATAGCCATGCCCACTGAAATAAAATAGAATATTTTCAATATCTTCTACAATTAGTTGGACAAATATATCTTCTACTTTTTGTTTCGCTCCTCTTTGGGGTTCACCAGCACTTATCAACAAAGACATATATCTATCATAGATACAATATTCCCTCAATTTACTCTCCAAAAGATTAATATCTTTATTTGGCGCAGTTAATTTCTCATTTGGATCTGCATAATTTTCAGATGCTATTAGTATAGCTACATTCATACATTATCAATATTTATAAACACAAAATACAATGCCATAACCGATAAAAGGTAGAAATTATGCGGTAAATACAAGCAATGATTTCAAGTGTATGCGAAAATATTCTTCAATAATTCAACTAAAAAAGCTTAGAAGATACTCATCTCATCAACTAAACAATTTCGTCCCAAAGATACCAATTATCTAACAACCAGCCACTATACACCCGCTAATATCGTCCTTACCTCCATTAGCAGGCTACCAACAAGCCAATTTGTTTTCCTGTTCCGCCCAATTCCCGGCTATCATCCATACGGTTATCCCACCTTTCAACATAACGCCGGGTATTCCTTCGTCCTGAATAAATCAGCATTCGTCGCTTATATGTGGCAAGCAGAATTATTCTTTATCGGATTGAGCAGGGCTTATATCACTTTCCAACATACCGTTTACAGGGCATAAGTACCATATCCGCGCTTCTTATTAAATCCCATGACTTGTTTAATATTTCCCGACCGGGTGCGTGTATTTAGCGGGCAAAGGTGTTTACGGCTTCTTAACGGGCAGTAAAGTTCAGGCTGCGTTTGCTGAAAAATCTTCCTCATTCCCGTTCCGGGCGAGCGTATTTCCCAACAAAAACTTGACCGCCCTAAAACCTACACCGGAAATCGCCCATAAAACAACGACCGTATGGTCATAAAATTTGAAGTCATGGGAAATGTAATTTTATCAGAAGCACGGGTTTATGTAGGCACTTATGCCAAGTACAATAACGGTTCTATCTTCGGAAAGTGGTTAGACCTTTCGGATTATTCCAACAAAGAAGAATTTTACGACGCTTGCCGCGAATTACACAGCGACGAGCCGGATGCTGAATATATGTTTCAGGACTACGAGAATATCCCCGACGGGCTTATCAATGAAAGCTGGATTTCGGATAACCTCTTTGAAGTGATTGAAGCCGTTTCGGAGTTGGGCGACGATGAACAGGAAGCCTTTTACCTTTGGCTTGATAACAACAGCCGCGATATTGATACGGACGATATTAGCGGATTGATTGATTCGTTCCGCGACGATTATCAAGGCACTTATAAAGACGAAGAAGATTACGCTTATGAAGTTGTCGAACAATGTTACGACTTGCCGGAGTTTGCTAAAACGTATTTCGACTATGAAAAATTTGCACGCGACCTTTTTATCGGCGATTACTGGTTCAGTTCCGGTTACGTTTTCCGTTGCAGCTAACGGAAAACTTCTTTCAAAAACCGAAGGCGGGAAATTCCCGCCTTTTTTCATTGGGGCAAGCATGAAAAAACGCACCCCGCATTATCTCTCGACAATACGGGGCACAACTGTAAAGCACTTCAATCAAAAAACATGGTTATTCGTCCGGTTCTGTTTCCGGCTCTTCGCCGTCCGGTTGCTCCGGTTCTTCATTTTCTCCTTTGGAGAATCTTGCGTTGATAAACGCGTCTACATCGCCCTCTTTATAATAAGGCTTTTGATGAATGGTGTAGAATTTCAATTCACCCGTTGCCCGATAGCGTTGCAGGGTACGTTTGGTTACGTGAAGTAATTGGCACAAGTCCTGATTATCCAAAAGGCGTTCGCCGTCCAAAAAGTTATATCTGCCTGACATATTTCCTAAATTTTCGTCCAATCGGTCGAAGCGATTCATGAAACGTTCGAACCATTCTTGCATCCATTTTCGTATATCATCGTTATCCATAACCTCTGTATTTCTGTATGTTACTGATGCAAAGTTCGGGCATTTATGAATGTCTGATAACGAGGCCGGTATGACTTTTCTTGAAAGTTTTTAGCAAAACGGCTGTCTACAAGGGTTTACAAAGGGGATTTTCTTGTGAAAAGAGACGAGGAAAAACGGGAAAAGGCCGGTATTTTTACGATATAGATGAATTATAAATGAAAACACCCGATTTTGAGCTGAATCAGCATCAAAATCGGGTGTTTTTGGATAAATACCGACCCCGGTATTTTTATTTCCTACCCATACGCCGCAATAGAGCGGCTTTTAGTTTATCAATATAGGGAGTGGGAGTGTTTCTTGTCTTCAAATCGTCAGTAACTCGTGAAAGATTACTATCTACTTGAATGTTAAATACATTTTGCATATAACTGTGAAGTTGTGTCTGTGGCACATCACCGAATGTAGCCGCACTATCCCATGATAAAATCTGTTCCTGAAATTCGGCTTTTGTTCCTTTCCATGTTATTTTAGTAGCTGGAAAACCGAATGAACCCATTATCAAATTGTTATTTTCGCTTAATGCTTCAATTTCCCTCGTCAGATAATCAGAAAGCATATCGTTCGCTAAGATTTTCGCCACTTTAAAATCGCAGTTTGTAGAGAACTTCGGATCAAATTCATGAGAGAATGTTTCCATATACTGTTCTGTATCTGCTTGTCCCCGTAAAAAATAAAGGGAGTCAAAACAAGAAGACCCCGAACGATAATAACGGATGAAATCAAGTCGTTTGCCGTTGTATCTATTTATACTGTTTAGTAAATCGTTTAGATACTCGCGTTGTTTCTCTATTCCCGTAGGTCGATCCATTTCAATATTGTATAATTTCCGGTAATAAATTAACCGGAAACACAGTCTTGGCTTAATTTCCTTAAAAAATAGAATTTCTTCCTCCTCGCTCTGAAAGGTGTATGACAAAACAAATGTTTTTAATTGATTGTATGCTTCGACAAATACACGGGAAGCCTCTAATGACTTTGTGATCATACTGATTTCAGAGGATTCTATTATCTCAATCTTTGCATCTATTTCTTTCTTTAGACGAGAAGTAAATTGAATCATAAGTTATTAATATTAGTCTTCTTCATGAAGTGCTTTTAGGAAACCATACAAAACGAACAAATATCCGATCATTATGAACGCCGTTATTATTGATCTGACTAAAAACAAATAGTTCATTGGTTTATCATTGGTCTATTTTCAGTATATTACAGCTTCTATCGTATCTCTTAATCCGCCAGATTCGCTTTACTGAGAAGTAATCATTGGCAACACGAACTACAACCTTATCCGAAGCTGGCAAAGAGGCTATCTTTTTGCAGAAAGCGTTGTATGTTTCTATTTTATTATCATTGAAAACTACAAAGAAGTCGTTGCCGACACCTTTCAACTCTTTGCCGGACGATGGCATAGCGGCGATTATTTCGCCTAAAAGATCGTAGGTCTCAATTTGGGAGTCCTTAATTTGGACATCCGAAAGAATCAGAGCAAAAGAATGAGGCATTAAGCCAAGCAAATAATTCATAAGCTATATTGATTTTAAATGTTTTATCTCTTCCATCGTTTATGTGTCCATAACCAACTGTATGGTTCTTCTTTGATATTTTCGGTTAGTAAATCCACATACTTCTGGCTTATCTCTCTTTCATTTGTAGACTCTGCATCAGAGCATACTGGAATGCACGTTACTTTATAACTTCCTTTTGATAGCTGAGTAATATGAAGATAGATAACTGTTGAACGACTTATACGCGCCAATTTCTCCATGCCTGAAAAGATATATGTTTCCTGATTCAGCAACTTAAATTTGTATTTGTCTTCTTTTATCCGGGGGCATTGATCGGCCAGAAATAAGTAAACAGCAGAGGATGATTTTTGTGTCAGAATATGACGTGTAACCGATTTGTCAGGTATCAGCTTCATGCCAAACCGCGACCGGAGTTTAATCATCAATCTGTTCATTATGCCCGACCGCAGAGGTTTATAAACGGCATACATATCGTGGCGAAGTTTATAAGGCATAAAGTTCAACATTTCCCAATTTCCACAATGCCCCAGACAAGCAATAACATTCCGTCCGGCGTTCATGTGTCTGTCTATAAGTTCCAAATTTTCAAACCTTATCTTCTTATCAAGAACCTTTGCCGGAGCGGATATGCTTTTAAGTATTTCGGCAAAGTAGGCGGTAAAGCAGGTATAGAATTTCTTTACCACACAGCGAATTTCTCCATATCTCATATCGGGGAAAGAGCGCGAAATATTTTGAATCACAACGGATTTCCTATATCCGACAACATGATAAGAGAGGAAAAATGCGAAAGAAGCCACTGCATACAGGAACGTCATCGGCAGCAGGCTTACGATATAGACAATCCCATATAGGATTCTGTATGCAATGGTTTGCAAAATTTGTTTCATTATCATTCTTTTATTTCAATAATTTTTTTCTTACCCAATCCCAATTTTGCCAACATTTTATCCATTAGATAATAAACTACCGGCACAACAATGAGCGTCAGGAACATCGAACTAATCAATCCCCCGATCATCACCCAAGCCAGACCGTTTTTCCATTCGGCTCCCGCTCCGGTTGCCAATGCGATGGGAAGCATGCCTATTACCGTTGCAGCCGATGTCATTAGGATTGGGCGGAAGCGTTGGCGGGTTGCTTCGATGAGTGCGGCTTTCAGTTCCATGCCTTTTTCTTTCGACTGATTAGTGAAATCAACTAAGATGATGGCATTTTTGGCGACAAGCCCTATGAGTGCCAATAAACCCAATAGGGTAAACAGGTTAAGGGTATCCATCGTCAGAGCCAAAGCGAGCAATGCACCTATGATGGCAAGCGGAATGGAAATTAATACTACAAAGGGGTAGATGTAGTTATTGTACAGCAATACCATAATGAGGTAAACCAACAGTATGGAAATGATAAGCGCCAGTCCCATTGTACCGAAACTTTCGTCCTGCATTTCGAGTTCACCGCCGGGAATAATCGTAATGTTTTCCGGTAAATCGAGCGTGTTTATTAGTTGGCTTACGTCTTGCCCAATATCGCTTATTGGTCGTCCTCCGACCTGACTGTTTAGTGTTATTGAAGCACTCCGGTTACGACGTTCGAGGACGCCCGGCGCATCGGTTTCTTCTATACGGGCAAACTGTTTCAGTTTGACTGCTTCGCCGGAGGTATTTATTAATGTGAGATTTTCAACGTCTGTTATGTTCCTGCGGTCAAAGTTATCAAGGCGGATATTAATGTCATATTCGTATTCGCCTTGCCTGAACTTTGCATCATTGTTCCCACTGAAAGCATTATTGAGCGTACTGCCTAACACCTCGAAAGGGATTCCCATAGCCGACATCTTATCACGGTCGGGAATGATACTGATTTCAAGGCTGCTTTCTTCGGCGGATAATTTGGGATCGACAACTCCTTTTACGGACTTGATTCTGCCAAGAATAAGGCTTGCGGCTACCCGCACGGAATCCATATTGTGCCCGGTAATGTGATATTGTACCGGAGCCTCGTCGATATTTCCCATCAGGTCGGTCATTGCCACCCATATTTGCGCTCCGGGGATATGTTGGGAGATAAACTGTTTGGCTTCGCGTGAGAAATCAGAAGATGAAATACTGCGCTCGTTGTGCGGAACCATCTTTACCCTGAGGTCGGCCAGACGGGCTTGCGGTTGTCCGTTCTCCTCTGCCCCTACGGTCGTAAATACGGTTTCAACGAAGGGACTGCTCCGTAATATGTTTTCTGCCCGGTAGGTTGCCTGATTGGTTTGTTCGATGGTAACATCGCGGGGTAACTCTATCTTGATAACGAATTGTCCCTGATCTCCTTGCGGGGCTAAATCACTTCCGATAAAACCAAACGTTATCAGGGTCACAGAACCAATTAAAAGAACAAGAGTTACAGCCAAAGTAATTAGCTTGTACGACAGCGACCAACTTAAAAGATTGGAGAACCAACCCGCGATCCTCTCTATCCCGCTTTCAAAAGCATGAATACCTTTCCCGATAAGGCTCCCGCGATTGAACTCATTTATCTTCCCGAATCGGGAATAAAGCAATGGCACTACGGTAAAAGAAACCAACAGGCTGAACAATACCGCAATGGCGATAGTAACAGCAAATTGACGGAAGACATTGGCGATAGTCCCCTGTGTTAATGAAATAGGGATGAATACGACGACCAGAACCAGTGTGATGGAAATAATTGTCCCACTTATTTCACGCAATCCGTCGTATGCCGCCTGCATCCTGTTTTTCCCCATTTCCATGTGGCGGTGGATATTTTCGATCACCACAATAGCATCATCGACCAATATGCCGACTACAAGCGTTATCGCCAGCAGCGACATCAGGTTCAGACTGAATCCCAACAGATACATCACAATAAATGTGGAAACAAGAGACAGCGGAATCGCAATAGAAACAATGACAGAGTTGCGCACACTACTTAGGAACAATAACATCGTGAGGGCTACAAGAACGATTGCTATCACAAGGTCGATCATTACAGAGTTAGAGGCTTCCAGCGTAAACTCCGCATTGTCTGCTGCTATCATAAAGTTGAGTCCGACCGACTCGTAGGTTACTTGCAGAGCGTCGAGTATTTCGTGCGTGGCTTCGGAAATTTTCACGGTATTGGCATCGCTGGAACGCTGTACTGTGATTCCGATAGACGGTACTCCGTTTACCCGACTAAGGGTTTCCACATCTTTATACCCGTCGTTTACATCGGCTATGTTTTTCACTTTGACGGCTGTTCCGTCGGGCATATACTTTACGATTATATTTTCTATATCGACGAGATTGTTGTATTTACCCTGTAAGCGGATTTGTGTCTGCTTGCCCGTACTTTTTATCTGTCCGGTAGGAAAATCGAGGTTGGAGTTAATCAATATGTTGCTGACGTCAAGAATGGAAAGCCCGTATGCAGCAATTCTTTCTTCATTGATATTGACCTGTATTTCGCGCTCACTTCCTCCAATTAATGCTACCTGTGCTACTCCCGGAATCCTTTCCAGTGCAGGCTTTATTTCATGGTCGATTAAATCATAAAACTCCGTTTCGCCCATATTGGCAGTTGCACCGATAGTCATAATAGGAATATCCGCCAAACTGAAATCATTGATGGACGGCTCTTTTACGCTTTCCGGCAGGTCGGAACGTATAGCATTTACTTTCCGCTGTGCATTTTGAAGTGCTTTGTCAAGGTCGGTTCCGGCTTTTAAGTGAATCGTTACTAAGGAATAATTCTCCATTGAAGTTGAAGTAATTTCATCTATTCCTTCTATGGAAAAGACTGCATCTTCTATCTTTTTAGTAACCGAGTTTTCTACTTCGGCGGCTCCGGCTCCCGGATAAACGGTGCTGATGGAGATAACGTCCAACGTCATACTCGGCATTAACACTCTATTTAGTTGGGTTAAAGAATAAATACCGAAAAAGGCAAGTATAACGAACGCCACAACTACTGTGGTCGGACGGGTGATTGACGTTTTTATGATATTCATTTCTTATAAATTTAGGATGGATATTTCTGTACCGTCAATCAGGTTGATTTGCCCGCTTTTTACAATCATGTCATCAGACGATATGCCATTGGTTATTTCAATGTATTGTCCTTCCGAGATTCCAACTTGCACGGCTACTTTATAGGCTTTGGAGTCTCGCACTACAAATACATGAGGGTCTTTCATTCCGCCGACAATGGCTTCACGGCTTATTACCGGAGTGTTGCGGTTATTCCCGTCTATGTTGAAAATAGCGGTAGCGAACGTACCGGGTTGTAGATCCGGCGTGTTTAACGACAATTCCACCGAATAGTAATACTGTTCGTTGCTTTTTGGAGAAATAGCCTTAATAATACCAGTAAACGCACGACCGGGATATGCGTCTGTTATGATAGTTGCTTCCATGCCGGGTTTTAGTTTCAACACCTCTTGCTCTGTTACGTTGGCATACATTCTCAATGCTTTATTATCCACAATATCGACAACACTACTGCCAATCGAAATCAATGTTCCTTCTTCAAAATAATCCTTGTTAATGACTCCTGAAGTGGGAGATATAATGGTCGTATTGTTTAGCTGATCTTTTAATTCGGTTATCCTACTCTCGATAGTTCGCAGGGTAATTTGTGCATCTTCCAGCTCGCGTAGAGTTACCGCACCGATGGATGCAAGGCTCTGAAAACGTTCAACATCTTTTTTCGCTTTCACAAAATCCAATTCGGAGAGGCGCAGGTTCTCCCGTATTACATTATTTTCAAGTTGTGCGATCAAGGTTCCCCGGTTGACAACATCGCCTGCTTTTCTGTGTTTTCTCACGACAACGCCCTGTGCCTTTGAGTAAACGGTCAACTCGTTTTCGGAATCAATACGACCGTTTACACTGATTTTTTCACTCAAATCCATATATCGGGGCTGTTCGACCGTGACGGGAACGACCGTATTTATGGTCAACGATAACTCTGCATTGCGGTCGATGATTTGTTTGTTCTCGACCAGTTTCCATGCGATAAGACCGACAATGGAAACCGTTATAATGATTGGTGTTACTATTTTTGATTTCATTTTCTTGTGTCGCTTAATAAGGATTCAAGTGTTCCGCTTGCTTTCAGTAAGTCTATTTCCGTCTTTTTATAGCGGATAAGTTCTGTGGTATAGGTTATTTTTACTTCGTGCAGGGAGGTTTCCGTTTCAAGAAGGTCAGTTATGTTCGCCAAACCTTCGGTGTACAAAGCCATTGTCTGGGTATATACTTTCTCTGCCAGTTGCAGGTTTTCGGATTGTGCCTGCACCAACTCATAAATTACCTCTAATTGATTTTTTGCATTCAAGTAATTGACAGATAGGGTTTGCCGTGTCTCCCGAATATCCCAATCCAAACTTTGCATTTGTATCTGTTTCTGCTTTATCCGGCTTCGTTTACCTAAGCCGTCAAAAATTGGGATAGTCAAACGAACGCCGACAATAGCAGAACTATACCACGGGTCTTTTGTGAGGTTCAGCCTGTTAGATTGAAATTGATACCCTGCGGTTGCAATAGCCGACAGGGTTGGCAGATACTCCATTTTATGGCTGCGGATTTCGAGTTCCAACATTTCCCTTTGCTTGTTCAGAACGTCGAGTTCTATTCTGTTGTATGATTGGGAACACTCTCGATATTCAGACATACCTATGCTTTTCATTTCCGAATCATCTACATCGAAAGTATCTTCGATAGGAATACCAATCAGAATTTGCAGGTAACGCTTCTGTTGCGATATGATATTTCCCATATTCTTGCCCCGCGCCTGCAAATTGGTCAGGTTTACTTTAATGCGGTTCAGATCGACTTCTCGTGTTACGTTTTCTTCTACCCGTTTTTCTGTCAGTCGGTAAAGCGAATGCTGTTTGGCAATCATATAATTGATATTATCCAATTCCTGCATACTGCCCAAAATGTCATAGAAAGCATTGCTTACGTCGAAAATGATTTCCTCTCTTGTCATTGCCGCCCGAAGTTTTTGGAGTTCCTGATTGTTACGGGCTATTTTAATTCCCGTGAATAAAGTGGGAGAAAAAATAACCTGTTCAACGGAAACGCCGAAATCCAGTTCGTTCTTTGAACCCATTTGAACCGGAATTTGCGTTCCGCTCTCGCCGATTAGTTCGCCGGGGAGCATAGTCGTGGGTAATACCATACTATGGTCGAAACTACCCGAAGCGATTATCTGTGGCAGCACACCCGAACGGGCTTCGTTTATCTGTTGCCCCGCCTCGTCGATATTAAGATTTGCCCTATGCGCGGCATAACTGTTGTTGATAGCGAAGTCAAGGCATTGGTCAAGCGTGAATTTACCATTTGAATTTTGAGCCATGACAGTATTACCTATGAGCAGTAAGGCAAACAAAATCAGAATCGTTCTCATTTCCCGAAATTATATTTGATTCCGATTGACATATAGGGAGAAGTCGAGAAATAATAATCATTATCCGTTGCAAACACTCCTTTCAAAGTTCGGTCGCTGTAAGAGGCGGGACGGTATATATTCAACCCAACCATAGCAGTCATGGATAATCCGGTTTTTCCGACCTTTACCTCGGGACGAAACCCAGTAACGATATATTGATGGGAAAATATGACATCTTTTCCGTTCTTTTCCAACAACGCCGCCTGTCCGTTCATTTCTAAGGCATACGATAGTTTAAACCAATCATTGAAACTATAACTTGCTGATACGTCTAAGCCTTCTACCAACTCCACGTTTACATCGAACTTCCCGTTAAGTTCCCAATTAAGGTACACAGCAGGGAACACCATCGGATAACCCAACGAACTGTTGATAGCCACACCGCCACCAATAGATAGATTGGGTTTCAGGTGGCGAATGAAGATAATTCCTCCGCTTCCAAGTACATGCTTGAACCTGATTTTAGAAAGATCGGCAGACGGAGCCAGTACCGCCACGCCCGCACTTGCCCGCATCGACCATCGGTCATTTAAGGGTCGCAAGTGATAAAGCCCCACTTGCAGGTTCATAATTTCGGAAACCATGTGATCCGTGAAATTTTTATTGTTTAACGAAGTGTAAGACCCGCCAAGGCCAATGCCCCAAGCAGTGGGACGATTGTTCTCGTTCAGCTTCACGGATAGGGGCATGTTGAATGCTCCCTGATAGACAACGGCGGAGCCTTTGGCATCGCCTATTTTCTCTCTCGGCTTTTCACCGGGAGGCAAAAAATAATAACCGGAACTTCCGAGATATTCGGTTTTGAACGATAATTGTTGCGCTTTCCCTTCGATACATAATAGGGTTCCCAATGCTGCTAAGAATAATGATACTAACTTCATGATTTTAAAATTTATACGTTTGTATTCGCTTATTTTTCAGCAAAAGAACGATGAATGAAGTAATACCAAAAGCCAATAACTATGGAGTTCAGAATCGGTAAAATGAAATGCAGAAAAAAGGGCATGGAATTTTCCACACCCTCGCATAAAAAGAAAAATATTAAATTGAAATTATCTCGGAATCCCGTCCGTCCATTTCAGAAAGTCGGAAACATATGGGTTATAGATGATGATATTCACCAAGAAACCCAATAAAGATAATAATGATTACTGCCACAATCGCTGCTATGGTTTCCTTGCTAATGCTCACATCCTTTGTCTTGATATAGCTTTTCAATGCTCTCCAGTTCATTATGATATGGAGTATTGATATAACCAAAAAGAAAATCCCCGTAAGAACATGAACACCGACAAAGAAATGTATAGCAAAACCTTCTTCGAGGTGTTCATAAATCTGAATCAGAACCCCCGTCATAACTAATATTGCCAGCGATAGAAATAGCCCGACAGATACAAATTTGCGTCGGTTAAATGCTTTCTTATTTGTTGTTTCCATGTTTTTTATTGATGATGCCATTTTGAATAGTTCCACTGCTTATTCCAAAATCCCGTCCATCCATTTCAGAAAGTCAGGAACGCGTACACGACTGACCAACACTTCATGTGGACAGACAGGCGAAAAAGTGAGTTTTAAACGGCTGTTAAAGTATTTTGCCACGTTTTCGATTGACTTTACATTGCCGATGCAGTTACGAGATACACGGAAGAACAAACGGCTGTCAAGTTGTTGTTCCAACTGGTCTAAGGTGTAATTGATGATATACCTTTTATTTCGGAATGTATGCAGGAACACGACTCCGTCCTCACTGTAAAAGTGGGCAATATCCGCCGTTTCTATATAATGATAATTGTCTCCTTTTGATATTAAGAAACGGTTTTTGTTTTTCACTGCCAATATCTGTTCAAAATTCTTAGGGTCGGTTTTGAGAGAATCAGTATGAAAGATATTTTCAAATTTGGTTAATGCCGACTCTAATTCTTTCTCATCGAAAGGTTTTAATAGGTAATCAATGCTGTTCAGCTTGAACGCCTTGATAGCATGCTCGTCATAAGCAGTGGTAAATATAACAGGCGTATTGACCTCTACATGGTTGAATATCTCGAAGCAATTACCATCGGCAAGACGGATGTCCAACAGAATCAGATCAACAGCAGAAGTTTTCAGAAATGCTATGGTGTCTATGACTGTTTTCGTCCGTTTCTCCAACGAATAATCGGGACGTAACTCTGTCATCATACGTTTCAGTTCTTCGTATGCAAATCGCTCATCTTCTACTATCAGGTACTTCATGGTTGTATATAGGGGATTTTTACAATAAACACTTGGGGAGTATGCTCAACAACTACATCTTTGGCATACAATTTATATTGCTTCGTTAGGTATTTCAGCCCAATTCCGCCTTTATCCACATCATTCGAGGGCTGAATATTGTTCTCAACTGTAATGTATTCACTTCCGATAATAACGTTTATATCCAATGGCATTTCTTCGGTAGCTACATTATGTTTGAATACATTTTCTATCAACAGTTGCAGGGTAAGCGGAATAATCATCTTCTTTTCACTGGCGCACGTTTTGTTTACCGTGAAAGCAAAAGAGTTCTCGAACCGCATTTTCATCAGGAATATATAGGATTCCAGCGCATCCAAATCTTCTTCAACAGAAACCATTGGTCGCCTATTCAGAGAAAGCACGTAGCGATAAGTCTTTGACAAGGCTTTGGTAAACTTATTCGCATTGTCCGGATTCATATAGATTAATGACGATAACACATTCAGCGAGTTAAACAGAAAATGCGGGTTTATTTGCGCCCTCAGCGTTTCATGCTCGAACAGCAATGCTTCACGTTTTGCTTTTTCGGAATCGGCAATGGCTTTTTGTTCGGACTGGAAGTAGTGGATCAGTTCGAATGCCAATAGAATAGGAATATTGTTTGTCATTCCAAATGCAAACTTGACAAGGAAAGAAGGCAGCCCATCTTTTGAAATAAGAAGTACATCGTATATCAGGTAATTGAAGATACCTAATACGAGCAGGCAGATTACGATTACCCCCACAAAGTCCGCTATAATGCGGAGTAATACGTTTTTGGAATAGGGTATATACTTATTCAGGAATAGTAATAATATGTAATCTGCGATACACATTATAAGGATTAATATATAATGAGATGACAGTTGGGTAAAAAAGTTATCCCCTACATCTTCTTTCATCAGAATCGCGCTAAAAAGCATTTGACACAAAGCATAAAGCAGTGTGGCAAACAGAAAAATAAACGCATGCTTAATATTTATCTTTTTAATCTGTATCATGAATCAAAAGTAGATTTTTTCGCTGGGGATTCAGGCAAATCTTCCGATTTTTCTGATGAACTTCATTATTTGGGGGATGAATTTAAGTTTTCATCATTTTCTCTTCTGATATTCGACCATTATAATACCGGAAGAATAGTTTTTACTTTCTATTAATTCCCATTTTGATTCTTTAGGTTGTTCGGGAAATAAGGAAATGCCTTGGCCGAGGATAGCCGGAATGTAGGCTATCTGCATTTCGTCCACCAAATCGGCTGCCAACAGCATAGAAACCAACTCGCCACCGCCAAACAGCCAAATATTTCCTCCCTGCTCGCTACGCATAGCAGTAATGCGTTCAATCACATTTTCCGTAATGAATTTAATGTTTTCTTTCTCTCCCCAATCATGTCGAGAAATCACATAGACTGCTTTGTCGGCATACGCGCCCATCGCGTCCATGTTCGACAATTCACGCCAAGAACGGCCTCCCATGATAATCGTATCAATCGAAGCCATAAATTCTTTATAGCCATAATTCATTTCTTCTGTAATGGGAAATTCCGAAAGCCATTCGATACCACCGTCTGGTTCGGCGATTCGCCCGTCAATAGATGCGGCGATGTAAAGGATAATCTTTTTCATGTTGATAATATTTGCGTTATTTACTCTTGTTATGCTCGCCGGAGTAACACGCAAAAAAGAAGCGTGGAACTCACACACTTCAATGTAGAGTCCTTATGTTTGTACTGGATTATAAAAAAAGCATAAATCACAAGATTCTTATATTTGGATTAGCAATTACAAACCATAAAAATTCAAGGACTTATGCTCACACAAAGAAAAGAACTAAATTTTGAAGGACAAAATATCTATGTAGGTATTGATGTTCATTTAAAGAGTTGGACGGTATCAATTTTCACAGAAACCATACAACACAAAAGATTTACACAACCACCCTGTCCTGAGACATTGGTCAATTATTTGGAAAGGAACTTTCCCGGAGCAAATTATTATTCTGCCTATGAAGCCGGATTCTGTGGCTTTTGGGTTCACTACAGTTTAACGGCAATGGGAGTAAATAACATTGTCGTAAATCCTGCTGATGTCCCTACTTCTCAAAAAGAGCAAATTTATAAAGATGACCCTGTTGACAGCCGAAAGATTGCCCGTTCGTTACAGTCCGGAATGTTAGAATGCATACATATACCAACTATGGAAACTTTGCAAGACCGTTCTTTGGTCAGAACAAGACATATGTTAGTTCGGGATATGGTTCGGATAAAGTTACGACTTAAATCATTCCTATACTTCTATGGGATACATTATCCGGAACAATTCTCTCATCCGGCAAAACATTGGTCAAGCGGATTTATGAATTGGCTGAAAAATGATGTTGTATTAGAATATGAATCAGGGAAGATGAGCCTGAACTCACTTATTCTGGAAGCAGAAGAAAAGCGCAGGAAGCTATTGGATATCACAAGAAGTATCCGGAAATTATTCCAGTCAGAAAAATATAAAAATCAAATGGATTTACTTTTAAGTATACCGGGTATCGGATTTATATCAGCCATTACTTTATTAACAGAGCTTGAAAATATTAATCGCTTTAGCAACACAGACCATTTAGCCGGATATGTAGGGCTTATTCCCATGAGTCATTCCTCAGGGGAAAAGGAAAATAAAGGGGAACTTAGTTTTCGTGGGAAGAAGATCTTGAAATCGACACTTATTGAAAGTGCCTGGATTGCGTCAAGGAAAGATCCGGCTCTGAATTTAAGTTATAACACATATGTAAAAAAGATGGAAGCCAACAAAGCTATTGTCCGCATCGCAAGAAAATTATTAAACCGGATTTATTTTGTTTTGAAAAATCAGAAGGCATATGTCCCTTGTACAGTTAAATAATTTCCATAGAAACAATCGATATACTAAATGACCGCAACCAGTGCCATGCAGCTATTGGAGTCTGCTACTACGAGAATGCGGCAATTTGTCTTGTAAGAACTGAAAAAGGAAATGTAGTAGTGAATAAAATCACGATCTACTGATAGGAGGTTGTTTTTATAGGATTCTTTTTTAGGTTTTCTTAGCCATAGGGTGATGCCTGTAACTATACAAAAAGAGGATAGCCGATTCGACCATCCTCCCGTATATTGTTACAGTGTAACACAGGAAGTTTATTGCTGGCAGGTTGCTCCTCAGCAGAGCCCGATTCCTCTTCAACTTCCTGAGATAAAGATAGCTGAATATGTTAAATTGAAAAAATAATCTGTGATTTATTTGGATTACAACATAGGAGGTACTGGTATACCCGAAAAGGAAGACGTGCAAGCCCACGCCATACTTTCGTATAGCATGAACATTGCGCCATAGTCTCCTTTTCTTGAAAATTACCAGTTTTCTACATTGAGACGTTCAGCGAACGTTATGTTATATCTAAACGGAATTAATCCGCTATTATTCTAAATTTCTGATGCAAAGGTAGTGATTCTACTGAAATAGTAGAAGTTTTAAAACCACATATTTATACCGCTATTGCATTCAGTATAATTGAGTGGGTTCTAACGAAAAAGATGTATGTAGGAATATCTTTGTAAATATTGGCAATATGGGGAACATTTCGTACCTTTACGCCATAATTAAGTCGCTCTTTGTTTTGTGCGTAATAGCAGCGGATATATGAAGTTCGCTCGTTTCTAAATCGTTACCTATTTAATGGTTATTTTCTTCAACTAATTCATTTTCAGCTCAAAAAAAAAGGCATAATGCCTTCCGCAATGGTATGTAACTCGCTTCTTAATCCCACAGGTTTCGGCAATTTCTTTCAGGTATTGATTTACTTTCTGATTGCTTAACATCGGGAACAATGTCTCCCTTTTTGAATCACTGTACTTTTCAATCAGTTTGGTAGGAATATCAAAAAGCCGGATATTACTCATTTCTTTGGTCTTCCACCTTTCAAACCTAATCCACTGATGGCCATCAACGGCTGTATGCAGATGTTTTTTTCTTAAATTCTTCACATCCACGAAAGCAATGCCCGTAAAAATCGCAAAAAGAAATAAATCCCTGACAAGTTCCAACCGCTCATAGGGAAGTTCTTGCTTCATGATAGATTTTACTTCATCCATTGTAAGAAATGTGCGATTGGTTTGTTTTAGCTTGATTTGGTATTCCTGAAACGGGTCATTCTTGATAATACCATTCTTTAGTGCCAATATGATAATCCGCTTAAAAAGTTGCATGAACTTAGCTGTACTGTTGTGATTGCAGCCGGAAACTGTTCTTAGATAAATTTCAAATTCACAGATAAACTGGTGGTTTACTTTGTATAAAGGGATATCTTCTATTCCTTTCGTCGATTGCAAGAAGTCAACCAAGTGTTTCCGGATGGCTTCATATTTCTGATAAGTAGCTTGTGAACGGGAGATATTTACCTGTTTACGAAAATTCTCGTTGTGAATGGAGAAATAGGAAATTAGATGCCGCTTACTGTAAGCAATTCCGGTATAAATATCTTTAATCATTTCAGGGGTTACGTCCCCATCGCATAATGACTGTTGAAAGTAAATCTGGTTAAGCCGGGCTTTGATTTGGTTCAATGTTTCATTGATAAAAACAGATTCACCTGTCTGCCCTCCAACTTTATGCTCTTTTACATTCCATAAATCTGGATGGCATTTCAACTGTGTATTGATGGTGCATTTTTCGCCATTAATCGTGATTCTCGCTATTATGGGAAAATTCTTATTTGCTGAACCGGACAACCGCTTCAAATAAAAAATAACAGAAAAAGTATGTCTCATGAGTTTGCTCTTTTATAGTTGTTTCTAAAAAAGGTGCAAACTTAAGCAAATGGTCATTACGATAAAGAAAGTCGAATTACTCTTTATTTGTAACTCTGGTCATTATCACTATTTTTGCATCATTATCACTCTTGGTGATAATGATGCAAGATACAACTGAAAGCATCTGATCATCAGTAAAATAACTTACTTTTCTCTCCGCAATAAGTCAACGTCAGCCTATGCATTGCCTTGTTAGCCACATAAAGCATACTCCGATCTATTTCCGAATTGAAATTCTTGTCGGTCATTTGCGGAATGATTACTTCTTCAAATTCCAATCCTTTTGCCATGTGAGCAGAGCTTATGATGATGCCTTGTACGAAAGCAGAACTTTGGTTTGAAAGGAAGTAAATATCCTCTGTGTATGCTTTTAGCTTATCGGCTATGATTTTTGTGCTTGCAATTCAGTCTTCAAACAACTCCAAGCGATTTGGACTGTTTGAAAGCTGTAATCAAATCAGCTATGCCGGATATCTCTGCATTCTCATTCTTGAATATCAAAACCTGTGTTTTTTCTACATGTCGAACGACTGGTTTCAGTTCTTCGTTTTCCCCAATTTATTTATATATCAGCAAGATTAGTATAAAATGCGATGTGATGATTATGTATCTTTGCATCGAAATAATATAATATGGATTCTAAACAACTCAGCAAACAAGAGTACACCACCCGAATAAACCGGGTAATGGACTACATAAGACTCAATTTAGATAAATCATTTGATCTTGCTACATTAGCAAGTGTCGCTTCTTTTTCTCCATACCATTTTCACAGAATATTCACGGCAATGGTGGGTGAAACCCCGAACAATTTTGTATCTCGCATTAAACTTGAGAAAGCAGCACAATTACTGCATAATAACCCTAAAGCATCGGTAAGTGAGGTTGCATTCACTTGCGGATTCGTTAACGTATCATCTTTCAGCAGGGCATTTAAAGGCTATTTTGGTCTGACTACCACTGAATTTCGCAATCAAGACAAAGCGATATATATTAAAAACGGAGTCAGATATAGCAAGGATTGCAAAGCAGTCAGCAAGATTGGCAAAAATATCCAGCAAGTTAATGAGCAATTTTGCAGTGTCGAATTTAATAAAATAATCATTATGGACACTAAAATTGAAATTAAACGAATGCCTGAGCTGAACCTGATTTATTGTCGTCACACAGGCGATTTCAAGAAGATCGGACAGGCTTACGAAAAACTTTTTAGCTGGGCAATTCCTCGCGAGTTGGTAAATCAAAACACTAAAACAGTTACCGTTTATCAAGATGATCCGGCTATCACAAGTATTGATAAAGTACGTCAGGATGCCTGTATTATTGTGGATGGCAATGTAAAAGTGGATGGCGAAATCGGGAAACTGAATATGCCAAGTTGTAGAGTATTGTAAGGATTAAATCGCGTTTAGCAGGTTGTTTGACAATTGAATTCTTCATGGATAAGTTAGCAAGATAGGAAAAGTCCTAAATCTATTTTCAACATACCTTTGCAGCAACAAATAAAAGAAATGAGTATGAAAAAATCAAAACGGGTTACATGCAACAACGAATATCGACCATAGAGGAATATCAGAAACAGATTAATATCATTGTGGAGTACATCAACAATCACTTGGATCAAACCATTGATTTGGCAAAATTAGCTGAAATAAGTCATTTTTCTCCCTATCATTTTCACCGCATTTCTCGTGCGTTTATGGGAGAACCTATCGGAACTTATATCGTCAGGGTTCGGCTGGAAACTGCTGCCCGTTTGATTCGATATACTGATATGTCTGTTGCTGAAATCGCCTACCGTGTTGGTTACGATGTTCCTGCGTCTTTTTCAAAAGCATTCAAACAACAATATGGTATTTCGCCAACAGAATACCGTACCAATAAAAATTTCATCATTATGAAAGCAGAAAAGAAAGATATACAATTGAAGATAAAAGCTCCCAAAATAGTAGAGATTGAAGCCAAACAGGCCATTTACATTAAACTCATAGGCGAATACGAAAGCCTCGACTTCTCCGGTTCATGGCAACGTTTGTGGCAATTCGTCAAAGAACATAAGCTCTTTACTGCCGGAATGGAACATATCGCCATTTATCACGATGACCCGAAAGTGACAGAAAGTAATAAACTCCGCACAGATATTTGCCTTGTAGTTAAAAAAGACGTAAAACCACAGGGCGAAATTGGAATAAAAGAAATCAAAGCGGGAAAATTTGCAGTGTTTCATTATCAGGGAGCATACAGTAATTTAGATGCCGTTTATGATACGATATATGCTCAATTGCTTCCCGAAAACAATTTGAAACTTCGGGACTATCATTGTTTCGAGAAATATTTGAATCACCCGGACAGAACAGAACCTGAAAAGTTGAAAACAGAAATCTATATTCCTGTAGAATAAGATAGTTAAAACAACAGGGAATAGAATTTATCAACTTTGTTAATATCCCCGGTTTTGCAGAAAAGCAAAATCGGGGATTTTCGTCTGCTATACTATTTGGCGTTAAATGCTCTCCTAAATACCTGAAAAGAGTTAGTGAAGAAAGGTCTAACCTTAATTATTCATATTCAAGAATGGAAGGAGTTAAAAGGAGTTATCAACTTTGCTCCTAAGAACCGTCATTGCAAGCTCTGCTTTTTGTGCAGGCACAAAAATATGATCGTGGTAGTAAGCAGCAACAACATTGGTACTGATATTATTTTCAGCAAGCTTAGCCGAAAAAGCTGCTGTTAATCCAACTGCGTCTAAACTTGAATGTACATTCAACGAGATAAGCTTGTAAACCGATTCGTAAGAGATTTCTTGGTCGTCAGCTTCTTTTTTCGACAAAATCAAAGTCATACCTTCTTTTTCATTAAAAACACCAATGGGGTTAAGTTGACTGATATTGTCCCATGAGATATCTGGGAACGTACAAAAAACAAAATCCCGCTCATCCAATACGGGCTCCATACTGGATAGTAATATATCTAAATCTTTAATTCCTGCCATAATACAAACCTTATTTACAGTGTGTGGATATTTTTGTTCCCAATAATTTCGATTAAAGATTCGGCATGCTCAGCTATATAGACTGAAACAGCTCTGCGTTTCAATACATAGACAACAAGAAAATTACAAATCTACTACTGTAATACCTGCACCTCCAAATTGTACATGCTCGTCGGCAAAGTGTCGTATTCCGGAAACAGATTGCAAGTATTGACGAATTATAGAACGTAATGCGCCTGTGCCTGTTCCGTGCAATATTCTAACACGGTTCATACCTACCAGTATAGCATCATCAATAAAATAGGTAACTGCCTGCAATGCTTCATCACCACGCATTCCACGTACATCAATATCCTGTTTAAAGTTCAGTTTTTTGTCGTACATATTATCATGTGTCTGGGTGCTAACAAATGTACTTTTTGTATCTATTGCTTTGGCCTTAGTATTGGAAGTAGTACGTTCCAAACGATCTAACTTAACAGTCGATTTAATCATTCCAAAAGCTACTACAGCAGTTTTATCACTAATTTCAAGTACCTCGCCAACAGAACCCTGACCTTTCAGTTTTACTTGTGTACCCACAACAATCGGTTCTTCTTTGCGAACAACAGGTTTAGGCACATCGGTGTTTTGCGATTTGTTTTTCTTTTCTTTTCTCCTTTCCTGTTTCTCTTTCAGTTTCTCCATCTTGCGAGCAATCTTGTCGGCCTGCTCATTAGCTGCAAGGTCTTCCATCGATTGACGAAAATCGGCCAACTCCTGTCGTGCCTGACGAGTCTTTTCTTTTTCGGCCTGAGCTTCTTTAATGGAGCGAATGGTGTTTTCAATCTTCGCATTCGACTCCTGCAACAACCTTTCTGCATCTTCTTTTGCCTTACGGATAATCTCTTTACGCGATTTGTCTAACTCCTGCATCTCCGTTTCGTAGCGAGCTATGGTTTCTTCCATCTTCTTCTCGCGCTGACGGATGGTTTGGCGTTTGCTCTCCCAATAACGTTTATCGCGAACAATATCCTGTAGGTATTTATCAGCATTAATGTACTCACTTCCTACAATCTCCGAGGCATCGGCTATTACATCTTCGGGCAATCCAATCTTTCGGGCAATCTCTACGGCAAAGGAGCTTCCGGGATTTCCTATTTGTAACTGGAAGAGTGGCTGCATCAGATGCCGGTCGTACAACATGGCTCCGTTTACAATACCTTCGTGATCTTCGGCGTAATGTTTCAGGTTTTGGTAATGTGTGGTGATTACTCCAAAAGTACGCTTCTCGTTGTAACGCTTCAATACAGCTTCGGCAATGGCACCACCTATCTGAGGTTCAGTACCTCCCCCAAATTCATCAATCAAAATAAGGCTATGTTCGTTACTATTCCTCATCATAGCCTTCATATTGGTGAGGTGTGATGAATATGTACTCAAATCATCCTCGATAGATTGCTCGTCGCCAATATCTATAAAGATGCTTTTAAAAATTCCGGCATGGCTACGTTCGTGCAAAGGTATCAGCATACCACATTGCAACATGTATTGCAGCAGTCCCACAGTTTTAAGACATACGGATTTTCCGCCCGCATTAGGGCCGGAAATAAGAAGTATGCGCTGCCCTGCGTGCAATTCAATATCAAGTGGAACAACCTTTTTACCGTGTTTTCCCAGCGATATCTGTAACAAAGGATGCACAGCCATAGTCCAATCCAGCAATTGGCGGTTCTCCAATATGGGTTGGATACTATTGGTTTGTATAGCAAAATAAGCTTTTGAACGAATAAAATCAATCTCTGCCAGAAACTCGTACGACTGTAAAATATCGGGTATCGAAGGGCGTACCGTATCAGAGAATACAACAAGGATACGGATAATTTCACGACGTTCTTCGGCTTCAAGCTCGCGAATACGGTTATTGGCTTCTACTACTTCGGCCGGTTCAATGAAAACCGTTTTCCCGCTGGCCGACTCATCGTGTACAATTCCTTTTATCTTTCGTTTCAATCCCGGAGCAACAGGAATCACCAATCGTCCGTCTCGCATAGTTGGGGTTACATCTTTATCAACATAACCTTCGGACTGTGCATTGCGTAAGATACTGTTCAGCGAACGCGAAATACTATTCATGGTATTCATCAGCTCACGACGAATACGCAACAGTTCGGCTGATGCGTTATCTTTTATCTTGCCATACTTATCAAGTATCTGATCTATCTTAGTGATTAGTTGTGGAAATACTGCGATGTCTCCTGCCAATTTCCGTAGATTGGGATAAGGGTCTTCCTCTTCTTCGTTTTTCTGCAGGAAGCGTACTATATCCCTGATTGTTTCGAGTGACCGCCGAAGATCAAACAGTTCTTGTTCATCGAGATACATTCCTTCTACACGTACTCGCTTTAGTGAGGGACGTACATCAAAGAAATATTGATCAGGAAATTTATCTTCTTCTTGAATAATGCGTACGAACTCGGTTATCTGATTCAGTTGTTCTTGTATGTCTTCAAACTTATCAGAATAGGTCATTCCATCTACACGCTCTTTGCCGAGGGTACTGAGACACTTGTCTTTCAACAGTTGGCGAATCTGGTCGAAACCTATTTTTTGCTCAAAATTATGAGGGTAAATCATGTTTGTTATTCTTGTTAGAAATGCAAAAATACAATTTTTTTGTGATTTTTTTAGCAAATCATTTGCAGAATTAAAAATAACTCGTACCTTTGCAACGCTTTTAGAGAAAAGCACTTCTAAAAAGAGGTTCTGGAGAGATGGCAGAGTGGTCGAATGCGGCGGTCTTGAAAACCGTTGTACTGCAAGGTACCGGGGGTTCGAATCCCTCTCTCTCCGCAAGCAAGGCTGATAATCAGCTAATTACAAAATTAACACCCAGTTTTACACCCAGAAATGTAAAATTGGGTGTTTTTTATAAATACTCCCCAAAATCATTTGTTCGTTCAGGGTTATCTTTAATAATCCACCTTTTGAAAGCTGTAAAACTTGAAGAAGAGTTCAAATGAGCTATTATCAGGGATTTGCATCTGGCTTTTTCTTCTTCAACTCCATCGAATGTTTCATAATAGTCAAACAGTAAGCCTTGAAAAATCTTTATTTCTTTAAGTAGAGACGTTCGTATATTGAATGATTCAATAGTCTTTAGTTCTGTTGTACCATTATAGACGGCTAAGAGCAAATCCTTAGTATTATTTGCCTTATCAGAAGGACGTAATACTTCTAACTTAACTTTTTCTTTAGGAAACGGATTAATGTAGTAATGAATCGCTTCTTCTACATTATCATCTATATCAGTACAGTTAAGCAGATTATTGTGAATTGCTAATTTAGTATTGTTGCAATGACCACATGACCAAAACAGATTATTCCAATCAAATTTTAAATCTTGATTGCCTTGGTGAGGGACAAAGTGTTCTACATTAATTGTATGGGGAGCTTTTGACTCACATATATAGCACTTATTCTTGAAATCACTTTTTAACCTTCGCAATGTTTCAGGAGTTTTATAGTCTCCATTAGCTTTTCCTTTTTCAATGATTAAACAAGCAGGAGCTGGTTGGCTTTTTTCGAAATATACCATGTTACTTATTGATGTTGTCTAACTCAATTTGTTGCAATTTAACAATTAATTCATCTGAATTGAATTTGGATATGTTATTGGTAAAATAACTACGTAATTCTTGTTTTTCATTATTTTCAATATCGCTAAGTTCTTCTTTTGACATTAATAGTTCGTATTTGTGCAGCTTGTCTTTTAAGTCTATGGAGTACTTGTCTGAATTGAAGTAGCTTTCGATTAGTGCTTCATATGAATAGCCAGTTAAATCCTCTGTTATTATCTTGCTCTCAAGGTCGCAAATAACTGCATCAGAGATGGAAGATAAGATGAAAGGAGAATGAGTTGTTACTATGAATTGAATCTTTGGAAAAAAACTCGTTAAAAATGGAAGTACTTTTTTTTGTAGATCAACATGTAAGTGAGTTTCTATTTCGTCAATCAAAACGACTCCTTCGATCTCGTAATTTTTCGAATTTAAGGCTTCCATCCTTAATATCAACTCCGTTATAATACTAATAATAGCAGAATATCCGTCAGATAGTTGATTTAGGGTATAAGGAATTTTGGAATCTTCGTTTATTGTGAAATTGTAATTCTTCCTATCAAATATCAGTTTCAATGTGGGTGCATCAAATATATATCTAAGTTTTTCCTCAAAAAAATGGAACCAATTATCAATTGTTTTGACTGTTTCATTGTCGCCATCATCGCGAGCAAAAGATCTTTCCGCTTTCAAATTAACAATATATTGAATAAAAAACTGATTGGCATGTTCTTCGCTTTTATAACTCTTTTTTAATTCAATTTTTGAAATTCCTTTAGGAGTTGTTAAAACGGAGTTTCTTTTAGCATCAAAAAGGGCTAATGTGAAATTGTTGCTATCTAATGCATTATGAAGGATTTTTTTATCAGAGAAAGAAATATCAATTTTTTCAAAAGGTGATAAGAATCGTTCTGTTTGAATAATGGCTTCCTTGTATATTTTTATATCTTTATCTCTGTTGACTGTATCTACAGGAGAATTTTCTAACCGATCAAGTTCTTTTTTGCAATTAATTTGTCTTTCTATATTCTCATCATATTTCTGATAACCATTGAATATATACAATTCTAGAACCCTGTTAATATCATTAATAAGGCTGGTTTTTCCGCTTCCGTTTTTACCAGTTATTATTAAGTGTTTCTTTTCATTATCTGATAAAGGGATAGTAAAGTCCTTTAGGTTTCGAGACTCTCCAACCGTGATATTAGTTATGAATACATTTGGCATGACCTCTAAATTTTATGATTTTGTAATAATAAATTTTCCTATTGCTTTATTTCTTCTAAAATATGTGTAACAAATGTAGTAAATTTCTGATAACCAGCCCAACTTACCATCTAAAACCTGTACTTTTATTTACTTCTGGCTTCTGCCTTGGTTTTATTCCTATTGTTGCCTGAAACTCCTTGTACTTCTGCCTGAACCAACTTGTATCACCAACTCCGTCAATTGTCAACCGGAGTTTGTCCGGTTCGTTTGCTGACAGTTTAATTTCAGCAACGGAATGCTCCGTTTCAAAATGCCTTTGATATTCAGATGAGTAGAGTTTTCCTTTGAATCCAACCGGTTTCATCTCCAGTATTGCCTTTGTTAGGCTTTCACTGAATCCCAGATGTCGGCAAAGGTTTTCTATACGAAGCAATTCTTTTATCTTTGGGAACAGGGAATAAATCTTGTCCAGTTCTTGACGGAGCCTGTCTATAACTTTGGTCTGCTCCTTCTCTTTGGTTTGGATTTGTTCTTTCAGAGTGTTGATTTCTGTGTGCAATCCGGCATTTTTAGATTTCAGCACCTCTATTACTTGTTGCTGCCGTTTTACTTTAGATGTGCCAATCATGGAGCCTATACCGTCCATGATATTGGAGCCAACATCGGCAACTTTGCTTTTGAGTTCTTCGGTTTTCAGTTGCCCCTTTACCTGATTTAGATTTTCTTCTGTCTTTTTCAGTTCCGATTCTTTCTGCTGTTTGAGTTCCTCTGCCTGAATGGATTTTTTCTTGGCTTCCAGTTCCTGTCGCTTGAATTCTTCTATGCTTTGTCGCTTGGCTTCTTCTGCAGCAAACAGTAAATCAATGTTGGTCTGTAAGTCTTTAGTTTCCATTGCGAGATTTCTATGGTATTCCGTTGCGGCAATATGCCGGGCTTCCGAACCTTTTACTCCTCGTTCCAAACCGTATTTTTGCATGGCTTCGGCATAAGTGTCCTGATATTCCGTCAATTTATTTCTTGCCATTACATCGTCGGCACACAATCGAGGTTTATTCGGGTCTTTCTTTTTGTATTGGCGTTTGGGTGTTTGTTCCGGTTGTTTCTTATTCGATATCTTTTTCCTGCGCTCACCTCTGACAATCGGTACTATAGAAGCATGAATATGCGGAGTAGTCTCGTCCATGTGCAAAGTAGCAGCGACCAGATTTTCTTCCCCGAATGTTTTCTTTAGATAATCCATACTATCCTTGCACCATTCGTCCAGCTTGCCTTCATTCTGTATCCGGGACATATCTTCCTGTGTCCCGGTCAGCATTATCCGTATTACCTGAACCTGATTCTTTCCTATTTGCCGTCCAAGTCCAGCAGTTTTCAATCGGTGTTGGATTGCTTCCGTCCGATCTTTTACTCCATCAGGAAACTCAATTAAATTTTTATTCAAATGTGTCCGTGTCGGATCGACATTCGGATGTATTATGTTTCGCTCGATGTGGTCTGTCATGGCAGCTTCATTTCCGGGCGATTTATCTAAATGGAGAACTACGTATCCCATAATTTTACATTTTATAGATTTGAAAATTTGTTCAAAATGAATCCAGTCCACCCGCCGGATTTATTTCGGCAGGTGGCAGATTCATCATTAAATAGTCGCTTTCGGCGACTGCGGTCGAAAGACCGCCAAGGGAGATTCCAAAAGGGGAAAACCTTTGGCTTATTGGGAATTTTTTAGCGAAGGGCATCGAAGCGTTAAGAAAATTCCCTAATAAGCTATGGCTTTTTTGAAAAGCCTCTGGGGTAGCTGCGGCAGGTTACATTTTCAGGCCTCTGCCTGGCTTCTTTATCACGGCTTGTTTTGGAGCCGGACGGTTGCACAAATACTCGTTCAAGTCTTTATGTTCGGAATAAAAAAATGATTGATCGTTGATATTATTGCAACTCTTTTTCAGTTCCTGAACTGCTCGTTTCCCCGCTTCGTCATTGTCGAGAAAGGTAGCAACACTCCGATAAGATGAAAGGGTGTTTCTAATTTTAGGAAGATTCGTCAACGAGTTTAAAACTATTACGTCCGCAGGGGAATGTTGCCAATTTTTTATTGTCAAGAAAGAAAGGTAATCCATAAAGCCTTCGAATAATTGGCAGGTGTCATGCCCAGCAGTTACGGATGTGACGTTTTTGGATGTACAGCCCTTGAAATACTTGTTGCGCAACTCATACCCTCCACTGTCGTTTTTGTAACCAATGGCAAAGTAGGGTTTGCCGTTTACTTCGGAATATACTTCGGAACAATTCTGCTTGGCAATCTCAATGTTTATTTTCCTCTCATTCAGGTAGCCGAGTAAAGCCGGATTACCAAGAGAAGCAACATTCAGAATATTTATCGCATGTTCCTGTTTCGCTGGAATATTTATATTCCCGTGAAAAGAGAAAGATTCGGGCAATAATTCTTTTCGTTCCAGTATGCGGATGGCATCTGTGAGCGGGCAATTTTCCAACCTCATAAAAAGGTCTATCATTGTCCCGCCTTCGTTCGTGCCATAGTCAATCCACAGGTTTTTATTGTAATCCACTTTCATACTGGCGTTACGGTCATCCCTGAATGGGGAGTGATACATACCGTAATAGCCGTTTTCTTTTGCAGGATAAATGCCTTTTTCGGCAAGATATTGTCTGATTGACAATTTATTTAATTCACTAATACTCATTTGATTGATTTTTAAAGGTTTGTTTTTTCTTTCACGGGAATAGTTTAGAATGGTTTGTTATATATATGCCCGAACTAAACTAAACTCGTGAACGAATGATTAATAATAGAAATCCCGGTTGTAATGGTAAAGTTTGTCATCGTCCTGAATGACCATCCGTTTGTTAGTAAGGAACTGTTTCAGTTTCTTGGCTTTGTTTGTTCCGCACTCACAACCAACGGTGGCATAACACGAGCGCAAGCGTTCGATCAGGCTTCCATACGAAAGTCTCTCTCCAATGGAAAATACATCTTCCAACGCTTCCCTATGTTTTTCTTCGGACACTTCTTTGTAGTCGAATCCTTTCTTTTTCATGGGTTGTTGTGGTTGGTAATTCTCCACAGGTTCAGGCAAGCTGTCTTCATTGATACGGAAGGCGAACGGTTCAAAATCACGGTCACGGATGAACATAGAAGATACAGAACTAATATCTTTATCAAATTCGTCTTTAGTAACTTGTAAGACTGTTTCCGCTTTATTGTTCAATTCCGTTCCCAAATGGCCACGGGTGTTATCATCCCCTTTGTTCAAGTGTAAAACCGTATGGATATGAATTTGCCGTTCATCCGTCCATTGCATCAGCTTTGTAATCAAATTGGTCGATTCACTGGGACTATTGATGTCGTAAACTAAATCCCGGATTCCGTCAATGATTACCAGACCTAAATCAGGAATATTACAGATAGCATATTCGATAATGGAAAGACGTGTTTTCGGATCGCTCCCACGCAGACAGAGGAATTCCAATGTTTCGGGCTGTTTATCGGTCGGCAATCCCGCCAATGAAAGGATGCGTTTTAATACCCTTTGGCAATGGAACGGACTTTGTTCGGTATCCACATACAGGATTCTACGTTTATTAGTAGGAAAACTGGAGCGATAACTTAAAACCGTGCCATTGGTCAGAGCCGAAGCAACAATCGCACAGACATTGAATGTCTTCTTGCTTTTGGCTTTTCCTGTGGATGCACTGAAATTACCGAGTGTTCCGATTATCGAATCATCGATACGTAGTACAACAGGCGGTTGCAGGAATTGGTCAGTAACCGATAGCCGGGATTTAACCATAATTCCGGCACATTAGGTTCCGCATTTGTTTTTACCGGGGCTTCCATTACTTGCGCCCTCCCGTCTTATGTCCTGCCAGTTCAAGGGCTAGTTCAGCATCGACAATGATTTTCCTGCCTATCTGTGTGATGGCTTTAGCAATCTTTCCGCTTTGCTTGATGCGATTGGCGGTCGGTATACTACACCCGAATAAGCGTGCGATTCCCGCAATACCATACACATACCTTTTGGCCGTGTCAATTACAGGCGATACGGTTTGTTCCTTTACTCCTTCGTTTTGCAACAGGCAAAGCAGTTCTTCTCCTGTCATTTGCCAGATTGGCTTTTCTTTCAATTCAGATACTTTCATAACATCTCAATATTAAAATTTAGCAATGACCAATAGCCGGCCGGTCTATCAATCATTTGATGCTGCGAAGGTAAACTGAACTTTAGGGGTGCGTAGGGAATCGTAGCGCATCAGAAACTGACACACTGATAGTTAAAGAAATACGATAAGCCTTTGTGATACGATTTCGTAGTACGGTCGTAGTAGAGGAATTAAAATGGATAGTCATAAAATACCACCTTGTGTTTGTTGACAAGGGGTTCACGTCGTTTCCGCTCGAAGTTTTGACCGATTTCAGTATGATAGCGGAATTCGAAAAAGGTTTTGATTTCAGTGTCTTTATTGGGTAAGAAATAATTATTCTCGACCAGTCCGATTAAGAATATAACCAATCTTTGTATATCGGGTCTTTTATTTTTGTGAACGGAAATCCAATGCAGATTTTCATTCAGGTAGTTGTCTTTGATTAGCCGTTGTTCCAATGTCTGTAATTTTTCATACATCTTGGTTCGGAAAATCGTATCGGGTTCTATTGTTTGGGTTTCTTCCGATATAGTTTTTTCGAGTTCTTCGGATTCGGGTTCAGAAATAGGGACGTTTTCTTTTTCAATAGGTAAATAATTATCCAATACATTCAAATAGAAATTAATCAATTCAGTAATATCAGAAAATATGTTTTTCCGATATTGCATAACATATTCACGCTTATCATTATAGATTTTATCAAACATTTTTTCTTCTATTGACATTCTCTTTATTTCAGATTCGAGTTCTTTGTCAATTTGCATATAACGCTCGTATTCTTTTTCATTTCTTCCATACCAAGCAGAATCAGCGTAATTACTATTTTTTCTTTGCTTTATTTTTAATGTTTCAACTTCTTCATGATACTTGCTGCATTCCTCTTTTTCTAATAATGTTTCTTGATAACAAATTGAGTAAGTATTGATTTTTTCGAATAGATTCTGGTTGTTATTGTAAATGTTAATAATTTCAGACAACGATTTTTTTAGACCAGAAACCATTTTTGTAGTTTCAATAATTTCTATAATGGATGTATTGTTTTTAGTTTTATCCTTACATTCAGCAAATATTTTGTGTATGTTTTTCTGGTTTTCAAAAGAAAATTTCTGAGATACAACAATCTTATATATCTCCAAAAGCTGTTCTGTATTATCTATGAAAGATAGGTATTCCTTACTCATTGAATTAAGATTATTCTAATTTCTATAACATCTTAGGTGTCAGAGTAGATGACAAAAAATCACGTATATATATGTGTTCTATCCCTTCGTAGCTATTTTCAAAAGAGCGTTCGCCAGAAACAACAATCTTAGGATAATTATCTCTGATTTTTAACAAGTTGCCAAATTCACGCGTAATCGTTTCTGGGTTCGATAGTTCGATTGCTACCTGAACGTATAATGTTTCGCCACCTCTTGTACATACAAAATCTATTTCTTCGGGAGAAAGAGTACCTACCTTAACGTCATATCCGCAAAATAAGAGGTGATTACAAACTACGTTCTCTAATCGTTTAGCTCTGTCTTGTGGCTTGTATCCTGCTACTGCATTTCGGATACCCATATTCTCGAAAAAATATTTTTCGCCACGTTCGAATAATTTTTTACCAACAATGTCATAACGGCCTATCCGATGCACAACAAAAGCTTCTGCTAGTGAATCGGCATATTCCGAAACTTGATTCGGTGAGATATTTACCTTCTGACTTTTCAAAAAATCGCTTATACTATTCGACGAAAAAAGACTACCTATATTATTCGCCAAAAAGCGGATAAGTTGCTCCAAAAAAGCAGTATTCCGTATCTTCTTCCGTTCTACAACATCACGCAATATGATTGTTGAATATACGCTACGAATATATTCCATAATTACTGCCTCGTTCAAAGGAAGATGTATCAGATATGGTAAACCTCCAAAATGAAAATATTTTTCAAGAGAATCATCATCGTTAGGTAGTTTGTGAAAACTTAAAAATTCAAGATATGAAAGGCTGTAAATTCTGAACTCTACGTAACGACCGCCAAGTTCGTTTGCCAAATCACTGGAAAACATCTCGGAATTACTTCCTGTAATATAAATATCGTTGTTATCGTCCAATGCAAGTGAGCGAATGGCGACCTTAAAGTCTGCAATTTCCTGAATTTCATCAACAAAGATGTAATTTTTTCTGTCACCGACTAATCTCTTTGAAATATAGTCGTGTAGTTCCCGATAGGAGACAATATCTTCGAATTCAATATCTTCCTTGTTGATATAGATAATATTGGCATTTTCCTCCTCCTTTTTAATCAGTTCAATAAGTTGGAAAAGGATAAAGCTCTTTCCTACACGCCGATGGCCTATCATCACTTTAACAATAGGAGTTCGCATAAAGGGTTTTATTCGCTCTATGTAGGTATCTCTGTGATGCAGAATGCTTGGAAATTTTGCCATTGTATTTTAGTTACCATTATAATTAGATGTAAATATAGTAATTATTTTAATCATGTTTATAATAATCGAATAAAAATCGCTTTATTGGACTTTCAATTACATTAAAGTTGATTGAATTTACTCATTGCATTAGCCTTTATGTCATCGGCAATGTCGATATACGGCTTCATAGCTTTGTAGTCACTGTGCCCCGTCCATTTCATAACTACTTGTGCAGGAATACCCAACGAAAGAGCATTACAAATAAATGTTCTCCTGCCTGCATGTGTACCTAAAAGCGCATATTTAGGCATTACTTCATCTATCCGTTGATTTCCTTTATAGTAAGTCTCCCGTATAGGTTCGTTTATTTCTGCCAATTCAGCCAGTTCTTTCAGATAATCATTCATTTTTTGATTACTGATTACGGGCAATACCTTGTTATTTTCAAAATGGATATCTTTGTATTTATCCAAAATGGAACGGCTATGATTGTTCAGTTCTATAATCAGACTGTCAGCAGTTTTGACTGTGGTTACTTCAATATGTCCATTTTTTATATCACTCGTTTTGAGATTATATACATCGGAATACCGGAGACCCGTGAAGCAGGTAAACAGAAAAACATCACGCACTCGTTCCAGATACTGTTTATTTGCAGGAATCTTATAGTTACGTAGTATGTTTAATTCATCCCATGTAAGAAAAATCACTTTTTTCTGTGTGTTTTTCAACTTAGGTTTGAAAGTTTGAAAGGCGTTATTGTTATGATAGCCTTTTTTATGGCTCCAACGTAAAAACCATTTAAGAAAACCCATTTGTTTGCCTATGGTACTGTTCCGCATGTTCTTTGTATCTCTCAAATAATTAACATATTCAATTAAACCCGATTCGTCCAACATTTCAAATGACAGGTTTGCATTGAAATTGCTCAGGTGATTTTTGACTGCTGCAAATTTTTCATAGGTTGAATCCGTCCAGTTATTTTGCATTCCGCATTCTTTAACAAACTCATTGAAAACTGTCATTAAATTGATAATAGGCTTTTCTTCTGCTGGCTCTATACTTTCAACAGGGTTGCACTTGTTTGTAAATGCTTTTTTGAGTTGTTCAGGTGTCGGAATAAGTTCCTGTACTTCATATTCTTTGAATATAGACTGTATGTCAGCAGAATATTTCAATAAATCGGCATTGATGTCAGATGCACTTTGCTTCAGCTTATTGGTACATCCATTTTTGACATGTTGTTTATCTGTATCCCATTTAGACGCATCAATTCTGTAGCCTGTACTAAACTCTATCCGATTTCCGTTATAAATAACACGCATACGAATAGGTACGTTATCCACTATCAGCACTCCGTTTTTCTTCCGGCTTTCAAGGGTGAAAATGATATTACGTTTGATGTTCATATCTCAATGGATTTATTTGGGCGTAAAATATGCACCCAAAATTACACCCAATTTTCGATATATGCAATAATATTCAGGAATATTCTATTTGAATTATAAATTGTATATACAATTGATTATATGAGTATTGATATGGTATGATATTCGATGAAGGTTCAGGAGAAAGAGCCTCTCTCTCCGCTAAGATGATGAGACGATAGTGGACATCACACGGACAAAAGCCTACAAGTCAATGATTTGTAGGCTTTTTTGTTTGTATTTTGTCCAGCATAAAAGACACCAAAAAGACCTCAAAAGACACAAATCTGTGCCTAAATCGTTACCGATTCCATACCGGACAAAAACGGTAACGATTTGTCCAAAAATGACCTCTCGCTGTCCAAATTTGTACAGCCTGTATATATCTCACAATTAATACATTAAAAGTAATTTTGTAACATTAAAAAGTGAGATTATGAAGAGTACATTCAAAGTCCTTTTCTACCTAAAAAAAGGGTCAGAAAAACGTAATGGAGAGGTAACAATTATGGCAAGAATTACCGTTGATGGAAAAATTTGCCAGTTTAGTACCAAACAAAGCATCCATCCCGATAATTGGAGTGTGAAAGCTGGTAAAGCGACCGGGAAGTCCTGCGCACAACTCAATAAGTTGCTGGAAGATATAAAAGCATCATTACATCAAATCTACCATGAACAGCAACGGCGTGAAAACTACGTTACTGCCGAACAAATCAAGAATGAATTTTTAGGGCATACGGAGAACCACGAAACGTTACTGAATTTATTTCAGAAGCATAATGATGATGTAAAGCAGCTTATAGGTCTATCTAAATCTGCATCTACCTATCAAAAGTATGAAGTAACCCGCAAGCATCTTGCGAATTTCATCCAAGCTAAGTACAACCTTTCCGATATAGCTTTGAAGTCTATTAACAATATGTTTATCAATGACTTTGAAGTATATCTTATGACAGTTGGCAGATGTAACCATAACACGACTGCCAAGTTTATGCAATTCTTCAAGCGCATTGTTTTGATTGCCCGTAATAATGGGTTAATTGTCGGCGACCCTTTTGCTAACTATAAAATACGCCTACAAAGGGTTGATAGAGGTTATCTTACAGAAGAAGAAATCAAGAAAATCCTTGAACTAAACCTTGTTTCCGAAAGGCTGGAACACGTTCGGGATTTATTTCTCTTTTCCTGTTTTTGTGGTTTGGCTTACATAGATGTAGCAGGGCTTAGAAAAGAGCATATCCGCAAATCGTTTGATGGCAACCTATGGATTATGACTAAGCGTGTAAAGACCGGAATAGATGTAAATGTGCCGTTATTGGACATTCCAAAGATGATTTTGGATAAGTATAAGGATAAGCTTCCTAACGGTAAAATCCTTCCTGTAATCAGTAATCAAAAACTTAATTCCTATTTGAAGGAGATTGCCGACCTTGCCGGAATCAAGAAAAACCTTACGTTTCACCTTGCCCGTCATACCTTTGCCACCACAACGACACTGGGTAAAGGAGTTCCCATTGAAACCGTTTCTAAAATGCTGGGGCATACCAATATTGAAACGACCCAAATCTACGCCCGCATTACTAATAATAAGATTAGTGATGATATGAAAGGACTTTCCGAGCAATTTACGGGTATTGAAAAAATCTATAAAAAAGTGGCTCAATAGTTACCTATTTCCAGTAGGTAACCAATGGGTAACGAATTAGGTAACGATTTTTATTCTAAAACATTAAAATATAAATAGATATGGAATTACAAGTCATTCAAAACAAAATCTTTGAAGTCCGGGGATACAGGGTAATGCTGGACTTCCACTTAGCGGAGTTATATAATGTAAAGACAAAAGTTCTCAAACAGGCTGTAAAACGTAACATTCAGCGATTCCCTTCTGACTTTATGTTTGAACTGGATAAAGAAGAGTTTCACCAACTGGTCACAAATTGTGACCAGTTCCCCGAAACCTTAAAACACAGTTCTGTCAGCCCAATGGTTTTCACGGAACAGGGTGTAGCAATGCTTTCTACGGTATTGAGAAGCCAAACAGCGATAGATGTAAATATATCTATTATGCGGGCATTTGTCCTGATGCGACAAATGGTTATCGGATATGATGAACTTCTTAAACGTATCGAGGAACTGGAAGAAAGCACAGATGCACAGTTCAGTGAAATATACCAAGCTTTAACCCAGTTATTAAGTAAACCTGACCCCAAACCAAGAAAACCCATAGGATACAGGATACCTGATGAAGAAAAATAACTTATCACAGATTGTGATAACCTAATGATGGCGAGCCGACAAAGCCCGCCATTTTTTATTTAGCCAGTTTCAAAATTCGGATTGCACCACGAATAACAACAAGAAAAACTACTATACCTATTATCAAATCAGGGATATTGCTTTCAAGCCACCAAACAAATAAGGCTGCTATAATAACTCCAATATTTATAATAACATCGTTTGCCGAAAATATTACGCTTGCTCTAATATGTGCATCCTTACTTTTAGTACGTTGAAGCAACCATAGACAGATGGAGTTAGCAAGTAATGCAAGTAAGCTAATGACAATCATAGTCTTAAATTCGGGCATAACCTCAAATCCTAAGAAACGCCTTATAACCTCTGACAGCCCTAATGCTGCAAGTAAAATTTGCAGGTAGCCGCTTATAAGTGCCACTCGCTTTTTCTTTGCAATAACAGCCCCCACAGCCATAAGGCTCATACCATAAACAAGAGCATCTGCCAACATATCAAGGCTATCTGCTACTAATCCCATTGAACCTGAAATAAGCCCTGTTGTAATTTCAATCAAGAAGAAAGCAAAATTGATTGCGAGTACAATCCATAGAACTCTTCGCTGTCGGGCTGGATTATCGGTAGAATCATTACCATCTGTTGCCACTGTTTCTTGAAGCTTTGCACCAAGATTAAGTGATTCAAGTTCTGTAATAAAATTACTGCTGTCGCCACTATGTGTTACAACTAATATCCGTTTTGCAAGGTCGAAATCAAGATGCTTGATAGATTTATTATCCTGTAATTTCATGCGAATAAGGCTTTCTTCACAGGGGCAATCCATTTTTGGAATATGAAATATTGATTTATACATAATTAGAACCTTTATTATATGATACAAAAGTAATGCTTTTTTGCCAGCTTCTTTAACCGTAAACCACTCCCATAGGCAGTCATTCCATCGGGGCGGTTATTCCTTTCCATTTCTATATGCAAAAGTATTTACGGCTTCTTAACGTCTTTGAAAGTTCAAGCCCTAAAGGGTTTGATGCAAAAATCTTCCTACTGCGCTTCGCTTGAGAGTATTTTTCCACAAAAACTTGCAAAGACTAAAGCCTACACTTTCCGGCATATATGAAACGAAAACGACCGACCCGACGGAAAGACGCATATAAAAAAAGTCGGATTTACGAGAAGCAGGAAAAAAAGGTTATGAAACTCAACTCCCTCACCTCAAGAATCCGCATATATCTAAAAAATCAGAAGTTATGGAAGCAACAAGTTTAAGCGAAGCAAGGATTTATGTAGGTACATATGCAAAGTACAACGATGGCTCAATCGAGGGCAGGTGGTTTGACCTTTCCGACTTTTCGGACAAAGACGAGTTTTACGAAGCTTGCAAGGAGTTACACGCAGACGAAGAAGACCCGGAATATATGTTTCAGGACTGGGAAAATATACCGGATGAATTAATAGGCGAAAGCTGGTTATCTGACAATTTTTTCGACATCCGGGATGCGATGGACGATTTAAGCGAAGACGAGCAGGAAGCGTTTATGGTGTGGTGTAATCACGGTTCGCACGACCTATCAACCGAAGATGCAAACGACCTTATTTCTTCTTTCAGAGACGATTTTCAGGGCAAATATAACGATGAAGAAGATTATGCCTATGAAGTTGTAGAACAGTGCTACGAACTGCCGGAGTTCGCAAAAACATACTTTGATTACGAAAAGTTTGCCCGTGACCTATTTATGGGTGATTACTGGTTTGAAGATGGTTTTGTCTTCCGGGCTTCCTGATTATTCACCGGGCGGGGAAACCCGCCTATAAATCAATTAACAATGAAAACAGGCGGTTTATTCAGATTATTGTTCCGGGTGGGGTTACTGGCTTCAGTAATTTATTTTCTGTCCACTTCGGCGGGTATATGGGCAGTATTGATAATAGCGTTTTTTGTTATCCGCTTTATCCTGCGCTTACTTGTATCTGTATTGTATAGCCTTTTGATAGCTGCGGTTTTCATTGCCTTGTTATTCACTTTTTTAATGTAAATATATGGAATCACTAAACAAAAACGGAGTGTCCACGACCCAAGAGCCGGGACAGGAAAAATATGTAACGTTCATTGCGGGAGCGTTCAGGGGGACAGAATATTTTCAGTATGATTACCGCCATACAGATGGAGAACTTTTCTCTACGGTAGCGAAAACGCTGGAAGAGTGCCGGAAACGGCGGGATGAATGGTTAAACGAAAAACAATGAATTATGAAAGCTTATATTTTATTTCAAACAGACGTACACAAAACAAAATCGAGCCGTGTTTGCTTTGGCGTTTTTTCTACGGAAGAAAAAGCCATCACAGCAGCAAAAGAAAACGATTTATACAGTTATCAGTCAGAAGTCGAAATCATAGAATGTGATATAGATAAATTTGAAGAATTATAAACCAGCGGGCGGAAACCCCGCCCGCTACTTTCTTTCGTGAAGTGTGCTGAAAAAGAAAGTAGCAAAGAAACCGCTTTCCAAACTTTTGATTTTTATTGATGAAAGGATCCACCGCTAACCCGGTGGATTTTTCATGTAGATAAAAGCTATCTATTATTCTACTATTTCGTAATCGTCAGCCATGAAATCTTTTACATTGAATGCGTAATTTTTTTCGTCTTCCGTAGGTGTGTCTGTAATTCGTATATAACGTTTTTTCAAATTAAATACTAACCTTTTTTGAGAATATTTCTCAGCAAAACTTGCTATAAAAAACTGTGGGATTATCTGAAAAACACATTCAATTTCCGATAGCAGCTTACTGTCGAAATCAATTAAATAATTAGCATCGTGAGTGACTTTATGCCTAATTTCAAAACCTTTTTCTAAAACAAAATCCACCTTTTCTTTAAATGAGCCGTCATGAATCCACTTGAATATTAAAGAATAGTCTTTATGTATTATTCCATTAAAAACATCTGCGGTGAAATAATCTGTGATTGTTTGACTTTCTCTATGAAGAATAAAATCAAAAGCGTCTTTAGTCTGTGCAAGATTTTGAAAATTATATTTTCTTGCTGTAAATTCACCAATGGTCAAGTCAATAGGTATTTCTTCTTCCTGTTTATTATTCAATTCAGCTTTAATGATAGGGTCTGCATCACATAAGAAGATAAATAAATCTCTAAAAAAAGTTTCCCAACAAGTGATTAACGAACATACATATAGTCCTGTTGCTATCTTCAAGTTTGTGTCAAGTTTTTTATTGTTTTCTTTATAATAATCAAGTTCTTTGTGTATGAAATTATTTCTATCTCCTAAATTATTCAATAGATTCGATGTGATAGCCAGCATAAAATCATTCTCATTGTAAGGATTTCTTGTTTCTCTATATTTCTTTATTTCAAGTAACTTCTTCGTAATTTTTGCCATATCTTTTTATGAAATGAAGTTTATCCTGCAAAATTACTCATAAAAAAGACATGATTAGCATTTATCAAACGTTTCTAATGTATTCATCTAGAAGGGTCTAAATACTTTTACGATAAACAAACGCTGGTGAAGTCCCATCTAATTGCTATCTTTACGGGCAGATATAATATTAAGATTCAATGATAAAGGATATACCAAATTCTGATGAATACAAAGATGTTGCTATCGAGTGTTTAATTCAGGCATACAACAATATTTACAACGTTGATAATACACTAAATAATGAAACACCTCGTGAAGAAATATGGGAATACAATCAAATTGTCCTAAGAACTGCAATAGTCCTTATTCATCAAGGATTAGAAGGCTTAATGAAATCTGAAATATGCAAGAAAACACCTTTATTGCTGATTGATAGAAAGCGAAGTGATTGGAAGACTTTACCTGATAGTGCAGATGAATCATTTTCTGAAATGAATACCATTGGTGGGGATGATTTATTAAGAACATTTTTTGCTTGTGTTAATACTAAAAAAATAGATACTAATTTTTTAAGTCATTATGAGGAAATAAGGATTAAACGAAATAAAATAGTTCATGGAATAGGAACGGAGAAACTTACACCGGAATATATCTTAATTTTAATCTTAAATTCTTTTACATATTTATTAGGAAAAGACAGCTTTTGGGATGCTGTATCAAGTAAATTTTATAGCCATCCGGGATTTAAATATGAAGATTCAGATATTGAATGGGAAGATATGATACATTATAATAGAATGGAATATCTGAATCTCTTCATTGGAAAAAAGGAATTGAAAAAACATTTTTCAACAGATATTACAGCCAGAGAATATTTATGTCCTTTTTGTATAGAAAAAGCAGAAATGATTACAGAAGATGGGTTAAAATACCCTGACAGCAAGTGGGCGTTTTTAAATCCCAATAAACCAGATTCAACAAATATGAGTTGCATCGTTTGTGGAACAGATTTTGGAATTATACGAGAAGATTGTGAGAAAACAAATTGTAAAGGGAATGTAAAATATTTGCTTGAAGATGATGATACCACTGAAACTTGGGTATGCTTAACGTGCTGGAATGAAGAAATAAAAAACACCTGACAAAATTACTTGTCAAGTGTTTTTCAAGACGTTGCCTAAAGCTTGTTATTCCTTTTGCTCTTCTTTCTCATTCTCATTATTAAAAGCAAACGTTAGCTGTACCACCTGTCCGAAGCTGTCTTCAATATATACGTCAATTTGTTGCTGGTCGGTGGAAGCCGAAGTATAGTATAGACGGAACGTTTCGCCCGGAAGCGGGTACAAATCATTTGGAAGAAAAACTGTTCCGTCCGCCATCCGAAGCGTACCTTTTCCATCCGGCTGAAAATACCTGATGAAATACTTCGTTTCTTCGTAATAACCTTCCCGGTTAAGCTGAAAACGTATCTCTGCCGTTTCGCCTATCTTAATCCGTTTTTGCACGGGCATCGTTGTTACCGTGAACGGGTAAACCTGCTGAATATCCAGCTTATCATCACAAGAAAACACCAGCAGCATTGCTCCCAGCAAGGACACCCCCATCAATATGTTTTTGATTATCTTTTTCATATCGAACTAATTTATTATGAATTTAAAACCGACCCCGAACTGTGTATGGAACTTTCCGATGGAAGAACCGAACAGCGCACGTTCACGGGCATTGATAAGAAAAACCACCCTATCCGTCAGGTAAGTTTCCAGTTCCAGTGTAGCAGCCCCACCATAAACAAAGGCATCTTTGTTAGTGAGCGTAGAACCATCATATAGTTCTTTGTCTCCCCAGTTACTTGTTTCATATCCGGCAAGAGCCGACAACCCGAAGGACAAAAAGAAAGTTTTCCTACGGTCGGAAAGTATTTTGATATAATACCCGCCTTCTCCTGTAAACAGGCTTAAAGGCACGGTTACATTCTTATATTCATACTCCTTATTGAAGTATTCCGCACCGACCACCCAACGGTTTCCGTTTTTGGTATAAGTGGCAAGCGCAGCACCGAAATAGTAAGCCGATTCCGGTTCACCGGGCTTCTTAAAGCCATCCGCCATTCCGCCCGTAAGTTGGAATCCCTTTTGTCCGGGCAGGTAACGTTGTGCGTGTGCCAGGTTAAAAGTCTGGCACAAACACAACACTGCTATAACACAGATTAATTTCTTCATTTTACTTGATTTTAAGTTCGTTAATCACTCTGGCGTTCACAATATCCGAACTTTCGATACGGATATTTTGGTGACGGCCACCGTTCTTTTCGACCAGCTCTACCACCAGTATCTTATCGTCCGGGATGGTGAACTTTGGTAAGGTATAGACCGTGCGAACAGTGGATTTTCCGCCTATGGTAATCACTTCGTTAAAACTGCGGACGGGATAAAGTACCGATTCCTGAATGGCAGTGCGCTTTGCCACCTTCTTATCGACCACCTTAAATTTAATGAAGTCCGTATCGAACGGAACATTGGAAGAGTTCTTCACCTGTGTATGGAAATAGAACATTCCGTTATGCACATAAATTCCCTTGATTAAAAATTGTATCCCGAAACGCTTGCATCCCAAGTGGCGTATTTCTCTATCGTTATTTTTATAAATAGACTGCATTATCAGCTTTACCAGCAACGGCGATTCATTACCAAGTTCACGGAAGTAAATGTTCATCCGGGTATGGGAATAATCGGTTATACTTTCATTCTCAAGGAAATCTTTCATTTCTATATTCAGCATTTCCGGTTCATGGGCGTATTTGGCATTGAAAGAATAAAAACTGCCGTCCTCACAAATAACTGAAAAGTTGGTTTCTCCCGGAAAACCTTCGGTAGCAGCTTTAATACGGATAACATTTTCTGCCCCATCCGCTTTTCCTGCGATAAGATGGTTAGAACCCAAATCCACATATTTGACAGTGGAAGGGAAGATAATGTGTACTGTTTTGGCAAAAGTTACCTGAACACCATAAGGCGTAATCATCTGCCCGTAAGGAAATTTTTGGGTAATACCCTGAAACAAATCATTGCTTTGCGCTTTGACCGTTACCGCACCGATAACCAGTGCGAACATGATAAATAACTTTTTCATTACAAATTGATTTTAGTTGCCGTTGGCGGATGGATAGCCCACTTCCCGGCGGATTAATAATTGAGAAATTTTTGTGGTTATTATTACTGTTTTGTGTATAGCATTACTTTATAATCGGCTTTCAGGTTTACTTTTACCGTCCTGAACTTTTTTGAGAGGTATTGCGAACCGCCTTGAAGAACACCCCTTGTCAAATCCGACACGATGGCAGTCCCCGCATTTTGATTGACAGTAAAACTTGAGCCAAGCCCAGCCCCGATATTTGCCATACCTTCGTTCAGGGCTTGCATTTCCAGCGAGGACGGAACGGATAAACCTTTTTGCCCGTCCGAATCATAGACCACCAATTCAACCGGAATGATATTACCTTCATATTCCAATGAAGATATATTAATATCCATGCGCTCACCCTGAACCCGTGCCGTTCCTGATAACAGGCTGTTTTTCGGCATACGGATATGACCTGCCTGTAACGGCTCTAACAGGCGAAGCCGGACATTCTGCCCGTCCATTACCGACTGGTCTTCATGGATACAGGCAAGAATAGTATTCTTTCCCATTAACGACCCAGTTCCGACCGCCGTATTAAATCCAAAGTTCCGGGGCTGGCTATATGCTGCGATAAACTCCGCATCACTCATAGGTACTTGTAATCCCGAAACGGTTTGTTCCGTTACCGCTTGCACAGGCAACGCCTGAACCTTTCCCTGTATGGATGCAGTAGGTGTAACCTGTTTCACTGCCTGTTCCTGCCCGCCGTTCATGTATTTGGCTGCCAATTCATAGGATTTTTCAAGTAGTGCCAGTTGTTCGTCTGCCGTACTTTGGGTATTCTCCCGTTCGTACAGCCGGGATTCCAGTTCTTCAATCTTCCGTGCCAGTTCTTCTTTTTCCGGGTCTTCTTTAGGTGTTTCGTAAAAACTTCCCAACTGTCGGTTTATATCCTGATAGGCATAAGCCGAAGATTGGACATAAGAACTATTGCGGGAAGAACCGCCGTAATAACTCCGGCTGTTACTTGCTGATTGTTCTTCCGGCAGGTCGGCGGTCAGGCTCAAATTATCCGTAACCTTATTTTCTTCACCCAATGTAAACCCGAAGTCCTGTAAAGAACGCATCCGGTCTTCCTGTTTGGATTTCATGGATTCCTGTTCGTAAGCCGTCTTTTTATCGCTATATATCCCGTCTTCTTTGGGTAATGGAATATCGGCATTAAAACCGCCGATTTCATCCGGCTTTACTTCGTCTTTTGAGGACGGGGCAAATATCAGCCACATACATCCGGCAAAGGCAAGGAACATCAATGGGAAGATGATTAGTTTCTTCCGTTTCTGTAATTCCTGCGGGGAAAGCTGTTTTTTCTCTTTCCTTTCTTTGTTGTTACTCGTTTCCTGATTCAAATTCTGATTCTGTTCCATATTTTTGTAATTGATAATGGTTTATACTGTCTTTTCGTTCCAGTTCCAAGCGTTCAATGTGCCTTATCTCCATAAATTCTTTCTCTGCACTCTTCTTTCCTATATTATATATGGAAGAAACCGTCCAGTAAATAGATAGGATGCTACCGCCGAGAATAAAAGTTATGATAATGATTATCCGGGCATCTTTCGACAGGCTTCCACAAGCGTATCGCAACTTATCATCTACCCAGTCCCGCAGGTTTGTTAATGATTTCTTTACCATAGCCCTACCGTTTTAATACTTGTAAATCCTTATTCTCCGTAATCTCGAAAGCTTCAATGGTAAATCCATGCGGGTTGTTATCACTCCTTACAGAGTTCAGCAACCGGCATCGGGTAACAAGGCTTCTTTCGGTAACACTGCTTTCCCGGATAATCATTTGCCGGGCATAGGTCGCCACCTGATAGGGATAGTGGTCAAAGTTGCATATTACACTGTCCACCTGTACCGACTGGTTGATGTTCCCGGAAATGATACGGTTATAATATCCCTTTTCGGATAAGTCCTTATAGTAATTGAAAGCACTTTTATCCGCCAAGTATAAGGAACGCTGTATGTTCGATTCAATGGCGTTCTTATCCGGCGACAGGGTAAAAAAGAGTTCGTGGAAACGCCGAACGTGTTCCTTTGCTTCCACGGGACGGTTCTGTGATAAGTCCTGCGAAAGTGCCAACATAAGGGATTTACCCCCATCAAGGACGTAAATTTTTTCACGCTGTTTTTCTGCAAAACTATACGAGTTCCAAAGGGCATAACCCACAATCCCGGCACACAGGCATATAAATACAATCCCGAACAGGCGTATTTGCTTGAAACTTGTTTCTATATTCTTTAAACTTTTAAACTCCATATTTTTACTGTTTATTTTTTAATTAATTTTCCAGCAATGTTTCCACCTACTGCCCCTGCTGCTGCACCTGCAAGGTTTCCGCCACCGCTTGCTGTCTTAGAAAGATTCCGGTTCATACCACCCAATCCGCCAGCTTGTATAATCCAGTTGGATACAGTCGGAATGGTGAAGTATCCCACAATTCCTATAATCATAAAAATGATGTAAACTGTATTGGAACTGTCGGGTATAAAACTGGGGTCGTCCAATAACTGTAAATCACGTTCCAGCATTAAGACCTGAATCCGGGCAAGGATGGAACTGAATAAATCCGATACGGGAAGCCACAGATACACGCTTACATAGCGTGTTATCCATTGTGTTAAGGTTGATTGAAAGCCATCATAGACCGATATTGCAAAAGCAATCGGGCCAAGTATGGCTAACACAATCAAATAAAACGTCCGTATCGTATCTATGACAAGGGCAGCAGCTTGAAAGAGTATTTCCAACAGTTCCCTGAACCAGTCCCGGACGGCTTTCTTTATATTGTAAGAAGCCCGTTCCATATACATCCCCATTGTCGTAATCAAATCCGAAGGCGACCATCCAAGTTCATCCAGTTGCTTGTCGAACTCTTCATCAGAAACGAGATAAGCGGTTTCAGGATTCCGAAGCATGGCTTCATACTCCTTTTTATCTTTCAGTTCCCGGTATTTATTCATATCAAAGGTCTGTCCTTCCAGTATTTGATTCGTTCCTTTTACTACCGGGGATAATACACTGTTTATCGTTCCCAGTACGATAGTTGGAAAGAACATAATGCACAGACCAATGGCGAACGGTCGCAAAAGCGGGTACACGTCTATTGGTTCAGCTCTCGATAAGGCTTGCCATACCTTCGCTGCCACATAGAACAATGCACCCAATCCCGCCACACCTTTGGCTACCCCTGTCATGTTACTGCACAGGGGCATCATATCCACATAGAGATTTTTCAGAATCTCATGCAGGTTTCCCCAATCAACGGCTAACAACGTCATAATTACCAGTATCTATCGTTAGCAGTTCCATACAGGGCTATCACACGGTCAGTATCGCTGATTTTCTTTGCCCGCAGGTAAGACACGGATATGTTTTTGCGGGTGTAGTAGGATACCAAATTCCGGTAATTCAATACGGAATTATAGGCTTTGTCTATCCGTTCCATACGTTCGGCATCGGTCATGGATAGCCCGTTGATATTCACAACATTTTTAAGTTCGGTCAATACATCCGAACTTTCTTCCAGCAGTTTGGAATACCCGAAAGCAATGGCGTTGAGTTCTTCCGGTCGGAAGTTCTTATCCGATAACATTAGCTGGAAGTTGGTAACGTATATATCCGTAATCTCACCCAGCAAAAGCACGGTTTTCTGTACTTTGCGGGCATCTTTTACTAAATTGTTTACCGATTTCAAGGCATCATAATATTGCTTGCCTTGGTCGTACAATTTCTTGGTTTCCTTGAAAGTATCTACCGTATTGCCTACAATTTTTGAAGTCTGTGCAATTTCTTTGGTAGTATTGACAATACCTTGAGCCAGATTTGTCGGGTCAATGACCGCCCATTGTGCGCTGGCGTTACCTGCAAACAGGCAGAGTGCCACGACTAACATCATTATTTTTGTTTTCATCGCTTTAATTTTTTGATTGTTTTTTACTTCTTACATATTCACCGCCGGAGGATAATAGTATTCGGTCGGTTTCACTATCATAGCTTACCAGTATGGAAAATCCTGTTTCGATAAACAGGTATCCGTCCTTTTCTATGATTTGATAGGTTTCCGCACGGGTTTCACCCCTGCGGGTTCTTCGTTGCATGGTTACTTTATAGCCATCCGCACTTTCAAAGACCGTGAATGATGGTCGGTTTGTAACGCTTTCCCAATGACCGCACATGGCTTTCAGTCGGTCGGCGTTTGTTTCTTTGCAGGAAGACAAAGCCAGTAGAATAGCACAGAGAAGCACCGGGAAGATGATTTTTATTTGTTTCATATTGATTTGATTTTAATTGGGATTACGCTTACTTTCGGCAATCTGTTTAATAGCCAGTTCAAGGTCGCCATCCAGCCTTTCGGCAAGTTGGAACAGTTCGAGTTTTTCAGTTTCTTCCGTTGTAAATGCGTAATACTCTTCCAAACTCACTTCTGTGGCATATACAGCCGACTGTACGCCACCCAGTCCTATCCATACTTCTTTGTACTTCCGTCCCGGATGGTTCGCCATGTTGATGGAAAGTATTTGCGCTTTTTCTTTGTCGGTCAAACCCAGCATCGCTTGTATGCTATCGAACTTGTTCATGTATTTGCGCTGGTCGAGCAGGATTTTACAGTCGGAGTTCGTTATGATGGATTCTTTCACAATGGGAGAATGGACAATATCGTCCACTTCCTGCGTTACCACCACCGCTTCGCCGAAGTATTTACGCACCGTTTTGAACAGGTATTTCAGGTAATGTGCCATGCTGTCTTTGGCGATAGCCTTCCAAGCTTCTTCCAAAAGCAGCATCTTACGGATACCCTTTAACCGCCTCATTTTGTTTATGAAAACTTCCATCAAAATGATTGTAACCACAGGGAAAAGAACTGGGTTATCTTTGATGGCATCCACCTCAAAAACGATGAAGCGTTTGTTCAACAAGTCCAGTTCCTTATCCGAGTTCAACAGGTAATCGTATTCGCCACCTTTATAGAAAGGTTGTAGTACGAACAGGAAATTATCAATATCGAAATCCTTTTCCCTGACATTCTGTTCGTTCAGGTTATTCCGGTAATCATTTTTGATAAATTCGTAAAAGGAATTAAAACTGGGTACGATGGACTTATCCTGTGTAATCCGGTTAATAAAATCGCTTACAGCATTGGACAAGGCAACGCTTTCCGCCCCGGTGGGTTTTTCATGCTCCTGTTTCCACAAGGTCAGGATAAGCGTTTTGATGGATTCCCGCTTCTCAATATCGAAGACATTATCTTCGGTATAGAATGGATTAAATGAAATCGGGTTATCTTCGGTATATGTAAAATACACACCATCTTTCCCGCCAGTCTTCCGGTGGATTAATTCGCATAATCCCTGATAGGAATTTCCGGTATCCACTAACAGGACGTGTGTACCCTGTTCGTAATACTGGCGTACCATGTGGTTGGTAAAAAAGGATTTTCCACTTCCGCTCGGCCCAAGAATGAATTTATTACGATTCGTAATAATTCCTTTTTTCATGGGCAAATCGGAAATATCAATATGAAGCGGTTTTCCGGTAAGCCTGTCCACCATCTTAATCCCGAACGGGCTGGGTGATGATTGGTAGTTCGTTTCTTCCGTGAAGAAGCACAAAGCCTGTTCAATAAATGTAAAGAAGGATTCTTCCGCCGGAAAATCGGCTTCATTGCCGGGGATACCCGCCCAGTAAAGGGTCGGGGTATCCGTTGTATTGTGGCGGGGCTTGCACTCCATCAAGGCAAGCTGGCTTCCCACATCATTTTTGATATGCTTTAATTCCTCTTTATCATCCGCCCATGCCATTACGTTACAATGGCAGCGAACGGAGGTCAAACCCTGACTGTGCGCTTCGTTCAGGTATTCCTCTATCCACTCTTTGTTCACCTGATTGGAACGGCTGTATTTGGACAGCGAGTGCATATTACGGGCTTGCTTCTCAAAGCGTTTCAGGTTCTCCGCATGGTCGTCTATAAAGATATACTGGTTATAGATATGGTTACAGGAAAGCAATACGCCCACAGGCGAAGCGAACGACAAACGGCAGTCGCTACGGTCGGTGGACAGCTTTTCGTAACGGGAATCAGTAGTAACTGCACCCGGCAGGTCTTCCACATCCGAAAGCGTATGCAAGCATAAAATATTATCGCCGATACGCATATCTTCGGGGTTCAGTTGCATATCCAGTAGTGTAGTCGTATCACTCTGCGACAAGGAAAAGTATTTTTCAATAATCCCAGCTTTTTCCGGCGTTCCGGTAATATCATCCGAAGTCAGACGGGTAAGGGTGATAAATCCCGAATCGTTCATAATCCGTTCAAACTGCCCTACCGATTCCAAAAACTTCGTTACCGTTTCTTTATCCTGAATTTCCTTTGGGATGATGAAGCCCCGGCAAAGCGTATTAAAATTACTTTGGGTACGGCTTCTTTCCTTTGTGGTTTTAGTCAGGAACAGGTAACAGGTATGATTCAGGAACGGTCTTTCATTGAAATGCCGTTCAAAGCTTCGGGACAGGAAACTTAACCCATCCTTTTGAATTTCAGGGGTATAGTTTTCCTTAATAAACCAGTCCTGCTTATGCACAATACTGTAATCGGGCAATACTTTGATTGCCTTATGCCAAGCGGAATGTATCGCTTCGTATTCGACCCCGGTAACGGTGAACAGTTCGGGTAGTTCAACCCGGAACGCCACCGTAATATCGGCATCCTTACTGATGATACAATCGTGTTCGGCTGCCAGCAGGGGAAATTTACTTTCCAATGTGGCAGCTTTTAATATATTCCTCATGCGTGCTTCTGTCTTTTATAGGTGAATAATCGGGGGATGGCTTTCCGGTTGATAATGTACCGGGGATGGCTTCTGCGGGCGGTCATTTTCATAAGACCGTGAGTACCGTATTTATCATTCAGCATAAAAGTGAAGTACACAAGAGCCGAAGCCGCTACGACCCCGAACCCGATGCAAACCCACTGGTTTATACCTATCATGTAAAGAATGATGAACAATACGAAGACGGCAAGTAGCCCGCCTGCAAAAATGAAAAGGTATTGGCTGCGAAGCCCTTTGAACTCCGCAGGTTTTCCAATCCCCCTGTTAATTGAATAGCTAATCATAACACCTATGATTACAGGAAGAATGAACGAAGGATGGTAGCAGCCACAATCAGGAAGATACAAGCCCCGAACCATGAAGCTGCGGTTTTGCTTGTATCCGGGTCACCCGAACTGAACTTGTTATACACCTTTACACCCCCAATCAAACCAACGACAGCCCCAATGGCATACACCAACTTTGTCGCCGGGTCAAAATAGCTGGTAACCATGTTTGTAGCTTCTGTAATACCACCTACGCCGTTGCCCTGTGCAAATGCGGAAGTTGCAGCCAAGACGATGGCTGCGGAAAGAAATATTTTCTTTTTCATTATAAACTTGATTTTATGATGCCGGAAAGCGGGTGGATAGTCCGCTATTCCGGCGGGATTAATAATTGAGAATTTTTGTGGTTGGTCTTCTGACCTTTTTTGAATGGTTAAGCCCAGCTAACCGTAATCTTTTTCTTTCATACCTGATTCGTTTTAAAGGTTCTACATATAGTCGTTCATATCGAACGCCTGTAAATCTTCGGGGCTGGCTTCGTTTGGCGGGGCGATAAATACAGCATCGTATTTACCCAGCATTTCCGCCACCCGTACCATGCCCCCGTTTATCTGTTCCATCATTGTGTCGTACAGGCTGGTTTGTTGCATAACCGACAAGGTTTGCAGGGCTTTCCGTTCCTCTTCTTCCGGGGCTTCCTGCTCCCTGACGACCTGTACCGCTTGTGCCATTTCTTCAAAGGAGATACCCCGTGCCGACTGACCTTCACCGCCAGTGATAAGTGCGATTTCTTCTGCTTCCAGTTCATCTTCCGGTACTTCATCTTCATACTTCATTTCAAATTCAACATCCATCGGCTGCGGGGTGTCTTCCGTGTCAGCCGGGGCAAATATAGAAGCATTATCAACCCCTTTAGAAAACTGGCTTTCAGTGTCTTCGTATGGCGTTACTTGTCTTAACCGGAAAGTTGTTTTACCTACGACAGCCTTTTCGTTTTTACGGTTGCCGGGGCTTTCGGAAGAGGAACTGTTTGCTTCCTTCCTGAACCGAAAAAACAGGACGAGGTAATAAAGGACAACCCCAGCTATCATTAATTTTAGTATCATATCGGGCTTTCAAAAGTTTTCTTATACAGTTCGTTGATTTCGTCCTGATACTGGTCGAAGTGATTCAGGATAATTGTTTCCACATAGCTGCTTACAGTCGCTTTTCGTTCACCGATAACCATTACTATTTTCATAAGCTTTTCATGGGTGGAACGACTTACATATATCGGCTGGCGGTCGGGAAGTTCCATTTTCTGAAAATAGGTTTCCCGGTAATCGGTAGGGGTACTTTTCTTCCGGCGGGTAGTTTCCCGGATGGTTTTTGCTTCCGGTTGCTGGACAGGTTCTACCACAGTTTCCTGTCTTACTTCCGGCGTATCCGGTTCTTTACTTACTGCTTTAGGTGAAATTTCCTGTTTCATGGGTAAACCCTGTGAAATGATTTCTTTCATAAAATCTTCATCCACCTGTACTTTTTCCTGTTTTGCCATATTAGTATAGTTTTATAATGTATCCTATTTCAGCCACCAACTCTTCAAGGTTGCTGCCTTTTATCATTCGCTTATCCGCAGGGAACAGAGTGGAACGGAAGACAGAAGTTTTATCACCGGACAGTTCCTTTTTGTAGCGTTTGGTATCCGGGATAAAGGTTTTCATAAGGGGTAATTTCAGTTCGCCGATGGTATTTTCATAAATTTTATACAAGTCGGTTTTCTCCCTGCCATCGACCTGATTCCAAAATAGGTGTAAACCTTGTATCCGGTAAGCTTCATTCTGTACCAGCAGGTTGTTTACCGTCATGGCGAATGAAAGACTGCTTTCCAGTACCACCCGGTCGGCGGTAATCGGTGTAAAGATGTAGTCCATAGAAGCCAGCGAACTGATAATACCTTCGCTGTTCACCGTTCCCGGCAGGTCGAAAAAGACCACATCCATTTCCATCGGCTCTGTTTTCAGGAACTCTTCGGCTGTACTGATGGCAGCTTCGGGAGTGCTGCACAAGACCGGATAGGCTTTCTTTCCCAATGCTTTGAACTGATTAAAGGCAAGCACCTTGTAATTGGTATCATTGTTTACCTGTTCACCGTCCCGTTTACGCATGGCACTGATACTGTGCTGCGGGTAGTCGCAATCGACAACCGCTACATTGTAGCCTTTCAGGTAATAGAGATAGCTTGCCACCAATACCGTGAAAGTGGTTTTACCGACCCCGCCCTTTTGGGTGGAGAAGGCTACTAATAATGTTTCTTTCTTCATTTCTTTAATTCTTTATTGTTTTACTTCATTATTGATTGACTGCTTCATTCTGTGCAGTATTGATTTCCATATTGTTATCTGTAATTCAATCTGTCTTTATCGACTTGCAGACATATTGTTTTATTGATTGCTTGAAATATTGATTTCAGTATTTCTTGCTTTCTTGAAATCAGTAAACCAGTCTTTCCATATTGCCCGGTTCATTCCAATATTTCTATCGGTATTTACCGCTTTACTTATCTGTTTCAATCCTGATTTCGAGAACAAATAAATGGAGAAAAACCGTCCGTTTTTGAAAGTGGCTTCGTATGGCTTTAGATGGCTTCGCTTGTCCTATAATGTGCTATGGCACAGCATAATTAATCCCTGTTACTTTGCACCGGAATCTTATTTGAACCGATAAAAAGGCATCCGTTCAATAGCTTCCCGGAGTTCATTTATCTTATGGCTAACTGCTAATCCGTCCCATGACGGATTTTATTTGCGCCGTGCAAATAGCAAGGTGTGTTCTGCGCAGCTTGAAATTCTTTCAGCAGCTTAGAACCCCTTGCCCGGACAAGCCGGGATGGGTTGTACTCCGAAGTCGTAAACCCTTAAAAAAATAATGGTATGGGAAAAGAAAAAACGAATGTGCCACAATCCGGTGGCAAAGGACGAAAGCCAAAGGCAGACCCGGCAGTTTTCCGGTATTCGGTCAGCTTCAATGCAACTGACCATGCCCGTTTTTTGGCTCTTTTTGAACAGTCCGGTATGCGGACGAAAGCGCATTTTATCATAGAAAGAATCTTTGGCGGTTCATTCAAAGTGATAAAAATTGATAAGGCAGCAGTCGATTATTACACACGCCTGACAACTTTTTACGCTCAATTCCGGGCAATAGGCGTGAATTATAATCAGATTGTGAAGGCTCTGAATACCAATTTTACCGAAAAGAAAGCCCTTTCTTTTCTCTATAAATTGGAAAAAGCGACCGAAGAACTGGTGGTATTAAGCCGGAAAATTATCGAACTCACACAGGAATTTGAACAGCGATGGTTGCAAAAATAAATGTGGGAAGTTCGCTTTTCGGTGCGCTGGCATACAATCAGAATAAGGTTGATGAAGAACAAGGCAAGGTGCTTTTCAGCAACCGGATGTTTGAAAGTGAAGACGGTAATTTCAACATCCAGCGTTGCATGGAAAGTTTTGAAATGCACCTGCCCCAAGACATCAAAACCGAAAAGCCCATAATCCATATATCCCTGAATCCGCACCCAGACGATAAACTTTCGGATGAACAGTTATCGGAGATTGCACAGGAGTATATGGAGAAGCTGGGTTATGGCAATCAGCCCTACATGGTTTACAAGCATGAAGACATCGACCGCCACCACCTGCATATCGTATCCTTACGGGTGGACGAGAACGGCAAAAAACTGAATGATAAGTTTGAACACCGCCGGAGCAAGGACATTACACGGGAACTGGAAGGAAAATACGGTCTGCATCCTGCTGAAAAGAAACAGCAGCAGGAATACTACCAGTTCCAAAAGGTCGATTATGCTGCGGGCGATGTAAAGCACCAGCTTTCCAATACGGTTAAAGGCGTTGTTAATACCTATCAGTTCCAGAGTATCGGGGAACTGAATACCCTATTATCATTATACAATGTACGTGCGGAAGAAGTCAAAGGAGAAGTTCGGGGCAAGGCTTATAACGGTATAGTTTATTCCGCAACCGATGATAAAGGCGAAAAGTTAGGTAATCCCATCAAGTCTTTCCGGCTGGGTAAGTCGGTCGGTTATGAAGCATTGGAGCGCAAGATAGGACAATCAGCAACCAAATGGAAAGACGGTAAACTGAAAGCCAATATCAAAGGTTGGATAAGCGAAGCGTTGAAAGCTTCCGGCTCAAAGGAACAATTTGAAAAAAATCTGAAAGAAAAAGGTATTGAAGTTGTATTCCGGCAGAACCCGGAAGGGCGCATCTATGGTGCAACCTTTATCGACCACGAAAACAAAGCCGTCCTGAACGGCTCTCGTTTAGGAAAGGAATTTTCTGCTAATGTATTTAATGACCTGTTTAGAGAATCCCATGTAAACGAGGGATACACAAAACAGGCTGTTCCAAAAGAACCGTTCACACCTTCGGCAGAACCGTTCGTGCCGTCAGAACGACAATCTGAAAACGGGGAATCTACAATCGGAAGTCTTTTCAGCATCCTGCCCGGTGGCAGCGATTCATCGGCTGGGAATGATAAAACCCCGCCAACTCCCAAGAAAAAGAAAAAACGCCGTTACGGACGGCAGATGTAATAACAATCTAAAAAATAATCAATTATGCAAAATGAAGATGATTTAAGAGGACTTGCCAAAGTCATGGACTTTATGCGGGCAATCAGTATTTTATTTGTGGTAATCAATATCTACTGGTTTTGTTACCAGTCGATAGTAAACTGGGGTATCAATATCGGCGTACTCGATAAAATACTATTAAACTTTCAGCGAACCGCAGGGCTGTTCAGCCATATCCTGATAACGAAAGTATTTGCAGTGATATTCCTTGCCTTGAGTTGTTTGGGGACAAAAGGAGTGAAGGAAGAAAAGGTAACATGGACAAAAATTTACGTTTTCCTTGCTATTGGTTTTATCCTGTTTTTCCTGAACTGGTGGATGCTGTCTTTGCCATTACCACTTTCGGCGAACGCTACCTTTTATATCCTGTCAATGGCGGGCGGATATTTATGTTTATTGGTTGCAGGGGTATGGATGTCCCGGCTACTCAAAAACAATATGATGGACGATGTTTTCAATTTGGAGAACGAAAGCTTCATGCAGGAAACCCGCCTGATGGAGAATGAATATTCAGTAAATCTTCCATCACGTTTTTGGTATAAGAAAAAACAGCACAAAGGATGGATAAACGTGGTAAACCCGTTCCGGGCTACTATTGTGCTGGGTACTCCCGGTAGTGGTAAATCCTATGCAGTGGTGAATAATTACATTAAACAACAGATAGAGAAGGGTTTTGCACTTTACTGTTATGATTATAAGTTCCCGGACTTATCGGAAATCGCTTACAATCACCTGATGAACCATTCGGATGCTTATAAAGTAAAGCCCACCTTCTATGTTATCAATTTTGACGACCCACGCCGAAGCCACCGATGTAACCCTATCAATCCGGCTTTTATGACAGATATATCGGATGCTTATGAATCGGCATACACCATTATGCTGAACCTGAACCGAAGCTGGATTCAGAAGCAAGGCGACTTCTTTGTGGAATCCCCGATTATCCTGCTGGCTGCGATTATTTGGTTTCTCAAGATATATAAGGGTGGAAAGTATTGCACGTTCCCGCACGCCATCGAGTTCCTGAACCGGAAGTATGCAGATACATTCGTTATCCTGACTTCCTACCCGGAATTGGAAAACTATCTTTCTCCCTTTATGGATGCGTGGGAATCGCAAGCCCAAGACCAGTTACAGGGGCAAATCGCATCGGCTAAGATACCGCTATCGAGGATGATAAGCCCGGCATTGTACTGGGTAATGACGGGTGATGATTTTACGCTGGATATTAATAACCCAGACGAACCGAAGATACTTTGTGTCGGTAATAATCCCGATAGGCAGAATATTTATTCCGCTGCTTTGGGACTGTACAACAGTCGTATTGTAAAGTTGATAAACAAGAAGGGACAGCTTAAAAGTTCGGTTATAATTGACGAATTGCCCACGATTTACTTTAGGGGATTAGATAATCTGATAGCTACCGCCCGTTCTAATAAAGTGGCAGTCTGTTTGGGTTTTCAGGATTACAGCCAGCTAACAAGGGATTATGGCGATAAGGAAAGTAAAGTAATCCAAAATACAGTTGGAAATATTTTTAGCGGTCAGGTTGTAGGAGAAACAGCAAAAACATTGTCAGACCGATTTGGGAAAGTTTTGCAGAAACGCCAGTCTATGACAATCAACCGTCAGGATAAATCTACCTCAATCAGTACACAGATGGACAGCCTGATACCTGCCAGTAAAATATCCAATCTTACGCAGGGGATGTTTGTGGGTGCGGTCAGTGATAATTTTGATGAACGAATAGACCAAAAGATTTTCCATGCTGAAATTGTAGTGGACAACGAGAAGGTAAAGCGTGAAACAGCCCGCTATGAAAAGATACCGGAGATTATCGACTTCCGAGATGCGAATGGCAATGACCTGATGAAAGAGCAAATCCAACTTAATTATGACCAGATAAAGCAGGATGTAAAGCAGATTGTCATTGATGAAATGGAACGTATCAAGAACGACCCGGAGTTACAGCATTTGGTGAAAAGCGAGGAGTGAGAAAATCTGTCTGTTTAGCAAAATGAATGGGTTGTATTCATTTTGATACAACCCATTGTCTTTATAGTTTTTTTAATAAGTTATTTATTAACTCCTTAAGCATACCTGCATCTTCTTTTGATAAAGTACTAGAATCCTTATTTACTTCAAGTTCAAATTCTTTTAAGAAACTCCTTAATACAATCATTCTTTCTTCATTGTTTTTATCTGTATTCTTTAATGATACATAAAATTTCCTTATTAATAAATCTTCATTTTCAGCTTGAACCATTAAGCTGTAATTGTATTGATATAATTTTGCAATATATCTAAGGATTGCAAGGAAGAAAGAAATTATAACAACGCTTAGTATTAAGCGTTTAATCATTTCGTATAATTTATTTTGGGGCTTTTCTATCTCATTCTGAATTTGTGGTATCAATTTTTGAATTTCATTAGTTGAGTGATAAAGATTTAATTTAATTTTTTCTAATTCTTTTTGATAATCTTCAATTTTTTCACATACATTTCTTATATTCTCTGCTTCGGTAGAGTAATCTTTTTTTTCATATAAGGTATTTTTTATGTTGTTGCATTCTAACAACAATGCCTCAAAATCATAATCATTTTCGTATTTGTTAACAATATCAACAAACCGAGTAACTTCATCTTTTACTAATAATGTACTATCCTTAACTAGGTTGTTTTTTACATCTATAAGTTTTGTTTTATTTTTAAAATCAGTCCTATTTTTATAAGAGTCATATTCTAATTTACTTAAATAATTATTCGTATTTCCTAATTCTGTCTGAATCTTAGACACTTTTCTCCCTAATCCAATGGAATCATCATTTAATAGAATAAAACCAAGAGCACATACAATAATAATGAAAATTAATCCTAACCCTATTATCCATTGAAAAAATCTAGTTGAGTTTTCCTTAAAACGTCTTCGTCTATCATCTATATTTTGTAATATAAATGGTATGTAATCAATCCCAAATTCCTCATCACTTTTCCCCTTTGGTAGTGATGTCGAAAATGCCGTATGAAAATTTTCATTATTATATAGTTTGTTCAAAAATTCTTCAATTATTACTTCATCGTCTTTTTTGTTTTCATCTACTTGTCTTCCCAAATAAACTTTAAATTTTCTCCCTATGGAAACAATTAAAAGACCAGTGATAATATATGCTGGAATATTCGTTAATAAAAATGTTATTCTACCCAACTCAGAAATCGGAGAAGTGTAGTAAAGTAAACTGACAAAGGTTGAGATTAATAACAAAAATAAATTATTCTTGTATTTCTCATTGTCAATTTGACTATTTAACTTTAATTTTCTAAGAAGGTAATATAATACAATATTGATTGTTATTAAAAGCATATTTTTCAGATATAAAGATTTAAAGCTCAAATATACATATATCTAGATGATTAGTAATTATTTTATCAATAAAAAGACAAATAAAGCCAACCTGCGACACCTAACGCCACAACTTAATATATACACTATTTCATCCGTACTTTTAATTCGATAAGTTTTTTATTAACCATTAAAAATTAAAGTTATGGATGTAAATTCAAACAACAAGTCCGGCTCTGATGAACAGATGATGGACATTCTTCTTGTCTTTGACAAGGAAAAGAAAGCGATTAATGCCGTAAAGGGTATTGATGAAAACGGGGAACTGCAAACTGTTCCGCCAAAGCATGAGCATAACAATGATTTCCTGAAAGTGGATAAGCAGGGTAACGCTCTTGAAAATTTCTTGAAGAACTTTTTCAGCCAGCTAAAAGACCCGACCCGTTTCAGTTTCTTCAAAGTAGCCCCCGAAGACACCGAACGGACAGTCAAAATCATTCAGGAGAATATCAAGAACCCGACACCTGCTGCCGATGAAATGCTTGATAAAATCCGTATCGAGCCTAAAGACCTGAAAGTGGAAAGTCCGAAAGAATCCACAACACAGGAACAGAAACCTGATACGAACAAGTATTTCATTGACCCTAACAAAATCAACTGGGACGACCTGAAAAATCTGGGAATCACCAAAGAACAGCTTGAAAAGTCAAAGGCTTTAGAACCTATGCTGCGTGGATATAAGTCCCCTTCTACCTTTCCGATTGAAGCCAACTTCGGGTCAATGGTAATGAAAACGGATGCCCGTCTTTCGTTTCGTCCGGACAGTGAAGGAAATGTGGTTTTGGCAATTCATGGTATCCGTAAAGAACCGGAACTTGACCGTCCGTTCTTTGGACACCAGTTTACCGATGAAGACAAAAAGAATCTCCGGGAAACCGGAAACATGGGTAGAATTGTGGATGTGAAAAATTACCGTACAAGTGAACTTGTACCTTCTTTTATCAGCATCGACAAACAGACCAATGAACTGGTATCCATGAAGGCTTCGTTCCTCAAACTCCCCGATGAAATTAAAGGTGTTAAACTGGATGAAAAACAGAAAGCAGCTCTGATGGAAGGTAAAGCGGTATTCCTTGAAAATATGATTTCTGCCAAGAATAAACCGTTTTCTGCCTTCGTTCAGGTCAATGCGGAAAAACGCAGCCTTGAATTTATCTTTCCCGAAAAAGAGCAAAAGCAAATCCAGCAACAGGGACAACAGCAGAAGAACGACCAGCCCAAAGGGGTGCGTATTCCCAAATCCCTTGCAGGGGTGGAATTATCCGACAAACAGCAGGCTGATTTGCGGGCGGATAAAACCATCTATGTAAAAGGGCTGAAAGATAAAGAAGGTCAGGAATATAATGCCTATGTAAAGGTAAACCATGGAAAAGGAAAGCTGGATTTCTACAAATTCAATCCTGATAAAGCGAAAGAGAAAGCCAAAGAAATAACCCCTGCCAACGAACATAAAACACAGGTAGCAGTCAATTCCGAAGGCAAAACGAACGAAGCGACCAAGCATACGAAAGAACCTTTGAAGCCCGGACAGGCTACACCTACCGAGGAACAGAAGAAAAAGCGTGAAGAAAAGAAAGAAGAGCAAAAAAACGACAAACCTAAAAAGTCGCAAGGTCGCAAAATGAAATAATTATTAACCACAAAAATCCAATTATATAATGATAGCAGTAATAGCAGAAAAGCCCAGTGTGGCAAGGGATATAGCCACCGTACTGGGAGCAACACAAAAGAATGACGGGAACATTTCAGGTAACGGATATATCGTTACCTGGGCGTTCGGTCATTTGGTCGGACTTGCCATGCCTGATGCCTACGGAATCGAAAACTTCAGGCGGGAAAATTTACCCATACTACCGCAGTTGTTCCAGCTTATTCCCCGTCAGGTAAAAACCGACAAAGGATATAAGCCCGATACTGGGACGGTTAAGCAACTCAAGATTATTAAAGAAGTATTCGACCAATGCGATAAGATTATCGTTGCAACTGATGCCGGAAGAGAAGGTGAACTGATATTCAGGTACATTTACCAATATCTTGAGTGTCGGAAACCTTTCGTCCGCTTATGGGTAAGCAGCCTGACGGATAAAGCCATCCGGGACGGATTGCAGAATCTCAAGGACGGGACAATGTACGACAACCTTTTCCGGTCGGCAAAGGCAAGAAGCGAAGCAGATTGGCTTATCGGCATTAATGCTTCCCAAGCGTTAAGTATAGCTGCCGGAAGAGGGACATATTCTTTGGGACGGGTACAGACACCCACGCTGGCGATGATATGTTCCCGTTATCTTGAGAACAAGAACTTCGTTCCACAGAAGTATTGGCAACTGAAATTACAAACCGGGAAAGATAGCATCGAATTTTCAGCCCTTTCAGAAGAAAAATTCGATAGCCAGCAACCTGCCATCGACAAGCTGCAAATAATAAAGGATAGCGGTCAGGTGCAGGTTAAGTCAGTGGAATTTAAGGAAGTGAACCAAGAACCACCGCTTTTGTATGACCTTACTACCTTGCAGAAGGAAGCCAATACAAAACTTAATTTCTCCGCAGATAAAACGCTGTCCATTGCACAAAAACTGTATGAAGGCAAGCTGCTTTCATACCCCCGAACCGGAAGCCGTTATATATCACAGGACATTTTCGATGAAATACCGGAACGAATTTCCCTACTGGAAACTTACGACCGGTTTGCCGGCTACGCAAAATCAATGAAAGGTAGCAACCTGAATCGGCGTTCGGTGGACGATAAGAAAGTTACCGACCACCATGCCCTGATTATTACCGAAAATAAGCCCGGCAGTTTACAGGCGGATGAACAGGCAATATATGAACTGGTTGCCGGAAGGATGCTGGAAGCTTTTTCGGAAAAGTGTGTCAAGGAAGTTACTTCAATTTCTCTCACTAGTGGCGAGAGTATTTTTGCAGTCAAAGGAACAGTAATAAAATCTGCCGGATGGCGGGCTGTTTTCAACGCCCAAGAAGAAGGCGAAGAAAATACCGTTTTACCTGTATTAAATGAAGGTGATAATTTACCCCTTTTCGATATTGAGTTGCTGGAAAAGCAGACTAAGTCCAAACCACTACATACGGAAAGTTCGTTGCTATCGGCTATGGAAAATGCAGGAAAGGAACTGGAAGATACAGAACTGAAAGCCAGTATGAAGGATTCCGGTATCGGTACGCCAGCGACACGGGCAGCGATTATTGAAACTCTCTTTACCCGCCAATATATTGTCAGGGAGAAAAAAGCCCTTGTGCCGACCGAAAAAGGACTGGCGGTTTACGATATAGTCCGGGACAAGAAAATCGCAGATGTGGAAATGACGGGTATGTGGGAAAACGCACTATCCAAGATTGAAAGCGGGGATATGAATCCCGATACCTTCCATAAAAGTACAGAAGTTCATGCTTCACAGATAACCAGCGAACTTTTAGGGGTACAGCTCACCTTATCAACGCAGCAGGATTTAACCTGCCCGAAATGCGGGACAGCTCGGATCCTGCTGTATCCGAAAGTGGCAAAGTGTGATAATGCTGATTGTGGGCTGGTTATCTTCCGAAACAAAAGCGATAAGCAATTAACGGATAAGCAGATTACGGAACTGGTAACAATAAAGAAAACCGGAATGATAAAAGGTTTCAAGAGTAAAGCCGGAAAGCCCTTTGATGCTTCACTGGCTTTTGACAACCAGTTCAATGTGGTATTCGTTTTCCCTGAAAAGAAAGGGAAATCAAGGAAATAATCTGAAATTCCGTATCTTTACCACAGAAAATTCCATTATGAATAGATTTTATGCTATCCGTAATTGAGGATTTTTGTGGTTAGCACCCGGTGGGGACACTGGGTGCTTTTCATTTTTTCACTTGAGATTCCATAAAGCTATTTATAGTTTTTTGGAACTCATAGATACCATCATTTATATATCCATAATCATCCTTGTTTTTGCCATATTTAGCTTCATATTCTGTATAAAGATGTCTGCTAAAAGGGAAATATATATAATTAGTATTAGGCTCTTTACTATCTAATATAATTTCTTTAGTAATATCAAAGTCTTGATTTCCCTTTATATTCCAGCAATGACAAAATACATGAAAGCTTCTATTGAGTATTGCTACCACAACCCCTTCAACACAATCGCATCCGATGTTTTCTGCACAATAACAAGAATTTTGGATACACTTGTTTTCTTTAATAATATCAACAGGGAAATCCACATTAACATCTTCTAAAGAAGATATGTCGTTAATTTCTATACTATAATAAATTATGCCATTATATAGTATCGGTAAAGCATTATCATCCATATTTTTTTGTTTTATATATAAATATATTCAAAACTTGAAAAGTGAACAAATAACTAACTTTTTTTTATTCGATAAGTATTTGAATGTGTCAATTCCCATTCTGAACCAATAGTCCTTCCAATAAAAGGTATTCCTTCTCCCAGCATGATAGGAATAGTGTAAATTGTCAATTCATCCAGCAGTTCGGTATTGATTAAAGATGTGATAAGTTTACCGCCCCCAATAACTACCAAATCGGATTCCATTTCTTTTTTCAATCCTTGAATAACATCGAAAGGATTGTCGGTTATGAAAGCTAAATATTCTTCCTGAATAGTATTTATAGGGGTATTTGCGACAACAAAAGTCTTTTTACTTTTGTATGGCCAACCACCCCACCGTTCAAAAATAAAATTATAGGTATTTGTGCCGGAAATCAGCGTTTCTGCGGAACTATATACTTTGCTGATAGATTCTTTTACCTCTTTTGTAATCCAGTCGATTTCACCATCTTTACGGGCAATAAACCCATCAAGAGATATAGCTACTTGCGCTTTTAAGATTCCCATGTCAATAGGTATTAAACAGTTATAAAACTGTTCGCCAGCCCATCAAAAAGAAGCGTGGAACTCACACTGCTCCGATACGAGGTACTGGCATACCTAAGAATAGAAGACAGGCAAGCCCACGCTATACAACGATAGCATAGACATTGCACAGTAGTCCCTATTCTTTTGAAAATTGCCAGTTTTCGTATCGAGACGTTCTGCGAACGTTATGTTATATATAAATTCTGAAAGATTAACTTTCAGCTTTTTATCTCAAATTTTCTTCTGCAAAGATACTGAAAGTCGGTGATATAAGCTATTATTTTTTACAGTTTCTCCCGAATCAATTTATGTACATCGGTAGCTTTATAATAGCATCGACCATCATCCAGTTTTATATACGGAAGGATACCTTTTTTTCGATAACGTTGGAGTGTGCGAAGGCTAACTTTTAAAAGAAACATCAAATCCTGATTATCCAAAAGCTGTTCACCATCCAAACAATTACGCTGGGTTGCCAATCGGTCGATTTTCTTTTCGGTCATATCGAACCTGTCCATTATACGTTCCATCCAAGCGATGAATGTTTCTCTATCTATATTCATAACAATAACCGATTAAAAATGACCTTTAATAAAATAACTCTGATTTGAAGGGTCTTTAATAATAATTTCCTTCTCCCGCATAAAGCGTATATAACTTTTCGCTGTGCGTTCCTTTACATCCATAATCTGCTGTATCTGTTCGCACAGGTCTATATAAGTGATAAATGTTTGCTGGTCGAACACTTCACGGGCTACGCTTACCAGTTCTTTTTCTTTCCGCTTCTCTTTTTCTTCACGGGGCTTTTCACCACGATATAGGTGCATCCCGGTTTCCTTATCCCAAGAAAAAAGCATTAATGGAACATCCAACGGACTGCCTTCCCGTACCTTCAAGGCTTTCACTACTGATACAGTCGGTTCATTATCCAGCTCGATGGAGAGGATGGCAGCCGATTTTCGTTGCAATTCCGACCCCAAGTGTCCACGAAGCTTTAATCCGTTCGGGACATAGTGTAATACACAAACAATACAGGTCTGATATATTCCAGCCAATCGGTAGAGTTCATCGACAACCCGCAAACTTTCGGCTTCATCATTGGCGGAATGTACCAAATCTGCAATACCATCTATGACAACTAACTGAATACCGCCATATTGATAATGAAACTTATCCATACTTTGAACAATAGCCTGTAAACGTTCTTTACGGGACATCCCGGTCAGACAGAAGGCTTTCAACTCTTCCGGCTTTTCCGGTTGTTTTGCCCGCTTTAATAGGTTGGAAACATTCTTAAACAGTTGTACTTCGGACTGTTCTGTATCATACAACAGGACAGCTTTATTTTGGCTGTTTTCGTGTACATTGATTCCCAATGTATCAATACAAATATTTTCCGGTCTGATTGACCCGGCAACCAACGCAGCAACATAGTTGCTTTTCCCTGTACCTTCACCACCTGTGATGCAAAGGATATTTCCCTGTGTTCCCAGTGGTACATCCCCGGCAGATATGATTTCCTGTGCTTTTGCCGGAGGGTTATTAAAATCTATTTCGCACGATTTCAGCATAGTCATAGTATCGCTGTATAGAGTATCTAAAAAATCAAGGAAGAGTTTCAGGAACGCTTCACGGCTATTTCCAAGTCTGAAATAATCGGATATATCTTTCTCTTCTTTTGTTCCTGAAAGTGGTAATAGAAGACGTTTTACGCCGTATTCTGCCAACTGTTTTTCATGTTTGGAAGAACTCTCAAGCCCGGTTTTATCTACATCATAAAGTAGAATGATATGTTTGAACCGGAATGACAGTTTATGAATGATAGTTGCCGGAATGTTTACAGTTTCGCTGTTAAAACATATTGCATGAAATCCCTTCGCTGCGAGGGAAAGAACATCTTTTTCACCGCCAGTGATAAATACTGTATCACCTTTGGCTGGTAACTGTTCCAATCCGAAGCTATAATTTTCCCCCATATCACCCCCATATAAGAATCGCATTTTGGAAAATGGACGGTATAGTTTGATATATCGTTTGCTCTTATAACCAAATATGGGTTCTCCCAATGATGAAGTTATGGAGTATGGTTTTTCCTCTGAATTTTCACTTTTGAACTCCCGAATGGAACAAACCTTGTATTGTGTCAATATTTCAGAAGTGATACCGAACTTTTCCCAGTATTCCAATTCATTCCGGGAAATTTTTTGTTCCTGAAAGCTATATGGTTTAGCTTTCTTTTCAGGAATGACAAGTATAGATTCCTTCCGGTTATATGGTACAGAGTTATCTGTATTCTCTGATAATCCAAGTGATAAATCCTGATTAATGGTTTTCAATATCTCGACAAAATCATTAGCATTGTTACAATTCAAACCTTTCAGTTTTCCTACGAGGTAAAAACAATCCCCACTATACTCGTCATTCCCAAAGTCTTTCAGCTTATATACTCCGGCTTTTCGGTCAAAATAAATATTACACGAAGCCTTATTGTCTTTATACAATGGGTTGAAGAAATTACGTCCTACACGCCATTGACAAGCAATGTAATATCTAAAAACGTTCAGTCCGTTACTTGTTCTTTCTAAGATTTCTTCTTTCCTTAACATATAGCTTATGGTTTGTTACTAAATCGTTTAAACATTCTGAATTGCTCTTAATCAGTCGTTCTTCCAGCATCCGTTTTATTTCTCCGATTTTGTAGAAATATCGACCCCGAATATTGGAATAGGCGATTGTGCCTGATACCCGAAGCCTTTGTAATGTTTTGTCGCTGATTTTTAAGAATGTGCAGACTTCGTAACTATCCACCCATATTTCATCTTCGTTTATATCTTCCGATTCCTGTTTGTTAAGGATATAATCTGCAATGGCGTTAATCTTTGCTTCCAATTCCTTAAATGCTTTTGATTCTATCGTTATGACATCCATAATTGTAACTAATTGATTTGCTGCAAAGATGAAGGGATAAAATCAAATAAAAACCACAGTTTTACCCACCTGTGGTGAAATTTTTATTCAATAAAGAAGGCGAAACATTGATAGCTTCGCCTTTGGTAACTTGCCAGTACCTCGTATCGGATTGACAGTAATTAATCCTCTTCTTCCATCCGCCGAAGAAGATTCTTTTGTAGAATATCTAAATACCTTGTTCTGTTGATTTTACGTCCCTTTATCTCCATGTATATGTGATAGAAGTCCCCCAAATCTATATTGAACATCTTTTCAAAATTCACAGCTATTGTTTTTATATCAGTATTTCCCTTATCGAATGCACCGCAAGTATCAAAGGCGTAAATCAGTTCAACAAGCCCACGTTTTGAGCCTGTCCAAGTCATTTGACAACAAGAACCCTGATTCCTTTTCCGAAGACCTTCATTTGTTAGTTCTTTTATCCTGTTCGTGAGGTAAATTTTAATTAACTCGTTGGCTAAAATTTTTGCGACCTTGAAATCATAACTGGTGGAGAACTGTGGGTCTGAATCGAAAAAAGAATTATCTATAATCAAATGTATATCTGGCTTTCCACGAAGAAAGTATTTATCGTCAAGATAACAGGCATTTGTTCGGTAGTATTGATAAAAAGTGAGATTTTGATTGAAAAAAGTAGTGAGAGAATCTAATTCTGATACATAATATTGCGTTTGAACATCATCGCTTCCGGTAGGACGTTTTAACTCAATATTGTAAATGCTATTGTAATAGATTAATTTACTACTAATTTGAGGTTTCAAGTGTTTGAAAAACAATATTTCTTCTGAATTATCCTGAAATTTATAATTCAATACGAACGACTTTAAATCAGAAATTATATCCTGTAAGTAATTAATTACTTTTTTACACACATGGAGAAAGTCGGATTCGTTTAATTCTATTGTTTGAATTTCCGAATCCATTTCCTGTAATAGATTGCTGAAATAGTCTTTTATTGTTATTTCTCCCATCGTAGTTATCGTTTTGATTCCTGATGATATATTTATTTTCTCATTTTCATATATTTTTATCTGTGATAAAACAGTAAGAACCTGAATCCGCTAAAAAACAGTTTCAGGTTCTTATCTCAAAAAGGATAACTTACATAGAGAATAAGAAAATTCCTATTCCTTCCTGTTTTGTAGCATTACACCTTTTCTTTCCATTCTATAACTGCAAAGTTTCCCTCTGAAATTTCCTTTACTTTATTAATCCATTGTACTTCGCTTAGTGCTTTGGCTTTAAGGAATGGACTATTCGTTGAAGTAAGCAGCAGACTGGAATTAACTACCCACCATTTGTTTTTAATTCCGGCACGTTGTAAATCCTGTTGCAGCCTTTGTGCTTCAAATACAGGCGTTGTTTCGGGCAGAGTTACAATAACCACCTCTGTTTCCTTCTCATTCCGTAAACGAGGCAGCAGGTTTTGAACCGCAGGAGTAATATTTCCCTGTGTCCGTTCCACTTCTTTATGATAACTTTGAGTTGAATCCAATAATAGCAACGTGTGTCCGGTAGGGGCAGTATCTATCACTACCACTTCATTATCCGCTTTGGCAACAATTTCGGCAAAGGAATTAAAAACAGCGATTTCCTGTGTACAGGGCGAACGCAGGTCTTCTTCGATATAGCTTAAATCGGCATCACCCATTGTTTCCCTTGCTTTATCCAATACGTTTTTCTGATAAGCGGCAAGCACCGCTTTTTCGTCTATATGACTTACTGTAATACCATCTAATTTCGTTTCGATGAAGGACAGGTGATTGGCTGGGTCAGTTGTAGTCAAATGCACTTTTACGCCTTTTTTAGCCAACCCACGAGCAATATTCCCGGCAATAGTAGTTTTGCCGACACCACCTTTACCCATCGTAAAAATTACACGCTTACCCGATTGGTAGAGGTCTTCAATAACGCTGTCAATCGTATTGAAATCATCTTTTTCAATATGCGCTACATCGTTCTTTATGGTTACATCTGCATTCAGCATATTACGGATATTATCAATACCCGTCATATTATAAGAACGAAGCGGAACTATGTATGTATTCAGTTTTAACAAGGCTGACGAACGGTTATTGAGTGCATTTTGTTGGCGTTCGTAAATCTGTTTGGAAATACTGTCGTTTGCATCGTAGTTTTCTAAAACTCCATTTATAATTAGATGCTGTGTTTCAATGCCTAAATCCAGCAGCTCATTAGATGAACGTTCGACCTCTTTCAAAGGACTTTCTTCCGGTCTGCTGACAAGGAAAAGTGTAGTTTGGGTTTTATCTGTCAGGGTAGCAACAGCATTCTTATATACTTCTTTACGGTCTTCCAGTCCCGAAAGCTGTCCTAAACAAGATGCTCCGGTTGTATTTTCGGCAATAAAAGTGTTCCATGCCGATGGCAGTTGAAGCATTCGCAGGGTATGTCCGGTAGGTGCAGTATCAAAGATGATATAGTCGAATCCCCTGCGCTTTTCTTCGTTGGTAATAAAGTCGGAGAACTCATTAAAAGCTGCAATTTCAACGGTACACGAACCTGAAAGCTGTTCTTCCATATTGGTAATAACACTTTCGGGTAATTTCCCACGATAAGGGGCGATAACTGATTCCCGGTATTCGGCTGCTGCCTGTTCCGGGTCAAGATTGACTACTGTAAGGTTTGGAACTTCTTTAATAGCTGTTCCCTTATTGTCTAACGGCATATCAAATACATCCTGTAAATTGGATGCAGGGTCGGTACTTATCAAAAGTACCTTATTACTGTTATCAGCGAGATTCACTGCCGTAGCACAGGCGATGGATGTTTTCCCAACGCCACCTTTACCCGTGAAGAATATATACTGGGTAAGTTTTTCGTTTGCCGGATTATACTTTTTCATATCTATATCTGTTTTATGGTTACAATCTGGGATGTAAACATCCTGTTCTACCTATTTTTACAGATAGAATAAATTGTTGTAAACCTGATTATTGTTACTGTTATTTCTTAACGGTCAAGTCCTCTTCGGGGACATTTAACCATTCTGCAATCTGCTTATTTGAGGGGTATTGCTTTGTCAGAACGACTTCACCGTCCAGTGTTGTGATAGGAAGCACTTCTGCCGATTCTTTCATCAGGTATTCGTTGATTTTCTTGTTATCAACATAAACCTGCGGATGGTCACGCAAATTAAAGCGTTCGATGATAACGCCTTTCTTTTTCAGGCTTTCGATAACAACTGCTATCCGCATTAATTCAGGGTCTATATTTACCCCACATAGTCCGGTAGGACAACACAATGCCGGGTCGTATATCTTTACGGCTTTCCGGGTATCTAACTTTAAATCAACCATATCATTTTTATTTATTCTGTTACTAATTTCTTTATCTCTTCTTCGGATGGTACATATCCTTTTATTTTCACTTCACCGTCCACAACGATAGCGGGTAACGACATAATGTTATACTTCACTATCTCCAGTATATCTTCTTCTTTCTTCAAAGTAGCTTTACTGTTCGTGTCGGCAATTACTTTGGCAACCCTGTTATACGTGGTTTTGCAATTTGCACATCCAGTGCCTAATACTATAATTTCCATTTTCGTTCTCTTTAAATATTTGTAATGATATAATAAACACCTACGATGATAAAGATGGCAGCTACTATCCGCTTAAACCATACCTGAAAGGTTTTCATATTATTGTAGAACTTTCCGACATTCCCGATACTATATGCCAATAACCAAGCGATGATTATTACAGGTAACCCGGTGGCAATAGCAAATACCGGAGGAAGTAATAATCCTGATGGGCTGGCTATCGTCATAGGTATAAGCACCCCGAAGTAAAGAACTCCGCTATATGGACAAAAAGCCAAAGCAAACACAACTCCCATCAAAAAGGCATTCCAGTAATTCCGTTTATTTGGCTTATTTTCCAATCCTGATGTAAGTTTATTCATTCCATTAAACTTGAATTTTATTACATCGAGCATTAAGATTCCTACTATAACTAATGCTATCCCCAGCCAAAATCCACCGATATTTTGAAGAAACCTTGCTATCTGAAACTGACTTGCTCCGAAATAGAAGATAGTTCCAAGAGCCGTATAAGAAAACATCCTGCCAAGAGTATAGAAAACCCCGTTAAGCAATACCCGCCTTTTGTCGGCAATATCCTTGCTTAAATAAGCCGTAGCCGTAATGTTGGTAGCCAACGGACAAGGACTTATTGCAGTCATTAAGCCGAGCAAGAATGCCGTCAGTAGTGGGAAATTAGACCCATCGACAAGATTTTGTAAAAACTCCATCATAGGTATTATAGCCTTGCGTTTACTTCTTTCTTAATCAGTTCTGTAAGCACGTCAGGAGTATTGACAGCATTGGCGAAACCTTCTTTTGTCAGGTCGATATAATTATCGCCTTTTTCAATGATAAGGGCATTCCACGTAATCTCATACTTCTCTACCAGTTTAGCATTTGCTTTATCTTCCGTGTTTATCTCTACAAAACGGACTTTCTTGTTATCAGCAAAAGCCTTTTCGATAGTTTCTTTAGTTACTTTCTCAACTGCCATACAGGTTTTACAGCGTTGCTTTCCGTGAAAATAATACACGTTTACCACAGAAGCATCTGCAACTTGTTCTTTAGCTGCCGTTTCAGATTCAGCAGCTTGTCCGTTTTTCTTTTGTGTATTACCACCACAAGCAACCAGCAATACAGCAAAAAGTCCGATTAAAATACATTTCTTCATACATTGTCTTTTTATTGGTTTGTACTATGTTTATTTATAATATTTCTTCCGAAGCCAAAATGCTAAGTTTACCAACAGGATTAATACCGGGACTTCGACCAAAGGCCCGACTACTCCGGCGAAGGCTTGCCCGCTATGTAATCCGAATACACCGATTGCCACTGCGATAGCCAGTTCAAAATTGTTTCCGGTTGCAGTAAAGGCAATCGAAGCATTTTTATCATAAGAAGCCCCCATAAGCTTACCAGCGAAGAAGCTAAGCAAGAACATCACCACAAAGTAGATAAGCAACGGTATAGCTATGCGAACAACATCCATTGGTATTTGCACAATCAGTTCACCTTTCAGGCTGAACATAAGGATGATAGTAAACAGCAGTGCTATTAAAGTTATAGGGGATATTTTAGGGATGAACTTTTCTTTATACCATTGTTCTCCTTTTAATTTAACCAATATAAATCGGCTTAATATTCCCATCAAGAAAGGAATACCTAAGTAGATGGCAACCGTTTCGGCAATCGTACCGATAGAAATATCAACGATAGCCCCTTCAAACCCGAATAGGGGAGGAAGTTTTGTAACAAATAACCAAGCGTAGAAGCTGTAAAAGAACACTTGAAAGATACTGTTTAAGGCTACTAATCCTGCACCGTATTCCGTATTTCCTTCTGCCAAATCATTCCAAACGAGTACCATTGCTATACAGCGTGCTAATCCAATAAGAATTACACCTACCATATATTCCGGGTAATCGTGTAAGAAGATAATGGCAAGTAAAAACATTAATACTGGCCCGATAATCCAGTTCAGGATTAACGAGACGGATAATATTTTTACGTTTTTGAAAACTTTCGGTAATTGTTTGTAATCGACTTTTGCCAATGGTGGGTACATCATTAAGATTAAACCGATAGCTAAAGGGATGTTTGTAGTTCCACTGGATAATGAATCTATCGTAGTGCTGAATGATGGGAAAAAGTAACCCAGCCCAACCCCGATAGCCATTGCCAAAAATATCCAAAGAGTGAGATTCTTATCTAAAAAACTCATTTTCTTCTTACTCATTGCTTTTTATTTTTTCGATATATAGTTTGTAAAATGCTTTTTTTATTTCGTCCCTTACCCGAATAAATTCAGAGTGGATAAATTCAGGCGAACCTGTTGCTTCTGATGGGTCTTCAAATCCTATGTGCAAACGATTCTTTACATTACCGGAAAAGGTAGGGCAACTTTCATTTGCACCACCACAAACCGTAATAACATAGTCCCATTCTTCATTCAGGTATTTATCTACATTATCGGATGTATGGTGCGAAATATCTATTCCGGCATCTTTCATAACTTCCACTGCTTGAGGATTTAATTTTCCACTTGCTTTTGTCCCTGCTGAATATACTTTCAGTGATGGGTCGAAAGACTGTAAAAAACCATGTGCCATTTGACTTCGACAACTGTTACCTGTACATAGAATCAGTATTTTCATAGCTTCAATTATTTAGGTTTAGCAACCAATGACCGACATCCCGCCATTGATTAAATTTCCATCCTATTTCTTTCATGTGTGAAGCTTGCTTGAATCCAAATTTCTCGTGCAACTTCACACTACCTTCATTTGGAATACAAATTCCAGCAATTAACACATGGATATTTTTTTTATCTAAGTTTTGGAATAGATGGTTGTATAACACTGTTCCAAATCCTTTTCCGGTATGGTCTTTATCTAAATAAATTGTAACCTCTTTTGTAGATGAATAAGCACACCTGCCATTCCATTTGTGGATGTAATAGTATCCTACTATATTACCATTGATTTCTCCGACATAATAGGAAAATCCGGAATCAATAATCTCACTGATACGTCCTTTCATTTCTTCTACTGAAACAGGAGCAGTTTCAAATGTTACAGCCGTATTCTCAATGTAATAGTTATATATTTCACAAATCCTACGGGCGTCTTCTAATTTTACTTTTCTAATTTTCATATCACTTTATTTATCTGAACACACCAAACGAATGTAGTTCGCCAAACAACGAACGTCTGTCGGAAAAAATATATGCTGATTAACAGCATACATCTTTTACATATACATTAAAAAGGTCTGCAAATAACTTTCGGGCTATTTCCCAGTTCTCCTTATTGATACAATACCTCACTTTCGGGGTTTCGATTTCTCCCTGAATTAAGCCCGCATCTTTGAGTTCTTTTAAGTGCTGTGATACGGTCGCTTTAGCTATCGGAAGTTCATCGTGAATATCCCCAAAGAAACAACTTTCCTGCGATGCTAAAAATAGCAGTATCGCAATTCGAGTAGGATGTCCCATTGCTTTTGCAAAGCGGGCAACTAATTCCTGTTCTTCAATGTCATTCTTAATCTTCACAATTCTATCTCCTTTATTTGTTGTTCGCAAAACTACGAACAATATTTCAAACAAACAAATTTTTCTGCATTTTTTAGTGCAAGGTGCAAGTATCTATATAGATAGGCTTGCACCTTGCACTAACGCTAAAGCATTGAGGACTAAATAATTTGCAAATATGAAATTTATATGTATCTTTGAACCCATGATATATGCAGAAGAGCATAGGTCAAAGGTGGACAAATAAGGCTATTTAATTTGTGCCTATTTCGTTACCGATTACAAGTTTGGAAAAATAAAAGCATTGACTTTTAAGCATATAAGGGGGAAGGTTCACCGACCTCTCTCTCCGCTGGAAGGCTAAGCCAAGAGCAGCCAAAAAGCAGACAAGTCCTACAAATCAATGATTTGTGGGACTTTTTTCGTTTAAGAGTGTCTGGGTGTAAAGCCATAAAAAAGCCAATTTTGGACATAGTTGCGTAACCAATTCGTAACCTATTCCCAAAAATCCAAAATAGGTTACGAATTGTCCGAAATTGGCACAGTGTTGTCCATTATTGGCAGTCTGTACTTATCTCATTATTTGATTGTTAAAAGTAATTTTGAAATTAAATTTTGAGTTATGCAAAAGAGTACATTCAACATCCTTTTCTATGTAAAAAGGAATGCAGTAAAAGCAAACGGCAAGATGCCGATTATGGGACGGATTACCGTTAATGGAGAAGCTGTTCAGTTTGGAGCAAAAACAGAAGTCAATCCTAAAATCTGGGATACGAAATCAGGAAAAGCTGTCGGCAAAACGCAGGAAGTAATTGATGTTAATGGTATCCTTGAAAGCATTAAGGCTACCATGACAAAAATTTACCATGATTTACAAGAGCAGGAAACCACCGTAACTCCCGAACGGATTAAAAACATCTTCTTTGGTGTTGAAATTAGGCAACAGATGTTTTTGGAACACTTTCAACGCCACAATGATGATGTTGAACGATTGATAGGTATTAGCAAATCTAAAGCGACTTATCAAAAATATGAAGTAACAAGAAAGCACCTTGCCGACTTTATTAAAGAGAAATATAATTTGAGCGATATTTCCTTTAAAGAAATCAATCACCTCTTTCTTACCGATTTTGAAGTCTATCTTTTAACTTCTTGCGGCTGTAATCCAAATACGACAGCTAAGTTCATGCAGTTCTTCAAACGGATTGTTATCATAGCCAAGAATAACGGTTGGATTAAAGCTGATCCATTCGCCAATTACAAAATCCGCCTAAAAAAAGTGGATAGAGGCTATTTGACACAAGAAGAAGTTGAAGCTATTATGGCTAAGAAGTTTTCAACAAAACGATTGGAACAGGTACGAGATATTTTTGTATTTTCGTGTTTTTGCGGATTAGCATATATAGATGTAAAGAAATTGCGCAAAGAAAATATCCGCACGTCTTTTGACGGTAATCTATGGATTATGGGGAAAAGAGAGAAGACCGATGTTACATTCTCTATTCCATTACTTGATATACCGAAAAAGATATTAGAAAAGTATGAAGGTGCTTTACCTGATAATCGTATATTGCCTGTTCCAAGTAATCAAAAGATGAATGCATACCTGAAGGAAATCGGAGATTTGTGTGAAATCAACAAGGAAATCTCATTTCATATGGGGCGGCACTCGTTTTCCAGCCTGATTACGCTTGAAGGCGGCGTCCCCATAGAAACCGTTTCCAAGATGCTCGGTCATAGTGATATAAAGACCACTCAAATTTATGCCCGTGTTACCCCGAAAAAACTCTTTGAGGATATGGACAAATACATCGAGGCAAGCAAAGATTTAAAATTAGTTCTATAACAAATCAAAAACAATAAAATCATGCGATCTACATTTAAAATATTATTCTACATAAACCGGGGTAAAGTAAAAAAAGACGGTACAACCGCCATATTTTGCCGCATTACTGTTGATGGCGAACAAACCGTAATCACAACAGGTATTTTTTGTAATCCTAACGATTGGAAAAGTAAAAAGGGAGAAGTCAAAGACGAAAAGGCAAACAGTCAGCTAAAATCATTTCGTCTGCGTATTGAACAGACCTATGAGAACACGCTAAAAAAATATGGTGTTGTCAGTGTGGACTTACTTAAAAATGCAATTCTCGAAATACATACTGTCCCCACTATGTTATTATTGGCGGGCGAGGCGGAACGTGAACGGCTAAGGGTACGTTCCTTGGAAATAAACTCTACCTCTACCTACCGCCAGTCTAAGATTTCTCAAAATAACTTACGGGAATATCTTCTTGCCTTGAAAATGAAAGACATTGCCTTTACTGATATTACCGAAGAGTTCGGCGAAGGCTATAAACTGTTTCTAAAAGGCAAAGAATATAAGTCGGGACATATTAACCATTGTTTTACATGGCTGAACCGATTGATTTACATTGCCGTTGACCAAGGGATTCTCCGGTTTAATCCGATTGCTGATGTGAAGTATGAAAAGAAAGAACCGCCCAAATTGCAGCACATAAGCAGGAATGAATTGAAGCTGATTATGGAAAAGCCGATGCCCAATAAGTTTCAGGAGTTGATTCGCCGAGCCTTTATCTTTTCTGCGTTTACGGCACTTGCCTATGTGGACGTAAAAGGACTGTACCCCCGCCATATCGGACGAACGGCAGAAGGCAAACCCTTTATCAGAATCCATCGGAAAAAGACACAGGTTGAAGCCTACGTCCCTTTACATCCGGTTGCCGAACAAATCCTGGCGCTCTATAATACGGAAGACGATACGAAGCCTGTATTCCCATTGCCTAACCGCGACCAGATATGGTATTGCATTACTGAAATCGGCTTTCTTGCAGGTGTCAAGGGTAATATGAGCTATCATCAGAGCCGCCACACATTCGGAACACTCTTACTTTCAGAGGGTATTCCCATAGAAAGTATCAGCAAGATGATGGGACATACCAATATTTCTACAACTCAGGTCTATGCTAAGGTTACAGACCAGAAAATATCCGAGGATATGGATAAGCTGATGGAACGGCGAAAGGTTGAGTAAGGATCTTTAATATTAAGCCCCGAAATTGCTTGACTCCGGGGCTTAATATTAAATAGGCAAAATGGGCTGGCAACAGGTTAATCCCATGCTTTGCGGGAGTTCTTTTTGCGGTAGAATAAAGGTTTCAAGACAGGAATACGACTGGTTCGCAAGTATTTAGTACTTTTATGGGCGCTAAGGATTATTGGCATAATAAATTATTCTTTTACACACTTCGTGCTTCGGGTAATTATTACGGCAATATTTAAGTTCTATATGTTATTTAATAAATAAAAAATTGATCTATTTATGAAACCAATTGAGATTATTGGAATAAAAAATTTCAGAATCTTTGATGATGAAAAGGGAATGTTTGAGGAGATCGCTGCCATAAATATACTTACAGGAGCAAATAATGCCGGAAAAAGTACAATCATTAAATTTCTCCAGATGCTCAAAGACAGCATACAAGGAAATGAGTATCCTTTTGATTTGGATTTAACAGCTCAAGAACATTTATTAGGCGATTTTGATAATGTACTATTTAATAAGGAAAACAGAGAAGTTGTTATTCATTTACCTTTTATCTTCTTAGGAATTAAAAACTTTTATATTTCTCTTAAATTCCTCGTGCCCTCCTCTAACAATGTCTACTATGCAAAATTAAGAGAGATTGAGGTTATAGATAAAAGTGATTATTCAGAAATATTCTCTTTTAAATATAGGGAAGCGACTGATTCAGAAAAAGAAATTTACAAGGAAGAATTCAAAAATGAGCAGGAAGAATATAAAAAAAAGAAAAAAGAAAAAGATAAAACAGATATTTCTTCATTTTATTTCCTTTTTCCACCCACAGAAAATCCTTTAGTTGCTTACATAGAATGGAATATTAGATTGGATAACCTCAAAAAATACTTTGACGACCTATTGAAAGTTTATAATCTATATTTAGAAAATAAAAAAAACTCGAAATGGCTTGAAAATGCGGATGAATCTCTTGAAGATAGCTGGTTGATTCCTTCAGAATTTATTAACTCCTTCAAGGATGAAATTGATATTGATATATGGAATGATTTTATAAATAATGAGGTTGATAAGAAAGGCGCAATAAGTGGGAAAGAACATATCGGAGAAAGCGATTTCCAATCTGAAGATTATTTCTCTCCACCTCCGGAAGTAGAAGAACTGGTGTATTATAACGCCTTGAAAATTTTAAAAGAAAAAGTAAATTGGAATAATCCTAAAATTGGAGATAGTAATTTTTCAGTTCTTGAAACGTGTTTTGATTTCAGTTGGAAGAAATTAATTCAAAGAATAAATTCTATAAGCTATTTATCAACCATAAGAGAAGAGAATTCAAGGATTTATATTTCCAAAAATAACACCCCATTTATTAAATTATTAAAAGATTATGATTCGAGCGGATTTCAAAATTCGAGATTCATCAATAAATATCTAAAAGCGTTTAAAATAGGAAAGAGGATTAATGTTAATTACATACAAAAGCATCAGCTCATTACCGTCTCTGTTACTACTTTAAATGATATAGAACGAGACTTAGTTGATTTTGGATATGGCATAAAACAACTTATATTAATTCTGATTCAAATTAGTGTATTAGCAGAAAAAAACAGAAGAACGGTTGAGGATTATGATGATGAAGGTGAATATATGCATGATATATATATTCCAAGTATGTTACTGGTTGAAGAACCTGAAACAAATCTTCATCCAAAGTGGCAATCTTTATTAGCAGAAATGTTTGTTGAAGCAAACAATCAATTTAATATTCAGTTTGTAATTGAAACTCACAGTGAATATATGATAAGAAAGCTTCAAACCTTAGTGGCAAATAATAAGATAAGCGGAGAGAAAATTAAAATATTCTATGTAAGGCATCCGGAAGATGTAAGTCAAGATAAAAAACAGATTTCCAACATTAATATACAGCCAGACGGTAGTATTGATTATCGAATTTTTGATAAGGGTTTTTTTGACGAAAATGATAATCTTGAATTAAGTTTATTGAATATTCAAAGAGATAAATTTTTGCACGATTTTGAAGAACTAAAAAGAACAAAAGAAGAAAATGAAAATAAACTATCTGAATTAGAGCAAAAAATTGATGACTATACAAAAAAACTTGACATAAGTGTTTATCGACAAATAATAACTCAACGCTTTGACATCTCAAAACTCTCATCAATTAGTGTCAAGTATCTAATATCAGGGCAGTTCCTATTAAAAAACATTGATACAAGCAGTGATTTCTCCCCGGTTATAATACAATACGGGCGTGCCGTTGAAAACGAGTTAAAAGAAATATTCCTAAGCATAGATAATTCAAAAAAATGGATGTTAGGTAAAATGCAAGGTTCGTTAGAGAAATTTAAAAATGGCACAACGACATTACCTCAATGCAATGCCAGAGAGTATGCACAACTCCAAATCGAATTAGCAAACAGATTTAATACGCCATCAGACTTAAAAATAAATTTAATTGATGACATACGTGAAATAAGAAACTTAGCAGGCCATTCAGGGCAAACAAACAGCAAACAGGATGCCTTGGATTACATATTAAAGATTAATGAATTTATAGACAAATGGATAGCTGAAAAAAAGTAACAGCAGTTCAAATATAGAAAGGTTGATGGAACGGCGAAAAACAATGTTGCAAACTACTTAAAAGGGCTACCGGAAATTACTCTGGTAGCCCTTTTAAATTAAATCGAGCGTTTTCGGTCGGGTTATTATTCCCATGCCTCACGATAGTTCTGTTCCAACAACTTTTGAATATCCGATTCTCTGTATAAGGTTTTACCCCCCAATTGAAGGTAAGGGATCTTGCCTTTGGTTCGGTATTCCTGTAATGCCCTCCGGCTGATTTTCAACCTGTCCGATACTTGCGCAACGGTCAAAAACCGTTCTCCGTTCAAAGACGGCTCATACCCTGTCATTACGATTTCGATTCTATCTAACAATCTATCGAGCGAACAGAATAAAGATTTTATCCGCTCATTATCTTTAGTTACAAGCTCTGTACTCATAATTACTCCGATTTCAGATTGTTGATGAACCGCTCCACATCTTCGGGCTTATAGTACATCTTTCGATTAAACTTCGTATAAGCCAGCTTTCTTTTATCTCGCAAATACTGTAATGTATTAGGGTTGACATTCAGAATAAGACAGACATCCTGATTATCCAACCAACCGTCAAGCTCTTTGTTTTTGTTCCGTTCAATCAGTTTTTCGGCTTTCTGAACAAACGATTCAAAACGCCCCAGCATAGCCTCAAAAGTACGGGCTTCTATATTTATTATCTCCATAGTAATTTACCTTTTATCGTTAATACTATGATTACGGGAAAACAAAGGTAAGTCATTAAAATACACCACATACCAGTCCTTTACGGGCTGGTAGCTTTCGTCCGCACTTGTCTATACCTAAAGTGCAAACTGATTCCGGCGGCGATTAAAATATGCCGTTTTTTTGTACTCCCTGTTCGGGCTATCCGGGAGTAAAGGGGGGATTTTTTCTACTGCCCGTATCTTATAACTTCTTCCTCTTTTAGCGGGAATGCCGACTTAGCCGATGAAGTGTTCGATTTCATGCTCGAAAGTATTTCCGTGTTCTTCACGCCGAAGCAAGTTCAAGCCTCAGAGCGGTTTCGTGAAAAATCTTCCTCTTTCCGTTCCGGCGAGCGTATTTATTCCCGAAAAACTTGCATCGGCTAAACACTACCTTTCTCTGCCCCTGAAACTCGATCACTCATAACCGGCTCCGATACGGCATAGCGTTCTAAAAAAAAGTCAGAATTATGATACGAACAGCAGAAAAAAACAGGAAACAACGATTCTCAAACCTTCCAATCAGCATAGGTTGGTTTTTGAAAATATCCTTTGCGATAGCAGGTTTTGCCCTCTGGGGTTGGTCGTTCGTGGCAGTTGTCGCAGGGATTTATTTAGCGTGGGCAATCATTAAAGGCATTTTGTCCTGCCTTATTCTTCTTGCCGTTATCGTTGGCTTTATCCTCCTTTTGATAGTATTAATTTTCTAAAATATAAAGACATGAAACCAAAGTATTTCAATTCGTTAGGCTCGTTAAACGAGTATGCAAACAACTATCCGAACAATAGTTTTTCGTTTGAACACAATCCCCGAAAATGCGGATGCGACAGCGTTAGATGCAGTTTCGATGTAACCGACAAAGAGGATAATGACATTTTGGAAATCCTTGTTATCTGCCCCATTTGTGCCAATAACCCTAAAAACAGACAGTAATATGACACAGCCTAAAATGAACCTGCACGGAGTATCAATATGCCCCGCAGGAGAAGAAAGTTACGAGCGTTACAAGGACTTTCGCGGGAAATGGCTTTACCAGTACGATTATAGAGATACGGACGGCGAACTGTTCAGCGTAGTAATGCCGACCCTTACCGAGTGCCGAATGAGGCGGGATAAATGGTTATCCGAAAAAATAGCAAATAGTAATCCTTTAAATAGTTAAGAGTATGAAAACGAACGAAGTAAACGACAGCATAATAGGGAAACGTTGCAAATCCGTATTCACAGGTTTAATGGTTGCGGGAACGATTGAAGCCATAAATATAACCGAGTATTCCGCAGAGGTAAAAGTCCGTTTTGATGAACTGCATAATTGGGGAAATGACATATACGAATACGATTGGTCGTATGCCCGACTTGCAGACGAGTTCGGCTCGTTACATCATTTGCAAATCATCGACGATAAATACAAAGCTATCAAGGTTACATTTTCGCAGTCCATAAAGGAGATTAGCCGAATGTTTACCAGTGATTATACGAATTGGCAAACGGTCAATCTGAAAGAATGGATTGATAATTACGAAAGTTCCCGATTTACCCCAATAGACGAACGTAGAGCCATTATTACCTCCGAATACAATATGGAGCATATTAAGGAATGGCTATCAAAGAACACCCCTGTAAAGGCAATCGAAACATTAATCTGAAATTCAAAAACAGCAATTTTAATAATCATTCAAATACTTACAATTATGACAGCAATTAAGAACAACGGCACAGCCGTAGCAGTAACAGAGAAAACAAACGAAGTAGTAACCGCAGTAGTGGTTAGCAAACCCGACAACGGCGAACGTAAAGCCGTAAACATCGCATCGGACTTGATAGAGCCGAGCAATTACAACGCCCGAAAAACATTCGATGCCGATGCGCTCAAAGAATTGGCGCAAAGCATCTCCGTTCATGGACTGATACAGCCTATCACAGTACGGCGCAAGGGCGAAAAAGGCGAACATTACGAAATCATTTGCGGGGAACGCCGTTTTAGGGCGTGCCGTATGCTCAAACTTTCCGAAATTCCCTGTATTGTTCGGGAAGTAACCGATGAACAGGCGTATGACCTTTCAATCTCCGAGAACTTACAGCGTGAGGACGTGCCACCAATGGAGGCGGCAGAGGCTTACAAACGCCTTATCGACACAAAGCGGTACGACATCGCAAGCCTCGCCGTAGCATACGGCAAGAGCGAAAAGCATATCTATCAAATGCTGAAACTTTGCGACCTTATCAAAGGAATTGCCAACCTCGTAAAAGAGGGTAAACTGACCGCATCGGCAGGGATAGTTATTAGCAAGTACGACAAGAAGATACAGGAGGAGATTTTGAACGACCGCTTAGGCAAGGATGGCGCAGACGAATGGTGTAATATCTCTGCAAATGCGTTGGAGGGCAAGATACGGAACTGTTATACGAACAACCTTGATAATTACAGTTTCGACAAAACGGGGTGTCTGAAATGTATTCACAATTCGAGCAATTTCGACCTGTTCGCCGAGGTTGGAGGTTGTGGCAAGTGTACCAATAAAAAATGTTTGTCGGACAAACAAACGGCATACCTTGTAGAACAGGCGCAAGCCGTAGCCCTTGCCGACCCGAAACTCGTCTTTGTCGGCGAACAGTACAGCCACGACAACGAGGCAACCCAAATAATCAAAAAGGGCGGTTATGAGTTTAAGAACGTGCAAACGTATAACCTTAATTCATACCCCACAACCCCGACCGAACCGCAAGCCTCCGAGTATAAAAAGCCCGAAGATTACAATAAGGCGCAGGAGAAATACGGCAAAGAACAGGAAAGGTACACCAAGCAAACGGCGCATCTCGAAGAACTGAAAGAGCAGGGCAAAATCCGTGTGTATGCTAAAATCGGCGATAGTAACGTAAGAATGTACTACAAAGAGGTAGCCACTAAAGACACCAAGACCAACGAGCAGTTAATCGCCGACCTTACCGCCAAGAAAAAGCGTAACAACGAACTGGCGGACGAAAAGACCGCCGAGGGCTTAAAAGAACTTTTGCGCACGGAACAGCTACCGCAGTCGGCATTTACCGCCGATGAAGAAACGGCAATGTATTTCTTTATGCTGTCTAAATTACGCCGTCATAACTACAAAGCCGTAGGATTGAAAGAAAACGACTATTACGGCTATCTGACGGATGATAAGAAACTCAAAATTGCATCTTCGCTGACCGAAGAACAGAAAACCGTTGTACGCCGTGATTACCTGTATAGCCACCTTACGGACAGCACAAGAACCGTAGGCGATGAAAAAGGCGGTATGCTGTTGGCATTTTCAAAACAGCATCTACCCGAAAAAACAGAGGAAATTGTAAGCACTCATAAAGAGGATTACGGCAAGAAAAACGCCCGGTTGGACGAGCGTATCGCAGGGCTGAAAGAGGCTGAAAAGAAAGCGAAAGCCGATGCCAAAGCGAAAAAGGCAGAGCAGACCGCCAAGACGGAGAAAGCCCCTAAAACGGACGGAAAAACGGCAGTACAAGCAAAGAAAACCGACAAGCCGACCGCACCCAAAGCGGAAAGTACCAAGCCGAAAGGTAAGGAACAGCCCAAAGCGACCCAATCCGAAAAGAAAGAGGCGAAACCGACCCCGCAAGCGGATAAAGTGCTGATTGTTACCGTACCCAAAGCACAACCTAAAGCAGAGGCGGTAGCAGTATAAACCGAGTATTAACAGGGGCGGGAGAAATCCCGCTCCATAAATAGCCCAATTATGACAGTATTTATATTATTCCAAACAGATATTCACAGGACAAGGGCAAGCCGTGTATTTTTCGGCGTGTTCACCTCCGAGGCGTTGGCGATAGATCACGCCAAAGAAAACGGCTTATATACCCACGATGCAGAAGTAGAAATAATTGAATGTGAAACGGATAAATTCGGGGAAGTATGAAAACGCACCGAATATGCCGAAATTGCGGAAAACCTGTAAGGAAAGAAACGAAGTTAGATTATCCCTTTTATTGTCCGCATTGTGATGAAAACCTTTACAGGTTTGAAACCATCCACAAAAGGAAAATCAAACATAAAAGACGAAACATAGTATGAGGATAGACGTATATATCGGCAATCCTATTATTGCCACACAGCAGGATTATTACGAACTGGAGGAACTTTTGCACGAGGTGGAACCCGACTGCCACAGCGTACAACTCCGACAGGAGCGGTTAATCATTGAGAATTTAAGCTGTAGGACGTTCCATTATCCACGCAATCCCACAATTCAATGGGTGGCTGACCGACTGCGCAATATGGTTGAAAACGGGCTATAAATGCCTTTGAAAATGATTTTAAGAACTTATATCCGGGCAGGGGGAACTTTGCCCGGACTTCTTTTTCCATGAGCCATTAACAAGGCTTTATGCGGGAGAAAAAGAAGCAAAAAGCCGATATATTCCTATACCAAATATTTATTAGGAATAAATAACAAACAGGAGATAAGTGATAATGGGGAAGTATATTCACGGAAGGATCGCTTTGATTATAGTTTGCTCTGTTTTTTCAAAAATCTCCTGTAAAGAATATTCCTTTACGGGTATGGGATCATGAATAGTAAATATAATTTTATTGCCTATACCTAAAGGAAAAGACCCCCACTTTGTCATTTTCCACGAATTATTTATTGTAATTGGAACTACATAAGCAGAAGGAGCAAATTCACAAAGAATTTTCAGTCCTTTTCCTTTAAATGGTTTTGTTTTACTTGTTGTATTGCTTCTCGTTCCTTCCGGAAATATAACCACAGGTAGTTTGTTTGCCTCTATATGTTGAGCAACTTTCTTTAAAGCCGGTAAAGATTGTGCTGGATTTTTTCTATCAATAAGTTCCCCTCCGCCATGAGTTAAAAAATATGAAATGCCAGCCCAACCTTTACGTAGTTCAATTTTGCCGATAAATAGGGGGTGTATTTTACGAAAAAACCAGCCGAAAGTAGTAAAATCATACATACTCTGATGATTTGCCACAATAATTAGAGGTACGTCCGTTGGAAGTTTATGTCGATTTTCAATTTTATATCGTGTACCCAAAATGTATGTATTAAATACTAAAAAGAAAAACATAGCATCTACACTTTTCCTGTGAGCCTTATATCCAAATAAGTTGAAACAGAACCATTGTATCGCTTGAAAAACAATCAATGTCGTTTTATGCAGTAAATAATAAATAACAGATAAAGGATATGATATCAACTTTCCCATTTATATATTTCTTTAAAATAACTTTTTCTCCTCTTTTTTTATTAATCTTTCGATATTCTTCCTGTGTGTAACAATAATCAAAAAGCAAGAAAGAACAGAGAAAACAGTAAGTGTAATTGATTGTGAATAACTTGAGGTATAAATTAGAATTGGATATACAATAGCAGAACAAATGCTTGATAAAGAAATAATCCTTGTTAGAAAGATAAGAATTATAAAAACAGCAAATGCGATAAGCCCCATAAATGGAGTAAGCCCAAAGAATATTCCAAACATTGAGGCGACTCCTTTACCTCCTTTAAAACTACTATAAATCGGGAAAATATGTCCGACCACGGCACAAATGCCAAATAAAATCTTTATTTGAAAATAAGCCTCTGAATCAATTATAATATTGGGGACAAAATATATCAATTGTACTGCAATAAATGATTTCATTGCATCCAATGTGAAAGCAAGTATGCCGATCTTGAATCCTACAATCCTACAGGCATTTGTTGCACCTGCATTTTTACTTCCAAACTGTCGTATATCAATATTCTTGAACCATTTGCCAAACCAAAAAGCGGAGCTAAAGGAGCCTATCAAATATGATATTATTGAAAAAAAAACTATTAAACACATAAGCAACTATGCATCAGTATTAAGAATTTTCGCGACTATTTTACTTGTTGATTGTCGGTCAAAATAAGGAACTACAATTATTTGAAAATTTTCATCACTAAAGAATCTTTTCATTGCAGGAGTCATTACAAAATCGCTTGAAATGGCAACATATTTTGGGGTCAAAAGCGATAGCGGATACATACAATTTTCCCAAATAATAGTTTCTTTATCATTGAAATTATATTTTTTTTTAAGAGTTGTAACATCACCTGCTCTCTGTATAAAAACATAATCTACATATCTTACAGCGTCAAGCATAACAGAACGTTCTTCTTCTGGTATTATAGGTCTGTTTACACCTTTCAATTTTTGCACAGCTTCATCATTGGCTACAGCTACAATTAAAGTTGAAACTATATTTTTCAGATTTTCAAACATTGAAATATGTCCTATATGTATCAAATCAAAACAACCAAAACATATAATCATATTTTGTTTAACACTTGTAGTGAAATCATTTATCTGATGCTGTTCTATAATCATAATTATTAATCTTAAAAATCGTCATTAGTTATTGGATACTTATTTATAGTTTCAATCAGTAGGTCATATTCTGCCTTGACTTTTAGTCCAAAGGTTGAATTATCACTTTCAACATATGGCAGAAGTGATTTGCAAGAATCTGCTACCTTTCGGGGTACCACTTTCCTTTTTTCTAATAGAGTCTTCATTGTTAACGTATTGTGCCTTCGAGCAATATAATAATGATTTATGGTGTCAGATTTTTTAAAGTGCCTTGTATAAGCATGTAAAATACCTTTGTATGTAATTTTCCCATCATCATAATGCGGCAATCGAAGTTCTAATTCATCATTGTAATACAATAGTGTCATTCCTATATGCCTTGCCAAGAATCCCTCATCTGTAACCAATTTTTGAAAAAAGCATTCCTCATCTTCTTCTTTTAATCCTCCTGCCACTTTGGAATGTAAAAGCAAAGCCTCAACATAAGGTTTAAATGTTTCTCCTGAATGCAGAAGTTTTTTTGCAAAATTATAAACACCAATGTATTCTCCTGTTCGCTGCATATGCATAATCAACAAATGTAGTTTACCATAGTAATTTTGCTCCTCTGGGTTGTCCATCACAGATATTTTGTTTAAGCATTTTCGACATAATTGTCTCAATGTTTTATATATCTCTTCTGGCTCGTCATCACGCATCAAATCGGATAGCAATGCATTAATGTCTATAGAGAAATTATAACTCATATATTTGTTAAGACTTCTCTTTTTTTTTATTGCAATGAAAGTTGCTTTTGCAACGAAAAAATCATAAAACTGGGAATGAATAAATCGGTATGTTTTTGTATTGCCATTTTTAGCAACAAAAATATTTATCACTCGTTCTACAATTTCCGAATCAATTTGAGTCATTTTATCCTTTACTCTTTTATTCATTATGCTAAATGAATAAGTTTGCCCTTTTTGCTGTCTTTCATAAGTAAATAGAGCCACTGTTTCAACAATTTCACAACCAACTTCAGCTGAAATATTTAATTTGTTTTTCTTGATTTCTCGCTTTATTGTTGCTGTTATAATGGAGTCAATAACTGTTCCTCTCCTTTTATCGAATTGCAAAATGTAGTCTGGCGATTCTTTGATGTGCATCGCTAACAATGTTAGCATAAGAATATTTGAAAAAATACTCCCATCTTGCTGAGAATCAGACAGAACGTTTGATACTTGTTTGATTTTTTCATCTACTTGAGGATCATCTGCGAAAAAATTGTTGAAATATGCAATACGCAGCTTTGCATCAATTGGTCTAAACTCAAATAGAGAATTGATGCCATCCACTTTTAGTTGACGATACAAATTTATTCTGGACGAAATAATAAATGTTCCATTTGCTCGCTGTGCAAGCGCATTTTCAATATCTATTGATTTTAATTTCGTACTTTTCTCATCTAATCCATCAAGCAGAAATACAAACTTATAATCTTTATGTAACGCCCGGAGTGCTCCGTCTCCTGCTTTGATTTTATATCGAGAAAGAATCATACGCACCAACTTAGTTCTGTCACAGGTAAACTTTGTTGCGTTATTAAGATTTAAGTATATAGGAAGTAGGTTATTATCAGAATTAGACAAAAAAATAGATAAGTCTAAGAAAGTCTTAATTAACAGAGTTGATTTTCCGCAACCTGAATCTCCAATACAAAATATGAGATTTTTATTGTTTTCCTGAGACTTATTGAGGATAAAAGGAGTAAAATCATCATTGAACGGGATGCCGTTTCTTAATAATGGAATATTAGCATAGTAGTTGTCAATATGTTCTACAATTGACTTATTTATAATAGAAGATGTTGACATTTCCTCAAGCTCCCAACGCTGCATATCAACAATAAGACTCACCAACGATTGCACGTTGGCGGCTGTCTTTTTTTTAGAAAACACATCTTCTCTTGTTAATTGAGAATAAATAATATTAGTAATAACAACAGGCATTATGTTTTATCGTTTATTAGTTCAACTAGTACCGAATCAATCTTTTCACATAGATTATATATTTCTCTTAATTTCTCTTCCGTTATCGTATCAATACTTATTTTAGTGTTAACTAACCTCGCAATCATAAGATTGTTCTCAATATTATTAAGAGTTTTAATCTTTGCCGCCAATTCGCATATGTCGTCAAAAAACGTTTCTTTGTTAAATAAATTTACTTCTCCAGAAGAAACCATTGCTTCCCAAATAGGAAGTTCAAAATAAAAAGATTTTCCTTGCAATGATTGAAAAATAATTACTCCAGAAGTATCCTTTTGTGTGATTGTATTGAGACTGTCTTTTATTTTGCTAATATCGCGTGATAAACTTAATATATAATTATTTTTGGTTTCAATAGTCTTCCTATTTTCGTTATATCTATCAAGCCATAGTGCAGTTACAAAACCCAGAAAAGCACCTATAACTGTAATTATCAGATTGATAAATATATTAGCCCATTCATGTAAATCACACTGAGCATAAAACCATCCTGTTGCTGCTAAAGCGGCAACAACCACAATAAATATTGACCATATAAGCCATAGAAACCATGTTTTTTTCATTTTATTACTTTTGAAAAATTAATCAAGTATAGGTTGCTGTCGTCTGCAAAAATACTCATAAAAAAACACCTGACAAAACTGCTTGCCAAGTGTTTTTCAATAACTTATCTAAAGTCGCTTATCATCAACCCCTTCATGCTTTCACTTATCCTATCTGTGTATTTATCTCCCTCCGGAACGCCAGCGGATCGGCAATAAACGGATATGAACTTGTAACGCCTCCGGTAGTAACCGTAATCGTTCCGAAGTTGAACATCCTGCCTAAAATACTTTGCTTAATATGCAAGCCTTCACACTTTGCCAGTACCAAATCTATTGCACGGCGGCTAATAACACCAGTTTTCAATACCACCCTCTTATTGGTTACAGCATAAGCCGAACCTATTTTTACAAGTAGCCTTTGCACAAGCGACACACTCCCGAAAAACAGAATAAGTAACCCTGCATAGTGGGTCATAGCTGATATTTCTTTAGGACTTGATGCAAGTAAAGCACCGATAAGCAGTAATATTATCGGTTGTGCGAACAGGAAGAAGTGCAGCTTTGCAACATATTTTATCTCTTCTCCGGGTTGTAAATTTGATTCGATATAGTTCATAATGACCTGATTTTTATTTAAGAACGTCCGTAAATATACATATTTTCAAAGCAGTACAAAGTATAATCACTTGTTTTTCAATATTTCAAACAGTAGGTAGCACCATCCGGTCGGATTCAGGTAGCGTTTCCCTTTCCTTACTTCATAATGTAGATGGCTGCCCGTTGCTGTCCCTGTACTACCCACGCAAGCAATTTGCCGGGCTATCTCTACCGAATCCCCTACATTTACCATTGTCCGGCTTAAATGCGCGTAAAATGAACGGAAACCGCCTGCGTGTTTGATTTCAATAAAATTTCCATATCCCGAACAATACCCCTTACGAACTATTATTCCGTTACCTGTGGCATATACCGGAGTGCCTTTTACGCCTGAAATATCAATCCCTGTATGGAATTTCCACACTCTGTAAATCGGATGATACCGCACCCCGAAGCCCGATGAAATACGCTGTGGCTTCTTAATCGGAAAAATCACGGGATAGTCGCATAGCTCACTGGTAGATAGGTTCAGCGAATCGGCTATCTGCTGAAATTCTGATACGGAATAAATCTGTTCTGTATATTTTTCTATCTCCGGTTTCCTGTTTAGAGAATCGCCCGTCTGCCCTGATGCGGGCAAATACGACAAGGCGATGAAGAGCATTAGTATATATTTCATAGCCAATTTATGAATAAAGTAAGCACCCGAAATACTCCGGGTGCTTTCCTGTTAGTCTATTTCCTCTCCCCACAGCTCTATGTCTGTCGGGGCATTCATCAACGACCGGGCTATACATAGCCAGCACAGGGCATTGAACACGATATAACTACCTATTATCATCGCCATCTTCCGTTTCGTCCTCTCCTTTGTCATTCTGAAACGAGAAAGTCTTTTGCACCACCTGTCCGTGATTATCTTCGATATACACGTCAATTACTTGCTGGTCTGTACAATGCGAAGTGTAATACATTCGGAACGTTTCTTTTTCCAACGGATAGAGGTCGTTTGGCAACAATGCCCGTCCATCGTCCAGTCGAAGTTCGCCCACTCCGTCAGGCTGGAAATAACGGATGAAAAACTTCGTGTCCTGATAATCTCCTTCCTTTACTAATTGGCAACGGATTTCCGCCACCTCGCCCTGAACGATTTTTTTCTGAACCGGCATACAAACCAGATCAAATGCGTAAACCTTATTAATATCCATATCGTCGTTACAGGCTAAGGCCAGTAGCATTATCGCTACCAGCCACGCTGTTATCCCGAAAAAACTCTTTATTTTTTTCATCTTTTTTACTGATTTAGTACCTTTGTACATCTAAAAAACAAAGGCTATGTTTATAATTATATTGACCTATCAAAAGGAAATTACCGAAGTAGAAAAGCATTTAGAAGCTCATCGGGAATACTTGGATTCAAATTATAAATCGGGTAATTTTATTGCATCCGGCAGACAGGAACCTCGTGTTGGAGGGATTATTTTATGCCGTGCCGATAACAAACAAGATGTACAGTTATTAATACAATCAGACCCATTTTATATAAATGAAGTAGCCAAATACGATATTATTCAATTTGAGCCTACCAAGTATGTTTCCGGCTTCGAGAAATTTCTCTAATTGATTATAAATTTCAGCCCGATGCCGAACTGTGTATGAAAATGTCCCGTAGAGTTGCCCCAAAGGATGCGTTCACGTCCTGTCAGGAGCAACACAACACGGTCGGACAGGTAGGTTTCCAGTTCCAGCGTGATAGCCCCGCCATAGATAAATGCGTCTTTGTGCCGGAGCGTAGAACCATCGTACAGGGTCTTTTCGCCCCAATTCGATGTTTCATACCCCGCAAGGGCAGAGCCACCCAACGAGAGTAAAAAAGTCTTTGACGGGTCGGACAGGATTTTCAGGTAGTAACCGCCTTCAGCGGTAAACTGTGAAACCGGAATGCGGATCGTCCGGTACGGGTAATACCGTTCCATAAACTCCGCACCGAACACCCACTTATTCCCTTTTTTAGCATAGGTTGCCATAGCCGCGCCGAAATAATATCCGGCTTCGTTATCCAATGCGGACGAGTATATACCATCCACCATTCCGCCTGTTACCTGTATGCCTTGCATACCCGGTAGCTGACGTTGTGCGTGTACCTGGTCTTTACAGAGCAGGCACAGCACAATCGCCATGATAAAAGATAACCGCTTCATGGTTATTTCGCTTTCAGTTCGTTAATAACCTTTGCCCGCATCAAATCGGCATTATCGACCGTGAAACGCTGATGTCTGCCGCCCTCTTGCTCATTCAGTTCGATAACAAGCATTTTATCATCGGGTATCGTAAACTTCGGCAGGGTAAAAATCATTCGCTCTGTGCGCTTACCGCCTATCAGCATAAGATTGTTATAGGCGCGTAGCGGCCAGATTACCTGTTCCTGAATAGCGGTGCGCTTGGCTACTTTCTTATCCACGATTTTGAACGTGATAAAATCTATATTGAACGGTACGTTGGACGAGTTTTTCAGTTGCAGATGGAAATACAACAGCCCGTTATGGGTATAAATGCCCTTTAGTGTATGTTGGATGCCGAAACGCTTACTGCCTAAATGTTTGATTTCCCTGTCATTGTTTTTATAGATGGACTGCATAATCAGCTTGACAAGCAGCGGCGATTCCTGCCCCAATTCCTGCATATAGACCGCAAGGGCATTGTTCGGTCGATTTACCGCCTCCCCATCGTGCAGGAAGTCGGTCATTTCAACGGACAGCTTTACAGGTTCGTCCGCATATTTTACATTGAACGTATAGTAATTCCCATCTTCGGTAATGACGGACAGATTACTCTCCCGGCTGAAATCCCGCAAAGCTGCTTTCACTCTCAATACGTTTTCTGTTCCATCCGCTTTCGCCGCGAGAAGATCTGCCGACCCTAAATCGACATACCTGATCGGTGCAGGAAAAATAACGTGAACAGTCTTATTAAATGTAACCTCCAACGCATAAGGCGGTATCATTCTATCGAACGTCAGCGGACGGGTAAAGCCTTGATAGTAGTCACCCGTTGTGGGCTTAGTCTGTATTACGGTAGCCGTTTCTTCGGTTACTGTCTGTACTTCCTGCGCGTTGGCTGCAAATACGCTCACCGCAAGGGTAAGCATCAAAAAGATTCGTTTCATACTTTTAATTCTTAATTCGTTAAACATTGATTTTTTAGTGGTGGGGTCGCAGACCCATTTGTTATTTTATTAGTCTGTTTTGGGAAGTAGCAGTAGCTTGTGATTGGCTTTCAGCGTAACCTTAACCACACTCATTTTCTTGCTCACATACTGCGAAGCCCCTTGAATAAGGCTTTTCCCAATATCGGCGGCAAACTGCGAACCTGCATCATCGGTAATCGTAATGCTCGACCCTGCCGATTGTGCCATCTGTGAGGCTATTTCTTTGGCGGCTCTTATCTCGTCTGAATTTGGTACGGAAATACCCCTTTGCCCGTCCGTATCGTACACATGCAGTTCAACCGGAATAATGTTGCCTGCATACTGAATCGAACCTATTGTAACTTCCATCCGTTCGCCACCGATACGGCACGCCCCGGTAATAATCGAGTTGGCAGGGATAAGTGTATTGCCCGCTTGCATTGGTTCTAACAGGCGTATTTGCAATTCCTTTCCGCTTGTCAGCGTTACGGTCTGGTTCACACAGGCACGGATGCTGTTTTTATCTTTCACTCCCTCGTTTCCGGCGGCAGTGAAAAATCCCATATTGCGGGGCTGGCTGAACGATTCTATAAACTCATCGTCCGACATCGGTGCAGAAAGCAGCGATACGACATTGTGGCGCACCTGCTTTACAGGCTGAACATTTACTTTATCTTTCGTAGAAGGAACAGGATTGCTATTTTCATCTTGCCCTGCCTGTGGCGGCATATACCTCGCCGCCATCGCATAGGATTTTTCCAGTAGTGCAGTCTGTTCATCCTCGGCGGCTTTCCGCGCTTCGGCTTCTTCCAGCTTGCGTTCCAGTTCATTCATGCGCTCTTCAACAGCGAGTTCCTGTGCGCTCTTTCCAGCAGGTTCTTCGTACCATTCTCCCAACTGCTTATTTATATCCTGATAGGCAGTTGCGGAGGCTTGCAGGTTATTTACAGGTTTTGATTGCCGTGCAGACGGATTTTCGTAATACTCCGGCTGATTGGATTCCTCCTGCTTTTGTTCTTCGTTTTGGTCGAACATGGTTGAAAAGTCCTGCAAAGAGCGCATCCGTTCCTGTTCCTTTTGCCTCATGGCTTCCTTCTCATAAGCATCGCGCTTATCCCCAACAATCCCCTCATCTTTGGGTACAGGTAGTTCGGCATTTAAGCCCGACAGCCCATCGACCTTTGTTTCGTCTTTGTCCGAAGGAGCGAAGATCAGCCACATCACACCGCCGAAAATCAGAAAGAACAGCGGCATTATCAGCATCTTTTTACGCTTTTGCCTCTCTGCCATCGAAAGTTCTTTTTTCGGCGGTTTTTGAGGTTTTTTTTCCGCTCCCGGCTTACTATCCGGCGCGGATGGTTGTACTTCAGGACTCGCTGCCGTTTCCGGCGGTGGCGTTCCTTTATTCAAATTCTCCTGTTCCATTATAAAAATTGTTTTGATGGTTAATACTATCCCTCTGCTGTTCCAGTTTCAGGGTTTCTATCTGTTCTATCTGCAATTCCCGTCCTTTGTCTTTACCTAAATTGTAAATCGAAGAAACAGTCATGTAGATAGATAAGCCGCTGAATACTATTAGCATCGTAACGATTACGATTACCCGTGCATCAGGGCTTAGAGGTCTGACAAGACTTCGCAAGCGGTCTTCCAACCACTCGTTTACACGTTGAATTATTTTCCGTATCATACCACACCTACCTTTCCGTTACCCGGATGTCCCGGTTTTCCACAATCTCGAATTTCTCCATAGTAAAACCGTGAGGGTTATTGTCCGAGCGTACCGAATTAATCAGGTTGCAGCGGGTTATCAAACTTCGTTCAGTCATGTTCGACTGGCGAAGGATCATCTGCCGGGCGTATGTTACCGCCGTGTAGGGGTACACATCGAAGTTACAGGCGATACTATCCACCTGTACGATCTGGTTAATATTGCCCGACACAATACGGTTGTAGTACCCTTTTTCCGCCATGTCCTGATAGTATTTGAAAGCACTTTTATCGACAAGGAACAATGCCCTGTTTACATTGCTTTCAATGGCTTTCTTGTCAGGCGAGAGCGTGAAGAACAGTTCATGAAACCGCTTAACGTGTTCCCGCGCTTCGACGGGGCGGTTCTGCGAAAGGTCTTGCGAGAGGGCAAGCATCAATGACTTGCCCCCGTCCAACACATAGATACGCTGGCGTTGCGCTTCGGCGAAACTGTACGCATTCCATACGGAATAACCCGTAATTCCTGCACACAGGCAGACAAAGACAATCCCAAAAAGGCGTATCTGCTTGAATGATGTTTCTATATTCTTTAAACTTTTGAACTCCATAATTTTTGAGTGTTTTTAATCGAATTACTTTTTACCTAATAATCGTCCGGCTACGTTGCCCGCAGCCGCTCCCGCTACACCTCCGGCAAGGGCAGCCCCTTTACTTGCAGTCGCATTTACCCCGCGCGTACCGCTACCGCCTCCGGCTTGGATCACCCAGCCCGCAACAGTCGGTATCGAGAAGTAGCCGATAATGCCAATAATCAAAAAGATGATATATACGCCGTTACTGCCGTCCGGCACGTAGGACGGGTCTTTCAATAGTCCTATATCCATTTGCAGCATGAGCGCCTGAATCTTAGACAATACCGCCGAAAACAAATCGGCAACGGGTAGCCACAGATACACGCTGATATACCGGGAAAGCCAACTGGTAAGCGTGGATTGGAAACCATCATACACGGAGAGGGCGAATGCCAGCGGCCCTAAGATTGACAGCACCACTAAGAAAAAGGTGCGTAACGTGTCAATCGTAAGGGCTGCGGCATTGAACAATAGCTCGAAGAAATCCCGGACTAACTGCCGGAACCACATTTTCATATCGTACCATTTGCGTTCACCCCACATACTGATAATCTCTCCCATTTCCCAGATTCCCAATTCTTCCATTTTCCGGTCGTAAACCTCGTCATCGACCAACCATGCTTTGCCCTCGCGTACCCGCGCATCATACTCCAACGCATCTTTCTCCGCCTGTAATGCCTGTACGTCCATTATCTGCGATTCCAGTATGGTATGCGTTCCTTTTACCACAGGCGACATTACGGCGTTGATTGTGCCGAGTACGATTGTGGGGAAGAACATTATGCACAGTCCGATGGCAAAAGGTCTAAGCAAGGGATATACGTCTATCGGTTCTGCCCGTGAGAGGGCTTGCCACACGCGGGAAGCCATATAAAACAGCGCACCTAAGCCCGCTATCCCTTTGGCGACACCGATCATGTCAGCGCACAAAGGCATCATTTCCTGATACAGATTTCGTAAAATCTGATGCAGGTTCTCAAAATCTATTGCTAACAACATCATGGCTTACCAGTATCTTTCGGATGGATCACCATATAGGGCGCGTACATGCTCCATATCACCTTTTTCCTGACTGCGGATAAAGGATACGGAGATACTTTTCTTGGAAAAGTACCGCGTCAGGTTGCGATGCTCAATCATTTTCGTATGTATCTCGTCTATGATTGCCATTCGCTCGGCATCGGTCATGGAAAGCCCGTTGGAGGCTGAAACGATATTCTTTATATCCGAAAGGAGATTGCCGCTTTCTTTCAGTAATTTGGAATATCCGTTAGATATGGCTTCCAGTTCTGCATGGGTGAAATTCTTATCCGTCAGCATTTTGTTGAAGTTGGTCGAATATATCTGCGATATTTCGCTGACCAATTCTACCGTTTCCTTTACCTTTCGGGCATCCTTGATAAGATTATGCACCGACTGTAATTTGTCGTAATACTCCTTGCCCTGACTATAAATCTTTTGCATTTCTTTGAACGAGTTGATTACATTGGTTGCCGTTGTCGCTGTTTTGGAAACCGTCAGTATATTTTGAGCAAGGTTCGAGGGGTCGATCACCGCCCATTGTGCTTTTGCCTGATAGGTACATAGTCCCATACAGACCAAAAGGCTTAAAAGAATCTTTTTCATTGCTATAAATTTTTAATTATTATTACTTGTTTGTTTTTTACAGTCCGAGAGGCGGATAGCCCAAACGGGCTAATCCTCTGCCCGGACATATTCCCCGAAAGCGGAAAGCAATAGTACCTCCCGCTCCCGGTCGTAGGCAATTCCGATACGCCCGTACAGGTCTATGTAATACAGACCGAACACACAGTACATCGTACAATCGCAGACTACCTGCGGGTTGTTGTAAGTAAGACAGAGCCGGATGCCTCCCCGCTTGCGGGAAGTGTTGCGGTAAATAGTTACCGCAGGCGCACCGTCCGGGCTTACCCAACGTCCCGTAATCTCCCACAGGTGAAAATCCTGATGTGCGGCGCAAGGGTCGGCTGCATTGCATTTGCTGAACATGGCGTACCTCCTTACTTTTTCGCTTCCTTAGCCTCTTTTCTTAATAGGCTTGCAGGGTCAATCACAAGGATGTCAATATGGGTGTTACCGCCGATGACTTCCGTTTCTTCTTCGCTTTCTTCCTGCTGTTTGAGCAGGACTTCGGTAAGGACACTGTTTATTCCTACCGTGTGAAGCAGCAACTTTTCCAGTTGCCCGTTACCAAATCTTTTTAACATGATCTTTTAGTGGTTGTGGGGCTTAACACCCCGGTTGATAATTACCCGCGTTTGCTTTCGGCAAGCTGTTTAATCGCCAGTTCGTAGTTCCCGCCGAGTTCGTCCGCTTTTTTGAATACTTCCACCTTTTCGGATTCCTCCGTCGTATAGGTCAGATATTCTTCACCGCTAACTTCCGTAGCATATACCGCCGACTGAACACCGCCCAGCCCGAACCATACTTCCTTGTATTTCCGGTTCGGATGGTTCGCCATGTTGATAGACAGGATTTGCCCTTTCTCTTTATCGGTCAGACCTAAAAGCGATTGGATCACATCGAAGCGGTTCATGAATTTTCGCTGGTCGAGAAGAATCTTGCAATCGGAGTTATTGATGATGCTTTCCTTAACGATGGGAGAAGAAATAATATCGTCGATTTCCTGTGTAACCGTTACGATTGAGCCAAAATGCTTTCTGACGGTTTTATACATATATCTAAGATATTCAGCCATATTTGCCGAAGAAAGGGCTTTCCATGCTTCCTCGATGATTAAGAGTTTTCTTATTCCCTTTAGTCGCCTCATCTTATTGATAAAGGCTTCCATGATGATAATTGTTACCACCGGAAATAACTCTTTATTGTCCTTTATGGAATCAATTTCAAAGACAATAAAGGACTTATGCAACAGGTCGATATTTTCCGCCGAGTTCAACAGGAAGTCGAAACGACCACCTTTGTAGTATTGCCGCAGGGTAGTAAGCATATTGTCGAGGTTAAAATCCTCACGGCTTACCTTGATTTCCCTCTCTTCCAGTTCCCGGCGGTAGTCGCCCATTATATACTCGTAGAAGGTATTAAAGCACGGTATGATACTACGGTCAGCCCGGATGCGCTCGATATACGCCGATACCGCACTGCCGAGTTCGCCGCTTTCGGTCTTACTCACCTTTTCATCTTCCGATTTCCACAAGGTCAAAAGCAGCGTTTTAATACTGTCTTTTTTCTCCACATCGAACTTGTAATCGTCGGTGTAAAAAGGATTGAAAGAAATAGGGTTTTCTTCGGTATAAGTAAAATAGATACCATCCTGCCCGCCCGTTTTCCGGCGTATCATTTCACAAAGCCCCTGATAGCTGTTACCTGTATCGACCAGAACGACGTGCGTATTCTGCTCCCAATACTGGCGTACCATATGGTTCATGAAAAAACTTTTCCCTGAACCCGATCCGCCTAAGACGAATTTATTGAGGTTGTTCGTTATGCCTCGTTTCTTCGGCTCATCGTCTATATCCAGATGCAGCGGCTTACCGCTCACACGGTCGCACATCTTAATACCGAAAGGAGAAAGCGAACTTTTATAGTTGGTTTCCTCTGTGAAAAAGCACAGGGCGGGTTCGATGAACGTGTAGAAACTTTCCTCCGAAGGGAAGTCCCCCGCATTGCCCGGCATAGCCGCCCAATAGAGGGTAGCCGCATCCGTTGTATTGTGGCGCGGCTTACACTCCATTACTGCTAACTGGCTACCTACATCGTTACGGATGTGTTTCAGTTCCTCCGTATCTTCCGACCATGCCATTACATTGAAATGCGCCCGGACAGAGGTAAGCCCGAACGAATGTGCTTCGTTCAGGTACTTGTCGATCCACTCTTTATTGATTTGGTTTCCACGACTGTACCTTGAAAGCGACTGCATATTCCTTGCACTCTTTTCAAACTTCCGCAGGTTCTCCGCCGAATCGTCCAGAAATATATACTGGTTATACACATGGTCGCAGGAGAGCAATAGCCCTACGGGTGCAGCAAACGATAATCGGCAGTCGCTCCGGTCGGTGGATAGCTTTTCATACCGCATATCCGTTCCGACCGTTCCGGGCAAGTCCTCCACATCGGAAATCGTATGCAGGCATACTTTCTTTGCTCCGATGCGAAGAGAGTCCGCTCCGAGTTCCATATCCTCTAAACAGGTCGTATCATCCAGCGAGAGGGCAAAGTATTTCTCTACCAGTCCGGGTTCTTTTTCCGTTCCCGTGATCTCGTCCGAAGTCAGGCGGGTAAGAGTTATAAATCCCGAATCGTTTACAATGCGTTCAAACTGTCCGACCGCCTCCAAAAACCGTGTAGCTGTGTCTTTGTTTACTTCTTTGGGTATGATGTTTCCCCGGCAAAGACTTGAAAAGCTGCTTTGCATACGCATACGCTCTTTTGTCGTTTTTGTCAGGTACAGGAAACAGCTATGGTTCAGATAGGGACGTTCGTTAAAGTGGCGTTCAAACGAGCGGGACAAAAAGCTCATATCCTCTTTATCCGTTTCGGGTTTGTAGGTTTCCTTTACGAACCAATCCTGTTTGTGGATAACCGAGTAATCGGGCAAAACCTTAATTGCTTTCGCCCAAGCCGAGTGTATCGCTTCATATTCTACGGCGGTAACGGTGAACAGTTCCGGCAGATCGACACGGAAAGCTACCGTTATGTCGGCATCTTTGGATATGATGCAGCCGTGTTCCACTGCCAATAGCGGGAACTTGCTTTCGATGGTAGCCGCTTTCATTGTATTACGCATCGCGCACCTCCTTCTTTTTTGGTCGGCTGAACAAGCGACGGGAATTTTTGCGGTTTATCAGGTAGCGCGGGTGCTGACGTTTTGCCAGCATTTTCATTAATCCATACTCCCCGTATTTCGCATTCAGGTTGAAAGTCAGCCACACCAAAGCGGATGCAGCGATAACGCCGAAGCCGATGCAGACCCACTGGTCTACACCTGCCATATACATAATCACAAAGACTACGAATACAGCCAATAGACCGCCCGCAAAGATGAATAGATACTGACTTTTCAAACCCTTAAATTCCACGCTCTTGCCAATGCCTTTATTAATATTATGCTCCATAGTTTGAGCGATTAAAGGAAGAAGGAACGTAGGATGGTGGCGGCGACAATCAGGAAGATACACGCGCCGAACCAAGAGGCGGCGGTTTTCGATGTATCGGGGTCGCCCGAACTGAACTTGTTATAAACTTTGATTCCGCCGATAAGACCTACTACTGCACCGATGGCGTATATCAATTTTGTGCCGGGATCGAAATATGATGTTACCATATTGGTAGCTTCGGTAATACCTCCGATACCGTTACCTTGTGCAAAGGCGGATGATACGGCAGCGAAAATGAAGGCTGCCGACATAAGAATTTTTTTCTTTGTCATACGATTTTTTGATTAATGGTACAGGGGGTGGAATAGTCCCCTGTACCGGAAATGAATAATTCTGTTTAACTTGATCTTTTAGTGGTGGTCAGCGTAGCTAACCGTAATCCCTTTCTTTCATTTTACTTTGTTTTTTACTGTTATACATCTTACGCAAAGCCGCGTACATTAAAATCTTTCGGTGCTTTCACCGTTGGTTCGTCCGTTTCTCCCGCCTCCCGTTTCTTTCGGTGGAAAGCAGAGAAGTAATCGTCCATAAGTGCGGACACCACTTTCTTTTTCGGCTCATCGCCCGCTACCTGATCGAACATTTCGGTCTTTCGTATCTCGACCAGTACCCGCCCGGCTTCTTCTTTTTCTTCGGTTGTTGCGACATCGGTAGTTTCTACCGTCCGCACCATACCCGCCAGATCGTCAAAGCCAAGTCCAAGTGCCATTGAAACCCCGGCAACCCCTTCGGTATCTTCGTCCTCTGTTTCTTCTTCGTCTATATCTTCCGTGTTATCTTCCGGCTCTAATTCGGGGGGTGTGTTCTCAATTACTAAATTGATTTCGTTTGAATTTTCGTCCATCATATTTTCACCTGATACGACTGTTTCCGATTCAACCAAAGGGGGGGGTACCGGAGCATCTTTTTTGTTTTCGTCAGCAAATATAGGCTCATTTTCAATTCGTTTTTCATTATGAATCAGCGTGGTAGCTTCTGTCCGGGATTGTCTAAGGTCAAATTTGCTTTTGCCGATTATATCTTCTTTCGGGGTGGAGCGAAACGGATTGAAACCGGATTTTTTCGCTGCATTCTTTTTGCGTTTCTGCATCCGTTCCCGGAGCAGGTAAATAGCGACAACCAATGCGTACAATACGATGGCTGAAATAATATATCGTTCCATAACTTAAAATATATCTTCGGGGCGGCGTTTACGGTACAGTTCCGTAATATCGTCCTGATAAGTATTAAAATGATGTTCCAGTACATTATCTATGTAGCTGAACAGCGATACTTCATTATATCCGATGTTCTGAACTATCCGCATAATTCTGTCGTGGAACTCCTTTCGGATATAGACTGCTTTCCCGCTACGGGTGGTAGTGGGAGCGGTACGGATAAAAAGAGCTTCGTAGTCCTCCGGTTGTGCCTTGCGCTTCCGTTTATTTTCCTCGCGGGATACTTCTTTTCCTTTCACTGTTTCGGGTTCAGCCACAGGAGGTATAATTTCCTCCTGTGGTGTTTCCTCTACTGTTTCCGGCTCGGAAGTAGAAGCCGATGCGGACGGGTCGTAAGGTTTCAGGTCTTTTTCCCGATAACTCGGCTTCGCACTATTAATCACTAAATCCGGGTTTATCCCGTTTGTATCTATCCTTTTAGCCATAGCCGTATTACTTTAGGATTTCCAGTAATTCGTCTGACAGTTCTTCGATGTTACTGCCTTTGATAAGGCTTTTATCCACAGGGAAAAGAGTTGAACGGAACAACGGTCGGCGGCTTTCCGATTGTTCCCGGCGGAAACGCAGGCTATTCGGGATAAAGGTTTTCAAGGTGGTAAATTCCAGTTCTTTAATTACTCCCTCGTAAACTTCGTAGAGGTCAGACTTTTCCCTGCCATCGACCATATTCCATAGCAGATACATGGCTTTGATATTTGATTTTCCCGTACCCACTATATTATCCCTTACGGAAATCATATAGTTGAGGGTACTTTCCATTACAACCCGGTCGGCGGCAATCGGAGCAATGATATAATCCATATTGGCAAGGGCTATGATTAAGTCCTTGTTATTGAGTGTTCCGGGCAAATCGAAGAAGATATAATCGAAATCCTCTTTTTCGCATAGTTCGTCCGCATCGTTCAAAGCCTCCTGTGGGTTGCTTTCCACGATGGGATAGAATTTCTTGCCCTCTAACCGGGTAATTTGCTCATACGCCATACCCTTATAAAATTCATCCTCATCCACCATCTTAAAATCACGCTCGCGCATTTCAAAAATGGAGTGCTGCGGGTAGTCGCAGTCGATTACCGCTACATTCTTTCCTTTCACATAGTGCAGATAGGAAGCTATCAGCACAGTAAGGGTTGTTTTTCCGGCTCCGCCCTTCTGGGTCGAGAATGCCACATAAATCGGTTCTTTTTTCATGTTCTTAATTTTTTAATTATACAATCAGTTGATTTTATGTTATTGCAAATGCGCTTATGCTTGCGTAGCTGTTTGCACATTCTGTTATTTATTTGCTCACACTCTCAATCAATTATTTATTCAGTTTTACATGATTGAGCATTTATGTGTTTAAGCGTTTAAGCACTCATGCATTTATGCGTTTGAGCATTTATATGCTTGCATTCATAATCATTTATGCAGGACTGAATTTTGTTGTTTAAGAATATGTATGACCTGTCATTCGTGCGTTCATTTCTATTCTTATTCATGTGTCTGTTTTTATACATCTCCATGACTAAACACGACACTGAAAAATCAAAGTTTCAACTACTCAATTATTCAAATCCGAGGGCAAATAAACGCCTTCTTTTTCATACTTGAACTATATTTTCGAGGGGTGGTAGCTTCTGTCCGGGGTTGTCTACACCTATTGATATACAGCGTGTTATTTAATCACCGTAACTTTGCAGCATGAAACGTTACGGGGTATTCATGCCGATTTTTAAGACAGGCTCGGCACTCAAAAATTGCCCGGCGAAGGGCAATCTTACATCCCGAAAAGTTCGGGACGAAAAGATGCCCCTTGCGGGCAAAACGTATTTGCATTTTGGCAAATAGCAAGATGTGTTGATTGCAGCAAACTTCGTTTTTTGCAGCACCAACCTCTTGCTCTTCCAGAGGGGATTTTCCTCTCCGAAGTCGGGAAAAATTAAGCCGGCATGAGCCGTCCGTAGCGTTCATATAACCACTAAAAGATTAATGTTATGAACGAAGAAAGAAGAGAACCCCGCAAACGGGGAAAGGGGGGCAGACCCCCGAAGAACGACCCGGCAAAACATCGGCTGACGGTAAACCTGACGGACACCCAGCATGCCGGATTTCTTGCCATGTTCGAGCAGTCAGGCGTAAACTCACTGTCTGCTTTTATCTCCGCCCGCATCTTTGGCGATGAGTTCCGGATAGTAAAAACGGACGCATCGGCTGTCGAATTTACCGCAAAGCTGACCGCATTGCACAGCCAGTTTCGGAGCGTGGGCGTGAATTACAACCAAATTGTGAAGGAACTCCACAGCAATTTCGGAGAGAAAAAAGCGTTGGCGTTGCTCTATAAATTGGAGAAAGCGACCGTAGAACTGGCGGGAATCGGGCGCGAAGTAATGCTGCTATGCGAGCAGTTTAAGGCGAAATACCTCTAAAAAATGGTGGCGAAAATCTCTCACGGGAGCAATTTGTACGGCGCACTTTCCTACAATCAGGAGAAAGTGGACGAGGGTTTGGGTAAGGTTTTAAGTACAAATTTAATACTGGAACCTGCCGACGGAGTGTTCAGTATCGGAGCAAGTATGACTGATTTTGAACGTATGATGCCCGCACACATCACTACCAAAAATCCCGCAATCCATATTTCACTGAATCCACATCCTGACGATAAGCTGACCGATCAGCAACTATCGGACATCGGGCATGAATACATGGAACGCCTCGGTTACGGCAATCAGCCTTATATAATTTTTAAGCATGAGGACATCGACCGACAGCATATTCACATTGTCGGCTCACGGGTGCAGCCTAACGGCAGACCCGTTTCTGACAAAATGGAGAAACGGCGCAGTGCGGCTATTGTAGAAGATTTGGAACGGAAATACAATCTGATTCCCGCCAAAGGTCAGAAGCAAGGCGAGGCTTGGCAGCTTGCTCCGGTAAACGTTAGCCAGGGAAACTTAAAAAAACAGGTGGCAAACGTTATCAAGCCGCTTTCCGAAATGTACCGCTTCCAAACGCTCGGCGAGTATCGCGCCCTGCTCTCATTATATAATATAGGCGTGGAGGAAATCAAAGGGGAGAATAAGGGCAATCCTTACCGGGGATTGGTTTACTCGGCATTGGATAGCGAGGGCAACCGTGTCGGTAAGCCTTTGAAATCTTCCCTGTTCGGCACGGCTTTGGGCTTTGATGGCTTGGAAACGAAGTTTGGCACATCGAAAGAAACAATCAAGGCGGACGGTGTTACAGCCCGCACCCGCGCGGTGGTTTCCGAAGCCTTGAATAGTACCCGCACCGAAAGTGAGTTCCGGGCGGCATTACAGAAGAAAGGTATCGACTTGGTATTTCGTCGCAATGATGAAGGGCGCATATTCGGGGCTACATTTATCGATCATAACGAGCGGGCGGTATTGAACGGTTCGCGTCTGGGTAAGGAGTTTTCGGCAAATGTCCTTAACGAACGGTTCGCAGATGATTCGCCCCGCGAGGATCTGCAAACCCAACAGCCGAAGCAGTCCGATAATCTACGTCAGACTGATAAACTCGCCACAGACAAGCAACCGCAAGCCGGACATTTTACGGTCGATGATGCAGCGGGCAGCCTGTTATCTGTCCTTACCCCCGAAACACAGGGGCAGGACAACAACCAGCCGACTATCAAGCGTAAGAAAAAGAAGAAGCGCAGATACGGCAGGCAGCTATAAAATTTGAAGTAATAACAATTTAATTTTTACAATTATGCAAAATGAAGATGATTTGAGGGGCTTGGCTAAAGTGATGGACTTTATGCGTGCGCTCTCTATTTTATTTGTAGTGATAAATGTGTATTGGTTCTGTTACGAGGCAATGCACGAGTGGGGAATCAATATCGGGGTAGTTGATAAAATTCTGATGAATTTTAACCGTACCGCCGGATTGTTTACCTCAATCCTGTGGACGAAAATCTTTGCCGTAGTGTTTCTTGCTTTGTCCTGTCTGGGAACAAAGGGCGTGAAAGAGGAAAAAATTACATGGACGAAAATCTATGTGTGCCTCGGTATCGGTTTCGTCCTGTTCTTTTTGAACTGGTGGCTATTGGCATTACCGTTACCCAAAGTAGCCAATGCCGGATTTTATATCTTTACCATTTCGGTAGGCTACATATTGCTCCTTATGGCGGGTACATGGATAAGCCGCCTGCTCAAAAACAATATGTTTGACGATGTTTTCAACACGGAAAACGAATCGTTCATGCAGGAAACGCGCCTTATGACTAATGAATTTTCGGTCAATCTGCCTACGAAGTTTTGGTATAAAAAGAAAATGTGGAACGGATGGGCGAATGTACTTCTCCCGCAACGTGCCTGCATTTGTTTAGGAAGTCCGGGGTCAGGAAAATCATACGCAGTCATTAATCAATTTATAAAACAACAAATCGAAAAGGGGTTTGCAATGTATGTGTATGACTTCAAGTTTCCTGACCTCTCCACCATTGCTTATAACCACCTGTTAAACAACCGCGAAGGTTACGAGAAAGTACCGACTTTCTATGTGATTAACTTCGATGATCCTTCCCGTTCGCACCGTTGTAATCCGATTAACCCTTCATTCATGAATGATATTTCGGATGCCTACGAATCGGCGTACACGATAATGCTCAACTTGAACCGGACGTGGGTACAGAAGCAGGGCGACTTCTTCGTGGAATCGCCGATTATTCTTTTCGCTGCTATTATATGGTACTTGCGGATTTACGAGGATGGAAAGTATTGTACTTTTCCCCATGCCATCGAGTTTCTGAATAAAAGTTACGAAGATATTTTCCCGATTCTGACCTCTTATCCCGACCTTGAAAACTACCTTTCTCCCTTTATGGATGCGTGGAAATCTGGTGCTGCCGACCAGCTTCAGGGACAGATTGCGAGTGCGAAAATACCGCTCTCCCGAATGATTTCTCCACAGCTTTATTGGGTAATGTCGGGCGATGAATTTACGCTGGATATTAATAACCCGGACGACCCTAAAATGTTGGTGGTGGGTAATAATCCTGACCGCCAGAATATCTACGGGGCGGCATTGGGATTGTATAATTCCCGTATCGTGAAGCTGATTAATAAAAAAGGGCAACTTAAAAGTTCGGTTATCATTGACGAGTTGCCGACTATTTACTTTAAGGGATTAGATAACCTGATTGCTACCGCCCGGAGCAATAAGGTATGTGTGATGCTCGGTTTTCAGGACTTTTCGCAGCTAAAGCGTGACTACGGCGATAAGGAAGCCGCCGTAGTGATGAATACCGTAGGTAATATCTTTTCCGGTCAGGTGGTCGGTGATACGGCAAAACTACTGTCCGACCGCTTCGGGAAAGTGTTACAGAAACGCCAGTCCATGACGATAAACCGCAACGATAAATCAACCTCCATTTCTACGCAAATGGATAGCCTTATACCAGCGTCTAAAATCTCCAATCTTACGCAGGGTATGTTTGTCGGGTCGGTAGCTGATAGCTACGACCAACAGATAAAACAAAAGATTTTTCATGCCGAAATAGTAGTAGATAACGAACGGGTTGCCGCTGAAACAAAGGCTTACAAGAAAATTCCTGTTATCACCAATTTTGTAGATGAAAACGGCGTGGATCGCATGAAGGAAATGATTAAGGAGAATTACGACCGCATCAAAGCCGAAGCCAAACAGATTGTGGCTGATGAGTTGGAGCGCATTCGTAATGATGAGAATCTGCGGCATTTGTTACCGAAAGAGGAAGAATAAAAGCAGTTAGAGCCACCCATTATCCAATAGGGTGGCTTTTACTATTAAATTATTGTGGATAAACTATATTTAGCAACTGCTGCTTTATCAATTTCATCAATAATCTGTGTTAGATATTCAATTTTATCTAAAATCTCATCAATAGAAATTTGGTGTTCCGAACCCGAAGAGAATGTTGGAAAGTACTTCAAAAATTTATCATCAACTATCCCATTTCGGTGAGAATATAAATGTCTTATTTGTAAAATCCGTTCTATCTCGTCTTGCTTCGTGTTATCAATAACCTTTAAGTCTTTAATTTGCTTATTTTCTGCTATGAAGCCTTTCACACTTCCTTTTTGTAGTTTTCCTATTTTTTGCTTAGCCCAATACATGATGAAGTCTTGTAAATCTGAACAATTGAGTACCTCTTCAACTTTTACTGTTTGTTCAGATTTCAAGGTTTCGGGTTTTGCTAAGTATATTTCAAGCAAAATGTCTGACAAATAAGTCTCAAAATTATCGACAATAGAAGAATATAAAATACGAGATAAAACTTTCCCTTCTTTACTATTTGTTGGCTTATTGGGATTTTCCGGATACAATAGAGGTTTCAAATCGTCAATAATTTTCAATACACTTTGATAATGTTCTAACAATTTGGTTTTAGAATCTGTACTCGAAGTTTTAAGTGTATTAAAAGTTGTATCTATTGTCGAAATTCTGTTATAACCACCCGGTTGAAATATATTTGTAGTGGGGTTAGATAAAACGATATTCGTATTTACCCTTTTAAATATTTTTCCTTCAACCGATACTGTAACATCTGATTTCTCAACCCTAATAGCAAAGAGATTTTTTCCGTTATGTTCTACATAGCTATAATCTACAATTGGTTTAGGTGATAATAGATCAATTGCTTTATGCGTTATGGGTGTCGCTTTAAAATCCCCACTCAGACCTGATACTTTTATTCCTCCAATTTCGGAAACACCTAAAACAAGCATCCCCCCTTCGGCATTTGCAAAAGAACAGAGAATTTGTGCAATTGACTTAGAAGGCGGTAATACAGCTTTATATTCTAATGTCAAACTTTTAGGTTGACCTATAATTTTTGATACTTCTTCTTGTAGTGTCATTTAGTCAAATTTTATAGGAATTCGGTTTATCCCTGTCGATTTTAATATTCTACCCAATGTAAGTATATGAGGGGCAGTTATTCCATTATCTACCCATAATTCGGAATCATCATTGTCTAAAGTGTCTTTCTCGGATGAATAATAAAATATAACTTCTGAATTATCCGAAGGACGAGCAACTATTTGTATGGGTATATTTTTTTTCTTTATACCAACTATTATAGTTCCTGTATCTGTCGTATCATCTTCCAAATCTTCACAGTCATAATCGTCGTGCTGTTGCAAATGGGCTATAATATTTGTCTTCGCTCTTTGAATTAATCCTTGAACATAGTCATACATTTCAATAGATGGAGTTGATGTATGGAAAAATCTGGAAGAAATGGCAGGATCTTTAAATGCCTCATCAAATTCTTCTTGAGAGCTAATACCGAGACTTGCTAATATTTCTTTTGTAATAAAAACCTTTTCAGATTCGGAATCTCTATCGTCTTCGGTAGGGGTGTCTGCTTGAAGTTTAGATAAATGAGTTCTAAGCTCATCCATATTTTCAATATTATACTCTTTCATTATTTTATCTAACTCTGTCGCTTTCTTTATATTAGATGAAATGTCCTCGTCTTCTAAAAACAGAAATTTTGTTTCATATAAATCCGAAAAATACGTTGATGCCTTAATTTTATTTTCATCCATCCACAAATAGAATTTTCTGAGAGTATCTTTAAATTCTTTTCGTTTGTCTACATTTCGAATAATTGGTTTAATTAAAGATGATATTTCTTTTGCAACAGATTCTATGTTATAAACACGATTTTCGGGAAGCACTAAATATATAGAAGCATCTAACAGTTCTTCTCGAAAATCATAACCAAGTTCATCTGAAATATCTTTTAGTTCTTCATCAATATCTCCTGCATCCAAAAACAAATCGTCCTTGACGCAAAAAGAACCATTTTGATTCGGTAAAATTGGATTCTTTTCTCGACTTAAATTATTAGCAAAATTTTCTTTTATTAAAAATGAAACGAACTCATTTAGCCATGCCATAAAAGATTGCTGCCCTTCAAAACCTAACCCATTATAGGCAGTTTCGACATTCTTGTAGTCAGCAATCGTCGAAACGATATAAAATATTGATTTTTTGTCTGATTCCTCCCAAATTTTATCATCATAATTTGTTATCAATCTTTTTTCTGAAAAATCGTCAGGATATACCTTTTGAGAAAAATCAAAGATGGATAGGCGTTTTTGAGAAATATTTTTCGCGGGGAATAATGATGCTAAGTAATCACATACTTGTATTATATTCGTATGTTCTCCATCCTTGATAATATCATTAATCCTGTTAATTATATCTATCTGATTTTTTACGTAGTATTTTAACTTTGTTTCGATAGTATCATATTGGCTGTTTGTATGAGCCTGTTTATTAAGCAGATATTCTCTTGGGTCTGTATCAATTAGAGCACAGGCATTTTTTAATTCCTCATCAACTTCCCGATCAATATACAATTCCGATCTCTTTTTAAATTCTCCAAACTGATTAGGAATAACACTGTAATCGTCTGAATAAACCTCTGCGATGTGATTTTTCTCTAAATTTAAAAGGTCATAGTAGTCATTCATATAATGAATAGCGCCATCCTCACCCGTATTAATATGACTTGCAAGATTTGTCAAACTCCCATTTTTCTCTATTTCTTTTGATAGTTCAGATATAGTAAATTTGTAACAGGATTTCCATATGATAGCGCTCCATTCATTAAAATGTTCCTTTATAGGAATATATTGAGGATATAAGGTTTTTGATAAGTCCCAAATTTTCTGGCGAACATCGTCTTTATCCGCAAAAGGAAAGAATACCTGATGTTCGTCAAATTCATCTAAGATAGAAATTCTACTACCGTCAACAACATCAACGATAGGAGTATAAAGCAATTTCGAACGAATCGGTGAAACAACATTTTCTTTAAACCAGTCCTCATCAATCCAGTTATGTTTTTTGGGTAGTTTAATTCTTGCAAGGTTATAAAGGTTGTTCCAATTTGCAGCACTTCCAACATACGATAGAAATAGCTGGTATAACTCAACGGCACGGAGCAATATGTCGCAATTAATTTTAGAAGTTTCATTGTCATCACCCATCAAGCTAACTCCATCTCTTGGTTCTGTGGGTTCAAATAATGGGCTATTTACAACAAATGGCAAATTCAACTCCTCTGTTCCTATCATGGGAAAGTCTAAATGTAGGCGAGGAATATCTTTTTCCAATGGCATCGCATAATATTTGCCATTTTGATGAGAAACAGGTATTATTATACGAAGATCGGCTTCTTGGATAGTGATAAAATAAAACTTAGTACTTCGCTCGTTTTTTATTAGGTTATACACAGCAAAGCTATTCTCGTCATAATTTAGATGTTCAAAGGTGTTTATTTTATAAATGTCAATTCCTATAATGTCTTGGTCTATGCTTACACTATTAATTTCTGGTACATTAATCAGAGTGTAAGCTATTCCTATTTCGACTTCGTTTAGGGCAGTTTCTGCTAAAGATTTCTTTCGTTCTGTCAAAGGGTAGATAAAGGATGTTTTGAAATCTTCACTTAGGGATAAATCTTGTGAGCGTCCAATGCTTTCCTCGGCTTCATCAAAAGCATTATTTATCCCTTGTATAATCTCTTTTTCATTTTTCCCACTTCGGTCTAAGCCAAAATCAAACTGATTAAAAGTTCCCCTCTCATTTTTATAAAAACTACTTACTTTCACTTTTTCAGAAAGTAGATGAGTGGTCATAAATCCAGTACCAAATCGTCCGGTTGTTTTGTAGATGTTCCCTTTTTCTTCTGTGTCCCTGTCCTTATCACTGGATGAATACTTTCTTATTAATCCTCGTATATGCTCATTTGTGAAATAACCTTTGTTGTGAGAAAATACAAATTGATCTTCTTCAAGAAGAATAGAGACATCTACTTTTTCATCATTATTATTACAGAGATTCGCATTATCCTTAGCGTTTTGCATCAATTCCCAAATCAATCTACGCGCTGTAAATTCCACATTTATGCTTTGTCGAATATTCATAAGTTTCTCCAAAATCGACTTTGCAGTGATCTTGTTTAATTCATCTCTTTCAAATTTAGAAAAAATACCATCAGCCATATATATTATTTGAATTATTGATTTTGAATTGATTCCAAGCTGCGTCAACATTTGTTTTCCAAATGGTTAGGCAGTGCAAAATTACTGCTTTTTGTTTGATGTGTAAAATTTATCTAATAGAAATTCAGTTCGGCAAGGTATAAGTCTGGTTAGATGAAATTTTCTTGATAACGGTAACTTCAATACCCCGATTTTCAAAAACACATTAGACAACCCCGGACACAAGCATCCACCGCCTTAAAACCTTGCAGTCAATCCATTACTTAGGCTTACTTTCGTTCTGCATTACTATTAATGCAGAATAAAAACATATTTATTATGGACGAAAGTAAAGTAAAAAATGAAGAGCCTAAAGTCTTTCTGACACAGGGCGAAGATGGCAAACTCAAAGTCATCGCAGGAGAACAGGACGGCAAGTTGAAAACGGTCGATCCCAAGAAAGAGAGCGCCGACCAGTTTATGAAGATTGATACCAACGGTAATGCGTTGGAGAATTTCTTCAAGAAGTTTTCAGCACAGTTCAGTCACCCATCGCATACGGGTGTGTATGCTGTTACCGCATCGGCAGTAGATAAAGTCGCTGCTTTTTTCGACAAACTTATTCGTATCGATCACAAAGACAAGGCACTCGACCCGTACCGCGTCAAATTTGACGGTAAGATACGCATAGAGGTAGAGTTTACAGGCAAGTACCAACCTTTAGACCTGAATAAGCTCAACTGGAAAGAAGTCGAAAAGTTAGGCGTTTCCGGTGAGAATTTACAAGATGCTCTCAAAGCAATGGTTTACGGGCATAAATCGCCCGGTCTGGTCGATATTAAGCCTGCCGTTAACGGACAGGAGTTTCCCATGCAAGCCCGCTTATCGCTGGAACAGCAGCCGGACGGCAGCATCAAAATCGCTACCCATCCCAAGCAGGAGCAGCCCGATTTTGAAAAGCCGTTCATGGGAGTTGTCTTTACCGATCAAGATAAAGAACAGTTCCAAAAAACAGGGCATGGCGGACGGGTGTTTGACCTCGAACCCGTAGCCGGAGGCGAGAAAGTTCCTTCGCTCGTTTCCCTTGACAAACTTACCAACCGCTTTGAGGCTATGGCGTTGAAGGATATTTATATTCCGCAGACCTTAAAAAACGCCCCGCTTTCCGATGAACAACAGCAAGGGCTGAAAGAAGGTAAAGCCGTTTGGATTGAGGGTATGGATAAGAAAACGAAGCAAGGCGAACAGCCCTCAAAGATTGACCGCTTCGTTCAGTATAACGCCGCAAGCAAGAACTTCGATTTTAAGTTCAGCGATGAACAACGCCAGCAGTTCAACCAAGAGCGGCGAGCCAAACAGGGCGAGGGGCAGGCAGAAGGTCAGGAACAGAAAATGCCTAAAGCCCGCAAACTCGGTGAGATTTGGGTTTACTCCAAACAGGGCGGCGTACAACTTTCCCGCGAGGATTTCGACAAGCTGTGCAATAAAGAACCTGTTTTTGTTAAAGACATGGAATCACAAAAGCCCAAACAACAGGCGGATGCTTCGGGAGCGCAGAAAGTCGAAGCTACCGACCAGAAAGGGCAGAAGTACAATGCGTGGGTATGGATTGATGAAGATAAAGGCAAGGTTCGCCACAGTACCAAACATCCCGATCAGGTACGGGCTATCGAGGCAAAGCAGGCGGCGCAAAATACACAGAACGTCAAACCTGCTGCCGAGAGCAAAACGCAGGTCGCCGTCAATAACGAAGGTAAGACTAACGAAGCGACCAAACATTCCAACGAGCCGCTAAAGAAAGGTCAGTCGCAGCCCACCGAGAAACAGGCAGAGAAAAAGGAGCAGAAACAGGAACAAAAGAAATCTCCTGATGCTCCGAAGAAAGGCAAGGGGCGCAAGATGTAATCCATTATTTCAACCACTAAAAAATCAATGTTAAAATGAAAATTATAATTGCAGAAAAACCGTCTGTGGCTAAGAGTATAGCAGCCATAGTCGGCGCAAACAATAAAAAAGATGGCTATATAGAGGGTAACGGATATGCCGTTACGTGGGCTTTCGGGCATTTAGTCGGACTTGCCATGCCGGAGCATTACGGTATCGAAGGCTTTAAGCGTGAGAACCTGCCGATACTCCCGAAAGAATTTAAGCTGTTGCCCCGTCAGGTAAAAGAGGGCAAAGAGTACAAGAATGATCCCGGCGTAATGAAACAGCTTAAAGTAATCAAAGAGTTGTTTAATAGCGGGGATGAAATAATTGTAGCCACCGATGCCGGACGTGAAGGAGAACTCATATTCCGCTATATATTTGAATATATAGGCAGTTCACTTCCGTTTCGCCGCTTGTGGATTAGTTCATTGACTGACCGCGCCATTCGTGACGGTTTCCAAACCTTACGTCCGGGCAGTGATTATGACAACCTCTATGCTTCGGCGAAAGCCCGCAGTACCGCAGACTGGTTAGTAGGGTTGAATGCAAGTCAGTCCCTTTCAGTTTCAGCAGGATATGGCGTTTGGTCGCTCGGCAGGGTGCAGACCCCGACACTGGCGATTATTTGCAGCCGATACCTTGAAAACAAGGACTTCAAGCCGCAAACTTATTTCCGCCTGAAACTGCATACAGCGAAAGATGCTGTAGCTTTTCCTGCCCTTTCGGTGGATAAATTCGTTACACGAACCATTGCCGAAGAAGTAACGGCACAGGTCAAAGCTGCCGGAGCGGTTAAGGTTACAGGCGTGGAACGCAAGGAAGTCAAACAGGAACCGCCTTTGCTTTACGACCTTACCACACTTCAAAAGGAAGCTAACAGCAAACACGGCTTTTCGGCAGATAAGACCCTGACGATAGCGCAGGCATTATACGAAGCGAAGAAAATTTCATACTCCCGCACAGGCAGCCGTTATATCTCCGAAGACGTACTGGAGGAAATACCGCACCTGATTGCTACACTTCGTTCGCATCCTCTTTTCGGGGCGTATATCGACAGCAGGTTTGACACTACGCTTAATACTCGTTCGGTGGACGATAGTAAAGTTACCGACCACCATGCGCTGATTATTACGGAAGATCCCGCTTCCGGTTTATCCAAAGATGAACAGCTTATCTACGATATGGTTGCCGGGCGTATGCTTGAAGCCTTCGGCGAACGTTGCATCAAAGAGAACACCACCGTTTCGCTTGATGCGGGCGGCGTACACTTTTCATGCAAAGGAAGCGTTACGCTCGTCCCCGGTTGGAGGTCAGTATTTAACTCTAAAGACGAGCCAAACGATGAGGACGATACGGCTGTTTTACCCGTCCTCATTGAAGGCGACAGCCTGATTATCCGCGATTGCGAGATACAGGAGAAACAAACCAAACCCCGACCGCTTCACACGGAAAGTTCATTGTTGGCGGCGATGGAGAGTGCAGGTAAAGAGGTAGAGAACGAAGAAGAACGCGAAGCAATGAAAGACTGCGGTATCGGAACACCCGCCACCCGTGCGGCGATTATTGAAACCTTGTTTTCCCGCGAGTATATCACCCGTGAAAAGAAATCCCTTGTCCCGACAAACAAAGGGCTGGTGGTCTATCTGGCAATAAAGGACAAGAAGATAGCGGACGTTGCTATGACCGGGCAATGGGAACAAGCCCTGAATAAGATTGCATCGGGCGATATGGATGCCGCTACGTTCCATAAAGCGATAGAGGTTTACGCTTCACAAATAACGTCCGAATTGCTGGATATGACATTTGAACGGCAGGATAACCGCCAGTCATGCCCTTGCCCGAAGTGCAAGAGCGGGAATGTGGTTATCTATAATAAAGTTGCCAAGTGTCAGAATGAAAGCTGCGGGCTTACCGTGTGGCGTTCCATTGCTAAAAAGGAACTGACGGACGGGCAACTGACAGACCTTTTAATGAACGGCAAGACCGCCTTTATCAAAGGTTTCGTGAGCAGTAAGACCGGAAGCACTTTCGAGGCAGCAATCAAATTCGATGCGGACTATAAAACAGTCTTTGAGTTCCCGCAGAATAAAGGAGGTAGCAAAAAACGACGTTCTAAGTAAAATCTTCATTATCTTTGCCACTGAAAGACTTTGTTTTACGATTCGGAATAGTCGTTTAACATTGATCTTTTAGTGGTGGGCATCCGGGGCAAGGCTTCGGATGCCTTTTTTATTTTAGTCAATATAATCGGACTATTTTATATAGAGGATTACAGATTAAGTATTTCTCTATTTTCTTTTGTGTCAGGATATATGTGCCATAAAGCAACTTTATCGTCTATAATCTCTGTAACCCAGATAGCATGAACATTATTGAGTATCTCATCAGAACAAATCGAGTAGCCTTGCATAATAACGGTAGAACCTCTTACTACGATATTTTCAAATATATTGCGATAGCCGGGATAGAGATTGAAGAATGGCTCCCATGCCTGAATCTTATTGTTATCTTTTCCCCTAATTCGATTATTTGCAGTATCAATAAACAAATGGTCTTCTGTCATTAAATTCACCAAGCCATTCAGGTCTGCATTTGTAATACAATCATTGAATTGTAGGGCAATACTTTTAGGGTCTTTACTTGATATAGTACTCATTTCTATCTTTTCAATATTTATCATTGGTTCACTGTTTTATATTGCAAATATATGTCTTTTCACCCATACTGTGGGCTCGCATTTACATATAAAGCGACATTGTTTTCCCCAACAAGTCGGGTATTCCCCAATCTTATACGATTAAGGGTTCTTCTTCCTATTAAAGCGACAGCCTCTTTTATCTTCCTTATCGGTTAAGGCAGGAAACCACATCATTAAATAAGAACCTCCATTCATAGGCGTAAGCATTAAAAATCCGGCTTCTTTCATTTTCCACCTTAACACATACGGCATCTGCCCCGATGGGTTATTTTCTATCATGGCGCAAAGGTGTTTACGGAATTTTAACGGGCAGTAAAGTACAAGCCTTGCAGGTTCCCGAAAAAATCTCCACGCTTGCAGGTTGTATTTTATCCGTGAATACTTGACATCCCTAATCCCTACACCGGAAATGCACCTGAATAAAAAATCAACCCGGCAGATGCCGATTAAAAATTAAGGTTATGGAAAATATATCAGATGCACGGATTTATGTAGGAACTTACGCTAAGTATAATGAAGGTTCAATAGAAGGTAAGTGGTTAGACCTTTCGGATTATTCCGATAAAGAAGAATTTTACGAGGCTTGTCGCGAGTTACACAAGGACGAACACGACCCGGAACTGATGTTTCAGGATTGGGAATATATACCCTCCGGATTAATAGGTGAAAGCTGGCTGTCCGATAACCTGTTTGAAATTATCGAAGCCATAGACGATATGGACGATACGAAAAAAGAGGCATTCGAGGTCTGGCTGAACCACGAAAGCTACGATCTTAGCTCTAAAGATATAAACGACCTTATTTCCTCTTTCGAGGATGACTTTCAGGGCGCATATAAAGATGAAGAAGATTACGCCTACGAAGTCGTTGAAGAATGCTACGACCTGCCGGAATTTGCGAAATCTTACTTCGACTATGAAAAGTTCGCCCGCGATTTATTTATGACCGACTACTGGTTCGATAACGGTTATGTATTCCGGCACTCATAACTTAACCGGAAACGGCTTTAAGGCAATCCGCCTTTTTTATTGTCTGTTCAGCCATAAATAAGAAACCCCGCTCTATCTCTCGACAGTACGGGGTCTTAACAATGGATAAATCAGAAAAGCTAACCGGATGGTTCAGGTTCAAGTTCTGTTTCGCTGTTATTATCGCCTTCGGAAAAATGGTCGCGGATAAATTTCTCTACGTTTTTCTCCGTATAAAATATCTTGTGGTGAATGGTTATATAAGTCAATTCGCCTGCGGATCGGTAACGCTGCAACGTTCGTTTGCTCACGTTCAGCAGTTGACACAAGTCCTGATTATCCAATAGCCGTTCGCCGTTCAATACGTTATGCCGTCCGCTCATTATATCCATAAACTTATCCAATCGGTCGAAACGCCCCATGAATTGCTCGAACCATTCCCGCATCCATTCCCTTAATCCTTCATCCTCCTCACTCATGGCTTGCCTCCTTCCTGTTTATCGTTTCTTACTACACGACCGGAGAGCAGGCGTTTAACCTCTGCCAGCGTATACCACACTTTATTTCCCCTGATTGAATAGGTTATTTCTCCGTTACTGCGTAGCCGTTGCATAGTTCGTTTACTTACCCGCAGGATGGCGGCGGCATCTTGGTCGTTCAGCCAAACCTCCGAGGGGTTGGCTTGCAGGGTTGCATTTTCTTTTTCTCTCTTTTTTATATAGGAATAAATCCATTCGATTTTTTGCACTATCTTTTTATAGGCTTCCGATTCTATGACTATTACTTTCATACTCGTAACTTATTGATTTGATGCAAAGGTCGGAAGTAATGAAATGTCGATTTCACAAGTTTACCCAAGTTGGGTACGAATTTTCTTTGATTTAACAGTAATATGCTATTGTATAAATAATTACTCTTTTTATTGTCATTTTTAGCCATCATTGCCAGTAAGACAATCAAGCGAAAAATAGTGTAAATACCCCTAAAAAGACAAACACCCAAGTTAGGTGAACTTGGATGTTTGATATATTTATGACGTGATCAATAAAACTTGGGAATATCTATACAGAATCAATTCTTGCTTGCTATTAGAAAATAATGATCTATCTTAACTCCCGTTGTGTTCTCTATTTCATCAAAAGTCAACTTCATCGTTTATCTTGTTTATATGCTTTTTCCAGTATTAGTTCAACAACTAATTCCAAATCTTTGTGATACTTAGGAAGTTCCATTGCCAAAGCCTTCAATAATAATAATTTTTCTAAAGAAATCGCAATATAGTTCTGCTCAACTACACCGTTTTCTTTCAGATAATCATAATCAAACGTGCATATTTGGTTCCACATTTCAAAACTATATTCGCATATTCCGATATCACCACACAGATCCTTGATGTTATTTGGATATTTATTTTTTAGTGCTTCATGGTCTTCACTATGTACTACAAAATCAATATCTAACCCGGATTTACGCAAGCCATAATATTCCATTGCTTTTCCGCCGATCAACAAAGGTTTATGAGTGAATTTATATCCCAAAATGTTTAAGTCTATTTCCATACTTATTCATATACAGTTTCTGCGTCTCGTTACTGTGGCTTTTGTTGTCATAACAACAGGTCTTTCAAGCTAATTATTTTGCAGCCTTTACTCTCGTAATAATGAAGCATCTCATCAATTTTCCTTTTGTCGTAACTCGTAATACAATCAGACAAGACATTAACCGTATAACCAGCCTTACTCATGTTATAGCAGGTTGATTTAACACAAGCAATAGCATCTGCTCCTGTTATGTAGAACTCATCTATTCCGTTTTTACTAATAAAGCCTGCGAACTCTTCACTGGTCAATGCATTTCCTTTGTATTTAGTGAAAATATTCTCCGATACTATTTTCATATCCGGAACTAATTCAGCCCCACGTGTATTTGGTTTGAAAGTCCTTGTACCGTCTGATAAATTTTCGTGCCTTATATAAACAACGTGAATACCATTACTGGTCGCCCAGTCGATGACTGTATTTATATTGCCGATTACTTCCTTGTAATTCTTTGTTATATCATTTTGAATATCTATTATTACCAATGCTTTACTCATTTTCTTATGTTTTGCGTCCTTATTGGGCGGTTTATACTTAGTTCATCCATTTCTTTTCAGGCACAAAGATATTGGTTTTATTCGACAGAAGCCTTTATCTCTGTTCCTGATTTCTCTGATATTGCCTATTAACATATTAGAAAATTTCTTTTGCATAGCTTCGTTTACCTTATAAAGGGAACAATGCTTTTACTAAGGGCATCATGAAGCCAGTTTTCGTTTAACTGTCCCATGTTATCAGGCAACCTATCATACTGAAAGAATCTAAGTTCTTCCGTTTCTTCATTTGAAAAATTTGACTGAATCTTTTCTGTCAACTTGGCTTCAAAATAAGACGTGATATACTGTACATTTCTTTCAGGATAGTAATAGGCTTGAGATTTTGGGCTTGAATAAATCCCAATAAGACGCTTGATAATAGCATCACAAGCAGTTTCTTCTTTAATTTCTCTTATTACGGTATTTTCAATCGTTTCTCCGTATTCTACGTGTCCGCTGATAATACACCATTTTCCTGTGTCTCTTCTCTTTTGCAAGAGAATCTCTCCTTTGTCATTGAATATAATTACTGCAATAGCAGGTAATATATAATTATTTTGTTGCATAGTTATTTTTCAGTGATAACTTCTTATATCTGTGGACGGAACAAGCTCTTTTTTAACATTACCATATCCTTTAGTTGAACGCCGTTTTCATAGATAGGAGTGTCATAAATATCCGTAAAGTAATTCTTTTTTATGTCATATTTAACAAATCCGTTCTTTTCATAAAAACGGATTTGCTTTATTCCGCAATCGGCTGTCCCGAGAATAATTTCTTTATATCCTTGTGCTTTGGCAATCTTAAATGATTCCATCAATAATTGGCTACCTATTCCTGTATTTTGATATTGTTCGGCAACAGCAATATTCATTATTTCTATCGTATCAGTATTTATATGACGCAAGCAAAACACACCGATAGAAATACTACTGTCAATCTGTTTCGCCACATATACCTCCGAATCGAAAAGATATTTGTTAATCCCTTCTATTGTTTCGTCCGCCAATAAAAGCAGGTCATATGGATAGTTCTCTGTTACTTTGCTTATTTTTAGATTCATACCTCGTTTTTTTGTTTTAAAAGTGTTGAAATAGACTTTATGGCTTTTTATATGCCATTTGTACAACTCCATTTTTATAACTCTCACTACTTTGCAACTCCCATTTTAATTCTTTGGACTGTCCCGGAAATAAGCGAATGCCGTTTCCGAGAACAATAGGAATGACGGTTATTATCATCTCATCAACCAGATCCGCAGCAAGTAGCATTGAGAGCAATTCTCCGCCACCAAACAGCCAAATATCTTTTCCCGGTTCGTTACGCAGAGCAACAATACGTTCAATTACATTTCCCGTAATGAATTTTATATTGTTCTTTTCTCCCCAATCATGGCGAGAAACCACATAGACTGTTTTATCAGCATATGTACCCATTGCATCCATGTTTGATAATTCACGCCAAGAACGACCACCCATGATAATAGTGTCAATCGAAGCCATAAATTCTTTATGACCATAATTCATTTCTTCGGTAATAGGAAATTCCGAAAGCCATTCGATACCACCGTTCGATTCTGCAATGTACCCGTCAATGGAAGTCGCTATGTACAATTTTATTTTTTTCATGATTTTCAATGTTATACAAAATACGAAAAAAGCGTGGAACTCACACTGCTCAATGTAGAGGTACTGGCATACCCGACTATCGAAACAGGCAAGCCCACGCCATACTTTCGTATAGCATGAACATTGCAACTGTTGTCTCGATAGTCTTTGAAAAGTGCCAGTTTTCTACATTGAGACGTTCAGTGAACGTTATGTTTTATATTTATGAAGTATCTGATATACTTCTAATTCTCTTTATTTTACGCATACAAAGATAATATATTTAATCGGTTTATCTGCTGTCTGCATCATCCATTCTCCGGGTTAACGCCTTAATCAAGCGATTGAGGTATTCCGTCCGATTGCTTTTGCGGCTTCGGATTTCTAAAAATATATGGTAAATATCGCTCAAATCGACCTTGAAAATTCTTCCGAAAATGGTTGCCAATGCTTTAATCTCTATCATTCCTGCATTGATGCTCTTTTCCTCGTGGATTCCGTAAATTATTTCGCCAAGTGCCGTTTTTTTATCAGTCCATTTTGCAGATGGGAGTTCATCATCTATTTGATAGCCGTTTTCTTCCTGATACTTCAATTTAGACAACTCGCAATTCAGATAAGCCGCCAACATATCGTTGGCAAGTAATTTAGCGACCTTGAAATCGAAGTTGGTAGAAAATTTGGGGTCTCGTTCGAAATAGAAACTTTCCAGATTCAAATCTATTTCGTGGCGACCTCTTAAAAAATAAACTTCGTCAAAACAACTCTGTCCTGAACGGTAATACTGAATAAATTCAGTATTCTTATTACAGAAATCGTTTATTTGGTTATGCTCTTTTTCCAGATATGTTCTTATGGTGGTATAGTTTGAAACAGGGCGATTGACCTCAAGGTAATATATCTTACGAAGATATATCAACTTACTGAACGCTTTGGGCTTGGTTTCTTTGAAGAATGTTATTTCCTCCTGCCGGGTTGGAAACTCGTACTCCGAAACCGTTGCTTTCAGTTCTTCAAAAGTATTTTCCATCGTCAATATCATGGACGGAGTGTTTTGAACTATATCATACAATTCCAATTCTCCTACTTGAATTGAAGCACTCAACTCGCTGACTATTTTTTCTATTTTATCTTTCATAAAAGTATCTGAATAATGAGAGCTACCTGAATATTTAGAATTTCAAACCTATCTTAAAAGAAATAGAATGATGACTTAGCTTCTCCTCAAACTCTTTCAGGAAGAAGCTATCAGTATGTTTTTTCAGCCGTTCTAATTCCTGTAACTCATAACCGACAGCCAGTTGCAGTTTCATTTTGTTCTTTAGCGGATATTGAATCCCCACAGACTGATTCATGAAAAATCCGCCGTTGGTATTACCGGACGGGGCAAAAGAATACCCGGCAGCAGATTCGACATAAGGTGTAAACTTTCTTTCCCTGCCGATTTGAAACCTTATATCTCCATATACGGGAATAAGCATTTTCTCATAAAAGGATAGTCCTGTTCCTGCTCCGACAGACCATCTTTCGGTCAGGTTGTAATAACCCAATACCTGCCATGTGAAAGGAGTGGAGGACGGTGTACTCATGGATAATCCCGTTCCGATAGTTGTTGCGAAAGATATTTTACTTTCGCCATTGGTTTGCGCTTTCACGCTACTAACTGCAATGCACAGAAGTATAATAAAGATAAATCGTTTCATATCATTGAATATTAATGGTTATTTCTTTTGCGATGTTTAATGCGGATGTCAAAGAAGATGTGTCAGAATAAATATTCCCATTGCTTCCGTCAGGACTGCTATGCCCAATGATTGTTGCCGAATATTGCTTCTTGTTGGAATCGAGGTCTATTTCCGCCGAATAAACTACGGCGGGTTGTCCGCTACCTTCTTTACCACCTGAATAATTTGTATCCCCTTCTTTTGCATTTTTGGGGTAATTATCGTTCCAGTCCGTAGAATGGTTCAGTTCTATTTTCACAACGAATTGTTTCAAATCACCAACAGGACGCATTTTTACGTCAAAACTTCCATGTGGTGTTGCACCGGATATACCGTCAACCAAAGGTTCTGATTTTGTCGGTAAGTATAACCCGTCCGAATACTGAACCCCACGAGCGTAACACCATACCGGCAATGATTCTTTCCGTCTGTTACCCCCATTGGATTGCCACGACTCGGTTGCTATCTTGTGGCTTGCATAAATGGTTGTAAGGTAATTACCTGCCAAATCCTCCACCCATATAGCAATTTGTGGTGGATTTTTCTTGTTAATGCCCAGAAATGCGGGGAAGTCATGTAACCATTCATCGCCTTTTGTTACCAAGACTTTAATATCGTCCTCCTTGTAGGTAACTAAATCCTTGTCGCACGAAATCAGCACTCCCAGTGCTGTAATTCCTGCTACTACTAAATTTCTTGCTTTCATTTTTACTTTATTTATTTGTTAATAATGTGTCCGAGTGGGTACATTGTGGATAAAAAAATATCACACGTACCTATCCATGCTTTCCGACTGTTTTATAAGGTAGTTATCCTGTTCGTCCAGATAAATGATATAATACTCCATTGCTTCGTTTATTCGTAGCAATTCGTCCAGTTTGTCTGTTTCTACTGCCATAATTGCGGTAGCATATGCATCGGCGGTGGTACAATCGGAAGCAATAACCGTAGCACTTAAAATACAGTTATTCGCCGGATAACCTGTCTGCGGATTAATCGTGTGCCCATATCGCTTGCCATTTTGGGAGCGGTAGTTATTATAGTTTCCCGAAGTCGCAACCGCTGTTTTTCCCGTCAAGTGAAGGATTATTTCAAATTCGGACGATTTATCAATTCCCAAATACTTGGGCGGTTTAATTATCCCGACAGACCAATCCGAGCCTGCACCATTTTTACCCTTTGTTACAATCTCACCGCCAATATCAACCATGTAGTCATTTACGCCTTTGCTGTCGAGATAACGGGCGATAATGTCACATGCAAGTCCGTCCCCGATAGCGGAAAAGTTTAGTTGAATACGGGAATCTTCCTTTTCAATGGAACCATTTCTTAGAGTAACTTTGTTGTAGCCGACATACTCCATTATTTCATTTATCAAACTATCAGATGGTTCTTCCATATTCTTAAATCCAAATCCCCAAAGATTGATTAACGGAGAACAGGTAGGGTCAAATACTCCTTTTGTCTTTCCCGCAAGTTCCATCGAGCGGTTAAAGGCTTCTGTGAAAATGGCATCCAAAGCTACTTCCTCGTTATTATTTACTTTCGATAAGGTTGATTGCGGGTCGAAAGGATTGAGAGATTCGTAAAAGACATCATAAATAAACAGGATATCTTCGCTCAAATCATAAGGATAGTTGTAAGTTATCCTGTAATAAGTATGCCTTTCTCCCGTCAATACATGATATTTGCTCTTATCATCGCATCCGGTAGAACCATATAATATAAATGGGAACATAGCTAATGTAAATTGCTTATTGATTAACATATACAGCAACTCTTTTTACAATATTCAGAGCCGTAGTCAGTTTAGAGGTGTCGGAATAAATGTTGCCATCGGAACCGTCGGGGCTGCTATGTCCGATAAGCTCTGCCTTAAATTCCCGTTGCTCATTAGTTAAATCAACCACAACCTGAAAAACGATTGCAGGTTGTCCGCTTCCCATTTTTCCACCGGAATAATTAGCATCTCCCTCTTTCGCGTCTTTAGGATAATGCTCATTGAAATCCGTTGAGTGATTAAATTCGCACTTAACAACGAACTGCTTAATATCTCCGCTCATTTGAAGGTTAGTAGCAAAACTGCCTTTGGGTGTCGCCCCGGTTACGGCATCCGGTAGCGGTTCGTTTTTAGTCGGAAGATAAAGCCCGTCAGCATACTGCTTACCTTGTGAATAACTCCAACAGGGGAGCGACTCTTTACGCCTGTTTCCTCCGGCAGCAGTCCATGACTGCTTTGCCAACTTCTCGCTAACATAGATTGTGGAAAGGAAATTTCCTTCCAAATCCTCTGTCCATATAGCTATCTGTGGGGCATTCTTCTTTTTGATAAACCAGAAGATAGGAAAGTCATGTAACCACTCGTTCCCTTGTTCTATGGCGACTTTAATATTACCGTTGCCAAATTCCGAATGAATAGTATTCTGTCCGTTGCAACCCAATGTCGTTATTGCTAAAGCCATACTTAAAATTGCTTTTTTCATTGTTGGTTATTTTATCATTATATCTATCAATACATCAATTCCTTTAGCTATCTGATCCCAACCTTTATCGCTTTGAATATCAATGCCGTTATACATCTTACAGTTTTCTGCGAACATGGCTAAATAGACAATTCCTGCATCCATAAGAGCAGATATAGCTTGTAATTGCTCCTTATCTACCTTTGCGAATCCGGACATCATTTCCATAAATTGAACTCCGTTTTTTTCTCTTTGGGCGCGGATTTCTACTACGAAATCTTTATCGGAAGAAAGTTCCCACCTTTTTAATCTTTTAAGCGCAATATTATCCCTGTATTCAGCTATTTCCCTGCGATAAAACGTTTTCAAATAGACTTTAATATCCGAAACATCCGGTCGCTCCAATGGTGTATTAAGCCAAAAATCATGCTTCTTCATGTAAGCATAGATTAAACCATCAAGAGATTCAAAATAGCGATAAATGAGAGTTTTGTTTACTCTCGCTTGCTCTGCCACTTTCCTGACTCCAAGCGATTCAAAGCCTTCCCCTACAATAAGTTCTCCGACCGCATTAATCAGTTTTTCTTCGGTCATATCCCGGTCTCGTTCTATTTTCGTCATTTCGATTCAATTTTGTATCCAACTGGATACAAAATTAAGTAACCATTTGGACACAGCCAAATTTTTCGACAATTATTTTTAAAAATAACTTGTATTTTATTGAAAGGAGTGCTTTATGGCTGATAAGCTAAAAGCATACAAATAATGTTTACTTCCTTTCAAATCAGAGTTCCGCTTTTGTTCAAGGTATTATTGTGTATGACAAAAGGATTGGAGTTTGACCAAGTAATCATCCCACAAGTAACTGACAGGAAATGCAATTCGGATATTGACCGGAGTATGTTTTATGTTTCAGCAACAAGGGCGATGCACAAGTTGACATTGACTTTTGTTGGAATGAAAAGTAAACAGTTTTAATGGCTTTAAATATATTTGAGAATATTGGCAATATGGGGATAATTTCGTACTTTTGTATTCATTAAGCGTTCTTAATGTATTGTTGAAAACGAAGCTAATCAGCGAATAATGATAGCTGGTTTCTAAATCGTTACCTGTTTGTAATATCAATCTTGCAACACGCTGAAATACATTTGATTGGAAGACTTTACATGTCTTCCGCAATGATAGGTCAGCGCACCCGTCATTCCGATTAGCTGGCGTATGCTTTGGAGATTCCATTTCAGAGCGTTATATTCCATTTTAGGGAATAAGGTTTCTCTTGATAGATTCTTATACTTTTCGATTAACTCGATGGCTTCGGGAAGCAGCTTCACCCGGCACAGCTTGCCATTCTTGCCGCGTTGGTATTTGAGCCATAAGTCGCCCGCATCGTCTTTAGACAGGTTATCGTTGGTTATGGATATTACATCGACGTAGGCAGTCCCGGTATAGCACGCAAAAAGAAACATATCACGGGTGGTAATATGCGACCATCGGTGTTCTTCAAACTGTAAATCCCGTATCTTTTCAAATTCTTCACGGCTTAAGGTGCGCGGTGGATTAACTTTTTGCTTTAGCAAAGGATAGTTTACAAAGTAATGTCTATCGGAATGCCCCTCTTTGAACGCAATCCGGCAAATCTTCTTTAATATCGCCAAATAGTGGCGCACAGTTTCTACGCCTAAATTTCTTTCAAGAATGAGATAATCCTGAAATTCCCGGATAAACTGTTCATTTAGCTGGCTGAATGCAAGGTCTTTGACATTGTGATTTTTGCTGACAAACTCGCCTAATCTTCTCCGAGTGTAGAGATAATTCGGGATTGTACGGTGGGAAACATCTATTCCGACACGTGCCCTTACCTCTTCAATATGGCGGTCGAAGAGCCGGAACAGCGTCATCTGTGTAGCTATACCACCTTGAAACTGGTTCTTTACAGCTGTGGCATCGAACGGTATATTTCGTTCGGTTAGAATGCTGTAAGCCTCGTTGATACTAAGCAGTAGTTTATCTATCTTCTCGTTAATTTCGACTGCTTCTTGGCTTTTCCCGTTCAAACGGCTGGCTCGCGGATTCCAAAGCGAGAGAGTGCAGGAGAGTTTACTACTGAACTGTGCAACAGTATCGTCGACAGTTATTCTTCCCATAATCGGGGTCTTTCTTGACTTGTCAAGAACACTCTTTTTCAGGTAGAGTAATACCTTAAATTTCTCATCTTTCATACGCTTATATTTTGTGGGTAAAGTTACCCGTTTTATAAGCGCTCTTAATCATGTAAAATGCAGCATATCAGCGCAAAAGAATAATTCTAATTACCTGTTTTCAACTGGAAACAGACAGGCTAACGATTTGGTAACTGAAATGTAGCGCAAATCTGCTTCGGGATAAACATTTCAAATAGCTTTAGAATAATGCAAACCTATTTTCATACCTCACAGTGAAAATACCGTTCTGTACATATCGTTTGGCAATCTTTCCGACAGTAGTCTTATATTTGCCAGCGAATGTCTTGTACATACTGTATTGCATGATATATCTGTAGTGGCTCAAAATAGAACAGTTGTTCGCAATTGAGTAGTAATTGTAGAACCCTCGAATCATTGAGTTATACTTCTCAAGAATCTCTAAATCATCGTTATTTATCGACTGGCTAAAACACTTAGGTTTCCATTGCTCTTTTCCATTATGATATCTAAGTTCCATCATGTTGGAGTCAATCAATTTCTTTTTTATCGTGTCCATTGGCAGTTTTAGATATACCTTTTTGTTAAAGGCTCTAACCATACGACCTAAAGAATCCCTTTTAGTAAGGTTGGATTTACGCACATAAATTTCATACCCAAGAAACTTGGCTGATTTTTCTGTATGGGTAATCAAAGTCTTTTCATCTGACAGTTCAAGTTTAAGGTTCTCAGAAAGGAATCTTGTTATATCCTCTTTGACCTTTTGACTTTGAAATCCGGCTATGGTATTTTTTGCGGATACCGACCTGTTTCCCGTTTCTTGTCGGGATGTTTGCATTTACAAGAAACCGTTTTTTATAGTCAATCATAGATTGTTCAAGAACTGTTTCTTTGTTTGGAACAACGATCATTTGTACTTCCTGTTCTTCTTCCTGAACAGTTTCTTCACACTTGCTTTCTCTTATTCGTTTTCTGTGGCGCATTGCTTTGGGTATCATTACCACTGCAAGCACGACAAGGCAGCATACGATAAGACCTATCATTATCGTATTGTCATTGAAAAAAATCGGATTGGGTATCATACTCTTGTTTTTTATGGGTTAAAAAATACTACCGTTATTCTTATTGTATAGTTCGGTTATCTCATCCTGATAAGTGGCAAAATGTTGGGTAAGCACATTGTCGATGTAGCTGAACAAAGACACCTGATTTTTACCGATAACCTGAACAATCTTCATTATCTTTTCATGATGTTCTTTGCGGATGTAAACAGATTTTCCGGTACGTGCCGTAATTCCGACCTCCTGAATGAACAGGCTTTCGTAATCAGGCGATTTACCCCGCTTGCGCTTCGTCTCTTCACGGGGAGTTTCTTCCTGAACAGTCGCAACGGGTTGTATCGTTTCTTCGGGTTCTGTATTCTGTTCCTGTTTCTTTTCATACTCAGGAACTAATGCTCTGGGTATGGAACTCGGATTGTTCCGCCGTTCCTTGTTTTTGAATGAGGATATGACAAAACTTGCATCAATCTCATTCAGGTTCACGTCTTCTTTCTTTTTAGCCATGACTTGATTATTTTAGGGTTTCCAACATTTCATCTATCAGGGTATCGAGGTTACTGCCCCTTACCAGTGCTTTATCCGCAGGGAACAGCGTAGATCGGAACAGGGCTTTGTGATTTACCGATTGTTCACGACGGAATCGCTTACTGTCGGGAAGGAATGTTTTGAAAAGCGGGAACCCCAGTTTGTCAATCACATCCTCATACACTTCGTAGAGTTCGGTTTTCTCCCGTCCATCGACGAGATTCCAAAGTAGAAACAGCCCCTTGATTTTCGCTTTGCCGGGCGTAATCAGGGCATCATTGACGGTAATTACATATTGCAGGGTACTTTCCAGTACCAGTCGGTCGGCACTTATCGGAGCAATTATGTAGTCCATAAGAGAAAGCGTGTGTACTACTGCCGGATTGTTGATAGTTCCCGGCAGGTCGAAGAATACGAAGTCAGGCTTCAATTCTTCTATTACATCCTGCGCATCTTCCATTGCGTTTTCAGGACTGCTTTCGATAACTTCATAAGCCTTTTTCCCCAGTGCGGAAAATTGCTCGTAAGCCATGAGCTTGTAATGATCGTCTTCCATCGACATTTTTATATCACGCTCTCGCATTTCCGCAATCGAGTGTTGCGGAAAGTCGCAGTCAATCACGGCCACATTATAGCCTTTCACATAATGCAGATAAGAAGCTACCAACACAGTCAGGGTTGTTTTTCCGGCTCCACCCTTTTGGGTGCTAAAAGCCACGTTCAAAGTTTTCTTTTTCATTGTCTGAATTTTTTAATTATTGTACATCGTTTGTATTTCTGTCCGGCTAAACAACTATCTGTCTGTTTAGCCATTCGTTTGATTATTTGTCTATCCGTCTATCTGTCCGCACATCCGTTTGTTTGACCGTTTGGCTATTTGGCTGTTTGTCCGTCCGTCTGTTTAGTCATTGGAACGTTTAGCCGTTTAGCCAGTCATTTGTTTATTCAGTCATTCGTTTGGCTGTATCTCCATATAGCCAACTGTATATTTTTATATCCGTACAGCTATCCTTTTAACTGTCCGTCTGTCTGTACATACAGCCGTTTTCCTCTGCAAATAAAAACCTAAAATTTATCCTGCACACTACTTTTTCACGAGGTGGCAGCAAGTGGCTTCGGTATGGCAGCAAGTGGCTTCGATGCTTATAATACAGCACGTTACTTTAGCCTGTAACTTTGCAGCATGAAACGTCGGGAGGTGTCCGACCGCCATTTTTGCTCGCTGCCCTCGCTTTCATATCTGTCCCTGTTCAGGACAGATTTTATTTGCGACATGGCAAATAGCAAGCTGTATTTTTTGCTGCACGGAAACCGTTTTGCTGCAAAAAATGCTTGCCCCGCAAGGGGGACGCAAACCCTCCGAAGTCGGGTTGCTTATGGAATCATTTCGGGCAATGATTGATTGGCGGCGGATGCCGGAACGACGGATTGTACCACTAAAAAATCCGACGTATGAATGAAAATGCTAAGAACTCCCCGAAACGGGGAAAAGGGGGACGCTCCCCAAAGAATGATCCGGCTGCTTACCGTTATTCGGTAAACTTCACGGCTGTCGAACACGCCCGGTTCCTTACCATGTTTGAGCAATCAGGGCTTCAATCTATGGCACGTTTTATCGCTGCCCGTGTATTCGGGGATGAGTTTCGTGTGGTAAAAATCGACCGTTCCGCTATGGAATACGTTACCAAACTCACTTCTTTTTACGCACAATTCCGTTCCGTTGGAACGAATTACAACCAAGTTGTAAAGGAATTGCACAGCAATTTTTCGGAGAAAAAAGCACTCGCTTTACTCTACAAATTGGAGAAAGCCACTATTGAACTGGTTGAAATCGGGAAGAATATTCTGGAATTATCGGAAGAATTTAAGGAACAATGGTTGCAAAAATAAACATAGGAAGCAACTTGTACGGTGCATTGGCATACAATCAGGAGAAGGTGGACGAGGGTTTGGGAAAGATATTGGGGAGCAATCTTGTCTTTGAACCGACCAACGGACAGTTCAATGTTTCTGATTGTATGGAGGATTTTATGCAGTTTGTCCCGGCTCACTTCCGTACCGAAAAGCCTGTTTTCCATGTATCGTTAAACCCGCATCCTGATGACCGCCTGACAGACGATCAACTGGCGGACATCGGGCGGGAATACATGGAAAAACTGGGATATGGCAATCAGCCTTATCTTATTTTCAAACATGAGGACATTGGTCGGGAGCACCTGCATGTCGTATCGCTCCGGGTGGATAGCGAGGGAAAGAAAATCGACAGTTACAAAGAGCATGAACGAAGCAAGGAGATAACCGAACACTTGGAGCGCAAATACAACCTGAACCCAGCGGAAGGGCAAAAACGTTCCGAACAATGGGAACTTACCCCTGTCGATGTTTCTAAAGGCGATTTGAAGAAACAGATTGCTGCCGTTATCAAACCGTTGGCATCCATGTACCACTTTCAGTCAATGGGAGAATACAAAGCGGTTCTCTCCTTATATAATATAAATGTAGAGGAACTGAAAGGCGAAGTAAAAGGTAAGCCTTATCGGGGATTGCTGTATTCGGCAATGGACAGCGAGGGAAACAAGGTCGGCAATCCGCTAAAGTCTTCCATATTCGGGAAGTCGGTCGGATATGACGGACTTGAAAAACGTATGGAGAAATCAGCCGAACGTATCAAAACTAAAAACCTGAAAGCACATACGCTGAAAGCTGTTTCCGAAGCCAAGCAGGGCAGCCAAAGTGAGAGCGAGTTCCGAGCGAAACTAAGGCAGCAGGGTATAGATATTCTGTTTAGGCGGAATGATGAAGGGCGGATTTACGGTGCAACCTTTATCGACCACACAACCCGTACCGTTCTGAATGGCTCACGATTGGGCAAGGAGTATTCAGCCAATGTATTCAACGACTTGTACGGAGAAAAGCAGGAACAAATACAAGAGCCGATACAAACCACCAACCTTTCCGATGTTTACAAAGCAAATACACAACAAGAGAATAACCACAGTGCCGACAATGGTCTGGGTGGAATATTCTCAATTCTTTCTCCCGAACCGGAGAACCATCCTAAAGATGAAATGCCATTACCACGCCGTAAGAAAAAGAAAAAACGCAGGTATGGCAGACAGATGTAGAACTGTATGCATTAATTTATAAATGTATCAGCTTTTATTATTCTTATAGCCGGATTTATTTTGTCAATTAATTCTCTTACGAAACTAAAATCAGAATTACTCATGGCGACTCCGGTAATAACTTCTTCTATTTCCGCATCTATAAAGTGCTTATCTTTTACGAAAACTCTTACCTCTTCTTCATAGTTCCAAACTTCAAGTTTATGACTTAATATTTCTATGGCAGTTTGATCATTAAAGTCCTGATTGCGAATGTATGCTAATCCATTATAATGTGTTGGTCTGACTGTATATCGGGTATCATCTATTCGTAAACCAATGGCAACACCTCGTTGTCCATTAGCATAGTGAGACCACATCAATTGATTGTCTTTTACTTTAGAAAGAGAGCATAATCTTAATTCTCCTTTTTCTTCTAAAAGTTTATCCCGAATATTTCTATTTAACTCTCCTGTTTGATAGTAGTATTGCCCTTCCATCGGATCATTAAGGTCTTTGTATTTAGCCGCAAACAATCTGTTTTTCAAAAGGATGTCAACGAAATTCTTGAAATTATCCAAACTTCGATATTTATATAGTATTTCAGTCATATCCGATTATTTGATGTTATAATATGTTTTCAGAGCGTCAATGACATACGTCTGATTTTCATTTAACTCCGCTTTTGTCCATTGAGTTCGGTATTTGTTGAATACCCTTAACGAGTTGGGAAATGTATTAATGTTTTTAGCAAAATATTTTTGATGTTTCAAGGAGTAATCTAATCGACCTTGTGAAGCATTTTTGCCTCGTCCCAACAAAATTAAATTCCCAAGTTTATTTGTTAAATCAGCTCTGTCCGCATCTGAAAAATCTTTTTTCCATTGACTACCATCTTTAGGGGTTTGAGGTAGAATATGCTCAATTGTAATTTGACCAATCCCGCTCCATTTATTTGCTTTATTGTCACTATGTAGAAAATCCAATTTCAATAATATGTTTTTAACAAACTGTCTTCCATAGACTTTTTTGTCTATGTTTTTCAGGAAATTAACTTTGTCAAAATTAAACAAATTCGTTTTAAACAAGTCTTCTGGCGATTTATGAACTTCAATACCTTTCAGGATTGCATTCATATTTTCTATTCTTTCTGTTGGGGTCAACTGTCCGATCCAGTCTCCTGTGAACTTTTTATCAAGCAATAGCAGGAACTCATATATGCTTTTTGAATTGAATTTATTATAAAAAGAGAGCAACGGAGGAATCCAATCAGTAGAAGGTAGAGTCGTCTTCATTACTACAAGCATATTGTTGAATTCAAATCCATTAGTAAAACTATGATTATCATTTTCGAATAGTTGGTCGTAATGCTCATAGTATTTGTTTAATAGGTCGAAAGTGTCTTTTCCTTTCTTTAACAAAGCCGGTTTTAACGTGCCTGTTGTTTTATCTTTCTCTTTAGGATTGTATATCTTGTCTTCAAATTCTTGCAATAAATTTAAACGTGCTTTTTCTTTAACAACAATAGTACGAATAAATGAAAGGAAACGGTCAAATTCTTCACCTAACTCACTTTCTAATTCTTCCCATTGAAGTCCATATTTAACCCGTTCAGCGTCTGGAACATGTTGTAGATTTTGTGCTTTTAATATATCTGAGTTTCGGAGTTTAACACCTCTGTCATTTAAAATAGTGAATAAGCGAAAAGCATCTTCTAATTGCTCGGAATAGACATAAATCATTAACACATATTGCAATAGATAGGGGAAGAAGGTATCAATGTTTTTGTTTTCGTCAAAATAATTTCAAATACATACGATTGAATTTGCCATATTTTTGATAGACACATCCTTGTCTTCATTTGCAATACGCTTGATCTCTTCCCATTTGTCTATAATACTATTTTCAGGTTTTATATATTCGTCAATAAATTTTTCTACTTCTGGGCGTATCTTATATAGCAGGCGAATCCGCTCAGGTGTATTTGTATCTTTATCTTCTTCCTGAAAAATATACTTTTGACAATTTTCTTTTCTTTTTTTATTTGTCTCAATGTCGCGAATAACAGCAAATAGTAAAAATATAGTAGTAATGCGCTGTTGCCCATCTAATAAATCGTTTTCTACAAATTCTTGTTCTCCTCCAGCTTTTTTATGTTGATAAACAAACGAACCAAGAAAATAGTCATTTGCAGGTGTGTTTATGGCAGCGTAGCTAATATCATCCAACAAATCTATAACCTCGTCTTTACTCCATACATAAGGGCGTTGATATTCAGGTATACGATACCATTACTCGAATACATCTTTAATGTATATTTTATCTGTTTTAATTTCATTACGAGGTGTTACTGCCATTTTCTTATATATTTTACTTGTTTTCTTATTATGAATTATTTTTGTGCCTGCAAAGTTAGCAAATATTTGAAAACCAGAAAGGTTGTGTTCCCTATATCCTTTGAAATCACTTGTTTTTACAGATTTTTTCAATCAACGCCACACACTGCCAAACCGAAGCCACATGCTGCCATCTGTCTAAAAACCTCTGAGACTTAGGAAATACCTCTCTAATTTCGCTTCTCAAACATTAAAAAAATTATAGAAATGCAACAAGAAGACGATTTGAGAGGACTTGCCAAAGTCATGGAATTTATGCGAGCAATCAGCATAATTTTCGTAGTGATAAACATTTATTGGTTTTGCCATTACGCTTTGCGGGAATGGGGAATCAATATCGGAGTAGTTGATAAGATACTACTGAACTTTGATCGCACTGCCGGACTATTCGGCAGTATTCTCTACACGAAATTATTTGCCGTTGTTTTCCTTGCCCTTTCCTGTTTGGGAACTAAGGGCGTGAAAGAGGAAAAAATCACTTGGCCGAAAATCTATGTTTTTCTGGCAATCGGTTTTATCCTGTTCTTTATGAACTGGTGGATACTTGATTTACCGTTACCCACAGCGGCGACAACTGGTTTTTATATCCTCACAATGGCAGCAGGCTATCTGTTTTTGTTGGTCGGTGGATTATGGATGAGCCGTTTGCTCAAAAACAATATGTTCGACGATGTTTTCAACACAGAGAACGAAAGTTTCATGCAAGAAACACGGCTACTGCAAAGCGAATATTCCGTGAACCTACCAACTAAATTTTGGTATAAAAAGAAGCAATGGAAAGGTTGGATAAATGTCGTCAATCCTTTTCGTGCCAGTATCGTACTCGGAACTCCCGGTAGTGGAAAATCATACGCTGTTGTTAATCAGTACATAAAGCAGCAGATAGAGAAAGGATTTTCGATGTATGTGTATGACTTCAAGTTTCCAGACCTTTCTACAATCGCTTATAACCATTTATTGAACAATCAATTAGGATACAAAAAAGTACCGACTTTCTATGTGATTAACTTCGATGATCCGAGCCGTTCACACCGATGCAATCCTATCAATCCATCTTTCATGGAAGATATCAGCGACGCATACGAATCGAGTTATACAATTATGCTCAACCTCAATAAAACGTGGGTGCAAAAGCAGGGCGACTTCTTTGTAGAATCTCCGATTATTTTGTTTGCTTCAATCATTTGGTATCTTAGAATATATAAGGATGGAAAGTATTGTACATTTCCTCATGCGATAGAGTTCCTAAATAAACGCTACGAAGATATTTTCCCTATTCTCACTTCATATCCCGAACTCGAAAACTACCTGAGTCCTTTTATGGATGCGTGGCTCGGCGGTGCTGCCGACCAGTTAATGGGACAGATCGCAAGTGCGAAAATCCCACTATCCCGTATGATTTCGCCCCAGTTGTACTGGGTTATGAGTGGCGATGAATTTACGCTTGATATAAATAATCCTGATGATCCGAAGGTGTTGGTTGTCGGCAACAATCCCGACAGACAAAATATTTACGGGGCGGCACTGGGGCTTTATAACTCCCGTATCGTGAAATTAATCAACAAAAGGGGCAACTGAAAAGTTCGGTAGTCATTGACGAGCTGCCAACAATTTACTTTAAAGGATTGGATAATCTGATAGCAACCGCCCGAAGTAATAAAGTTGCAGTACTTTTAGGGTTTCAAGATTTCAGCCAATTAACAAGGGATTACGGCGACAAAGAAGCAAAAGTTGTGATGAACACCGTCGGTAATATATTCTCCGGTCAGGTTGTGGGAGATACGGCAAAAACGCTTTCCGACCGCTTTGGTAAAGTATTACAGAAACGTCAGTCCATGACTATTAATCGCAACGATAAATCAACCTCTATCAGCACCCAAATGGATAGTTTGATACCGCCGTCAAAAATTTCTAACCTTACACAAGGAATGTTCGTCGGTGCGATTGCCGACAATTTCGATGAACGTATCGAGCAGAAGATATTCCATTGTGAAATAGTGGTGGATAATGCGAAGGTAGCTGCCGAAACAAAGGCTTATCAATCCATTCCTGTTATTACCGATTTTACGGACGAAAACGGAGTGAATCGTATGAAAGATATGATTAAAAAAAATTACGACCGCATCAAAGAGGAAACTAAACAGATTGTTGCCGATGAATTGCAGCGTATTAAAGATGACCCTGCGTTGGCCCATTTGTTGCAGCAAGGGGAATAAATGTAAAAAGAGCGTAGTTTTTTAATCTTCTACGCTCTTTCAAATGATGCTGCTCATTTTCGTTTCCCGCTTTTTTCTCTTTGAGAGAGAGCACTTCCTGCAGCAGTCTTGCTTGTAGCACTTGTTCGCCCATCTCTCAAAACTTTAGAAGCGGCCGTGGCAGCGGATTTACTGGTAACTTTTTTAGCCATACCTGTAAAATTTAGCTTTCAATCCGAACAGTGCAGGTGGATTGATTCCTGCTTAAAGTTATTTTTTCTGTCGTACTCAACCTTATAAAATTACTTCAAAAAGAAAAGATTGATTTTAAGAATTTCTTCCATCTCTTTTTCTTTTTAGGTCTTTTTGTAACAGAACTAACGCTTTCATTTTCTTTATTGTAATACTTTGCTTTTCGCTTTTTATCATTTGTCCTGCCGAATTGAATTTCTTCTTTATCCCATTCTCTAGCATAAACGATTTCGTTCCTTTTAATCCAGTAATGAGATTGACAATTAAAGCTCCAATTGCCTATAGAAGGAGATAAAGAAACCGTTTTTCCATCGAATATCAACTTCCAATCCGTAGGAGAAATAGGCGTAACCACTTCATTGCCACAGCCACACGCACACTTGTGTATGGCTGTGCAGTATTTCAGAGAAATATACAACACATCATCTTCGACAGCATCGGGAATAATCTCGACAAACCTATGTTGCATCATCATTGATTATTTTTGAAGTCCCTATTGTGAAAATACTATTGTGTTCACTTTCTTGGTCAACATAAAAGCCGCTTAATTTTTTCCACTTGATTACAGCGAAACAAGCATTTAACGAATTGAGTTCGGCTATTTGAATGTTTGTTACATAATCGTTATTCTCACTGTCTTCTGCAAATACTCTTGTGGAAAAATGGTCGTTTTTTGCTTTAGTTACAGTCGTTACCCTTGTAGCTCCACGCAACTTGTCATCTACGGTTTCTACACCCAAACCAACGTCAATACAAGGTATGCCTATGCGAATTAAGTACTTAACTATCATGTTACGAACACTGTTTTTATCAACGCAAATAAAAACAAAAGACATTTGGTCGAGCTCTTGGATATTGTCTTTCAGCACATAATAACTGTGAGGGATTATATGCTTGTGCATATTAGCGTAAATACCGGAAAGATATTCAGCCTTCCTTTGATTCTTATTTAAATCATCAATTGAAGCAGCTCCCGGAGAGCGAAACGCATTATGTTGATCGAAGTCATCTCCATCGAAAATATGAATTTCGGAAACAGGAGTTTTGGCTATCAAATCTAATACATAAGCACCAGTTCCGCCCAGCCCGATAATAGCGATCTTTTGCCCATTAAATTTTGAATTAATCAAGTCTATATTTGCTCTACTTGAGTTAGTGTCAATGTACTGAAAAACCGTTTCATTTGCATTGTCAGGTATGACTTTGAACGTTTTTTCAGTTACTGTACTATCCAAGTACTTAGCGGGAGCTGAAATAATATCTGCATACCGTTTCACCTTTTCGTAGTAATTAGGATAGCCTTGCTGAGGCTTATTCGAGAAAGAGCGATTTATTGCTATGCCTCCAAAATTCTTGGCTGAATTATCGTGTTGTATTGCAGTTATTATCGTCCCGTCGTCATTACAAGGGTTGTCTCCAATAAAATAAATAACATGATTATCAGGAGTGGCAGTCGTGGCTCCATTCTTCAAAGTAAGCGTGCTCACTAGTATTCCGTACTGTATAGTCTTATCGCTTCTTACATAAGGAATATGGTGGACAAGTAAATGTCCACCACGAACCTCTATTTCGTAACCTTCGTCTCTAAGACGCTTCAGGTCTTGACTATGATTTATCAGTTGCTGTGACATCGAATATCATGTTATTTTTAACATCAACAACTGATCCCTTCACCATAGAACCTTCCCTGTTAGACTTAGGCCCCTTACTATAAGTAACGGTATAACCCTTATTCGGATTATTGTCGTAGGAACCGAATGCCAATACAATGACTTGTTCAAAAGATATGGTAGCCTGCGACCAAGCCTTTTCACGAGCATTTACTATGATTTTAAACTCCTTTTGTTTGGGTTTAGAAATGAAGTGTTCTACACCCGGACGAGCTAAATCAACAATTTCATCGTCTTCAATGAAATCATCGTTCCAACCATCAGGAATATCAAGGTATAGTTCATCGCTAGGCGAAATCCCTCCTAACTCTCGAATTTGTACGCCACGGATATATTGCTTGTACCAAACAAAAGGAACTCCATTGATTGTGAAGTGCAATTTCTTTTTCACAAAAAAATACTCCGTTTCCGGTCTTGCCAGATTTACTCGCGTATCGTTTTCTATCAGTTCGTCATTATACGGCTTACTGATAGATAGAAACAATTCGGTATCCAAAGGAATGCCCGCTAATTGCTTCAACTCTGCACCTGTTAGGTATTGCTCACAGGTTTCATACTCTTTTCCCTCTATAACAAACTTCAAGGGTACTTTTGGAGAGTGTACTTGCCCTCCATTTTTTTCAATTTCCATATGAAATTAATTTTAAATTTTACAAATTGATAAGTGACCGCCTATCATTTCAGCAGTCGGAGGATTGCAATCCTCCTCGTTTGTCCGAACGTTTTTGCTTATTAATTATTTAATTAACATTCAGGCCTAAACGACACATCCGTTTGCGTCAATTTAGTTTAAAACCACATGGAAACTTGTTTATTCCAAATAAAAGAGGTAGTTTTGAAGCGCAATTTAAGAACTACCAAAAGCTTTGCAAGAGCTTTGGTTACCTTTTAAAGGAATCAAGCCAGGTGGTCTCCGCCTGGTTTTTTTATTGATATTATTTTATTATAACCCTTTCATCGACCTTGATATTTTCGTGTATAAAGTTGTATTGAGTTAACAGGTTTGTAACTTCATCGTAAACTGTCCCCTTCTTTTTGGGGTCTTTAATTGTTATAATCATTACAAATTCCTGACTGATATTTTTACTGTCTTTCATCCTCAAATCATAATCGTTTCTGTATGATGCTTCCAGTTGGAGAAACCAAAGACGATCTTCATAGAGGTTTGCTTTCTTCGGAGCTTCTCTCAACTCCTCCAAATCAATGCACCACTTTTTTACAGGCATAAATAATTCTGTATGCCCCGAGCTATAACTATGCAAAAAACGCTCGCTCTTAAATGTGGCTGTAGCCGACTTTTGCTTCCTGGTACTGTATAAAGATGGGACAAGCAAATTTTGTTTATCTTCCATGTCAATAGGATTTCTCTTGACTTTACTATCTTTAATCTCAACTTTCTTCTCATAAGTACCAAAGGAGGCATCAACATCACTTTGGACATATTCAGCCCCATGATAAGAGTTAATTTCGGGTGAAGACACCAATGTGATCTTTACCTGCCCATAAAAATACCCGTCTTCGACAAGGCTTTTTGGAAAAGGGAAATCCATTATTTTGATATTTGAACCTTTATCAACTGCATCCATTAAAATTAAAGTAACTTCATCAGGGTCATTATAAAGAATATCTGCAACCTTGGATGGTAAGCCAAATCCAATCTGATTTATTCTGTCCATTAAGTCGGCATCAAACTCTTCAGGATGTTTTGCAGAGTGTATTAGTAAAGCCTTTATAAAATCCGAATTAAACTCTTCTTTCATTGATCCTGCCAATTCTGCTGCCAAAGCAGCAACTCGAGGAGTACTATAACTTGTGCCGACAGAACTGCAAATTTTTCCATCAGCAGAAAAAGATTTCACTCCATTTAAATCTAATCTCCCTTCTTTAAATCCCACATTGCCGCCATAATGAACTAAATCAGGCTTTATTACATCTCCACAGCCGGGTCCAACCATTGAGAATGGAGAGGGGTAATTCTTTGGGGTCAGATCATGGTCTCTTTTATCATGTGCTAAGGAACCTACTACTAAAGTTTTCACACTTTCTGATGCCTCTGTAATTCTTCCTCTGGGAGCAGATTTCATAAAGTTAGAGCAGTTGCCCGCAGCTTTTACTATCAATATGTTATATTCTTCCTGTAACTCATCTAAATAGCAGGCAAAATCAGAGTATTTGCTATCCTGAACAGGTGTATCATTCCCAATTGAGAAGTTCCAAACCTTTACCTCGGGATGTCTCTTGACAGCTTCCCGCATAAAATCCACCATCATTGGTTCGTCTATATATCCAAATTTATCATTCGGATATATTACTGCTTCTGTTATTTTGAATGGCTTTGTTCCAGTCCAATCTTTGCCCTCTAATTGGTCTCCATAATTTATTATACCTGCGACAAATGTTCCATGATCATTATTGTATTCGTCCTTCCCAAAAGCAATATAGCTACCATCTTTCCACTCTTTCAAATGACTTATATCGCTTATTCCTTCATCAAATACGCCTATTTTGAAATAATCAACCCCCTCTTCTGGCGATTTTACTTTTATTTCATCTTCTTCAATTAAGCTGCTTTTGGTTAGTCTAACAACAGGTACTTTTGTGATTGAGAATATACTTTCGCTTTCATTGGCATTGATTAAAGACTGAGGTTTGACGGATGAAACTCTATACAAAATAAGATCCTTTGTATAGTTGAGTTTGGTGTATTTTAACCCCATACTATTACACAAGTTTTCAAAACTTCGTTGAGCAATTTCATTCAGTTTGTAGTCCCCATAGTTGATAAGTTTTACCTTCAAGTCTTCTTCTTCATTGTTTTCAAGATCAATTACAGGAGAAAAATCCAAAGCTTCTTCGACAACAGAAATACCAACAATATTTTTGTCTGTATCTTTTATTCGTTTTTCAATTTCATTCAAATCGTTTATATCATCAATTTTAACTAATAATTCATCCTCTGAAACCATTCCGATGAGATTAATCTTCTTTCCTCTATTGAAAATTTTACCTATTTCTCCACGATATGTTTTAGAAAGAGCATTGTTGTTCAATTTTAATTTAATAATTGTAGGTAGATAGTTGTTGCTGTCAACTTTATGTTGCACCCTACCTCTTAAGCCACCGAAATATCCATTGAAATGACTTAGTCTTGCATTTAGCTCTTCTCCTTCTAATCGAAAACGTACTCCGATTTCATCTTTTTTAATCACGGGTAGGTTATTGAGAGCTTTGTCGTTATTTCTTTTTTTGAATAACTTTATTGGCAAATTCTTCTTCATAATGTTAATCTTTTAAGTTATTCCTTATTTGTCTAATTGATACATTTAATATGTCTGCAATTTGAAGTTTCGGAATGCCATTATCATTCAGATATTTAATTAATTCATCTGCCGTGAAGTTCCCGTGTTTTTCAAATTGAAAATTCTCAATCAATAAATCTTCAACATTGATTTCTTCTTTTTCTTGTATTACAGCTTGTGTGATAGCATTCGTGACAATTGTCTTTATATCAGCAGGTGTCTTTTTTGACAGCAAATAAACAATCCGATCCATTTTTTTGTCCGAAGAGAAATCATGTTTATAATTTTCCGCATACAGCTCTATTAGTTTTCGGACACCATCAGCACCAAGCTGACTTACCTCAATGACAGTATTAAACCGTCTCCAAATTGCCTTATCAAGCAATTCTGGATGGTTTGTTGCTGCGATAAGAATATTGTTCTGTGAGAAAATATCAATATTTTGCAACAGACTGTTTATTACCCTTTTAAGCTCACCCATTTCATGCTCATCATCTCGTGCTTTTGCTATAGCGTCAAATTCGTCCAAAAAAAGTATACAAGGCTTACTATCAGCATATTCAAATATTTTTCTAATATTTTTGGATGTATTGCCAAGTAAAGAAGATATTAATGCATCTAATCTAGCAGTCACTAAGGGTAGTTTTGTTTGTATAGATATATACTTTGCTATCGTTGTTTTTCCTACGCCAGGGATGCCATATAGCAGCAAAGAACTTTGCATAGGTAACCCTAATGATTTAATCTTATCCTTATTTTCCACAATTTTAATGAAGTCCATCACTTTACGCTCTATGATTTCGGGCAGTATTATTGTGAAATCATTCTCAGATGGATTAAAGATGTCGACAATGCTCATTCTCGTTTCGGAGTCTACTGGAGCCGTCGTAGTAAGTTGCTCCATCGTTAATGTGTTAGAAGCTCCACTATCAATAACCTTTCTGATTCCTTTAGCCAAGCGTGCATTTCCCTCTTCATCGAAAATGTCTGCTAGTTTTTTGGCAAACTGGACAACCTTTGCAGGTTCTCTTCTCATGCCGCCTTCTATTATTTTAATTATTTCAGTATACATACGACCACTCAATTAATTATTTATGGTGCAAATATACTACTTGTTGTTACAACTGCAAAGAAAATCGTGATATTTTTTTGCTTTATCGTTTCATTTGTATCAACTATCGTTATATTGCAACGATTTATCGTTTTATTCACAACAGCATTCGTCGCACAAAGAACGTTCTACTGCCATTATAGCATAATTGAACCTACAACGCCACACCTACCCAAATCGAAGCCACAAGCGTCCACCTGCCGACAAAGCCACTGCTAACCCTCTGATTAAGCCTACTTTTATTCTGCATTAATAGTGATGCAGAACAAAAAACAATTTAATCATGGATGAAAAATTGAATCCGAAAGACAAAGTTCTCCTGATGCGAGATGAAGGAGAAGGCAACAAACTCAAAGTAGTGAAAGGCATTGACAAGAAAGGAAAGATTGATGCCGTAGATCCCATGAAGGCGAAACAGACCGATTTTATCAAAATCGACAAACACGCCGACCCTCTCGAAAACTTTTTCAAAAACTTTTTTAATCAGGCAAAGAACCCCTCCCATACGGGATTCTATGCTGTAACAGTTGATATGCTTGATAAAGTTCTATCTCTTAGTGATAAGGAATTGGAAAAGTTTCGTATTGATCCGAGAGATTACCTGAATAAAGAACAGGAGCAATCAACCAAGAAAGACGAAAAAGAAGTAGTAACCGAAAAAAAAGAAGAAAAAATGGATGCAACAACCGAACAGAAAACGGAATTTAAGCAATTCGACACGAACCGTATCCCTGAAAACGAGTATCAGAAATACGGTATCAAGCCCGAAAATTTAGAGGGCGAACTCAAAGCCATGAGTTACGGGTACAAATCTCCGCACCTCGTGGATATTAATCCGAAAATTGAGGGCGTGGACTATCCGATGAAAGCCCGCCTGTCATTAGAGGAACAAGCTGACGGTAGCCTGAAATTCGTTCCGCACCCACAGCAACAACAGGTAGATTTGGATAAACCGTTTCAAGGTATCATGCTCCCGAACGATGTTAAGGAAAACCTATTGGCGACAGGTAACGGTGGTCGTGTGGTCGAACTGAAACCAAGACCAGGCGAAAAAGTACCGTCGCTTATTTCCATTGACAAACTGACCAACCGTTTGGAAGCCGTACCGCTTGATAAACTTACCGTTTCTCAAAACCTGAAAGGCACGGAACTAACTCCCGAACAGCAACAGGCACTCAAAGAGGGAAAGAAAGTATTGGTCGAGGGCATGACCTCTAAAAACACAATCGGTACAGACAATCCCCGAAAATTTGATGCTTACGTTCAGTTCAATGCTGCCAAAGGCGGTTACGATTTCTCCTACGAGGGATTAGACCGCAATAAGTACCAACAAAACGCCAAGCAGGAACAGAGCCAAAACGGGGAACAACAGAACCAAGTCCGTATTCCCAAAAAACTCTTAGGCGTTGATTTGGATGAAAAACAGCAGAACTCACTCCGTGAGGGTAAAGCGGTCTATGTTCAAGGAATGCTGAAAGATGCAAAGGGAGAGCCTTTCAATGCGTATGTAAAGGTAAACAATGAAAAAGGCAAACTCGACTTTTTCAAATGGAATCCTGATAAAGCCAAAAAGCAAGGTGCGGATGTGAAAGTTGCTGAAGGGAATAAGACACAGGTAGCGGTTAATTCCGAAGGCAAGACCAATGAAGCTACCAAGAATGTAAAGGAACCCCTGAAACAAGGTCAGCAAAAGCCTACCGAGAATCAGAATAAAGAACAGAAGCAACAGCAAGGAGTTAAAAAGCCTGTAAAAAAATCCACAGGACACAAAATGTAATATCAACCACTAAAAAAATCCAATAGTAAATGAAAGTAATAATTGCAGAAAAACCGTCGGTAGCCCGTGATATAGCGGCTATCGTTGGTGCGAGTAACCGCAAGGACGGTTATTTGGAAGGTAACGGATATGCCGTTACATGGGCGTTTGGACACCTTATAACATTGGCAATGCCACAGGATTATGGTATCACAGGCTTTCAAGCTGAAAACCTGCCGATACTTCCTGCCGAATTTAAGTTGTTACCCCGTCAGGTAAAGGACGGTAAGGAATATAAATCTGATCCGGGTGCGATGAAGCAACTTAAAGTTATCAAAGAGTTATTCAATAAATGTGAGCGAATCGTGGTTGCTACCGATGCCGGGCGTGAGGGAGAGTTAATTTTTAGATATATATTTGATTATCTTGAATGTTCCAAACCTTTCGACCGTCTTTGGATAAGCAGCCTTACGGATCAGGCTATCCGCAAAGGGTTGGAGAACCTACGTCCGGGAAAAGAGTACGACAACCTGTACACTTCAGCAAAAGCCCGGAGCCAAGCCGATTGGGTTGTCGGAATAAACGCTTCACAAGCCCTTTCGGTATCGGCAGGCTACGGGGTATGGTCGTTAGGTCGTGTACAAACACCCACACTCGCCATGATTTGCAGCCGATACCTCGAAAACAAAGAGTTCAAGCCGCAAACCTATTTTCAGGTAAAATTGCATACGGCAAAAGACGCAACCCAGTTCGCCGCTATTTCCACAGAACGGTACAATACGAAACAGGACGCAGACACAATCTTAGAGCGTATCCGCTCGTCAGAATCCGTCAGCGTCGTAAACGTAGAAACAAAGCAAGAAAGTCAGGAACCGCCATTGCTCTACGACCTGACAATTTAACATTTATAGGTATGTGTAATTAATGCTACAAAAAAAGCCAGCAACATTTCTGCGCTGGCTCTTCCTAATAGTTATTCAACGTGTACTTAGTTTAAAACTTGTTGTAATGCTGCTCTGATTATTCCTACCTTCTCATCAGATTTACTTTCGATAATTCTTTTAACAGTAGCATCACTTAATTTAGAGATTGCATCACAAACTGCTATATATCCAAGATTAGTTGCCAATTCAGATACTACAGATATTAAATACCTCTTTCCAACAAAATCGGCAGAAAATTTAGCTTCCGCAGATTTTATAAAATATTGTGCTCTTTCTAAGTTATATGCAGCTTTAGGCTCTTTTCCTGCCATGATAGCACAATAATCAGCTTTTCCCAATTTGCCAGAAGCAAAGCATAATATTTGACCAATCACAGAATTTGGCCAACCTTTATCTGCCATCTCTTTTGCAGATTTGGCCAGTTCATTTTTTGGATTGAGTAGTGAAGCTCCATTAATAAAGTCTGCTCCTTTCCAGCTTTCAGCCTCTCTATTGGCTTCTGCCAACAATTCTTTAACAGGAGCACCAACATAATTTTCAAACAAGTATATATTACTTGTATCCAATTTTGCTTCTATGGCAGCAATATAGCGATGCTGTCCATCTAAGATAACAATATATTTTTCTGCATTTCCAGCATCTATATCATTACCTTGAGTATCTACTAATTCGCATCCATCAGCAACAGCTTCACTTCCTGAAACATACATTAAAGGAACTAAGTTGCCTGAATACTTTTTTAATGATTCTTTTTTTGAAGAAACATTTTTGGAATTAATAGCTCTGTTACCTTTTACAAAGGCCACTTTATAACCCTTTTCTACTAAACTAGATAGATTTTCAATTTTCATATTAGTACTCATTTTTGTTTGCCACTGCCCTGTGGATTAATTTTGGTTTCTGGCACACCATTAATTAATTATGCCACAAAGGTAGTGTTAATTTCGGTCAAACAAGAGTTATTTATTTGATTATCAGTTTATTAGGTCTTTGTTTTAGGGGTGTAAATCTAAAGATTATCTGATATAATTTATACCCCTAAAATTGTTATAAGGCTTGTGAAGAGGGTGGTTTGTAAATTAATTGCATTTCATGTTATATACTATTAACAATGATAAACTGTATTGAAATACTTGTCAAGGTCTGAATTACCATATTTATTGATGTCTGATTTCAATTTATCACTTGACTTAATAGGATCATCATAGTTCTCTTTGATTTCAGTTATATAAAGTAACCTAGCTACAAAATTAGCTTTTCCCAATATTTTTGTTTTTTCTCCAATAGCATTCCCCCTAGGATATTTTTCTGGTAGGAACTTATAAAAGGTATCTTTAAACAGCCAAAGGATAGCAGGTGTAGCTACTTTTTGCTTATACTCTCTTATAAGAGGTGTGGTTATTGATATTTTTTCTTTTTCCTCTTGCATTTTCATCATTCCATTGTAAAGAGCAGTCCTCAAAAATCTGATAGAAGTAGGTCTACTAATTGTGTGTTGATGCTTTTTATCTATATATATTTTAATCTCTGCATTTTCTTCATTCTCATTTACTACATTCCAAAGCAACATCAATTCATCTAAAGAGCTAGTACCTGTCTTATATGATTTGTATTGCATAGTATATATGTAATCTTTCACAAATAAAAGCAAGTACCAGAACTTATTTCTATCATAATTCAATTTCTGGAGTGTATTTACAATCCACTCATCATTATCATATTTCAATCTAAAGTCACTACTTGTACTTATTAATCCTTTATGATACCTAATAGCAAAAGTCTTGGGAGCAAGAGATGTGGATAGATAAGGTTCTTCATTTTCATCAAGAAGCACAGTAGGCAAGATATTATCACATAGTTCTATTACATATTCCAATAATGGCTCTCTCAAATAATCCATAGGATTATCATGTTTTGATAATTCTTGTATATTCATTCTTATTAATATTAGTCTATTTTCCAAAGGTAAATCAAAAACAGATACTATAAAAACACTTCTCTAATTTTAGGCTCACTACCATTTTTTGACTTTAGATGCACCTGAGCTCTTATTTTCAAGTTTGTGCATGTCTAATTTTATTGTGTCCGAATAATTTATTAACTTTGCGGCAGTTGATTATTCAGATACTCCCGAATAAAAATCCACTATTAAATTTTCGCTTTTTAAGAATCTTCCCGCTTCTCGGCAACACTAAATATATTTCAGATTTAATAAAGAATACTTCTTATTCAGATTCGAGTAAGGAGTATTTTTTAGGCGTATAGTGGTTTCAAGTCAATGACAGAATATTTATTAACCTAAATCTTAATTACATGTTTACTTACAATGAAATTAGACAGCTGGCAATCCATAATGGTATTACAGATAATAAAGTATCAATCGGAATTTGGATTAAAATTCAAGGCTATAAAAAGGTCAGGAAACAGATTGATAAAAAAAGAAAGATATACTATGTTTTAGATAAAAAATAGAGAGTGAAATTAAAAGCAGTGCTATAAACAAAACCTACTCAATTTTCAAATTCTATATTTTTAATGTTTTTCGGCCTAGAGATTATTTTATAACCAGATGCAATAATTGAAGCCAGATTAGTATGAAATGAATAATGGTTTATTCTGTTAATTCATTTTATTTAATCAGAATACTAATATAGGTTTTTATGCTAGAAAGTCTTATTTATACTCTAAAACCAATTCTACTAAAGATCAATACAAAATATTTAATTTCAGATACACTTTTATTAATTGGATACATGTTTGGGGAAAAGTCTAGGTGGCTGTTTGGGGAAATATGCCGGAACTATACACTACTACAAAATCATACACTACTTAATATAGCTCGCCACCTTTCCTTTCAGGAAAACTGTCATCCAGTATATATTTTTCTATGATACTGCATAAACCAACAAAAAGACTTTTTAAGAATAGAAAAGAGGCAAAATCTTTCTTTGGAGCTTCTTACTACTACAAGATGGAAAAAGAAAAAGTAGATATAATTTTTATCAATAGTAATCACATAGCTACTAATGGATTTACAGAACTACACAGTAATAACAAAACAGATAAATGAATATAAGATAGGGAATAATAAGAATACAGATATTTATGTATATGCCTATATCAAATTATGCTCTGATTATCAAACAGGCAAATCTCATATAAGAGAATCTAAGATTAGTGAGAATATTGGTATTTCAGAAGATACAGTCAGTAGTATTGTATGCAGATTAAAGCAAGACCATTCTTTACTTTTAGTAGAGACAAAGAAGATTGAAGGAAATAAAAATATAAACATATATCATTTTAATCAGAATCCTGAAAACTATTTCTTTATTGATAATAAGTACTTTCATATAAAGCTGGATATAGATATTAAAACAGAACTTAAAGTAAAAGGATTCTTGCTACTTTTAAAAAGTATCTGTATTAATAATACAAATATGATTCTTACCAAAAATGGGAAAGATGAAGCTCCCAATATAAGCCAAATTGCAAAAGAATTAAATCAGGATAGGAAAACAGTTAAAGACTTACTGGATAAATGTATCAACCTGAATATAATTAAAGAAATACCTAATGGTTATTATATATTGAATGATTATTTTCCCCTAAATGTAAAAGGCACAATTAGTAATGGAATATATAATACTATATGTCAGTTTTGTGTGGAAAAAGGAGTTATACCACCTAAAAGAAATAAAAAAGCTATTGGTATAATTACACAAAGATTCCATATACCAGAAAAAGAATTAAATCTAATTCCAAAGGATATAAAAAATAGGGAGCAGTTTATTCAAACTCATTCATTGTTACATAACCTAAACCTTAGATGCAAGAATTTACCCACTAAAATTTCAATGGAGTATTTTGCTAAAATTCTTACTGGCAAGAATACAAAAGATAAGGTTAAGCCTAAATCTAAATTAGTATTTGGAATAGGTTAATTGGCCTAATGGTAAAAACATTATTGAATTATATACTCTTTATTTAAATACCCCCTCCCCATCCAAATAATCACTTAAAGCATATATAAAGGTAAATTTCTAATATTTTACTAAGATGAAATCTGTTTTAAGCTATACAAATTTGTGTGTACTTACTCTGCATGTCCCCTCCCGAAGTTTGAGATGAAAGAGAATAATTAAACCCTCTTTTTCTTCATTATTCACTAAAAGTAAATTCATTATGGAAGCATTACAAGTTATTACAAGCAATGGAACTAAAAGATTTGGTTACTTGCAAGAACATGCAGAAACTATTCAGGAACTACAAGAACCTGCTAGTAAGAAAGGGAAGCACTTTATTGAGGCAAACACCCAAGAAGCCACTTTACAACACTTAAAGGCTGATTGTGTTGTTCCTGTCTTTAGCAAAGACAATGAAGTAACAATTTCTCATCAAAACTTTATTGAAACAGTTTGGGAAGCTGCAAACACTTTCTTTTCTGGGGAACAAGTCGATTCTCCAGATATAAGAGTATCCCATATAGTAAAGGGAAGAATACCAGAGGCTTTACATAAACCTGTAAATCAATTATTGGAGAGTGATAAAACCATATACTATGAAAGAATGGCTTTTTGCTTTGAAGTGCCTACCATCTATGAAACAATAGAAGGAAACACATTAACTCTTTCTATAGGTGGTGTTAGGGCTTATAACCATGAAAACCTATACAGTAAGAAAGGAACTGAAAGATTTAAAGTATTTATAGGCTTTAAAAATCAGGTTTGTTGTAATCTCTGTGTATCTACAGATGGCTATCAATCTGAATTAAAAGTAATGAATATAAGAGATTTATATGCTGCTGTTCTGGAAATGTTTAATCACTATAATCCAGCAAAACATATTCATTTAATGCAAACTTTTAAAGATTCCTATCTAACAGAACATCAGTTTTGTCAGTTGTTAGGTAAAATGAGACTTTACCAGTGTTTACCACAAGGTTATCAGAAAAGACTACCTAGAATGTTAATGACTGATACACAGATTAACAATGTGGCCAAATCATATATCAATGATGAAAACTTTGGAGGTTTTGGTAATGAGTTAAGTATGTGGAAACTTTATAATTTACTCACTGGAGCAAATAAATCATCCTATATAGATAGTTTCCTGGACAGATCTTTAAATGCTACAGAAATAGCCAATGGAATAAACCTGGCTCTACATGGTAATGAAGAATATAGCTGGTTTATTGACTAATAGTAATTTCAAGTATTAACAATTTAAAAATATAAGATTATGGGATATAAAATTGGCATAGTGATTTTATACATGCTATACTATGTTTGTCTTCTTACTTTTTTTCCTCTTGCATATATTATTAGGTGTATTATCGCAGAAAGAAAACAAAGACATTGGGAAGATTATGTTTCAGGGAAAATAGATAAATTGTAATCACTTATATAGAAAGTGAATGCTATATTAGTAATCAGATAGTTAAGTATCCATTCTAAAATTAGCTACTAAAAAGCATTCACTTTTATCTATAAATATCTATAAATGAATGAGTTTAAAATATAGTAATACAACTGCTGATTTTCTGGAATGGAATGAAGCTATGAACTTAATAAGGAATCTCTTTAGAGATGGAAACTATAAAATGAGTTTATTAATATCTTTAGGTTGTTTCTGGGGATTGAGAATAAGTGATATACTTGCTTTACATTGGAATCAGATTCTTAATGTGGATGAATTTACCATACAAGAAAAGAAAACAGGTAAAAACAGAACAATTAGAATCAATCAGCAATTAAAGAAGCATATTGCAGACTGTTGTAAACATATTAATCCCATTGGAGAAAGTTCTTCTATTCTGGTTAGCCAAATGGGAAGGGTAAGAGCAGCGAAAAGATTCTTGTCAATATGCACTTTAATACGATTGACTGCCTTATAATGCAGGCTTTCGGTTTCTTCCTTTTGCCGCCAACGCTTTAGTGTCGGGAGCCGTTTATTTAGTAGAGTCCTTAATTCCTGCGGGGTATAGTTTGTATGGGAATACCAGTTGTATTTATCCGTATACTTCACCCAGATATCCACCATTTCGCTCATGGGAATATTCACCGTGTAATCCCCGTCTTTCAGGCAATAATAGCAATACTCATCGCTACGGGAATGATCGGAATTAGTTCCCATATATTCCTCCACATCGAAGCGAAGCGGCATTCCGCAACTCTGACAGTATTGTTTATCAGCTTGATTCATATTACAAAGATACAATGCCTATTTCGGATATGGTTGTCCAAAATAGGCATCTTTTGGTATCTGCCTTAAAAGCACTACTTTTGTAGTTCAAACCCAAAGAAGAATCAATTCACGAACCCTATGAAGTGGCAGCGTTGTATATGAGTTTTTTGTAAATAGATAAGGAATGGCAGTGTTGTCATTCCCAATTTACTGTGCCTTTATCCGGCGTAGTCAAAGCCATATTCTTATTAACAAATAAACTTATTTACAATGAATGCAAAAATATATCCGAGAGCAAACGACTCTCAAACCATCTATCTGAATACAGTAATCAAGAACCCTAATATTGTCATTGGCGACTATACAATCTATAACGATTTAGTTGACGATCCGACCCTGTTCGAGAAGAATAATGTATTATATCATTATCCGATTAATAAAGATCGGCTGATTATCGGGAAGTTCTGTTCTATTGCCTATGGTGCGAAGTTTATCTTCAATAGTGCAAATCATACATTGAAGTCGTTGTCTAATTATACCTTTCCTTTGTTTTATGAGGAGTGGGGATTGGAGAAGGCTAATGTGACGGATGCTTGGGATAATAAAGGCGATATCATTATCGGAAATGATGTGTGGATAGGTTATGAGGCTGTAATCATGGCCGGAGTTCATATTGGCAACGGAGCAGTTATCGGGGCACGGGCGGTGGTTACGAAAGACGTTCCACCCTATACAATAGTCGGTGGAGTACCGGCAAAAGAGATACGTAAACGCTTTGATGAGGAGATTATCGCAGAGTTGCAGAAGTTACAATGGTGGGATTGGAAAATTGATAAAATCAGGGAGGCGATACCTTATATTATGAATGTGGATATCAGGGCTTTAACCAAAATATAGGTTCATTTATAGAGAAGCGGCTGTTCATTAATCAGTCGCTTCTCTTTTTCAGTAAAAGATTTACAACGGTTTTACCGGAATACAGATATCGACGATATGCTTCTGCTCGGGATGCGTGGTGTAGTCGTTGTGATAGAGTTCGTAGGTACAGCCGTCTCCTTGCTGATAGCCGCTTTCCACAAACCAATTGCACATGGAATTCCATGCTTTCTCAAAGTCGGCAAAGCCCAGTTCAAAGTGTCCGACGGCATATTTTCCGCCGGGAATGGTAAGTTTGCCGATTTCTCCATCTACTTTCACATCTTCTTCGATGATAATACAGGCGCTTTGGCGGATTTTGTCCAGTTCGGTTACCGAAGGGTCATCGTGGGTGATGGATGCTGACTTCGATACATTTGGGGTGTACAATCCACGGGGGTATGCCCATTTGAATAGCTTTTCGTAGGCTTGCCCGATCTGATTGAACGCTCCGATGTGGCGTACATACACTGCCTTCATTTCAGGCATTTCCTTTACTTCAATGTTTGCTTTCATAAAATAAAATTGATTTGATTCGACGATACAAAGGTCGGTGTTATTGCCTGCATCGCTTTTCAAATTCTTGCGGAGTATTTGTCCATTCTTGCTAAACAGCTTCCCGTTTTGTGAATAGACGGGTTTATCGGCTTTGCTGAATTGACTGGGCGTCATACCGAAGTGTTTTTTGAAAGTCCGGCTGAATAAAGAAACGCTTCCAAAGCCACAACCGTAGGCGATTTCGGTAATGGTATCAGGAGTAGACTCCCGAAGTTTCCATGCGGCTTTCTCTACCCGCAAGCGTTGAATGTAGTCGATGGGTGTTTCACCAATCAGGAAAGAGAAAATCCGGTGAAAATGAAATGGGGAGAAGTTGGCAATGTCGGCGATGGCTTTCAACTCCAACGACTGATCGAGGTGCTGGTCGATGTAATCCATTACCCGGTTGATACGTGCCTGGTATTCTATGCGGCTGTTTTCTTGTATGTTCATAATCGGCAAAGGTAGTCAGAAGGGAGGAAATGGCGTGTTCTATTCTTGCTACTTTTTGAGTATTCTCTTTAAATTCTCAACACTCAACAGATTCACCGTCTCGAATTGTCCTTTATAAAATACTGCCCAGTTGTTGAAAACGCAAGGCAATTCTTTCGCTTTTTGCAGTGTATCCACTTGAATTAAGGAGGCGGGAATATCGTGCGCATCGCAATACTGCCTTAATACTTCAATGGTTTGATAGACAAACGGACACTGCATACTATAATAAATGGTCAGTTCTTTATTATCTATTTCTTGGGTCTTAACATTTTGTGCAAACTGCGGCGTTGTCCCGTCAAAAGAAAGTGCAAGTAATTCATAGCCATTATCTGTCGTATCCACTACTTCAAATCCAAACTTCTTGGCAAATGATTGGTCGGAAAGCCAAGCTTTTTGCTTTGTTGATCCGAGCATACAAATGCCTGATTTACCTTTCGCTTTGGCATCAGCCATGCAATACTCCAACAAGGATTTTGCATATCCTTTCCCTTTGTAATCGCCCAAGACCCACAAGCAATAGAGATAAATGTAGTTGTCGCCGAGGATGGGAACCCAAGCAGTTTCAAGCGGAGCGTATTCGATGAAAACTGTTGCCTTTGCATTCAACTTTCTAAAGACATGACCTTCGGTTAGTCGGTTTGTAAGCCATTGTCGCTTTGCTTCTATACCCGGATGAGTTACTTTGCTACGAATAATACAGCATAGATGTTCGTCGGCAAGGTTTTCGGGTGTTATGTTTATGAAATTGGTATTCATCTGTTTTCAATTCAAATTAAACATTCTCAATTGGGTTGTGCAAAAGACCAATGCGTATGTATGATTTTCCACTGATTAGAAATATCCAATTGATAGACTTCCGTACAATTCATTTTGAATGTTAGGCCATCTCTCTGAACTGCATAATTATATGTCAATACGGCAATGTCTGTCGATAGCTGTACTGTTGGATTTATCATTTCGTACTGGTCAATTTTAATCTTGCCTCTGACTGTGTTGTAGTATTCCGTCAAGGCCTTTTTACTTTCCAGTTTACGCTCGAATGCAGGGTCGATATAAACAATGTCCTCAGATGTCAGTTCTAAAAATCCATCAGGGTTTCCATTGTTCCAAAGTTCCAATGCCCGCCTTTCTGAGGCAATAATCAAATCCTTTATTTCATTTTCTGTCATATTTCTTTCAATTTCACATAAATCAATTCGTCCATATATTCGCCGTTGTTGAACAACGCTTTATCCAATCAGACTTTGAACTGAAGTCCTGCTTTTTTCGATACGTGTTTAATCGTGTTATATATAATATTCCTTTGAGACAAAAGAAGGATATTGGTCTTTATCTAATGTTTTGTCAAGAGTAACAGGATCGACATCATAGAGTTTCGGAATATATTCAAACCTCAATTTCCCGTCTTCCATATAGAATCTAACATCCGGATCAAAAGCAACGGAGCGATATTTTTCGTTGTCGGAAGGAAGGTCTCTGTAAAGTAGCTGTTGCTCTTTCCATGTTAATTGGTCATTTTGCAACGCTACATCATAGACCCCATACACCACAGCTTCCATCGTATGGTCGGTAACGGTGGAAGACTGGCAATACATATAACCGGTTATCTGTCTGCTGCTTTTACGAATCGCTAATTTATATTGGAATACGCTCGTACCGGTATAATCTTTCTTCATCCCGCTACGTTTTTTGTTTGCGTCGAGAATATAGATCTTTTCATTGGTAACAGTTGTCATGTTGAACTGTATTCCGTTTTCTGTCACGAGCAGATCGGAAAAGGTCATTATATCCGAATATACACCTTCCAATGTGTCGTTTTCTAATCGGTAAATGACATCATCAGTTTTTAATGGTTTGCCAATGACATTGTTCCTTATATATGTTACGATATCATTCTTCATTGCTTCCAACGTTTAAGGGTAGATAAAAACTCGTGGAGTATCGGCCGTGCCTCATCCGGAGTAAAGTTGTTTCCTGTTTCTTTGTTCCAATGATCGATGTATTTCAAATTGGTTTCCATCATCTCTTCCATTGTTACATCGTGGGTAAATGCTCCATTTTGATAACAATAGTGACAATACTCCCCGTTAGGAGTTCCATCTGCATTCGTGCCAAAATCTTCTGCGGTTCTCATGTTCATACCGCAGCTTTGACAGATTGGGTCATTCGCCGTCTCTTCTTTACCCACCACAAAACTTGTTGAGTTGAAGTTGCTGTAATAGCGACCGGATTCGGCAGTAAATCTTAATAGTATAAAATCTCCACCGTCTACTCCGCCTTGATAATAGATGGAAAAATCGTCCTTCCAAATAGCCTTTTTGGTATCCGGATCATCAACAACCTCCATTGTGCCTTTTAGCATCACTCCCTCGAAAGAATCTTTGTCGTAAAAGTAAATACAGGCTTTCGGATTGTTCCGGTATTGTTTGATTCTCACAGACAGGCTATTGGTATGCCAATAGAATGTTTTGACACCTTCTTGTTTAACAGGTGCCAACATTGCCTTTGTGTTTGGATAACCATCCTCATCAACAGAACTTATAAAGCTAACGTTCTGTTTGCGAATCATTTGTTCAATTGTTTCGGTAATATTTTTCATTGCTCTATTTGTTTAAGTGGAGTAAATAATTCTATCAGGTTCTCTTCCGGGTCGTACAGATGGACAACACGCATTCCCCAGCCGGGCATATCCATTGGTTGGTTAATGAATTTAATTCCTTTTGCCGAAAATGCCTGATAAGTCTCATCTACATTTTCTACCTCAAAAGATATCATCGACTTTTCGCGATAACCTGTGGGTTGCGTTTTGTCGGCGTTACCAACAGCGGGAGCCATCAGGTCCGACGTGAATATGGCAAGCCCTTCTATTCCGTCGGCTACTTTGAAGCTGCCATAACAGTCTTCAACATCCCATGCAGCTTCTAAACCAAGTTGCTTGGTATAAAAGTCGAAACACTTTCGATAGTCTTTGACCAATAGTCTTACGTTATTGAATTTCATATCTGTTCTATTTTTATTAGTTGTTAAATAATTAGAATGTTATTTCGGCGAAAGCCCATTGGTGTAATACTGGTAGCTCTCTTCTATAATTTCAGGAGTATCGGCATCTAACGCATACAAGATTTCACGGCAGAAATCTAATGGGGCTGTTCCGTTGGCTGTAACAATGTTGCCGTCTCTGACGGCTTGTTTGTTGACATAGTTGGCTTCGCCGGTGTATTTTTCTCCGGCATACTGTTTCAGATAATCCAATCCGTTGCTTGTATGCTTCACATTGTTGAGAATGCCATTTGCTCCGAGAAATACCGAAGCGTTGCATATTCCGGCAACTAACTTATTCTCCTTCACAGCTTTCTCTACGAGCGGAACAATTTGCGCCGCTTCGGGCGAAAACCAACGCATGCCGCCAATCAAAATCAGTCCGGCATAATCGGTTGGTAGGTCATTAATGTCGTAGTCGGGTAAGACTTTGAATCCGCCTATCGATAAGATAGGGTCTTTGGTTACTGACATTGTTTTTACGGTGTATTTGATCGGGCTTCCGGGCTTTACTCCTATATTCAAACAGGTGGAGATATAAGCACCTTCCCAATCAGCAAACTTATCTAAGAGTACAAAAATTACTTCTTTTTTATTCATTGTATTTTTATTTAATTACTGTTTCTAACCAATTCTCTAAGTATTCCAATTGCTCTTTTGTATGGAAATAATGCTCTCCACCCGGCATAACATCTACCGTACAGCTATTCTGTATTACAAATGAATCAAGAACGCATCTTTCTGTCAGATTATCGTTTTCTCCATACAAGATAAATGTAGGACTATTCCACTTGCCAACAGGATTGTTTCGGACATATTCGTAATAATTCCACGACAGTGTCTCCCCAAAAGAAGTTTCATGTTCTCCCTTCTCTTTTAACTCTTCTTCTGAGATACTTGACCACTTCATCATATTCTGTATCAACCGCTCCATATCGAGAATGGGAGAAAGGAAAAGGCATTTGTCAAACTTTATATCCCGATATGCTAATAGGCTGAAATAAGCCCCTAAACTGCAAGCATATAAAGATATGCTTTTGTATTTGTTTTTGACGAATGAATAAATCTCTTTCAAATCGTGTACGCCATTCTGTGCAGTACATGAGTATTGTTCAGATGCACGTTCTCCATGTTCAGGCAAGTCAAAACTTAGAACCTGATATCCTAATTTTACAGCAATATTTGCAAAGTGTTCAGCTTCTTCTTTTTTTGATTGTTTACCATGTACATACAAGTATAACCTATCCGAAGCAGAGCCATACAGGATTGCCGGAATATCATTGATTTTTATTTTCTCTTGTCTATCTATTGGCATTTAGTTCTCTTTATTTTTTAGCAACAACAAACATTTCGCTATTGGACGTGAAGTCGTTGCCGTCTAAAATATTCTTGTGTATAGTTACTTTTCGGAAGCCTATATTTCGCAAAACCAACGTGATTTCTTCTTCCGAATAATACCTGTCCCAAACAAGGAAATGTTTTGTTTCATCTTTAGTCAGCAGGTTATATTGATAGCCAAATGCTTTATTCTCGGGGTAATGGAAAGTTTGGCTCAATAGTAAATATTCATTTTGACTCCAAAAGCCTCCAGTTGGAGCATAATCCCAACTTCTACTTTCCTGCTTGTCATTTACTAATGCTTCTGTAAAGATGTCGAATATGAAAGTCCCGTCTTCGTCAAGAGATTGATAGATATTCTTTAATAGTTTATCCCTGTCGTTATCTGAGTGAGTACCCAAGTCACAATAAATCAGGATAACTGTATCGTATTTCCCATCGGGGTACTCATTAATGTAATCGCTGAAAATGTAATGAATATCTTTTCTTTCAGTGGTCGCATATTCAATGGATACCTTGTTGAAATCAACGCCTGTTACTTCATATCCTTTGTCTCTAAATAAAGACGTGTATAAGCCGGGGCCGCATCCTAAATCGAGTAGACGGCTTTTCAGCTTTGATTGACTAAGTACAAAGTCTATAATCTTCGATATGGATTCCTGTTTCCGGCTGGCTCCGTCAGACATTGGGTTCAAATGTTCTTTCAACATCTGTTGCTGAATATATGAGTCAGTCCATATATTACAATCCGTCCTTTCAAATAATTGGGGCTTAGTATCTTTTATTTTCATATTTTCCATACGCTTACTTCTTTATTCATATATCTCTGTGTCCACGGGCAATGAACCATGCATTTCAGGCAGGTAGTGCATTTATCCACATATATCATTTTTTCGCGCTCTATACCCGGCTGCCAAACAGTACCTTTCAGAGCATTAGGTTTGCAAATATCCAAACAAATCCGACAGTTGCCACACTGAACAGTGGACGGATTATTTAATACTGTGTTCAATGGCATATCGGTCAAAACTGCACCCCAAGTTTGACAACAACCAAATTCCTTATTTACCAATAAATTGTTTTTACCAATCCAACCCAATCCGGCATGAGTAGCAAGGGTTTTCAACGGGAGCATTGTTTTTCCAAACATCCCGTCAAAGTTACTCGTTGCTATCTGGTTGGCATCCGAAAGTGAATAGGCTTTGTAACCGTCCTTTTCAATGGACTCTGCAAGCAGGTCGGATATGCGGTACATGTCCATTTCATAAGCATAATGCTCGTCGTCATTGAAATAGTTGCGTGCAACCATATCTGGTACATAGTTAGGATTGTCGCTGACCCTTTTCAGGTATTCGGGGGAACACTTAACGCCAAACAGTATCGCAGACGAAAATCCCCGATTTTGCTTTTCAGCTAAACCGGAGATATCAACAAAGTGGATAAATTCTATTCCCTGTTGTTTTAACTCATTCGCGACTGATTCGTTAAGTGGGTTCATTTATTTGTTAATGAAATGCAAAGATACTATCTTATTCCACAGGAATATAGATTTCAGTTTTTAACTTTTCGGCTTCTGTTCTGTCAGGGTGATTCAGATACTTTTCGAAGCAATGGTAATCCCGAAGTTTCAAGTTGTTTTCGGGAAGCAGACGAGCATATATCGTATCATAAACGGCATCCAAGTTGCTGTATGAACCCTGATAATGAAACACAGCAAACTTTCCCGCTTTGATTTCTTTTACTCCAATATTGCCCTGTGCCTTTACGTCTTTTTTAACGACAAGGCAAATATCGGTGCGGAGTTTATCGCTTTCTGTCACTTTCGGGTCATCGTGATAAATGGCGATATGCTCCATTCCTGCCGTAAAGAGCTTGTGTTCTTTGACGAATTGCCACAAACGTTGCCATGAACCGGAGAAGTCGAGGCTTCCGTATTCACCTGTGAGTTTAATGTAAATGGCTTGCTTGGCTTCAATCTCCACTATTTTGGGTGCTTTTATCTTTAACTGCATGTCCTTCTTTTCTGCTTTCATAATGGTAAAATCTTTATTGGTACGGTATTCTGACGGCGAAATACCATATTGTTGTTTGAATGCTTTTGATAAAGACGCAGGAACATCGTAGCCGACACGGTAAGCTATTTCAGCAACAGACATATCGGTATATCGAATCAAACGGGCAGCAGTTTCCAGCCGAACCCTAATGATATAAGTTCCGATAGGTTCTCCCATAAACGCACGGGTAATGCGGTGGAAGTGATAGGGAGAGAAATGACTTATTTCAGCCAGTTTTGTCAAATCAACGGCTTGATCCAAGTGATTGTTGATATACTCCATAATGATATTGATCTGTTTCTGGTATTCCTCTATGGTCGATATTCGTTGTTGCATCTTATTTACTGAAATTAGATTCCTAAAACTCTCATTACTTCTTCCGCATGTTCACGGCAGTAAGCCTGAGTGAATGCTATAAAAGGAATTCCTATTAATACGCTTGTTAATAATCCGTTTCCTAAAGCCTTGTAATCTTTTTCTTTTAATGTAATCCATAAACCCAATACGATATTGAGCGTCATAATGATATGGGAGAATTGGGTCAAAAGATCAATTCCGCTTTTCCACGGAAAGACAAACAAGCCCATTGTTCCGAAGAACATCATCGGCACTACGGCAATTGTAAGCCACATTTTGTTCTTTGTTCTGAAATAGAAGATTAACCCCAGCAGGAATGCGATACTCGATGGAGCACATGCATTGAAAACAAGCCACTGAACAACGCTCACTTTAGCAATGCCCAGAAAATACCATGTACTGTTGGCAACGGTTAATAGAAGGATAACCGCCAGGATAATACTTGTAACTCGTTCTGTTTTTGTCATACTCATTTCTTTTATTTTATTTGTTGTTGCAAAGGTATGGTGAAAACAGATTTAGGACTTTTCCTATCTTGCTAACTTATCCATGATGACGCTATATTGCTACATGATATAAAATTATTGCTCCCCAAAATATTCTCTTCGTAACTCAACACGAGTAATATTCAGTATCCGAAAGATTTTGGAGTACTTGTTTTCGGATTGACTGGCTTTATTCACCTGTTCCAAAAAGCATCCATAGGTACTTTGCATTTCTTCGTTTGTGTTTTCTTGTGAAGATTCAGACAATAAGCTGAATAACTCCGTCTTTACTAATTCATTCATAAGCATAATTTTTTGATGATTAATATTGATTGTCAGACCGAAGTCCTGTTTTATGCTGAATGATTTTTTATTTATGTGTTTTATCGTTCTTACTACTTTTTATAATTCTGATGGGGATTTGTTTGTTAAATTCTTAGCTTCTTTTACAAAATGAGAAAAATCAGTATAGCCCAATTCGTCATATAAATCATAACTACCTTTGGCTCTATAGCTTTTCAATGCTGTTTTGAAGCGTAGGGCTTTAAAGCATTGTTTAGGCGATACTCCTAATACTTCTTTGAAATATCTGTTGAGAGTAGGATTTGATACTCCGACCTCTTTGCTTACAACATTTAGCTTGTAATCATGGCTATTATTAATGTAGTAAATTGCTTTTGTTACGGCTTTAAGCTTAAAGTCAGAACTAAAGATTTTCATATTACTTAAAAGCCAATTCTCTACAAACAGAACCCGCTCATCAAAAGAGGTTTTCAATTTTAGTTCGTCTATTATTTTTTGATTTAGATATTTTTGCAATGGCAAGCTATTATCTACCAAAGTCGGAATATCTTCGGATAAACAGGAGTATAAAACTCCCGGCTTGAATTTTATTGAAAATTCATGGGTTCCGGGAGCGTGTATCACGGCGATTGCGTCTGTCAAACTGCCGGAGATTTTATCTCCTGATGTATCAGACATACCCTGTCCACGATGAACTTTGAATGTTTGGCTCTTGTCTGACAAGTAAACTGAAACTATAACATTAGCATTGGGCAAAGCTATAAGTGAGAACGGATTTATAGAATTGTCCGGAGTTTTTATTTCGAAATAATACTCGACAATATCCTTTAGTTCAAAACAGGGATATTTAATCTCTATTTTTTCTTCATCTTCAAATATGACTTTGCCCTTTACCATGTTATTTTGTTATTATATGTAGTACCGAAAAGCCAATACCCATTGTCATCATGCGTTCTTTCCTGTTGGTTAGAAGTTGTTGTGTCCAGTCGAGCAACCCACCGTCGCCAATCTCAATCACATTCTCGCCTACTACTATTTTTGCTTTTATCCGAAAGCCATAGTAATAGTTATTTTCATAGTCGGGTTCGACAACCGATACTTTTATATGGTCGCTGTTTTTCTGAACATATGATATTGACTCTGTAATTAATGGGCTTTGACCGTCATACCCTTTGCATGGGATAATCTCGAAGTATATATGTTCAAAGCTGTAACTTCGTAAAACGTCATACGATGCTGTCAGGTGTTTAAATAGTTCCTCTTTTTCAAAATTAAAACTCCCTGTATCTTTACCACAGGAAATCAGGCAAATAACTGAAAAATGAGGAGTGAAATTAGGATTGTCAAATACCTGTGTCCGAATAATCCGTGAAATATTACTGTAGTTGTAGGTTCGGCTATCTAATCCGCCTTTTTTCTTTAATGAAGCATAATGCAAGGCTGTTGCATTGGTTGGGTCTGCCTGCATTTCTGTATTTCTTAAAGCCGTCAACACTTTCTTTTGGTCTACGGTAGCAACAACACTACTCGTTCCCAACTGTGCGGCAGGAGAATGTTCTATCGGTTCAAATCCTCTGCTGGCTAATACTTTATAGCACGTCAATTCTTGTTCTTTGTACCTTAAAACATCTATATTGGCAGGTTTGACAAGTTTATTCCCCTCGTATTTATTTAATAAAGACGAGGGCGTTTCTTGTTGGATGCGCCTGTTAAAAACCTCCAATAAAATAGTGTTCAGTTCCGACCCACTTAATTCATCGGATAGTATCTTAACTATATCCGGTAAATCCAATTTGCTGATAATATGTTCACCTATATCTTTTTTCATGTCTTTCTAATACTGTATAAATGTTCATCAATTATTTTCCCCTCTTTTATTACTGAGGATTTAATAACAGCCTCTTTTTCAAAACCCACTTTTTCTAACACTTTCATTGAACCTATATTATACTCGTAAATATTTGCATAAACCCTCAATAAGTTAAGTGCTTCAAAAGCAAAATTTAATAATAGCCTTACTGTTTCAGTAGCATAGCCTTTCCCCCAATAGGGTTCTCCAATCCAATATCCTATCTCTGCATTAATACGATATACGTCATGTTGTGGTATTAAACTACCACAACCGACAAATGTATTGTCCTCATATATTCCGAAAACATGCCCTAATACACCATTTTCGGCTAAACCGAGAAATGTAATAGCATCCTCAATCGTATAAGGATATGGAAACGCATCCCGTAGGTTTACAGCGATTGCGTGATTATTAGCTAATCTCTGTATTGCTTCAGGAGAAGTTAGGTTTATATTTTGTAATCGTATCATTTTAATATATTTATTGTTCTTTGCAAAGGTAACTCCATATATCAAATCAAAGAGTGTAAAAATGAATCAATTTTATCAATAGAATTCTTGTTTGATTCACATTCTTTCAATTATCTGCTTTTCCAATCCTTTTAATTTATGGGATAGGGCTTCCATATCCTGACTTATTTTCTCTTTGGTTATCTTGGCATAGATTTGGGTTGTTTTAATATTGGTATGCCCCATCATTCGGCTAACGGTTTCTATCGGAACCCCCTGTGAGACAGTTAATAAAATTCCGAAAGTATGCCTAGCCATGTGGTAGGTCAGCCGTGTTTTAATCCCGCATTGCTTGCCTATCTTTTTTAATATCGCATTACAAGTACCATTACCCGGTACAGGGAAAATTCTGTTATCCCTTGTGTAGCCTTTGTACTTCTCTATTATCCGTTTGGGAACTTCTAACAGCCGGATACTCGAATCGGTATTTGTTTTCTGTCTGCGGGTGATTATCCATAAATGACCGTCAAAAGACGTTTTAAGGTTGTCTTTAGTCAGGTTCTTTACATCCGAGTAGCTTAACCCGCAAAAACAGGAAAATACAAACAAATCCCTTACCAGTTCATATTGGGCGTTCTTCATCTTAGCGTTTACAAGCAAGTTGAGTTCTTCTTTATTCAGAAATCCCCTGTCTTTTACTTCGGGGCTTATCAGGTAGCCTGCAAACGGATTAATAGCTAATTGTCCCGAATTTCGGGCTATGGCTACTATATGCTTAACCCCTATCATGTAGTTCCATATCGTATTGGTGGAACAATTTCGTTCTGTTCGTAAATAATACTCAAAGCCATTTACAAAAGCGAGATTCAGTTCTTTAAGAAATATATCATTCCGCTTATACTCCTGTATGATATAGCTTTCCATGTGTTTATATAAGGTGCAATATTTGGAATAACTCGCTTGCGCCCTGTTGTATCCGACTTTTCGGGAAAATTCTTGGTTATGTTTGGCAAAGAGGGTTAAAAATGTATCTTGCTTTATTCCTAACCCTAAATAGGCGTTCTTTACCTTATCAGCCGTAACAAAGCCGTCCGTTTGCATTACTTCCTGATAGTGGCGGTTTATATCGACACGGATTTTATCCAAAGCGAGATTGGTTTTTACCGCTAATGTACTTTTACCTGTCAGCCTTCCGGCTTTGATATCCCAAAGATTTGCAGGAATATTCATTTTCAAACTGAACTGGCTGATTGTTCTGTCAATCGTAATTCTTCCCATTACAGGGACAGTTCCATCGGGCTTGGGGTTGTTCCGTTTGAGATAAAACAGAACCTTAAATGTTGATCGCATACTCAAAGTTTTTAATGATACAAAATTAATTTACTTTAAGTTACAAGAGGTTACGAGCGACAATGCAAGAAGCAGACAATTAGCGACTTATAGCCAATTTACATTTTTTTCGTTGGTAATGATGTGGTAATTGAACTTTGTCTTACCTTTGTCTATGGAAGGGATTTTTCTGTCCAAAAGAAAAGCCAAACAAAGAACTTTACCTACACATTATCAGGCGGTTGTCCTCGTTTGGCTGAAGCTTGCTTTTTTATCAGACTTTTATTTTATACTTCGCTTGTACTACTCCATTTGTATAACTTATGCAGCTTTGCAATTCCCATTGAGATTCTTTCGGCTGCTTGGGGAATAGCGCAATTCCATTTCCAAGAATAACGGGTATCGTGGTTATTATCATTTCATCAACCATATTCTCATTAAGCAACATGGCTGTTATTTTACCGCCACCGACTAGCCAAATGTCTTTTTCGCTTTCATTGCGGAGATAAGATATATTCTCAATCACGTTTTCCGTAATAAAGTGAATATTCTCTTTTGTTCCCATCGAATTGCGGGTAACAACATAGGTTGTTTTATCCGTGTATGGCCAAACGAAGTCCATATTTAATATGTCCCGGTATGTTTGTCCGCCCATAATAACAGTATCAATGGATTTATAGAAATCGTCGTAACCATAATTTGTTTCTGGATTTATCGGATATTTTGTTAGCCAATCCAAATCACCATCGCTTCGGGCAATGTACCCGTCAATGGAAGCTGCTATGTATAATTTTATTTTCTTCATGATTATCAAGTGTTATGCAAAATACGAAAAAAGCGTGGAACTTACACTGCTCCGACACGAGGCACTGGTATGCCTTAAGAACGAAACAGGCAAGTCCACGCCATACTTTCGTATAGCATGAACATTGCACATTCCATCTCGTTCTTAATTTGAAAATTACCAGTTTTCGTGTCGAGACGTTCAGCGAACGTTATGTTATATATCTATGAAGTATCTGATATACTTCTTATTCTCTTAATTTTACGCATACAAAGATACTATATTTAATTTATTTATCTGCTGTCCGCATCATCCATTCTTCGGGTTAACGCTTTGACCAAGCGGTTTAGATATTCCGTTCGATTGGTTTTACGACTTCTGATTTCTAAAAAAATATGGTAAATATCGCTCAAATCGACCTTGAAAATTCTTCCGAAAATGGTCGCCAATGCTTTTATTTCTATCATTCCTGCATTGATGCTTTTTTCTTCGTGAATGCTATATATGAGTTCTCCAAGTGCCGTTTTCTTGTCAGTCCATTGAGTAGGAGGCAATTCTTCATTTATTTGATATCCGTTTTCTTCCTGATACTTCAATTTTGATAACTCACAATTCAGATAAGCCGCCAACATATCGTTGGCAAGCAGTTTAGCAACCTTGAAATCAAAATTGGTCGAAAATTTAGGATCGCGCTCGAAATAAAAACTTTCCAGATTCAAATCCATTTCATGGCGTCCTCTTAAAAAATAGTACTTGTCAAAGCAGCTTTGACCGGAACGATAGTATTGAATAAATTCAGCATTCTTATTACAAAAGCCATTTATTTGTTCGTGCTCTTTTCAAGATACGTTCTTATAGTAGCGAAATTTGAGATAGGACGTTTGATTTCCAAATAATATATCTTGCGAAGGTAAATCAATTTGCTAAACAATATGGGTTTAGTGTATTTGAAAAACGTGATTTCTTCGTCAAAGGATGGGAATTTATATTCTGAAACGAGAGCTTTTAGTTCTTCAAAAGCGTTCTCCATCATTAATATCATAGAAGGAGCATTTTGTACTATATTATACAATTCTGTTTCGCCTACCTGTATTGAAGCATTCAACTCACGGACTATTTTTTCTATCTTATCTTTCATAACCGTTGTTTTAGAATGAGAGTGAAAGCTATTTAGAATCTGATTCTTTGCTTTTAAAATTTTAAGCCCCAAATAAAGGGAGCCAATTACCTAAAATTGTAAATAACAGACATACCTTAACTTTTTAGCAACAAAAACACTCATAGTTTCTCATGTGGTATATAGCGATTATGGCTGTCATTTCCAGATGATTTTCAATGATATAACACCTAAATAAGTGTGGTTGAGATAGCGGATTAACAGTCTTGATGTTGACTATGACTTGTGGAATAAAAAGCGGGAGGCCATAGATAATTTCTTATTTCTGGCCTTTTCATAAAAACAATTTCAACATCTCCTCAGCGTGTGCCTGATTATAAGACAGCACATAAGCTATGTAAGGAACGAAAAGTAGCATGCTGAATAATAAACCTATTCCTAACGCTTTATATTCTTTATGTTTGAAGATTACATAGAGTACCCACATCAAATTGAGTGTCATTATAATATGCCCAACATGAGCTATTATATTCGCTTCATTCCATGGTAAAACAAACATGGACATTGTTCCAAGAAAATAAATTGGAAGAAATGTTATCATTAAATACGAAGCGTTTTTCTTTACCAGAAACACTAAAAATAAAAGCAGATACAAGAAACTTGTTGGAGAACAAGAATTAAATGCAACCCATTGGACTACACTAATTTTCAATTTTCCCAAGAAAAAGAATGTGCTACTCAAGGTTATGAGAAATAATAACCCAGCTAAAATAACCCCAATAATCTTCTCTTTTTTCGTAAGTATCATATCAATAAAGATTATAATGGTTTTACAGGAATGCAAATATCCACGATGAATTTATGTTCAGGATCCGCACTGTAATCATTATGATAGTACTCATAAGTAGGGCTATCGGCAGGTTGAAATCCGCTTTCAGTTAGCCATGAACATATCGTGTTCCATGCCTCTTCAAACTCTGTCTCTTTAAGTTCGAAGCGACCAACAGCATATTTGCCGGCTGGAATTTATGCTGTGTGTAAGCAAGAATTCGCTCTGTCATTACTTTCATATATCCGGTAGTTGTTCCGTCACTGCAACCATACCATTTTTGAGAAAGCACATCTTTATCGAATACAAATTGTACATCGCTGGCTGTATCAAGCAACGCACTGAAAATGGTAGCAGCTCCTATCTGAGTTTCTAGTTTTTGCTGCATTAGTTCTGCTGGAGCAAACGAAAGTTGGGAAACACCAAGTGCTGCTGCGAACTTTTTTGAGCGGAAAGGCTTTTTAGCTGTTGTAACAAACAGATAAAACTCTGTTTGCTGACGATTGTAAAGAAACCCCAGTTGTTCGGCTTTTAGATCGCAGGGGGAGGTGTATTGGAAGAGTAACCGTGAAACATCTTATTAATTTTAACGATGCAAAAGATAACTGAAATATGATAAAATGTAGAGTTTAAGGTAAAAAATCATTCTTGATCGTTCATTTCTTCATTGCCTCCGTTCTTAAATCCGTAGGCATTTTTTCAATTGCATATCGTAAAGCCGTGCGCGGCATTACTGCTTTTTTCGACACCACATAATCGAACACTTCCTGCTGGTAAGCTTCACTGGCAGCTTTAAGCATCCATCCGTAACCCTTTTGCACTAAATCATCTTTGTCGAGTAGCAGAATATCGGCTATTTCAAAAATGTCTTTCAGAAACAATCCTTTGCGAGCGGGGATAATTAATGTAACAGCAGCAGCTCGTTTTACCCAACGATTGGATGATATTGCCCACTTTTTCAGTCTGGCAACATATTCGGGGTACATCATCATAAAGTTTCCGATTGTATGATTGCACAACGTGTCGCAATCTGCCCAGTTGGTCAAATAATTATGTACCCAATACTCGAAGGTACTAAAATCGGATGGTTCATATTGCTTATGTAATGATTCAGCCCAGATACAAGCAATTACCGCCTCTTCCAAATAACCCGACTGCCAAAGCTCGTCGCATAGTTTGAATATTTCTTGTTTGGGTAGTTTTTTTATTTGCTTGAAGCTCAGTTTGCCTATTTTGCTCACTTCACCCATTCCTACGCCATGAACCTTTGCCGCTTCACCTGTTTTAAAGAAGCGATTGGAAGAAGCAAGCACTTTGGGATTAATGCTATCCATTAGTGTCTGGCGAACATCTGATAACAATTCGTTTTCTATGCTCATATTTCATTTCTCTGTTACGATAAACATTTCACTGTTGGATGTAAAGTTATTACCGTTAGTTACTTTCAGAAACAGCTTTCTATATACAAATATACATGATTTCCAATAATATAACACCAAAAAAACTTTGGTCAAGACAGCAAATAAGTAGTATTGACGTTGACTATGATTCGTGGAATAAGAAGCGGGAATCGATACAGAGTTTCTCTCAAATAACCCAAAGTTGCATCTTCACTGTCGATGTATTCAAGGAAAGATATGACTTTGCTTCTGATAATTTTTCTACTATTTTAGGGTATAATCCCACATGGATAAGAACAATACAGAAACAGGGCGATGTATTGGAAGAGAGGATACATCCGGACGATCGCACTCAGTTGTTGGAATACCAAATTGAGCATGGACGGTTTATCTATTCGCTTCCACAGGAGGAAAGGAACGATTATCAACAGATGTTTCAGTACCGGATACTGAATGCTAAAGGGCAATATGTAAATGTAATCAGCCGTCAGCAGGTTCTTGAGAAGGACAGGAATGGCAAGGCGTGGATTATTATGGGAGTTATCGATATATCTCCCGACCAACTATTCACGGAAAAAATCAAACGAACAGTTATTAATAGTAAAACGGGCGAGATACTTGCACCGATGTTTATTCCGGCAGAAAAACAACTAACTAACCGGGAAAAAGAAATTCTGTTATTAATACGCCAAGGTTTCTTGAGTAAAGAAATTGCGGATAAATTGAGTCTTAGTATTTATACGGTAAATAATCACCGAAAGAACATACTGGCTAAACTGGATGTAGACAATGTAATGGAGGCAATCAATACTGCCCGTGACTTGGGAATCATCTATTAAGGCAGCCAATCTAAACCCGAAAATAGCTATAAATAGCCATTTCACACTCCACCAGAACGCAATAATTTTGCACACTCTTTTTGTGTCTTAATGTAATAACAAGGAGTGCTTTATGGTATTTAATAAAACAGAAGAACAGGAACGTGAATATTTGCAACAGGTTGTCAGCTTACTGAATAAAAGCATCAGTAGTGCAGATGCATCGGTAAAAGAACGAGTGAAAACCCTGAACGAGCAAAAGCAATATCTTTGGGATAACCGCGATATCGACCCCCACGAAATAACTCAAGTCAGAGGAAATATCCTGAATGTTTTTGCCATTGGCGAAGAGGTTAAAGTATCGAGCAAATCCTATCAGGTGTATTAGATAACAAATACAAACACCAGACTTTTTTTGAGCAGGTTAACAAATTGCTCAATAAGCCTGCCACAGACTTTATCGAACGGATACAGTATAAGGCTTCTTTCGACTTTATTTCCCAACTAGACCGGTTTATCCTGCATATTGAGAATACTTATTTCAAGGCTACAGATGTAAGACTGACTAAATTTGTAGCCATACCAGCCAAATACATCGAAGAACAATTCCGCCGTTTCAATCGCTATCCCATGCGCTTGCGGTTTGAAACAATGACAGATTATATTCTGGAAATGGCACAAATTCAATACCATATCACCGTTACCACCGCCCAGCGGAACATGCTCAAGAAAGAGATTCGGAATATGTTTGCCGGGAATAATGATATGCAGGTTTATAGAGATTTCTTTGAATGGGTAGGCAAACCGGAACTATTCAAGATGCGCAAGAACCGCATTCTCGAATATGCGGATCTCGCTCCGTTGGCCTATCTGCATATTGCCTTAAACGGAAATAATATGCAATCCTCAGTTAAACATCTTTTAGTGGATGAGATGCAGGACTATTCGCCCATCCAATATAAAATTTTACAGAAACTTTACCCCTGTAGAAAAACTATTCTGGGCGATGCCAGCCAGTCGGTAAACCCTTATGGCTCATCTACTGCCGAAATGATTCGGAAAGCCTTTGTTTTGGGTGAAGTAATGAAGTTATGCAAGAGCTATCGTTCAACTTACGAAATTACCGAGTTTGCACAAATGATTCGAAAAAACGAAGAACTGGACCCCGTTGTTCGACATGGTGAGAAACCGCAAATCTTGAAATGCAAGAATGAGGAAGAAGAGATTGTTGCAATTGCTAGATTAATAACCATTTTTAAGCAATCCAACAACAAATCGCTTGGAATTGTTTGCAAAACCGAGTCACAAGCACAAGTACTATCGGATAAGTTAAAAACCTATGTCAACGATATTTATTTCCTTTCTAACCAAAGTTCTGCTTTTGTGCAAGGCACCATTATTACCTCAGCTCACATGGCAAAGGGCTTGGAGTTTGATGAGGTAATTGTTCCACAAGTAACCAACAAGAATTACAATTCAGAAATCGATAAGAGTATGCTTTATGTGGCAGTGACAAGGGCAATGCATAGATTGACATTGACTTACGATGGTTGCTTAACAGAATACCTATTTGTTTGCCATTGATAATTCTTTCTTTAAATAAACCATATCAACAAGCTGTACCCCTTCTTCAAATATCAGATGGTCGTAATTATCTGTAAAGAAGTTCTTTATCCGATGCGATTGCTTAAATCCGCAACTCTCATAAAAGGAGAGATTTGAGGGAGTTTCACCTGTTCCAACAAGCATTGTTTTATAGTTTTTTTTATAGTAATCGGAAATAAATTTTATCAATGCTTTACCATAGCCTTTGCCTTGGAATTTTTTATATGTAGCAATATTTTTCAATTCGCAAATTTCGTTGTCTATCCGAAGTACAACGCAAATGCTTTTTAAATCATTATCATATAAGGCAAATAGATCTCCATTTGGTAAATACTTGTCAATCATGTTTTCCTGTTCGTCGGCTAGAAGCAATAAGTCGAGGAACTGTTTTTTATTTTTTGTGACTTTTTCTATTTTCATTGTATTTATGATGTGAGTAACCTTTAGTATCACGCCTGTGGTACAAAAGTGCCACGCTTGTGATACAAAAGTATCTTAGTAGTGATACTTTTGTACCACGCTGGTTGGTACTTTTGTCTCAGGCTTAAAATAATGGTGATACTTTTGTCTCAGACTTAAAATAAAGCTGGTACTGTAATTGATTGGTTGATTGTTAGTTGTGTTGTGCTGGTTTAAGGCAACCATTCCAAACTATTTGTCAGCGGATTGGTTTTGCGCCATTGTTCCAGTTCTTCATAAGTTTTCACTCCACCTGTAAAAACAGCGTGGTATATCTCTATGCCCGGAATCATAATTCCTGCTGGCACATCATATTTTATTTGAAGAATTGTTTGGCGGATTTCGGGTGTTAGTTGTTTAATTATGGCATCAGTTGCCCGCTCTACTGTGCCATCATATTTTGATCCCCGACGGATATGTATCATATCGAACTTCCATGTATTCAACTCTTTGTCCGTGTACAAAATATGCCATTCCATGCATTCCTCTTCTGTATCAATTCCATTGATATACTGAACCTCTTTTAGGGGTAGTTTTTCTGCCAATTCCTGCATTACAGAAAAGCTCTCAGCTATATCAAGCTTATCAGTATAAATATGCATATCTATATCCCGGCTTTTCATTAATAAACCAGATTTAAGTGAGCCTACCAGATTGACAGTTGCTCCAATACGTTCCCATGCCGGAATAATGTGGTTTTCTTCTAATATCCGCCAAGCGGCTTGCTGATTTTGTTCCGCGAGTTTAAGAATATCCATGTTTTTTTATTTAAGTTCAATAATCTTCTCTGCTATCACTTCGCATCTCATTAAATTTCCACTCATTCCCATACCAACCGTTTCTAACTGATATAGATGTCGGGCTATTTTATGAAGATCAGCTCCCTCTTTCTTTAATTTAAAAACATGTGGAGTGTAACTTTGGTATTCATCCCTGAGATTTTCATTGTCGTTTACACCTATCGGATCCCAATCTTTCCACAAGATTTCGTCGATGGCTATATATCGTTTTTTATCTGCCTGATTCATACATGCCTGTTAAATAACTTTTATCCGGCTTTTATATGATGTTTCAATTTCTTCATCGCCCAATCATAATGACTCGATGTGGAGGATATGCAATAACTGCCTAAGTTAGTAGTCCCAGTCCACGGAAAATACTTCTTTGTAAATAACTCCTCATCAGTAAGTGGCTCAATAAGTTGCATCACATTGGCATGGCTTTCTTTTAAAAGTGTAATCGCTTCTTCCAACGGAGTTGTTTGGTGCTTCTTCCAAAACTCAACATTCATTTGTGGATATGTTTTCCAGTTATAAGGTCCGGGCAGAAAATGAACCATATTACCAACTTGATTGGAACGAAGCCAATTCAGTAATAATTGATGCCACTCGTATAGATGTATCAATACATCGCGCAAGTTTTTATCTCTATCTTCAAAGGAAAATGTACCCACTCGTTTTTCTTCCGGCATGGAATCAATCATCTTCCACAGTTTCTCAAACTGGCCGTTAGCGGTTACTATTAAGTCTTGCTTGTTAGTTGGTCTTGGCATAATTTGTTGTTATAAAATTAGGCTACAAAAATAGTATTTTTAGGTATGAATCGTCGTATTGGAGTGAAGTATTTTGTTAGCTTTGTAATCTGAAACAAAACCAGAAATATATGAATATAGTAACAGGAGCCGGTGGACAAGTAGGCTCGGCATTAGTGAGAGAGTTAAGCAGAAACGGGATGCCTGTTACTGCCATCATAAGGAATCAGAGCAAGGCTAATCTGTTCGATTCAAACGTGCAAGTACGGATTGCCGATGTGTTTGAAGAAGAATCGTTGATTAAGGCCTTCGATGGTGGAGAAACTGTATTCCTGCTTACTCCAGAGAATTTTCATTCGGAGGATGTTCTTGGTGATGGTCAACGGATGATTGCTACTTATCGTAAGGCAATTCAGGAGACGGGCATCCGACGGGTCATTGGTTTGTCTTCTATGGGTGCTCATATAGCAAAAGGTACGGGCAACCTGATGGTTTCACACTGGCTGGAAGAAGCCTTTGAGGATCTGCCCGTCGAAACTGTTTTTATTCGTCCGGCATATTATTTCAGTAATTGGCTGGTATATGCCGATGTGGTGAAAGAGTATGGCATTCTGCCTACTTTCTTTGAACCCGAACAGAAAATCCCGATGGTTTCACCACAGGATGTAGCCCGGTTTGCTGCTTCCATTTTTGCGGATTCAACTTTCACCACAAAGGTTGTTGAACTTACCGGACCGCAGAATTACAGCACGCAAGACGTGGCTCGTATTTATGGCAAATATTATAAACGGGAAGTCATGCCAAATCAAACACCCCGTGAGGAGTGGGTGCAAACATTGATTAATGCCGGCTTTTCTGGTGATGCAGCTTTCAATATGGCAGCAATGACAGCTACTTTGGTCGACGGAAAAGATACGCCTACAAGTGGGGTTGTTCCAATCAAGTTAGAAACCAAACTAGAAGATTATATTTATAACGAAACAGGTAAAAGAGATATCGACTCCTATATCGCTGCTTCTCCCGAAGAAACTCACGCATATCTGAATGAAATCAGAAATCTGATTCTGCAAACAATTCCCCAACTTCAGGAAACCATCAGTTGGGGGATGCCTACATTCAAGCTGCATGGTAAGAACATTGTGCACTTTGCTACGCAAAAGCATCACCTTGGCTTTTATCCGGGTGAAGAGCCAATCGTTGCATTCAATACACAGTTAGCTGATTATAAAACTTCGAAAGGAGCAGTTCAACTACCTTGGGGTAAACCGTTTCCCAAAGAGTTAATCAGAGATATGTTGTTGTATATAGCCAAAGCACACTCGGCTACCCGTTCATAATTTACAATACTTAAATTATCTTTAGGAGTATGTGTTAGTTCCTGTGTTTCAAAATTCTCGATAAACCACTGCGAACTGACCGCAATTGCCGGACAGCCATTCTGTAAAAACATACTGTGGTCGCCTTGATACCATGGCAATCCTTCTACAATTTCGGGAGTATCCCAAAGTACTTCGTGTAGTGTATCGAGAATGTTTTCGGGAAGATTGAATGCCGAGAAACAGGAAAGGCCCTCTTTGTATCCGGCTCCATCAATATTTATGTTCAGCAGTATATTGCCAAATTTACCTGAATTTTGTTCAATATACTTCAGCTGTCCTGGTGCTCCGTAATAATCTTCTCCGTTAAGGATAACCAATTCTACCGGATTGTTGAACTGTTTTTCTTTCAGCAACTCTGCTAATAACAATATGATGGCTACTCCTGTTGCATTGTCAATGGCTCCGGAGGTGCCTATTTTAGTATCAATGTGAGCAGTAACCACAATCCGGTTGTTTGTTCGATTGTCACTTCGGCCAATAACATTAAATGCCGTTTCGGGAATACGAATAGCTTTTGACTCCAACTCTACCTGTTGCCCTACACAAGCGAGGAGTTTTTCGCCTTCGGTATCTTTCATGTAAACCGATGGAATGTTGAAGTCGCCATCCTCGAACAAAGGAAACGGATAAACACCTCCTGCACTTATCGAATTACGTTTGGTGGCACAAACCAGTGCTTGCGGACAACCTTCTTCCAACAATGAAACAATATGCTGGTGTTCCTCGGGATTCCAAAACGGAAAGTTCTTCGGAGCTATTTGCTGAGAGGCAATCTCTCCATGTAGAAGAACAATTTTGTCCTTAATATCAGCCTCTTCCAATTGAGCAACAGTATTAATAGCTATTAATTTGCCTTTTACACAACACCCTGATGAGTATTCGGAAGAAAACACTTCAAAAAACGCTCCGTTACATGTTAGGGTTGCGCCATCGGTTTTCCAGTCAATAACCGACAGTTCAGTTGCTTCGGTTTCCCAACCCAGACTTTGCAATACATTTTTTACATAAGCTGTTGCTTTACGGTTTTTTTCGCTTCCCACCCGGCGTTCGCCAATTGCCGAGCACAATACTTCTAAATGTGATTTTGCTTTTTCTGTTAATGTTTTCTTGTCCATTTCTTGATTGTATTAAAATTGATAGGACAAAAATAGAGATTGCAAAGTACCTGTAATTGTAAAAAAGGGACAATCGGGAATCGAAATCAAGCAAAATAGTCGGAATAAGGTGCACAGGCAACAATGTATTCGCTTGGTGTATAACCGGAAAGAGCTTTGAAGTCCTTGATCATGTGCGATTGGTCGAAGTAGCCGCACTCGTGTGCAAGGGTTGTGAGTGAGGTTTGAGGTTTTGTTTCAAGTATATGCAATGCCTTTTGAAAACGAATTGTTCGAGAGAACTCTTTGGGGTTAGCACCCACATGTTCGGAGAAAACACGTTGAAATTGTTTGGTGCTTAAGCAGGCTGTGTCGGCTAGCAGAGATACATCGCTCTGCCCGTTGTTAATCAGCTGAATACTTGCCTCTATCCGCTTCAGGTTATGTGCAGCCAGGTGGCTAAGGCGTTTCAGCAAGAATTGTTCAATCAGAAGAATGCATATTTGATCATCTTCCGTACTTGTGAGCGCGTTTTCTAACGCAGCCAGTTCTTTATCTCCCAGATCGTTTGCTGTTACCCGAAGATTATTGATTGCATTTATTGGCAAATCAAAGAAAGCTTTGACACCAATCGGACGAAAGACAACAGAAATCATATCAATTTGCCCGGTATATTCAAGGTCGGCAAAGGTTCTTTCGTGCCCGTTAAGGAATGCGCGGGGATGAAACTTGTCTTCGTAAACCGACAACAAACGGTTGCCCCGGTGGAAAATGAGATTCATCATGCCACAAGGAACTGTTCGTGCCAATGTTGGAGAATTGCTAACTGTTTTCAGCAACCAGTAATTCTTTATGTATGGCGCAAGCAGAGGCGATGGCTGTATGATTTGAAATTCTTCCATAAAATAGTTTTTGTTTTAGACACGGATTGCGCGGATTACACGGATTAAGAAACACGGATTAAATAAAAGAATGAATTTATCCGTGTATTTAAATCCGTGTAATCCGCGTCATCCGTGTCTAAAACAAAATAATCTGTTAATCTGCGGTTAACACAATTTATTCTGCCAGAATGCCTAATTCCGCACCCGAAGCATAATCCTGCCCACGCTGCTCATTAAGCGCAGTAAAGCGGATGTATCTTGCTTTTACAGGTTTATCAAATATCACTCTTTTCTCGCGGCTATCTCTGTTGAAAGTTCCTGTATACACAGGTTCTCCCCATTCTTTGGCATCATTACTAACATGTATGGTGTAATCTTTTACATTACCGTTATTGCCTTCTTGGCGGGGTAGGTATGTAAAGCCTTTGATTGATTTTACTTCGCCTGCATCTAAGTCTACCCAATGTGGATATTTAGCTACGGTTACAGAATACATGGTATGCCATATCGTATTGGGGTCACCGTCTGTAAGATGTTTGGCATCTCCATAACCAACTTCCTCACTGCTGGCAAAAATAACTTCGGTAGCAATACTTTCTATTTTTTCGAAAGTCACAGTTGTACTTATATCAGCATTATCTTTATACCATGCAGTAACTGTACCACCATTACGTAAAGAAAATGGTTCGGTATAATCCTTTCCTTTTTCCACTCTTTTGGGTTTAGAAGCAGCATCCTTAACCGTATACATTATTGTTGTATTAGGACGGGTGGTTGATAATGTAACCATACCTGCACGATTGCGTGCAATTGTTAAAGGAATTTCTCCGGCGGTGGTAACATTGGCTGTTTCGGAAAGGTCTTTTCCGGCTGCCGGACGAATAATAAAGCTCATGGTATGATTAGATGCAAACACACGGTCGTCGGTTAAAGGAGGTCCTTGTCCGCAACTGTTTCCACCCAATCCGGTTGAACCAAGATCAAGGTGAAGATACGTATCACCTGCTGCCGGTAACTGGAGAGGATGTGGAGCCATTGTCATGTCGAGGGCAGAGTAGGGTAAAGCAGCAACCGATAAATGAGTACCTGCTACAAATACCGCACCTGCTCCGGAGTTATTGGTTAATGCACACCAGCGTACATCTTCGTGGTTAGCCATATCCTGTGGTTTGGGGAAGTTAACGAATTCACCTTCAACAGTGTTTTTGTGAATCTCAATAAACTGTCCACTCTTACGGTCGGCATAGTTATCAATCGGACCGCGGCCGTAGTACGCAAAGTTAGCATACTTTTGCGGAACTCTCATCACATATCCCAAGCGTGGCAATGCTAACGTTGGGTTACTAGAGGTTATGCTTGATTGAAGTTCAATTGAACCATCCGGATACACAGTCCATATCTGATTGGTTGTGAATTTGAAATCGTTTGTACCAAACGGACGATCTGTTAATTCCTCCAATGTAAATCTGCCGGAATCGGCACGGCCATTAATGCGTGCTGCATTAGGTGCTTGCGATTCTACTGTAAACGATAAAACAACCGTACCATCTTTCTTCTTAAATATGCGGTTGCCGGTAGCTTTGTGTTGCAGGTTATGTAATCCGTTTTCAAACCATTGGCGATATGCCCAATTGTCATTGTTTACAAATGCACGGAAAGCATCCAGTTTTGGTCCGTTTCCATTGGCAATTATAGTTTCGTTTCCATATAATAAGCTGTGAATAGTACCGGTATTGGTATCGAATTGCGTTTCAAAAGCAGTACCTTTAATGGTAACTATGTTTTCGGTTATGCTAAATCCCAGTTGTTCAGTACTTGTTAACGCTTCTGCAATTGACGGACGGTTTACGGCTTCTCTGAGCAGAATCTGTTCTTCGGCCTGTACAAACGATTTGTTGGCCCATGGCGCATCCTTCTTCAATACAAATTGAATTTTCAGGAAGTATTCCGAATTAACCTTCAATGTTCTGAGCGAATAAGGAATCCGGATTGTTCCACGCGAGCGTGCAGGTATTGTACCCAATTCGGCAGTACCGTTTTTCACTTCCTTTCCGTTTTCGTAGACCGACCATTTTACTTCATAATCCGATAAATCCTTGAAGTAGTATTTATTGAATACTTCGAATTGGCCCATGGCCAGATCCGTTGCTTTTACATCAATGTGCTGATAAACTTTTCTAACTTCGTAATATTGGGGTTTGGGCTCCAGATCGGCAAACATAATACCGTTCATCACAAACTGTCCATCGTTAGGGATATCACCAAAATCACCACCATAAGCCAGGTAGCGTTTTCCGGTGGCTTTATCGTAGTTGTAAAGAGCTTGGTCTACCCAGTCCCAGATGGCACCACCACAGAAGAAGTTAGTCGATTCAATCGCTTCCCAGTAATCAACCAGGTTTCCGCAAGCATTACCCATTGAGTGTGCATATTCCGAAATATGGAATGGATATTTAATATTAAAGCCCCCTTTTACTGCATTGCGAGTCCATGCAATAGAAGGATATTGGTTAGATCCCATATCAACAATACTGTTGTTGCGCTCGTATTGTACAGGGCGCGAGGTATCAACTTTCTTCAACTCATTGTATGCTGTTACAAAGTTCTTACCCGGTCCGGCTTCATTACCCAACGACCAGATAACAACCGATGGATTGTTGATTGTGGCATGAGTCATTTCGAGTACACGTGCTACGTGTGCATTTTCCCATTCGGCAGGATGAGAGAGTGAAGCAGTTCCATAGTAGTACTGATGCGATTCGATATTGGCTTCATCTTCCAGATAGATACCATATTTATCTGCCAGATAATACCAGTATGGAGCAGGTGGATAATGCGAGTTGCGCACATGGTTAATGTTGGCTTGTTTCATCAACATAACTTCCTTTTCCATCATTTCGTGGGTTATGGTATGCCCTACAGCCGGATTTGTTTCATGGCGGTTTACACCTTTCAATTTCACCGGTTTACCGTTTATATAATAGTAACGTCCGGCCAATCCGAATTCATCTTCCGAAGCGGGAGTATCTTTAATTTCAACTTTGCGGAATCCTACATAAGTTGAAACAGTTTCAATGGTTTTGTTTTTCTTATCTTTCAGCTCGGCAACCAATGTATATCTGTATGGTAATTCGGCCGACCATTTTTTAGGTGTTTCGATGGTTAAAACTGCATCTGCTGCTTCAGTTATTCCGTTAGGATTTACTGTTGGGATGTATGCATCTTTACTTGCTACTACCGTATTTTCGTCAGAGTACAGTTTGTTTTCATACAACGTATATATCAACCGATAATCCTTAACGGCTTTCTTTCCTAAATTGCGGATATCCGCATTAATGGTAAGCGAACCATTGGTATATGTATCATCAAGGTCGGGAATAACAACAAGATTCCTGATGTGTGTTTTTGGGGTTGAGTATAAAGCCACCGTACGGAAAATTCCAGGTAAGCGAAACATATCCTGTGCTTCGAGGAAGGAACCATCGGAACTACGGTAAACTTCGGCAGCTATTATGTTCTTGCCCTTTTGCAAATAAGGGGTAATGTTAAATGCAGCAGCATTACGCGAGTTTTTAGAAAAACCAACATATTTGCCGTTTATCCATAGATAGAAGAAAGAATCTACCCCATCGAAGTTAATAAATACTTCACGACCATCCCAATCCATTGGGATATCGAACTCGCGGCGATAAGACCCTACTTCGTTACGATGTTTAAAGGTAGTCCATTCGGCAGGCGGAGTACGCATTACGCCACCGCGCCAGTCGTCTACTTTCACACTGTGTTGAAAAATAACCGGTTGATTTACATAAATAGGAGTACCATACTTTTGGCTTCCATCTTTTTGTATTCCATATATATTCCAGTTAGAAGGAACTGCAATTTCATCCCAACCCGAAACATCAAATTCGGTTTTGTAAAAGTCGGTTGGTCGTGAATCCGGATCGGGAGCCCAGTTGAACTTCCAATCACCGTTCAGCGATTTCCAGAATTTACTGTTTTCCGGTAATACTTTACGTGCACTCTCGGTATCAGGGAAAGAAAAGAACCGGGCACGTGGTTGCTCTTTGTTTAAGGCAATGTTTTCGGGAGATTCCCATTCATTACCCTCAGGCGCTTCTGCCTGAAAATAGTTATACCCTTTTAATGGTGGATGATCGGCCCAAACCTGCATTGTTGCCATACAGCATGCAAGCGCCAGGATAGTTTTTCGCATAGGTTTTCAGAATTAAAATTGGTTATTATTCTATGATTTATATAAAGAGACAAAGATATATGGTTTTATACTCATCTCAAGACATAAAAAAGAATAATTTAAGTTTTTTGTGCCACAAGCGTGTGTAAAATCCTATAAAATCGGCTGTATTTCATAGTTTTATATCAGATATAATGCCAGTTTGACAGATAAATAGTATTTTTGGGGACGAGGTAGAAATTATATGATAGTGTTAATTAACAATCGCTTCTTTTGAAGTATAAAAATAGAAAGATGATACCTGTTCCAAAACATTTAAAAAGTATCTTAAAACCGATAGGAGATAGTAATAGTGAGTTTGAAGTCACGGGGAAAATTACTTGTGATTGTGGGTCTGAGAGTTTTACAATTGAAATCGTTGCTGATGATTCCGATTACTCTAAAGAACAAGTAATCAAAGTAACTGAAATTGACGGAAACTATTTCTTGATAGTAAAAGTAAAGTGTAATAGTTGCAATAAAGAGCATTTGATTTTCGACAATGACTTTCACGGATGGAATGGATTTGTTTGTGGAGGCGATTCAAAAGACCAACCAAGACCAAGTACTAAAAAATGGCATTGTAACAAATGTTATAAATCTGAACATTCAATGATAGTCAATATTCATTCTCAAGGACAAGAAGATTTTATAGAAGAATGTGGAGATGAATTTGATAAAGATGATTGGGCAGAAGGTTTTGATTGGATTACAATAAAGACAATATGTAATGCTTGTGAGGAAGTTAATGATGAGTGGATTTCTTATGAAACAATGTAAACCGTCCGACAACTTGACCAAGATTACGTAGCTTGCGAGATTGTAATGGAGGGTTAAACAACAAGATGCCAGCGTGCAACTTGCGGTTTGCTATTTCCTCAGAAAATGTTTTTTCGCCATTTTGCTATCACTGCTATCACTAGCAGTGATAACATTCTGATAAACAGTTGATTAAATTAGTGGCAGATGCAGTGATAGTAAAAAATATCTACCACTGCTATCACTAAGGTGTTTTCTATTAGCTGCTAAATATCAGTGAGTTATAAAAATATAACTCATATTTATCCTCTACGTAGAAATTGGAAATCAAAATTTTCCAGCATGTGAGATGCACATGAAACAACTAGTTTCATTTTGGTTTTGTGCAGTGAAACAAGTAGTTTCATATATAGGAAACCAACTGTTTCCTACATAGAAAACAAGTTGTTTTCTACATAGAAAACTGTTGGTTTCCTACCGTGAAACTGTTAGTTTCCTACTGTAAAACTGTTAGTTTCTTACCGTGAAACAGTTAGCTTCCTACTGTGAAACCAGAGGAAAATTGAACCGCTGAGTTACGCTAAGTTACGCAGAGTTTTTATTTTGATGCCGCAGGAAAACTAAAACTCCGCGTAACTCAGCGGTTCAAAAACTCAGAATGGAATAGAATTGTGTACTTGGTTGGGAGTTAAAAGGAGTTATTGTCTATCTAAACTTGGGAAATTCTCCATACCTGGATTTTCTATAGTAATTATTTTGGTATATCCTTTTGCATCTGAAAGCATATAATTAACACATAAATAATATTCTTTAAGCAACAATCGTTCTGCGATTATTTTTTCACCCTCTATTTTTATACTTAACAGTTCCTCAATCGGGAAATCTTTATATTCTTCATCAACATGATAATCTTTTAATAATGTAAGTGTATAATCACCATTTCCACTAGAGATAACACTTTCGGCTTTGGGATGAAGGTGATCTATGGCAAGATGATTGCTGGTTATTTCAAGTGGATATCCTGAATCCTCAGTTTCTTTATCACTGGCACATGATGTCAAGCAGACAATCATTGTTTTCATATTCTTCTTATTTATTAGGTGTTATACCAATGTGTTTTGCGGTGTTAATCTTTCTATTAAGTCAATTTTGTTTACGCCATAATCCTTAGAGCATGATCCAAATATAAAAGCCAATAAAAAGAAATGATAGATAGAAAATTTTGTCATAAATTGGTTGGTTTTAGTTATTATTCGCTACAAATGTATAAACTAAATATGAATTACAATAAATTTAATATGAATTAAAAAGACCTCCCCTTTGCGAGGCCGCATGGTTCAACCGGAACGGTTGTTAATCTTGGTAGCCCGTTGCTTTAGCTTCGGGATCATAAGATGGCATAATCAATGCATGCCGAAGGTATGCTATCTTGATAATTACAATCTGTAACTAAACCAAAGAGCCGGTACAAGATTTTCTTCTTCCTTTTCTTTCTTATATCCTTTAAACTTCTTTTTTTTGTTATTGTTAAGTATATAGTTTAGTCTGAATTCTTTCAGGAGTTAATCAATTAAAATGAAAAAAAGGATGAGTCTATCAGAATTTGTAATTGGATTAGCCGACGATTATAAGCTTCATGGGCGTTATCGTACAGCTGAGACCTATTTAACTACCTTGCGTAGTATGTTGTTGTTTCATAAAAATGAAATTGAATTACACAATTGTTTTGCTCCGGATTGGTTGCTTGCCTATCAAAAGCACCTGATCAATTCCGGCCTGAGCCAGAATACTGTTGTATTCTATATATCGCATGTTCGTGCCATGTATAATAAAGCAGTAAAAAACGGTCTTGTTGAATCCCAATCCGGTTTGTTCGATCACTTGCACACCAAAACAGTTCCAACTTTGAAGCGTGCCGTATCAGGCAAAGTTATTTCTACAATCAGCGAAGCCGACTTTAGTAGTAATTCTGGTTTAGAATTTGCCCGCGATATGTTTATGCTCAGTTTCTATCTTCAGGGCATTGCCTATATAGATTTAGCCCATTTGCTTAAAACCGATGTTTATAACAATAATACAATTGTTTATCGGCGGCGTAAAACCACTTCAACTGTTCATGTAGCAGTCGATTCGGTTGCTTTGAAAATTATCCGGAAGTACGAGAGTAAAACAGCTAACTTGCCTTACCTTTTGCCAATACTTAATAGCACCAATGCGGAAGATACACAACGTTTGTACTCCAGTTCGCTTCGTACATATAACCGGCGACTAAAGAAAATAGCTGCGCAGTTAAACATCGAAGAGAACCTTACCTCGTATGTATCCCGACACAGTTGGGCCACTATAGCCTATCACGAGGGGGTTCCTACTGCTGTTATTAGCCAAGCTATGGGGCATCAAAGCGAAGAGGTTACCCATGTTTACCTTAAATCCTTTGATCAACCTATTCTGTTACGTGCCAATCAGGCAGTTATAAATGCTGTTTTAAAAATGAGTAGTAAGCAACAAGTGCAATCTAAGAAGAATAAACCACCTCGTTCTAATTGGCAGAATGATGCTTCGGGTGGTTAATAATGATTACACGACTTGGGTCTGTCTCTTGTTAGAAGATGGACATTGAATCTGTTGCAAAGATAGGCTAAATAGATGAATTGGCCAATAGTTAGCGAATAAATGCCAATTTTTCTTTTATCGAAGTTTAGTAACAGGATTATACAGTTACTACTTAATATATAATACAGATGAAGAAATATGATTACGATCAAATTATTCTTCACTCGATTCTTTAACTCTAATTAACGCAAATTGTTGTATAATCCTCCTTTTTCCTTCCAATTTCGCATACTTCCCCCTACCCAAATGCTTTTGGGGTCTTATTATTAAAAAAAGCAATAAAAATCAAAGTGTAATAGACAGCCTTTGATGATAATATTCAACAATTAATGTTGCATATTACGAATTGGCTTTGTGGTCTTAGTTGCTCGCTGTCCATCTTCTAACAAGAGACGGACTTTTAAACGACTAACGACTGATAGACGCGATGCTTAACGAAAAAACCTTGTACTTAATTTATCTGCTTCATAAAGCCAATACACTATGTGCAGATACCAACTTATCTATGTTCCGTACTGAGAAACGACGTAATGCTGTTTTAGAGCGTGTTCGTTTACGTAGTTATCTGGAAGGGGCTAAGAGTAATATTGACAACGAAACATTGACTAATATCCTTCTTAGTCTGCGTAAAGTGGTTGATTCTCCTTTCATTCCTACTGAATCAAAACGCGAGTTTCCCCGTAGTGTTTTACAGTTTAACCGTAGCTTTAAGCACTGGTTATCAGGGGTAAAATCTTCGTCCGAAGTGTTAAATGCTAAAAAGTAAAAAAGTAAATCGTAATCTCATGACCCGAATAATACTGATATTCATCCTTGTTTTCACGCTGGCCTCAGGGGTAGCTCGCAGCCAGGAAGTTTTCCCTTATCGCCTTTACGATCCAATTCCAAGTATCGCAGTGAAGAGTAATCTTCTTTACGATGTAAGCTTGGGGCTGAATCTTGGCGTTGAGTTAAAACTCAATAAGCGTTTTACCCTTGATGTGCCGGTAATCTACAACCCTATAAGTTTCAAGGACAACACCAAGTGGAAAAACCTAACCGTTCAACCCGAAGTTCGCTACTGGCTTTGCGAGTCGTTTGTAGGTCACTTCTTTGGTGTTCATGGTCACTATTCCAATTTTAATGTAGGTAACATAGGTTTCATTAGCGGCTTAAAAGACCACCGCTACCGCGGTTGGCTAGCTGGTGGAGGCGTTTCGTGGGGTTACCATTGGTTGCTATCTCCCCGTTGGTCCATGGAAGCCACTGTTGGCTTTGGCTATGCCTATATTGATTACGAAAAGTTCGAAGCACCCAAGTGCGGGCCAAAGCTCGACGAGGGTACTACACACTACGTTGGCCCTACTAAGATTGGGTTGAGTTTGATTTATTTCTTGAAATGAAAATGAAGCTACTGATTTTTGAAACGCAGATTAACGCGAATTAACGCAGATTAATCTCTAATTGGTAATTGCCAAAGTAATTATGAACACTTGCTTAAAATAATCTGCGTTAATCCGCGTTAATCTGCGTTTCAAACAAAAAAATAACATGAAGATGAAAAATAAAAATAAACTGAGTCGTTACCTACCATACGGCATCGTAACTCAAAACTCAAAACTCAAAACTCATTACTTTATAACCTTTATAACCCTTTTTATAACCTTTTATTCTGTTCCCGTCACCGCCCAAAATTACAAAGGCTCCGTTTACGTAGAGTCGACCGAGTTTTCCGAGCGCAACGACAGTTTAATTGTTTGTTTCAACGTAAATGTTGAGGCTAGTGCTGTGCCTAACTGTTCGGGCATGTATTTTACCCCCGAGCTTCGAAATGGTAAAAACACCCTCGATCTTCCTTATGTACAGCTAAATGGTAAAACCCGCAGCAAAATTAACAGCCGTTGGTTTATGGTTGCCAGCAACGAATGGCTTGCGCTTTACGATGCACCCCAAATGATTGTTAACACCAATAAATATACCGACGAGAGTATGAGCTACCAGATTGCTATCCCTTACGAACGTTGGATGGATAATGCAAGTTTGTTTCTTCGTCAGGAGTTGATAGGTTGTCGTAGTCAGGTAAATATGTATACCTATAAGTTGAGCGATCGTGTAAAACTTGCTCCTCGTCCCCCTTACGAAGTACAATCGCTGGTTGCTCTTGTTGATCCTAAAGTTGAAGTAAAAACCCGCAACAGACAAGGAAGTGCTTTTCTTGACTTTCAGGTTGGTCGTTCGGCAATACTTCCCGACTTCCGTCGGAACCCGGTTGAGTTAGGAAAAATCAACAATGCTTTCCTTGAAGTAATGAGCGATCAGGATGCCGAAATAACCGGTTTGTTTATTGAAGGTTATGCCTCGCCCGAAGGCAAATACGCCAGCAACGAGAAATTGGCTCGCGAACGTGCCACTGCCTTGAAAGATTATATAAAGAATCATTATATGCTGGCCGAAAATCTGTTTACCGTTCGCTCCATTGGCGAAGACTGGGCAGGTCTGAAAAGTAAGATTGAAGAGAGCAACCTTACCCAGAAAGAACAGATCTTAGCTATTATTGACAGCAGTGCCGATCCCGATGCCAAAGAAGCCCGTTTGAAAGGCTTATCGGTTTACAATGCTTTGCTTCGTGATGTTTTCCCCGAACTGCGTCGTGTAGAATATCAGATTGATTACGCAGTACGTAGTTACACCACTACCGAAGCCCGTCAGCTGATGAACACTAACCCCGAAAACCTGTCGCATCTGGAACTCTACAGTGTAGCTTTGGAGTACGGTAAAGGCACTGCCGAATATAAAAAGATTATTATGGAAACCATTCCTAAATACTTCGACAGCGACCCCGTAGCTTTGAATAACGCCGCTGCCCTGTTGATAGAGAATGGTGAAGAAAACACCGCCCTGCGATTATTAGAAAAAGCTCCCGCTTTGCCCGAAGCCTGGAACAACCTGGGTATTATTTACATGCTACGTGGAGAACTGGATAAAGCCGAAGACTTATTAAACCAAGCTTCTATTGGTGGAGTAACCGAAGCTGCCCACAACTTGCAAGAGTTGGCAAAGAAGAGAGAAGACGAATTGAAACGGAAATAATAATGTGCCAATGTGCTAATATGCCAATGTGCCAATTGGCTGCGCATAATTAATCAATTACATAATTACATTCCTATTGGCACATTTTTACATTGGCATATTATCCTATTGACACATTATCCTATTGGCATATTAGCATATTGGCACATTATCCTATTGGCACATTAGATTTTATGAGAGAGAGAAATTTATACCTATACCTGCTTTGTACCCTGTTGTTTGTATTAGCCTCCTGTGGCACTAACAACACCCGTAAACGCCATCTAACAGAACGCTTGTTTCTGGAGCGTAGTCGCATTACTATTACCCATCCGGGCGTACGTCCGGGGCAAGGTACTGGTAGTCAGGGACCGATGGTGTTGAACGAACAGGTAAACTACAGTGAACAGCCACAACTCGCAAACATTAACGATAACAATCCGGACGAATCCCGGTTGGATACCAATAAAGTATACACGCTGTCTCAGGTAACCGTTACTTCGCGTGCCCGCTTTGCCCCCGTGCGCGAAGGGCAGGTTAACATAGATTTTATTATCCATGTTCCCGAGGCCTACCTATCCGACGATTTTCAATTAACCATTACCCCCGAGCTGATTACTCCCGATTCGGTAGTAAACCTTGACGATGTGGTGTTGCGTGGTAAAAACTTTATCGAACTACAGAAAAAAGACTATGAACGTTTTCAGCAATACCTGGATGGAATTATTGATCCTTCGGCCTACGACTCTGCTTTTGTGAACCACCGTGGGGTGAACCGTGAACTGGGTAAGCGTCGTCAAACAGAACTCGACTCTTACTACAACAAATGGGCACTGATGCAGGAATACCGCGACTGGCGCAACACCCAACAAGCCAAATACGATGCCTATAACGTAAAACACAGTGAAGAATTACGCCAGAAGCTGATAAAGCACGAACAGAAGTACCGGCCACAGTTTAACCGCCGACTAGCTATGCGTGCCGACACCACCGAGCTGGGCCGTAAATACCGTGCAGAACGTAAGAAGATCATTGCATCGTCGCCCGTAAAACGGCAGATAACATTGGATGCCATTCCTGTGCAGTATCGTGAGTTTTACTTCAAAAACATCACTCCCGAAGATCTGGGCCCATTGCTACCGCGCGACAAAGACTCCATTGCACTGGCCAACGAGTATCTGTTACACGATAAAATAGCTGCTAACGAGGCAAGAGGTTCGCGCCAGCAAGAGGTGTTTAAGTACATGGTGCCTGCACCTTACCGTCCGGATGCCCATTACAGTACAACCATTGTTCCGGGTAAAAACTACAGCTACCGCTACACGCGTACCTATCCGGTAACGGCTGGTATGAAGAACCTGAAACTAACTCTTGGTGGTAACATTACCGCAGTAGACCGCAGCTACTATAAAATACAATATATAGATACGTTAAGCTACGTAATATCCTCGATGGACGAGCTGGCCGATGGCAGCTTGCTGGGTAACCCAGCCTTCACAGCCGATCAGCGTACCGAATATATGCACGCCCTGAAACTGTTGAGGAACCGCGAATACCAACGCGCCCTGAATATATTGAGCGATTATGATGATTACAATACCGCTGTAGCACTAACCTGTTTGGGATATAACGGCCGGGCATACAATATGCTTGCTACCCTGCCTCAAACAGCAAACACACACTACCTGGCCGCCATTTTATGTAGCCGGTTGAAGGAAATGCAGGCCGCAGTTGATCATCTGATGGAAGCTTGCCGACTGGATCCGGGCAAGATAAACAGGGCGCAGCGCGATCCGGAGATCAGTAAGATGATACAGGATTATAATTTACAAGAACACCTTAATGCAATTGAAAATTGAGAATTGCCATGCGGATGGTATTTAGACAGAAGAACAAAAGAACAATCGGGGAAACCCATAATTATTTATTAACCAATAAACAAAAAGATGAAAATGAAAATGAATTTTAAGTATGCAATGATGGCAGCTGCAATTTCTTTGGGATTTGCAAGTTGTTCAAATGACCCGGTGGCGGACAAAGACCCCATCGTTGACGCTCAGGAAGCCTATATCAGCTTTAAAGTAAAACAAGCTGGCGAAGCTACACGTGCGGTTTCCAGATATATTGCAACAGATGAAGAAAAAGCAGTTTACACATCAAAAGTGTATGTGTTTAACTCGAACAAAGTATTGCAACAGATTGTAGATTTGGATGTAAATTCAACAAACGATGGTGCTGAAAAGATTTTCAAAACTACTGTAGGTAATCACTATTTTCTTGCTGTTGCCAACGAACCGGTAATTCCGGTAGCTCTTGGTACTAGCTTAGACAATTTGGTTGAGGTAGTCAACAATTTGAATATGGCTAAGTTCTCGACCTTCCTTGACCCTTGCGATGGCGATGGTAACTTTACTGGCAAAACAGGAACAGGTTTCTTTATGACCAGTGGTGTTAATGTTGACGAAGGTACTAACAGATGGTACAAAACTATCGACTACTGGGAACAAGAAATTGTTGCAGCAAAAGATCCTGCAACCAGTACTGTTACAGTTGCTGATATCGATCCTAAAAACCGTGTTGTAGTGCCTATTGGCCGTGCAATGGGAAAAACTGTTGTTACAATGGATGCTAGCAAGTACGATGTGAAGAACGACAAAGGCGAAGTGCTTGGTAAAATTGAAACTCCTGAGTACGCGTTGGCAAATAATCCGGATGACATGTATTATTTCCCATTCTTTGGTACATTGCAAAGATTCCAAACTCCACAATGGACAAACTTCAACAAAACTACAGCTCCTCAAACCTATTGGCCTGCTTTGCATGCTGCCGATTTTGGTGATGTATCTGTATATGGTGAATATGGAGTTGATGCTATCAATGAAGTTTTTGGATACAGAAATGTTCCAACAAAACCGGCTCATGCTATGAGTGGTGCTGAAATTACAGAATCAGCTTTCTATGTTGTAGAAAACACCAATGAAGTTCCTACTTATGGTAATGCAACTATTGCTCAGGTAAAAACTAAATTTGTACCCGATGCTGCTGCTTGGGAAGATGCAGCTGTAACAGGTACTTTCTACCGTGTTTGGTTGCAACATGATGCTACTACCGGCGATGGAGAATTTGTGACTAAAACAAAACAAGGTTTCTGGGGAAGCAAATCAGCTATTTACGCAGCTTATGGTGTAGCTGATGATGCTGGACTTAAAGCTTTGGATATGTATATTAACGAATATACAGATGGTTATTGTTGGTATATGATTCCTTTGCGTAACACATACCTGCAACCTAATGATACAGATAAACAAAGGAACAACGATGCTATTGTTTACAGTGTAATGCGTAACCATTTCTATGATGTTACTGTAAACAGCATAACCGATTGTGGTTATCCTGGTCCTGGTGGTAAAAACATAGGAGATCCAGATCAACCAGGTCCTGGTGATGAAACAGATCCAACCGACCCATTGGATCCGGAAGGAACTCCTTTCATTCATGTATCTATCGAAGTTAAAGACTGGGTATGGGTTAGCCAGGGCGAAGATCTTGGTATCCGTGACTAATCTTGTTATCAACGGCCTCTAGGCCCTATTCAATTCAACCCCAGGCCAATGTGCCTGGGGTATGAAAACACACCTCCACAGTGATAAAAAAAACATTATGCGAACTGCTGTAAATAAAATAATAGTTTATCTTCTTCTGCTTCTCCCGTTTTTAGGCAGTTGCATTGGAGAGGGAGACTTGGATTGTGACCAATCCGAATTCGGAAGCGAACAATCACTAACTCTTCGTTTCCTTCATAACATCAATCCCGATTACAGTAATACCATACGCGATGTAATCGACTATATCGACCTATACCTCTATAAAGAATCGGGTGAGTTCTATCAAACCGTTCATCTTACCAAAGACGAACTGGAAGAAACCAACTATACCTATACTACCCGTCTTGATCCGGGTACTTACCGATTGGCTACCTGGATGAATGCCGGCGAAGCCTATAACATTGAAGATCATGAAGAGATAGGCACTGCCCGTATGCGAGTGATTTGCAACGGCGAACGTGAACTGTCCGAAAATACCCCTGCTGTTTTTTACGGATACGATGATAAACTATACGATATCGACTATGAAAACCAAGATGTTGTATTTACCATCAGCAAACATCCCGTAGAGAAAACAATTAACTTTGCCAAAAATACCAACCACATAGAAGTAGTAGCCAAGTTCGACCGCGTACTGATTGAAGGAACCGAACTGGATGTACGGATTGTTGGGCCAAACGGTATCTGTAACTTTGTGAATCGCTATGTAGATACTTGTCCTGATTACCTGTATTACCCACATACTACTACTACCCAGCAGCACGATCTTGATCCGCTTTTTGGATACAGGTACTATTACAGCCATATAACCAACTTTACCACCCAACGTTTGTGGCAGGGCGACGAGCTTGAACTGGTAATAACTTACACCAACTATAGCGGATACCCCGACGAACTGGCACGCTTTAAGCTTACCGACGAGCTGATTATGCAAAACCCGTTGTACAACAACAACTACCAGTTAGAACGATATGATAACTACCGTATTGTATTCTATTTTGATTACGATCGGGCATTTACCCTTACCGAAATTACAGTAAACGACTGGGTATTGATTAACCAGGAACAAGACCTGTAACCAAGGTTGAAAAATAACTAAACCCCTAACGTCAATGAAACATTTATATCTTATCATACTATCCATGTTGATGCTCGGTGCACAGTTTTCCTGTGTAAACGACTCACAGGATATTGGCCCTGATACTAATGATGATGATGGTGATGACACCGAAGTATCTGTTGATCCCGGAATTGTAAGAGATTTCAGCGAAGCAGTAACCGATTCCAGTTATATTGTGTTCCGTATATTGGCGTTCGATCATAACAAAAATATGAAGTGTACCCACAACTTTTATTATGGGTATGCCAACGACTCTATTTTTCGTTTCTATATTAAGAAAGGTACTTACGACTTTGTTTTTATTGCCAACGAAGTAAGCGACGAAAATGCCTCGCGTAAGCTTCAGCTAATAGGAAACCGCAATGCCGATAGAATTGATGAATTGAAAAACATATTCTTCGACCATACTGCTTTCGATAGCAAAAAGCATATTCCTATGGTGGCTGTTAAAAAAGAAATAGAAGTGCTGGGCGATACCTTGTATATGGACAACGGAACCCAATACGAGGGGGTGATGCCCATTGCCATGACACGGCTGGCTGTGCGGGTAGATGTTACACTAACCACCGAGGTTGAATTGGTAAAAAGAGATTTTCAAGAAATCAGTTTCACCAATATCCCTTCCCGGGTACCGTTGCTGGCAACCGAAGCCGATTGGACTACACCCATCCACAATGCCAATTTTGCTTCCGACCGAACCGGTTCGCCTTATATATATGTAAAAGCCAAAGGCGACAAACCCGATTGGGAGCAATACACCGAGGCAGGTGTTAAAAAATACAGGTGGAGTAAAGACCGTATTATAATACCTTCGTCAACATTTAGCGACCCAACCCAAGCAGCCAACGCAATAACTTTCAGAGCGAAACTGAAAAACAACCGAGAAGTAAAAGCACCGTTGGGATGGTACACACCCAATACAAGCGCAATAGACCCCGACCCCATTGAAACAACCCAACCCGATTACACTTTGCCACGAAACACACGCATTACGTTTAAGGGGGAGTTAACAGATTATATAAGGTTTGATATAACAATACGTGGTTGGGGTACAAGAGTGGATGTACCCGTAGAGAATGATTATTAATACGAATAATACAAATAAAAATTAATAACTTAATAATAAACAAGATGATGTTACAGAAAAAAAGTTTATGTGCCCTTTTTATAGGAGTTGCTCTTCTAAGTGCGTGTTCTTCAGACGAGATTGAAGATACAACAAATTGTATTCGTTTTGATTTGAATATAGAAGGCCAATTGGAGGCAGAAACCAGAGGAAAACCAGCAAATGGTACTACTACTGCTAATTATAGAAGCCAATCTTTTAATATGTTGGCTGTACAATACGAAGGAAATACAAGTGCACCTCTTGCTTCTGCTTTTGACAAAGCAACTGTTGCAGTTAATGCTTCTGGGAGCCATATTGCAAATAATAGTTACAAGAAAAACTGGCCCGACTATAATCTAACATTTTATGCTATGTCACCCTCATCAGCAGGAATGCTGCCTTCGACTACCACTGTTCCTACAGGTGCCAGCCCAACTTATCAAGCAGGTACACATACTATTGGTACAACATTTGGTACTCAAGCAGATCTTTTGTGGGCACGTACAGGTTCGGTAGGACCAGGTACAAATGGGGAGGTTACATTAACTTTTAACCATATTCTTTCGCGTATAACTTTCCAAGCTATAAAAACGTGTGATGATGTAGTGACAATAAAGAAGATTTCTATACTACAAGCATATAATAAAGCTAAAGGTAGATTTACCAATTCAGCTTTTACTTGGTATGATTTCTCTGATAGACAAGATTTTGCGATGAATTTTACTACTCCTGTAACAATAGCAAAAGCTACTAATTTTACAGGTGTACAATATCTTCGTCTGGGAACAGATACTTACAACCCCGATGCCAACGACAATAGTATGTTTATGTTCCCAATCAACACAGCAACCGGCAATCTAAATAATGTGTTTGGTACAACAGTGAAACTTGAAATAGAGTATACACTTGGTGGTGTACCTAAAAAGCATACCGAAAACATAAGTGGTTTAACAAGTACCCATAATTGGGCAATGGGAGCATGGACCAATTATCAGATAACCATTAATGCTAAATATATCACCTTTACACCTATTACTGTGCTTGGTTGGGGAGCGGCAATTAATGTACCCGTAACCGTAAACTAAGCAAAAAACAATACCAAATGAAACAAAGAATAAATATACACGTATTTCTGTTCGCAATATCATTGTATTTGCTTGGATGTACTAATGAGGACCATGTTGAGGAGTTGAACCATATTCAATTCGGCGTTTCATTACCAAGCAATACCAACACCCGTGGAAGTGTTATTGAGGGTGTTGGTCCAACTAGATTATTTGACGGCACAATGCAATTGTATGCATTACACACCGATAATGGCAGCGCCTATATAAATGGTGATAATGTAACTATGACTGTTTCTGGTGGTGTGCAAAGCACCACCTATCAAAAGAATTGGTCTGCACAAGCTCCACTTAATTTCTATGCTGTTACCCCACCAATGGCATTAGCTGTTGATGCTACAAATAAAAAATGTGCAATCACTTCCACTTCCCCATATATCATCCCCTCTAATGCTAAGGACCAGGTTGATTTAATGTTTGGCTCGGTTGGACCAAAATCCAGTGGTAGTGTAGGTTTTGAATTTAAGCATGCGCTTTCAAGAATTACTTTTCGACTATCTAAGAACGACGATTTGAATGGTAAAACCGTGGTTGTTGAAAAAGTAACTCTTAAAGGTTTGGACAATAACCGTGTAGGGAGTTTTCCTAGCGTTGGCGGCGTTTTTACATGGACTGGTACTGCAAGTGTAACAAATGCTCAGTCGTATGTTGTAGTAAACCAAACACTAGCAGTTACACCAACCACACCTGGTAATAATTATAGCGATAATATGTTTCTGTTTCCACACTCAACAAGCAGATTAAGTTCTGTAACATTGGATATAAAATTTGCCAGCACCAGTGCGCATAAAGCAGGTCAAACAGTTAGTGTACCAATTCCAACCACAACTGCATGGGAAGCAGGCAAGTGGGTAAACTATGATGTAGAAATTGCAGGAGAGGCAATAACCCTGTATGCAGTTGTAGACGACTGGACCGATGTGCCACAAACAGTTACTGACGGAATATATTATTTAACCGTTAGCCACGGTGATATGACTTTCGATTTTAATGGTACAAATGGGCATACCTTTGTTGTAACAGCCAAAACAAATCATCCTGATGGAATTAAGATGGAAAAAAAAGACATAAAAGGACCTGTGAATTTTTCAGGCAGTGATGGAGATATGACGAGGGAGTTTGACTTAAAGATTTATGCAGTTACAAATCCTCTAACGTGGGCTGGTACTGTAACAATAACTGCCGGAAAAAATCTAAAGAAGATAATAACGATAAAAAGAATTTAGGCATGAAACATCTTTTTTTGTATAAAGCACTGTTTGTTTGGTTGTTAATGTTTCTGTTAAGTGGTTGTGTAAACGAAGAAGATGATATAACCATGAACATAACCAAGAACGATGAAGTAAGCATTGCTGTAACTGTTCCGGAGCTGCAACTTCCTACAACACGTGCAATGACTGCCAATGAAGCGAAGATTACTACTTGTGATTTGCTTCTATTTGACAGTAATGGTACTATTATTAGTCACATAAAAGTTGCATCAACCAACATAATAAAAGGTACAGATGGAGATTATACATTTAAGTTTAACTGTGCCCACAATCCAAATGTAGTTACAATAGCTATTGTAGCCAATGCCGAGGCTGAGGTTACTACTGCTATTAATGGAAACACTACTAAAACAACTATACTGAATAACTTGATTTATACACAAACTGGTAAGTGGGGTGCTGGCACTCCTATACCTATGTATGGCGAAGTAACAGGACTAAATGGAATTACAGGAGGTGATGTACTGGGTAGCACTAGCAGCAGATGTTCACTGAAGCGTATGTTGGCCCGTGTTGATGTAACATCAACTGCGGCTGATTTTACAATTAATAAAATAACTGTGGCAAATAGCAATAATAGGGGTTATATAGCTCCATTAAGTTCATTGCCAGGATCTCAAGCTCCATTCGATCTGGTATATGGACAAAGTTCGTTATTAGCCGAAGCATATATTTGCGAAGCAGCTGCACCCACTGGTGTAACAAGCGATGTATGCCTTATTGTTGAAGGTACATATAAAGGAAAAACATATTTTTACCGTATAGATTTTACAGCATGTGAAAAAGATGGTAGTGGTAAAATAAAAGATGGCTACGGAAACCTGGAAGGCGACCCGGCTTTCGACCCCTCTTCCATTCCTTATATGGCTGTTAAACGTAATCATCTGTATAATTTTAGGATTACGAATGTTGAACCCGGATATGCCACATACACCGATGCAATCAATTCGTTGGGTATTAGAAATAACCTCAAAGTAGAGTTGCATGTTATTGATATGAACGATATGCAGCATATAATATATAGTGCCGGCGATGTATTGGCTGTTGGTAAAAACAGCAGCGACCAATCGAACGGATTATGGGTTGGAGATACCTTTTGTATTTACGATGAACCAGGGGATATAAAACTGAGTGTTAAAAGCAATTATTATACAAAAAAATGGACAGCCAAGCAAGATGCTGCTTCAACATCGTGGCTAGAACTCAAAACAGCAAGTGGCACAACTGATACTCCGTTGGAATTCTCTTTTCCCCGGCTTACAGCCGACAGCAACGAGAAAACCCAAAAACGCGAAGCCACAATAACCATTACGTCGGGCAGATTAACGTTGGTGTTTAAAATTTTACAAACAAGCTACATGTATGTGGGCTATTTTGGAGGCGAACTGAAAAAGAGTGCAGCAGGTGTGTGGAAGTATGAAAAGAAAGTATATGTTCAGCCTAACGATGAAGCGAAAAATCTATTATTGTCGGATAATGGAGCATGTAGCAATAGAAGAACCCATAGCGATTATGCATGGTTCACACCTGCAATACACCAGCTTATTGGAATTTGGTGTGTAACCAATAGTTTTCCACAAGATGCTAGCTTCCCGAATGTTAGTAGTTTGCCGAATGACAACCGATTGCACTATTTTTCGTATCTGAGTACTTCAATGAGGTATAATGTGAATGGGATTTTAAAACCTTTAGTTCAATATTTTGGTAATGTTCACAAACTGACGAATAATTCCAACTCAGAAGGGGGGGGAGATGTGGCTCTATATAACGATAGCAAAACATTTCATAATGCAGTACGTTGTGTGATAGAAAAATGAACATACAAGTCTTGTTGTTAGTAACCATGGTGTATATATTGTGGACACTGAATGCCTGTTCTATAGCAGAGGCAGAGTGTAGTAACTACACAGTTCGCCTCTTCTATCACTACAACCACGAAAACACCAGTCGCGAAAATGTATTGCCTCATTATGTAAAGTGGATAACGGCTTATATCTTCAACAGCGAAGGGGTGCTTTGCGCCATTCATCCGGTATTTTGGAGGCGAACTGAAAAAAAACAATGGCGTGTGGAAGTTTGAAAAGAAACTGTATGTGCAAGGCAGCGACGAAGCTACAGATATTGCATGGAATACCACAGATATTGCTATAGGTGCAACCAGTACATGGAATGGAAAGGCAAACACATTGGCTATGATTAATAGTATTGATGAAGCAAATAAGTTTACTGCCGCCAGTGTGTGTTATAAGAAAACAACTTATTGCAATTTGGTGTGCAACGAATGATTTTCCGCTAGCCTGCAAACTTAAAAAAATTGCATATTGGAGTTCAACAGAAGTAACAGAAGCTTCTGGTTCTAGCGCAATGAATATGTGGTTTGGTAATTTCCACCTTCTATATAGACCGGTTGAATCTGACCGGGGTGGAGAGGTGCAAATAAACAACAAAATAAAGCCATATTTAAGCAATGTAGTGCGTTGTGTTACAGAAGTTGAAGGTTAATTAATAAAACAGTAATAAAATGAAAACGAAAATTATAATAACAGTATTTGCCGTGCTTTTTGTTCAGGCTCTTTATGCACAAGAATTGTATAGAGACGGTAATAAAATAATTCTTGATTTAACTGAGGCTGCAGGTATGCCGGCGGGTTCAACAACAAATCAGTCAAAGACTGAACTTTTTGAGTTGTCGCCCAATACAACAGGTGTATATTTGGATAAAAACCTTGTTAATGGTTCTATTAATGCAACAGTGTTTGGAAAATTAGAAATTGCCCCTGCTGATCTTAACAGAGATGGTAACGGTTTTTATATACTTGATCCGGTGCGTATTTTTATTAATCCTGGCTGGATGATCGACGAGGCCAGATACCCTCACCTCTGGGCTGATGCTTGGAAGGGTTGTGTAAACCTAAACAAAGAGAGGGGAGAAGAAGGGTGGCGCTTACCAACACAACGTGAGCTATATTTAATAGCTATTTTTAATTCGGCTATAGCTGATTTTGTTGAGGAGATATACCCCGATTTTTATACTACCACGTTTTATACAGATAGATATGTGTCGGCTACAGAAGCTTACTATAATACTAATTATAACTACATGAGCATATATGTGTCAGGTAGTAATAATTTTATATCTTATCCATTATCTCCAAAGTCGCACAAAGGCTTTGTGCGTTGTGTTCGGGAAATACCACATTGATGTAGGTTAATAATCCCTCTGCCCCTCCCGCCAAGTTGGAGTAGCCACGGATTGCGCAGATGGCGCGGTTTTTAAAACACAGGTTTAATTCGTGTTTTAAAATCCGTGCTATTCGCGCAATCTGTTTTTGTATCATGCTTGTGGTACAAAAGTGTTTAACTAAGATACTCACCCTGCTTGGTAGAAACGTCCAAACATTATGTAATTGAACGCGATGGTAGCTATACCCAATACGAATTAAGCAATAAAAAATTTAATGTTTCTATAGAAGATAGTATCTTTACTGCAATAAAATGGTAAATTTGAAACGCAGATTAACGCAGATTAACGCGGATTAATAATCTGCGAAAATCTGCGTTAATCTGCGTTTCAAAACAAGAATAAAAACAATAAATAAACAAGAATGAAATACGCACTTGTAACAGGAGGGAGCCGTGGCATTGGTCGTGCAGTTTGCATACAATTAGCCGAAATGGGATACCCGGTAGTCATAAATTACGCATCGAACGAAGCAGCAGCTTTGGAAACCAAACGGTTGGTAGAAGAAAAAGGCGTAACAGCCGAACTACTTCCTTTTGATGTAGCATCGGTAGAAGAAGTAGATAAAGCCATTGATTCCTGGAACGAACAACATCCCAACGATTATATAGCCTTATTGGTAAACAATGCCGGAATACGCAGTGATGCTGTAATGGTTTTTATGGAAGACCAACAGTGGAACGATGTGTTAGGAATCAGTCTGAACGGCTTTTTCTTTGTAACCCGTAAACTCCTGAAGAATATGATTAGCAAACGGTTTGGGCGGATTGTTAACATTGTTTCTCTGTCGGGATTATCAGGCTTACCCGGACAAACCAATTATTCGGCTGCTAAAGCCGCAGTTATCGGTGCCACCAAAGCACTGGCCAAAGAAGTAGCATCGCGCAAAATAACCGTTAATGCTGTAGCACCAGGGTATATTGCTACCGATATGACTCAGGATCTTGACGAAAAAGCACTGAAAAGCCATATACCAGCCGGCCGCTTCGGTACACCCGAAGAGGTTGCCGCCGTAGTAGGATTCCTGGCCTCGGACCAGGCCGCATATATCACAGGAGATGTGATTTCTATTAATGGAGGGCTGTATACTTAAGGAGGGAAGGAGGTTAAAGAATAGAATTAAGAATTAAGGAGTTAAGGAGTAAGAATCCATGCGGCATCGCATTCTTACTCCTTAACTCCTTAATTCTATTCTCTACCTCCTTTACCTAACTTTACCTCCTTCTTTCCTTCAAAGCCCAGCCCATAAAGATTATCTATTAGTTACAAAAAAAATCGGAAGTTCTTCTCCCGATTCTTTTATTTGTTCCATGTTGTTTAACTTCTACTTCTGCACCAAATTACCTAACGACACTGGTGTGTCATTTTCTATCAGTTTAACCAGAGCCATTTCAGTATAAAGAACCTCGCCTTTTAATTTATAATTGGTAGATTCTACTGGCGTAAAATAAACATTCGGACGTTGAAAACTATACGTATATTTCACTGTTGTAGTTTGTCCATCTTCTGCAACTTCTTCATACGTACAATCTTTCTTTCCTTTAAAAGTTACACGTCGTGTAATTCCGCTCATAGTGCCCTCCCACGTGCTATTTTCGAGGGTTACCTTCTCTTCATCATACTCCCAACACCCGGACAACAGGAGTGGCAATATAAATAATAATCCAAATACAGTCTTTCTCATCCTTGTTTCAATTTGTTTTCGTTTACAAAAATACAGAAAAGAGCAGAGAAAAGCAAATTACTTTATTTACCTTTACCCTTTACTAACTTTAGCTTACTCAATTACTAATATGCCCGTTAATCGTAATGCTTTAATAAGATACAAAACAATAGATACTTGTTTGCGTAACCGATACCGCCGTTGGACCCTCGAAGATTTGATTGATGCCTGTTCTGATGCTTTATACGAGTACGAAGGTATTGATAAAGGAATCAGCAAACGCACCATTCAAATGGACATTCAAATGATGCGGAGCGAAAAACTAGGTTACAATGCTCCAATTGTAGTATACGACAATAAATACTATAAATATGATGAACCGGATTATAGTATAACCAACACCCCACTTACCGAGCAGGATTTAAAAGTAATGACCGAGGCGGTAGAAGTACTGCGACAGTTCAAAGCATTTACTAACTTCTCTGAAATGGGCGATATTGTTAACCGCCTTGAAGACCATGTTACATCGGTTAGGCAAAAAACAATCCCGGTTATTGATTTCGAAAAGAATGAAAGTCTGAAAGGGTTGGATTACCTGGATACCATATATCATGCCATAGTAAACAAACAAACCCTCGAGGTGAAATACCGATCGTTTAGAGCACGTTCGGCATCGGTTTTTGTATTCTATCCGTATTTATTAAAGGAATACCGCAACCGTTGGTTTGTTTATGGTACAAAACAGAAAGGTCCTTTGTTAAATCTGGCACTAGACAGAATTCATTCCATCACACCCCTCACAAACGAACCGTACAAGGAAAATACATTGTTCGATCCGTTAACTTTCTTCGATAACCTTGTAGGAGTTACCAAAAATGTAGGGCAACATGCTCAAACGGTTCGCTTTAAAGTTGATGCGGCAAATACACCTTATGTAGAAACAAAACCTATACATAAAAGCCAAACTGTTATTGAAAGATTGGAAGATAACTCTGTTATATTCGAAATAAATGTCATTATTAATCAGGAACTACAAAGGGAGTTTCTGGGATTTGCCGAAACGATAAAAGTACTTTCGCCTTCTACATTTGTTGAGTCGTTGGCCTATAAGATAAGAAAGGCCAAAAAAATGTACGACGAATAGAACGGATTATGTTCACTAAATCGAATATTTTCTTTAAGTTTGCCCGTTGAAAAAAAGAAATAAAAATGATGACTCCTGAAGTAAGAGAAAAACTGATAGACCGGGTACAAAGAAACCCTTATGTAAAGCATTTGCAAATAGAATTCACTACGGTAGAAGAAGGACTTGTTGAGGCTCGGATGCCTTTATTCGAAGAACAAAGACAATATAGTGGAGTAATTCACGGTGGTGTACTGGCTGCTTTTGCCGATACTGTTGCAGGCTTTGTTACATACACCCTAACCCCTGCCGACAAAGATGTACTGACAGCCGAATTAAAAACATCTTTCCTTCGTGCCACCTGGGGTAAGGAGTTAACAGCCAAAGGGTATATTATAAAACCGGGCCGGAATGTACATTTCAGCGAATGCGAAATATACTGCGAAGGTAAATTAGTGTGCAAAGCATCGGGTACTTTCAGCGTAGTACCTAAACAGGTATAATCCAAAAAGAGGATACCGAACGGTATCCTCTGGAAAGTAGTCGCTGTCTCAAATAATTCGTCGGAATTGTTTGAGGATCAACCCCCTCAAAATCATCATCAAACAATTATTCCTCAAACCATTAATTCATAAAGAACACAATATCTGAAACCACACAACTACTTTATATATTGTAAAGCTACTACATAAAAGAAATGCTTTTCCACCCCTAAAGGTTTGCTATCGGAGGTGAAATAATTGTTTTTTAGTGCTTGTTAAAGAGTTTTGGTTCAATTCGAGGCTTTTTTGAAACGCTGAGTTACGCTAAGTTACGCTGAGTTTGATATTATGCCGCATGGATTCCCCTCCTTGGCTAAGGAGGGGAATCCCATGCGGCATCGAAATAAAAACTCCGCGTAACTTAGCGTAACTTAGCGTTTCAACACCTATCTGAAATGAACTAAAAGTGAGGTAGATACTTTACTTCATTTTACATTAAAAAGATACAGAATACCTTTCATTAAGTGTGTTCTGTCTTCTTCGGATAAGATACTTTCAAAAGGAAATCCTAAAACGAAAGTCTTGTAGTTTTTTCCTTTATAAATAATCCCGGCAGATTCCATGCCACTGGTATAGGCAAATGCTGCATACGCACCTCCAACCGGAGCAATGCAATCCGGCTGAGGTACTGCATAAGTTGTTTCGTTTACTTTCCGGGGTATGGTAAAGTATTTATTTGCTCCGAATATCTCTCCTGAAAACGGGTTTTGCAATGTACCAGCCGGTTCATATTTAAGAACTTCACGCGTAAACTGCAGTTCGGTAGGAGATAGCATATCACTACCTATATAAGAACCACTTACAAGTATATTACCGCCACTTGTGCAGTATTGCCTGATAAGTTGCTGCATAACAGGAGTAAATGTTTTATATGATTTACTATAATAGTTATTATCCGGCGAAGCTTTTTCAAGCCCTAATATATAATCTACAACAGGATAATCTGTAAGGCGAACTATTCCACTTTCAACTGCCTCATCACTACAGGATACGAAAGAATAACCACCGGCTCTGCGAATAGCTTTACCATGAACAAAAGGGTAATCGAATGTATTGCCGGCTATTTTCACACCTATCAGTTCATCTTTGCTGTATCCCCAACCTTTTTCGGTTTCAATTCCACCATATTTACGTTCAAAGCCAGTTTGAATACCCGATAAGGAGGTTGTATATTGATAAGGTACACCGGGATCGCTTTCCAAATTGAATCCGGCTAACTCAGGGGTATTGATAACAGCAGGACCACTGAGGCGATCGAAACCATTGACTATTAAAACAGAACTTTTATTTATGGGCGATATATAGGCAGATAGAATCTCGGATGGAAAACTTTCGCCTCCTTTATTTATAGCTGATACTTTAAAACTATAAATTAGTCCGGGCTCTATTTTTACTGTGTGCGAAGTTCCTTTTACCAAAACGCCATTATCAAAGCCTCCATCTTCCAAGCGGGTATAGACCATATATCTTTGGGCTTTGGCTGTTGGTTCTAAAGGGTCTTCTTGTTCACGCCAGGTTAATTCAACAGTATTTTTCTTTCCGGGCTGTATAGCAAAATGGGTTACAGGCAGAGGTTGTACTACATAGTTGTTATCGTGCTGTGAAGATACAAAACGAAGAATGGATTTATATACCGAACGACTCATTGCAAACTTAAAGTTCGGATCGTGTCCTAACCGCATATCAGCAAAGTTCTGGTGCGATAGCATTTCGAGTATCATCGAAGGTACTCCTGGTATGCGGGTTTCGCCATAATTCTTATCCCACATACTGCGTCGTTGCCAGTTTGGAGTAAACAGTGTGCGAATATCTCTTTGAATATCCGTCATTACAATGTCGGCCAAATCGCGCGAAGCATATCGGGATATACCGCTATTTAATTTTCCATTATTAAAACCTGTAGTATATATACCAAGTGTACCTATTATATTATCTGTTTTGGAATAACCGGCATCACTATGAATTCCCATACTCATTACAAATGGAACACCCAATCCGCTTTCGGAAGGATTGTAAACGGAACCTCCGGATAAATAGTTTGTCATTGTTCCCCGCACAACAATGTCATCGGAGTAATCGTCATCCCGGCAAGCATAAACCGATGTTGGCATACCGGCCCATTGAGCCGAATAACGGGCAGCCTCCAGATAACGGGGTAAACCGCTTTTGCCTATACCACCACCAAAACGCACAGCATTGGCACTTATTATACCTTTTTCTTTGCTTTTGTTACTCAGAATTACCATACCATGATCGGATGATCTTCCTTTTTCGAAAAGGAAAGTACCAAGGTAAACCCATGTTCCTCCCCCTATCTGTTGGTTTACCAGAAATTCGGTTGAGCCGCCCTGATGATATACAATATAATTGGCATCGCTTACACTATTGGGCAGGGTTTGATAAGAAACATATACTGCATATTCGCCTGTTTCGGGAATATTGGGTACCCATTCGGCAAAGGCCTTGTGGCTCTTTTTTTCTGTTTGAACATGCCGTACATTGTTGTGACTTGTTGTCCACTTTCCTTTCTTGCTATTTTTATCAAGATATACCGATCCGTTGGAATTTCTATCCCTATTTACAATAACCTCGTTGCGCTGAATATCCCGTTCACGGGGAGTAAACACAACTGCACCGGCATTTTCAAGCATAGGAATGAGGTAGGGAACAACAAACGATTGGGTAAAAATATCCTCGCGGGTACAAAACAGTGGTGGTCGCTGCCACTTCCATTTATTTTCTTTTTTATCAAAATAATACCCATGGCTTTGCCATAGAGAAAGATGGTTGTTGTGTAAACCTGCTGGTATTTTATAAGGTCGGGAAGCATTTTCGACCCACGGATTATCTTTATAAATTACATTCGATAATCTTGTTTTATTTTTCTTCTTTTTACGGTAAAGATTTGGAATCAGTTCTTCAATAGATACTCCGTTTACATAGATGGTAATATCATAGTAGTTAACCGGCCCGGGGAGTACCTGTGCAATACGTTGATAAATGTTTTCTATGGTTTCGGGCAGAAAGGGTTGATAGCCGAAATTATCATTTGCATGGATAATAAGCCTCCGCTTATTGTGTTGAACTTCTACTTTATTAAGTTTGCATTTGCCTATATTGGCCTGAAAAGGAGTATATGTTTCGAAAAACTCCTGCAAACGTACTTCTACTGTTTGCTCTAATACCTGGCCGTGAACAAATAGGCTGCCTAACAAAAACAGGAAAGAAATGCAATACTTCTTCATTTGGTTTGGTTTGGTTTAAGCTGCAAACTTAATAAAAATATTATTCATACTATAGGATGGAAGGAGTTATCGCTTTGCTAGGAGTTAAAGGAGTTAAAGTTTTGAAGTATTTTAGAACTATAACTCCTAAGGAGCAAAGCTCCTGATAACTCCCTTTAACTCCTTCCATTCTGGAATTATGTCAATAGGATACATTCTTTACTCCCTCTATCGCCGGACCGCTGATGGTTCGGTTGAACAATGCAGATAACTCATTGGGCGAAATAGTGTGCAACGGATTGAAAGCGTTGGAGTTGACATATACCGACAGTGCATGCAACAACTGCTTACACTCTTTATATTCGCTTCCTTTAACAAGGTCGGCCATACAAACCAACAATTTCCCCTTTCCTACCTTGCATTCGAACATCACACCTAAATGGTGGTTGCGTTCGGTATTGTCGATGGCTTCTACTATCATCTCTACTTCGGTGGTAAGTGCATCCATAATTAGCGGACGTGCATTTTTGGCTGGTGCCCACCATTGCCAGTCGCTGTGCGATGCAGTGGGAAACAGGTCGAACAGCGGATGTTCATCATTTATCAGATAGCCCAACGTACCAGGTGATACGGGTTTCTTGTTGTTTTCGGAAATAGATTTAAACATTGAGAAGTTCCAGTAGTCGTTGGTAAACAACCCGCCTACTGTTTGCCCGGGATAGGTGTCGGCGGTAGGTATTAACAATGCCTTTTGTCCGCGAGCCAAGGCGCGCAACAACTCCTCGTTTACCTCGGTGTAGATTTTTACTTTCGGTGTTTTGGGTTGCTTAGCCGGATATACCCACACATTGTAACTGTTGCGATAGCGAGTGTCGCGTACAGAAAGTGTGAAGCGCAATGCTTGAGGCGATGTAATATCCGAGAGGTCTACCTCTACAGTACCCATCTCGGCAAGTCCGCGCGGTGTTTCGCGTTGTGATGTTACGGTTCCCTGTTTCAGAACATTACCATTGAGGTCGGTAAGTGTAAAATCAACAGCCGCATTACCCAATGGTCGCGCTGCATAGTTGAAGAGCTTCACCGTTCCGCGTAAAGGTTCATTTGTATAATAGGTGTAAGTATCGGCTTCCCAGAGCGGTACTACCTCGTCGTTGAACTGCCTGAATGTTTCGGGCGTAGTGATTCCTTTATTGTCCATGAAAGCATCGAGCATCCCTACCAGTGCAGTTCCTTGTCCGGGAAAGTCCTGAAGACTAAGCATCTGATAGCCTGCCATATTTTCTGTACGTAGCATCATTTCCATATCGGCTTTGTCGCATAACAAACTCAATGCACCACTGGCCTGAAAGAAACGTTCCACCTTATCATAACCATGTTTTATGGTAGCACGCTCAAGAAACTGTTCAAGATTATAGGGGCGTAACACACCAGTATATTTCTTCAGCTCACGCGCATTGGGATATACCTGAAACTGTCCTGTTTCGTGTGCAATGACCGGTTTTACGGTTTGTGCCACACCCGTATCGAAATTCATTGTGGTGTTGGGATAAGTAGCATTCAATAATCCTCCGTCGATAGCATCGGCAAACGAAAACGAACTACGCACGTGCGAACCATAGGTTTCGTCTTTATAAGGACCTACACGACACGAAACAATAAAGTCTTCCATACCCTGCTCGCCCAACCAGCCCAAGTTGAAGTTGGAGCCTAATGCATAAAGGTGACGATTATCATAGTCTCGCAATGTTTGGGTGATACCTTTCATGCCTTCAACACTGCCCCACAGCTCGTTACCGGTAGCAAAAAGCACAAACGACGCATGGTTTCCGAAGTGATCCATCAGTGCTTTGCCCTGCTCTATCAGGAATGCGTTAACAGGAGCATCGGCATTTGCTTCCACTCCACCCCAGATGGGTAGTTCGGGTTGCAGATAAAAGCCTTTCAGGTCGGCAGCCTCGAACGCTGCTTTGGGCGGACACCACGAATGGAAACGTACATGATTGAACCCCCATGCTTTCAGGATATCGAAATATTTCATCCAACTAGCCACATCCATTGGTGCATAGCCTGTTAACGGAAAGATACATCCATCGTGATTACCGCGCAAAAAAGTACGCAGTCCGTTGATGGTAAATGCCTGCCCTTTAGTGCGGAAATCACGCAGTCCGGCAGTAAGGGTATGGTGATTGTTGCCTAACGATAAGTTTAACCGATAGAGATTAGGTGTAAATTCACTCCAAATAAACGCATCGCTATTCAACGAATAGTGGATGGTATATTCATTGGTACCAGGTTGTATGGTAAGAGGCTCCTGCTTGGCAGGCGGTACATGGTTCTTCTCTGAATTAAAAAGGTATGCATCCACCAAAAGAGGTAGTGTTACAGCAGTTTCGGTAGTATTACGAATGGTTACTTTGAGATCGAACGCACGTTTCGCAACATCAGGATAAGCACGCACAGCGGCAATGTGCACCACAGGACGGGCGGTGAGCGATATTTCGCCTACAATGCCGTTCCAGTTGGTTTGCGTTTCGTCGCTCCACTGGTGCGACGAGCGTACCACTTCGGGCAGTCCGCAGTCGGCACCATTGTCTACCAAAACAGTAATCTGGTGCTCGCCGGGCGTTAGGTAAGGCGTTAAGTCGTACTGCTGGGGTGATGCAATGTTGCGAGAGGTACCTATCTTTGTATCGTTAACCCATACAGTGGTTACTTTGCTGCGTTCCAGCAAGAGCTCAATGCATTGTCCGCTCCAATGTGCAGGGATGGTAATGCTTTTACGATAGTATGCTTTGCCTTCGAATGTATAATTGCGCAACAAACGCATGGTGCTTCCCGACTCCTGTTTTGTTCCGATGTGGGCTTCATCGAGTGTGGCTGGCAGTACTATACAATTGTTAAATAACTTTTCATCGCCTACACGTAATTCCCAATATCCGCTCAAATCAATTACTTTCGAGGTTTGTGCGTTGGCCACATGAGCAATGCAGACAAACAGTAAGCTTGCTGCATACAGTTTCATTTTTTCTATCATAATATTGTTATTAGTTTTCTTCACTGCTAATATACGGATTGTTGTCTTGAAAGACAATCGGATTTTCTTAAACATTTACCTCATATCCCCCATAAACCCCTTTATGAAACATTTTATATCCATCCTAAATACAAATCATACCTTTTAATATAACAAAACGATAACCGTAAATTCTGGTAAAGGGCGTATTTTTACAACAGGATAATGTGCCAATATGATAATGTGCCGATGTGCTAATTGGCTGCGCTTTAATAATGTGCTAATGTGCCAATACGACAATATGCTAATTGGCTGCGCTTTAATAATGCCAATGCCGATATGCTAATGTGACAATATGCTAATTGGCTGCGCGTTAATCATTAATCAATGTGCTAATGTGCGCAATTGTTCTTTGAGTTATTATGAAGTTGTAAGCAATTACCCTGAAAGGGGAATATTTGCATAACTCCGGGTGAGCAAAGCGTAACCCGGGGTATAACTCCTCTCCATTTCCTGAGCCCCGAAGGGGTTCAACCCTTTCAGGGTTGTTGTGAGTGGAGGTTTACCTACCCCGGGTTACACTTCGTTCACCCGGGGTTATGCATAGTAAAGCCCGTAGGGCTTATGATTGCTTACAATTATCACATTATATTACTAAATAATAAAAAACAAGAGATGAACACTATCCTTTTCTTTGTGTCGGTTTTACTTCTCGTTTCCAGCTCATTGGGATATGAGAAGACCCAGAATGGTGTTATAGTAAAAGTAAAGCAGAATAATAGTAACGATGTGCAGTTAGTGCGGCTGCAAGTAGTTAACGATAAATTATTCATGCTAGTGCAACCCCGGAAGCCGTTTCTCTACAAACGAAAGCCTTATACGGAATTTACTGTAACTAAAACCAAAAACACTGTGGCAGTTGCTACCCTAGTAACTGCCACTGTTTCTCTTACCACCGGCGAAGTAGAACTGTTTCAGTACAACACCAAAGTATCTATGCTTAAAGAGCGTACATTTAATGTAGTTGTTGTTGATAAAAACAAGCCACAAGGTTATAATGTAAAAACAAAAGGACAAGTGGTTAAGTATGATGGTGGTGTGCAAACTATAAAAATATAAATCTTAGACTGTTCTTAAAGGTCCTCCTCCGCCCTTTGGGCACCTCCTCCAAAGGAGGATACCATGCGGAAATGCTATAGCGCAGCCTATCCTCCTTTGGAGGAGGTGCCCGAAGGGCGGAGGAGGATCTTTTAAGAACAGTCCCAATCATTTTACTCCCATGAAAAAATACAGTCTCATATATCTGGCAATAATATTATTATTGTTTATCGCTTCCTGTCAGCCTATTACCTCAGTGCGCAATCGCTCCAGTTTTAATACTGGCTGGACATTCAATTTAGGTGATATTCCCCAAGCTGCAGAACCATCTTTCGATGATGTTCAATGGCGAAAACTCAACCTCCCACACGATTGGGCAATCGAAGGAGCATTCAGCGAAACCAATCCTTCGGGTGCAGGGGGCGGTGCATTACCCGGTGGTATTGGCTGGTACCGCAAAACCTTTACTGCTGATGCTTCGGCTCAGGGGAAGAAAATATTTATCGACTTCGACGGAATTTATATGAATGGTGAAGTTTTTATAAACGGAACCTCTTTAGGCACACGCCCGTACGGATATATTTCATTCCGTCATGATCTTACTCCATACATTAAATGGGGAGAGAAAAATGTGATTGCTGTACGTGTAGACAACAGTGAACAACCAAACTCGCGTTGGTATAGCGGATGCGGAATTTATAGAAATGTATGGCTCACTGTTACCAACCCCGTGTATGTTGATTTATGGGGGACGTATGTTACCACTCCTCAAATAAGTGATAAAGAAGCTACTGTAGCAATTGCAACTACAATTAAAAACGAATCAACTGATACGCAAGTAGAAATCTCGTCCATTATTCTTAATGAAAAAGGAACCGAAGAGGCTCGTGTGGTAACTAATAGTGCATCTATCCCACAAAATAAATGTTTGGAAGTGCAACAGGAAGTCACTTTGCCAAGTCCTGTTTTGTGGACGCTTGAAAGACCATATATGTACACTGTTCGTACCGAACTTCGGGTAAAAGGCGAACTGATGGATAGTTACGAAACGCCTTTGGGGGTACGCACTTTCTCTTTTGATACAGAAAAAGGATTCTTCCTGAATGGCAAAGCCACAAAAATCCAGGGGGTATGCCAGCATCACGATTTAGGATGCCTGGGTGCAGCCGTAAATGTACGCGCCATAGAACGCCAACTGGAAATACTGAAAGAAATGGGTTGTAATGGAATACGCACTGCCCACAATCCACCCGCACCCGAACTACTTGAACTATGCGACCGGATGGGATTTATTGTACAGGACGAAACTTTCGACATGTGGCGAAAGAAAAAAACAGCCCACGACTATTCACGCTATTTCAATGAATGGCACGAACGCGACCTGACAGATCACATTTTACGCGATCGCAATCATCCTTCTATCTTTATGTGGAGCATAGGTAATGAGGTGTTGGAACAGTGGACACATGCCGACGCTGATACATTAGATATTCAAAGTGCCAATCTGTTGTTAAACCTGAAACGTGATCCCAACACTTTGGCTAAAGAAGGCGACGAGATGAGTGTTAACTCCCTATTAACAAAGAAATTGGCTGATATGGTTAAGGCACTCGATCCAACAAGGCCTATCACAACGGGCAATAATGAACCAAGTCCGTTCAATCATCTTTTCCGTTCCAATGCCTTAGACATCATCGGTTTTAATTATCACGATGAAAACTTTAAAGAAGTTCCGGAAAACTTTGTTGGAAAGCCATTTATAGTAACCGAATCTACTTCCGGATTAATGACACGCGGCTACTATCGTATGCCTAGCGACTCTATGTACATCTGGCCGGTACATTGGACCATTCCGTTTCACGATCCTAGTTATTCCTGTTCGTCTTACGATAACTGTCATGTGCCATGGGGAAGTACTCACGAACACACATGGCGCGAAGTTAAAAACAACGACTTTATTAGTGGAATGTATGTGTGGACAGGTTTCGACTATATTGGAGAACCTACTCCTTATTGGTATCCGGCGCGTAGTTCTTACTTTGGTATTATCGACCTTGCTGGTTTCCCCAAAGATGTATATTATATGTACCAAAGCGAATGGAGCGATAAAGATGTTCTCCACTTGTTTCCACACTGGAACTGGGAAGAAGGTCAAACCATTGATATGTGGGCATATTACAATAATGCCGATGAGGTTGAACTGTTTGTCAACGATGAGTCGCAAGGAATAAAAAGCAAAGCGAAGGACGAGTTCCATGTAAGTTGGCGTGTTACTTATGCCCCGGGAACAGTGAAAGTAGTAGCGCGTAAAAATGGTATTCAGGTAGGACTTAAGGAGATTCATACAGCCGGAGCCCCTGCAAAACTCCGTCTGACAGCCGATCGTACAAAGATTCAATCGGATGGTAAAGACCTTAGCTTTGTTACAGTTGAAATATTAGATGCTAATGGTAACCTTTGTCCCAATGCCAACGATCTTGTTAAGTTTGAGGTTAACGGACCTGCATTTATTGCTGGTGTTGATAATGGTAGTCAAACTTCGCTGGAAAGTTTTAAGGCTCCACAACGCGAAGCTTTTTATGGCAAATGTTTAGTGGTTTTACAAAATAATGGAGAGAAAGCTTCGATAAAGTTAAAGGCAACAGCAGAGTTAAGCGGTAATAATACGTTTACAGAGCTAACGGTGCAGGCGTATTAATTATACGCCTGTATACAACCACATGCGGCAATTACCACCGTACTTCCCTTACACAACGACCATAGTAAAGTCTTATCTTATTAGTGTCGCTAGTATAGCCCGAGCCACCTAAATTCACATACCACGCTCCCCAGTCAGAATCCTCTGTTGCGCTCCAATAATTGTCCTTGAATGCTACACCGATTAATGACTCTAATGCAGGCTTAAAAATGTACATCAATATTAGTTCGCGCTGGGTAGGTAACCGCCATCCAGCTCTTTTGCAAGCATTAAAAGCTGCTCCCCACTCCATTTCCTGAGTTCCGGTTGTGCCAATTATTCCATAAGTGTTTATATCATTGGGGGCTACCTCTAATTTCCAAAAAACAGTGGCGTTTATACTACCAGTAACATGGTTGTTTTCACCCATAGTAGAACTGGGTGCGAATGAATCGTTGTATTTGGCTACACCGGTAGTCGCATCTTCCGGCATGCCGGCAGATGATGATGAATCAAGAATCACTCGATTGGAAGCATCTTTATATACTTTTTGAGCCATAAGTTGAGCCGGCAGTAGTAAGCTGGCGAGTATTGCTGTTATTAAAATCTTTTTCATTTTATTCTGTTTTACAATTATTATTCATTATTTTCAATTATCGTTTATTTAATACAAGTGGCAAGTTATAAATTGTAAGTATGCCGCATGGTTCAACCGGAACGGTTGTTAATCTTGGTAGCCCGTTGCTTTAGCTGCGGGATCACAAGATGGCATAATCTATTAAAGTTCCCTAACACACCTCACTGAACGGGGGTAATCCTTAGTGCTGTAGGCCGTTCCTCCATCACTAAAATCCACGTAGCACGCGATGTCGGGCCTCCCCCCCCCCTCTGTAGAAGTCCAGACGTCGCCATGACCGAATTCATTCGTACCAAAACTATTATGTACCACCCATATAGACATTAACTGTTTTTGTGCAGGAAGGAACCATTTGTAATTAACATTATTTACACTGGTTATATTATCATAGTTGGCATTTTTCATAAAACAAAGGTTAGCAGCAGGAAAAGCAGTTGCACTCTTTTTATGAAGATTATACGTATTACCTTTACCATTATTTACATCAGTGGTAACACCTGAAAGTGTTTGATTTCCTCCCCATATTATACCTCTGCTCTCATGCGTACTCTGTACCACAAGCTCCTTCTCGAACTGCCATACACCACCCTTATTTACCAAAGCACCTCCAAAGCGACCGACATACAAGACTTCGACTGCAGTAATTACAATTCTATACGTAGAGTTTTTATCCTCAGTGTTGGTAAAGGTTATGGTAGCTTTTTTTCCATCCTTCGATTTATCTTTGGTTGCTGCGGCCATGGATAATTTTATTTTGTTGCCATTTCTGCTTGTTAAACCTATTAGGCTATTTTTGTTTTGTAAAATGTTATCGTTGTCTATAACGGAGGCTATTTTCCATGCGAAGTTGGCTTGAACGGTTAGTGTTTCTTCTTGCCCATTAAGCATATATTCATTTTTTACATCTGTTACCAGATTGTAACATAACTGCCGCAAAAGGATGCTGGTTTTTACATTATCTACAGCAAATTCTACTTTGGATACTTTTTCCAAGAATGGATTGTTATTTTGCTCGGCAGCGGTAAAGGCGACTGGCTGGATGGGGTAACTAATGGTACCTGTACCCTTGTTACCACCTGTTATGGTACCGCTGGTTGGGGCGCCTGCATTTGTTGGGAATGCAGTATTACCAACTTTGGTAGTGGTAACTGCGAGATCTGCATCTTTGGGCGACCAGTTTACGGTCAATGTTTGTTTGTTGGGGGCAACGCCGACCGGAGATACAAAAATGAGTTCGGTAATCTCCTGGTTGTTGGCATTTACTGTGCGAATACCAGGGGCGGCGGCTTGGGTAAACAGTGTTTCCTGAAATGCAATGCCTTTATAGAGCACCCATAGTTTCCGGTCGATGGGTTCCCAAGTGGTGTTGGCAGGAATAGTTACTTCCAGCGTGTAATCGGCAGCAGTATCCAAAGCGGGTTCGGCCATGGAGGCTTCCACACCCTTAATGTTAGTACTGAGTCCCCAATCCGTGTTGGTATGGACTTTGGCTCCTATCTTGCAGCCGGTGTGGGGAATATTCAATCCGGTGCCATTATCATTGATGTATTCAATAAAACTAAATACAACATCTCTTTTACTTTGCGTAACGGTTAGTTTGGCTTCCAACCGGGCAGCTTTAATATAAATATATCCGGTTCGTACCTCGCCTGTTTTGTTTTCACTTACAACAATACTTATGGCCGTTTCTGTTCCCCCTGCACCATAAAATGTATTAATTGTTTTGTTGGTCGATAGCCATCCGTTGTTCACTGTACCGTTGGCCTCTGTGATCTTTGTGATTTGAAAACCTGCTGGAACATCGGTCTTCACATTAACCGTTTCCATATCGGCGCTTTTTGAGAAGTTAAATACCATTTTAGGACATATAGAAAGATGGTATTGGCCATCAAATATCACATCACCGGCTTGTCCATTATCCCACTCCACCACCTCGGCAACTATATTGAACGATTTGGAGTTAAAAGCTTCTTCGGGTGTACTATACCCGCTTCCTAATACCTTTAGTATATTCATGCGGTAAAGGTGATTACGTAACAGGTCGCGGTAGTAGCTGTCGGTTGTTTCTTTTTTAAGAAAGTCGAGGCGGTAATAGGTTGGTTGCGAATCGGTTCCGTAGGTTCCACCCACTACCACACAAGTAGCAGCCGAAGCCTCGGTTTCCTGTTTGCCGGTTGCTTCGAACAGGTATATGGTGCGCACAAATGCTGTTTTCATGCTTGTGGGTACCGTATAAACCAGTGGACTGGCATTGTTGATATTGCCTGCCGGTACGGTAGCTGCTTTCACTTTGGCAGTGTTTAATAAATTGTCGGTATCGGGCACTATTCGACCTTGATTCTTACTATTGTACACATATACTTCGTTCAGGGTAAAATTATCGGCATCTATAATATCCTGGCTTAATAACAAATCGAAACGGGCAACTCCCCGCACCAAGCTAACACCTGATATTTCTGTTATCCGATCGTTTATGGTTTCTTTCACCTCTCCCCACATAGGAAAAGCAGTGAAGGTTTTCGAGGCATCATCCTCGGCCGCATCGTTGTTGGCGTTCCATTTTCCGTTATTCGAATAAACTAACTGTGCCAATAGTTCATCTTTGTCTGTTCCTTCGGCAATCTCGCCCAAGGCTTCCAACTGTGAGTTTACATTGGCAAGGATTACAAGGGTTTGCTGTTCACTATCCTTCATAAGTTTTACGGTAAACTGTTTTTTTGCTTTTTTTGCATTGTCTTCTTCAACATCACTGATAGAAGTTCCAACAGCACTGTAAGCAAACGCCCAGCCCGAATCTTTGGTGTTATCGGCTTTAAAAGCCAATACGTTTATGTCTTCAATGTAGTTCTCGTCGATTTCCGAAATAGCACGAGTTGTCAATATTGACGCTGCGGGCATTTGCAAAGAAACATACACCTCTACCCCTTTGTCTGTTACTATATCTACTTTGTTGTGCATTTCATCTGCAACACACGAATAAAGTAAAGCAGGCAGAAGGAGATAGAAAAATAGCCTAAATTTGTTCATATCGTTTAATTATTAGTTGTTGTTTATAATTCGTGCCAAAAGTCTTCACTTGCCCAATCTTTGATAGCGGTATCGAATATGAAACTTGACATTTGAACAATTCCACTAACATCGAAATAAGTATTACGAGGAAGTGTGTAATTGTTACCCGGATCAAGACACAGTATTCCCGAAGCAGTTTCGTTGGTGCCAAATTCCACTGTCAGTGTTAGCGCTTTGGATTCGTTTGTTATATCAAGAAAAGTATTTTCGGGCAAAATAATACGTTTGCATTGTATCTCCTTAGTGTAATCGTTGATAGGATTAGCAATATCTACTATATCAACACTGGCAAATGGCACTGTTATTCCAGCAGGTATTGTTGTTCGGTTATTTGCTACAAATGGAAACAGGTATACACAGTTGGGTACATTGGTAAAGTATAATTTTCGGTTAGTAACAAACTTATTGTATTGTAATTGTGTTATCTTTAATGACAAATCAAGCCGTATGCCCAAACGTTCCATAGCTATTGGCCACACACCTGTTTGTGATGCCTGCATATTGGGGGTTTGATACTCCTCGTTGTCAAGTATTAACACATTGTTTACACATGTAACCATTGGTATATTTTTATTGGCCACAAATGCATCGGCTGCAAAACTCATGTCATATAGGCTACGCTTTTTATGAACACCTGGTGTTAATGCAGCCAGTTGTGTGGCCAATGCAGAATCGCTACCTTCGTTAGCTATAAATACAAAATCGTATTTGCCTGTTTTTACATCTAGTTTTGTTGGATTGGTTATCGCAGGCACAGGTATGTTGAATGCTAGTTTTCCACTAACCGATTCGTAAACCAATACACGCAGTGTAGCTATGGTCCGGTCGGCCGGATCTCCTTGGTTACTATTAGGAGAGTCGGCCCTCGATTCGGCAGATACTAATATTACCACTGGGGTTCCACCCTCAACCTCTCTGTCGGTACACGAATTAAATCCTAATATTAGAATAAAATACAAGACTCCTAATAAAAACATACTATTTCTCATCTTTCAATTTAAGTTTTTAACAAAAAGTATGAAGGTAAAGGAAGTTGAGGTAAATGCCACTCTCCTTCCCATTCCTTTGCCTTCTAATAATTAAAAATGAAAATGAATTTTTCAAAGGACAAAGCTACAGGGTTATTTTCTTTCAAAAAAGACAAATGCAACCGCCTTCTTTTAGCAAAAAAACATATTTGTCAGAAATCAAATTAACAACTGTGACAAATAATCATAAATCAAGGATCTTCATCTATGTTTGCAACATGATTTGCACACTCGCAACAACAATACTGCTCTTGTTGACATTATTGTTGGATGATCTGGTTGTATAAACGCACCTATTTACCTATTCCCCCTCAGGAGATTTTCGACGAAAAAAGTGTCACAAGTGTCACACCTGCTATAACTAACTATAATACAGTTAATTACAATGTGACACTTCGTGTTTTTAAGAAAAATAAGTACCACCGAAGTGTCACACGCAGGTAAAAAAGGAGGTAAAAGGAGGTAAAGTGAGGTAGAGGTAAAGTGAGGTAAAGTAGTGCGATGCCGCATGGAATTCCTCTCCCTAGAGGGGAGAGGTGCCCTTTAGGGCGGAGAGGGGGGACGCAAAGGTTGCGCAGCCACTACGGGCTCCCCTTGTGTGCCCACATAGGGGAGCCCCTACACCATGCGGATTTCAAAAACTCAGATTGGAAATGAAATATAGACCCCTCCGCCCTTTGGGCACCTCCCCTTTGCAGGGGAGGACGCTATGCAGCATATATTCCATGCCACAGGGTTACATCGCGCAGCCGTCCCCCTGCAAAGGGCAGGACTGTTAAGTTCTAAGTTGATTAAATAATTATCAATTGCCGTCTGCTTTAGCTGACGGTCTAAAAGGTATAACAATTTGGGCTTTAGCCAAACTAAATCAACTTTGGCTAAAGCCAAGAGAGAAATCTTTCTAACAACCGTCAGCTAAAGCAGACGGCAATTGATAGAACTTAACAGCCCTGCCTGCAAAGGGGAGGTGCCCAAAGGGCGGAGGGGTCCGAGAAAGTTTTTTATTTCTCTGTAGGATGCTTTTTGTTTCACAGTAGGAAACCAACAGTTTCGCGGTAGGAAACCAACAGTTTCACAGTAGGAAACAAGTAGTTTCCTATATAGAAAACTACTTGTTTCCTATATAGAAAACTACTTGTTTCATTGGTAGAAAACTAAATGAAACTACTGGTTTTTCCTGTATATGAAAACACCATGTTTTCAGCGTTTTCCTATCTTGTACCCGATTAACCATAAAATTAGAAATAACATGCACTTATCTCATTTTGTTAACCATTTAGTGGCCGATTACCATTGTTGCGGCCGTTATCAAACTGCCGAAGGTTACCTGAGCGCCTACCGCAGTATGATTGCTTTTCATGGAGGCGATCTTCGTTTGTGTGATTGCTTTACTGCCAGCTGGCTTCATGCCTACCACGCCAACCTTTTGAAACGAGGGCTTCGCAGTAATTCCATTGTATTTTACATTTCGCGTATCAACTCCCTCTACAACAAAGCTGTTAGTAGTGGTGATGTAACTGCCCGGGCAGGGCTTTTCGACCACCTGTGCACCAAACCGGTGCCAACCCAGAAACGTGCTGTATCTCCCGAAGTAATCAACCAACTCTGCGAGGGCGACCTGTCTAAGTACCCGGCCCTAGCGTTCAGTCGCGACATGTTTGTACTCAGCTTTTACCTGCAAGGCATTGCCTATATCGACCTTGCCCATTTGCGTAAAAACGATGTTGATGGAGAAAATCTTACCTACCAACGGCGTAAAACCCGTAGCACAGTTCCTGTAGTAATTGATGCCGAGGCTCGAAAAATCATCAACAAATACAAGAATGCCGATCCGGAATCGCCCTACCTGTTACCTATAATTCGTAGTGGTAGCCCCAAAGAAGAACGGCAGTTGTATAAAAATGCTCTTCGGAAACAAAACAGGCATCTGAAAAAAATTGCACAACAATTAAACATTACCGAAAACCTGACTACCTACGTTGCCCGGCACAGTTGGGCCACAATAGCCCACAACGAAGGTGTACCTACCCCCGTAATTAGTCAGGCTATGGGGCATCAAAGCGAAGAAATAACCCATGTTTACCTGCAATCTTTTGACCATTCGGTACTATCAAAAGCCAATCGGATTGTAATTCAAACAGTTTTGGGCGTCCATCAAAAACAAACGTGGAAAGAGAGGAAACAAAAGAGAAAAGCCAAATGGCAACACGTAGAACCTAACGGTTAATATTGATTACATTTTATTTGTCCCTCTCTAGGTAGGAGAGAGACATTGATTTCGTTGCAAATGTAAGCGATTTCATTGAAACCTCCAAGAATTCTCCTTAAACTCTTTATTTTTTGCAAATATCACTTTGGTAATAAGATCATACCCCCAGCTTATTATTATAGTAAGCCTATTGTGTTTTGTTTTCAAAAGATGATACAAATAAAACTTTCTTTTATCTCGTTATTTAATAGTTATTAACTCTTTGGCCTTCTTTTCTTTTCCTTCTTTTCATAGTTTCCCTTACCCATGAGTTTTTTTCCTTTTTATCCCTCCTCTTGAGCCAACAATAAATGCCGTTTAGTATCAAATGCTAACAAAAAGGCATCGTTTTCTATGTTTCACTTCGTTGTTTAACAACTTACCTGTCTCTCTCCTACCTAGAGAGGGACAACTAACGACTAACGAATTAATAGACGCGATGCTTAACAAAAGAACTCTTTATGTAATTTATCTGCTTCACAAGGCCGATGAGTTGTGTTTGAATGCAGGCAACCCTTTTCATAGTAAATCTAATTTAAGCAGTCCTGCTTATTTGGATCTGATTCGTATACGTAGTTATTTACGTAGTTTAATCAAGAATAATCTTGACGATGAAGCTTTGTTGGACATTCTTCTTTGTATGCGTCGTGTAATTGATGCTATGCGTATCCCCCGGAGTTTGAAATCGAATTTTCCCCGTACGCTTTCCCAGTTTAATTCTTTGTACAGTCATTGGTTGCCCGATGTAAAATCTTCTCATCTCAATGACAAATAGTAAATTGTAATTGCAAATAATCTCATGACTCGAATCTTATTCATATTCATCCTTGTTTTTACGCAGGCAGCTCAGAGTAACTGCCGTGCTCAGGAGGTTTTAAACAGTTATCGGTTGTACAATAATTCTCCCTATTTTGCAATAAAGAGTAATTTATTGTGCAACATAACTGCAAGTTTCAACCTCGAATCCGAATTCAGACTGAGCCAACGGCATACTCTCTGCCTGCCTGTAACCTACAACCCTTTAGTGTTTGCCAATAACACCCAGTGGAAACACCTGTTTGTTCAACCCGAACTGCGCCACTGGTTTTATGGTCCCTTTCAAGGGCACTTCATTGGCCTTCATGGGCATTACGGGGAGTACAATGTAGGAAACATCAACCTCTTTAAAGCCACCAAAGAGCACCGTTACGATGGCTACTTAGCCGGTGGAGGAATTTCGTGGGGCTATCACCGCATACTGGCCGCCCGATGGTCGCTAGAGTTTACCGTTGGTTTGGGGTATGCATACCTGGATTACGATAAATATGAATACCCCAAATGTGGTAGACTGGTAAAAAGCAGCAACAGGCATTATGTAGGGCCAACAAAAATTGGATTGAGCTTGGTTTATATGATTAAATGAAGTTATTGATTTTTTTGAAACGCAGATTAACGCGGATTAACGCAGATTAATCTCTATTTAAATACTTGGTTTATATGATTAAATGAAGTT
>NZ_QVMJ01000001.1:464507-564214 GCF_010500955.1 Bacteroides sp. 519
AATACTTGGTTTATATGATTAAATGAAGTTATTGATTTTTTTGAAACGCAGATTAACGCGGATTAACGCAGATTAATCTCTATTTAAATACTTGGTTTATATGATTAAATGAAGTCTCTACTTAAATAATCTGCGTTAATCTGCGTTAATCCGCGTTTCAAAAATAAAAAAAGAAAGAAAATGAAAAAGAGTTTAATTTATATGATTATGACCCCAACGGGGTCAACGCCCGCCCATTATTTACGTAGGGCTTTGCCCTACGCTATTGAGCAAAGGCCGTTGGCCTTTATATATAACAAATTGAAATAATTGAATAATGAAAGAATACAATATTACCCTCAGCCGCTATTTTATAGCTTTACTATCCATGCTAACCCTGATACCTTGCGGCAGCGCTGTTGCCCAGCAGTACCGCGGTTCTGTTCTGGTTGAGGCCTTAGATTTCAGCGAAGTAAACGACAGTCTGTTGGTTCGCCTGAATATACAAATAGAAGCGAATGCCGTACCCACTTACCAAAGTATTTTGCTTATCCCCGAGATACGGCAAGATACCAAGATATTCGAACTGCCTTACGTATTGCTAAACGGCAAAGCCCGTTCAAAAGGCAACCGCCGTTGGTTTGAGATGGCCGGTGCAAAGTGGATGGCCGGTTACGAAAACCCTTACCTGTTAACTAATACTAATAAATACAATAACGACCAGTTTTTTTACACCCTGATGCTTCCTCTCGAATCGTGGATGTACGAAGGTAGTCTCTACATTCGTCAGGAAGCAGTGGGTTGTCGTGGACAAGTAAATATGTATACATACAAGCTAAAAGACCAAGTGCAGTTAACCCCTCGCGAGCCCTATGTTCCTCAGCCGTTGGTGGCTTTGGTAACCCCTGCCGAGGAGTTTAAAACCCGCAACCGCCAGGGAAGTGCCTTTCTCGATTTTCAGTCGGGCCGTTCGGCCATACTTCCCGATTACCGTCGCAACCCAATTGAGTTAGGTAAAATAAACGATGCTTTACTCGATGTGATGAGCGATATGGATAGCCAGATAACCGAACTGTTTATCGAAGGCTATGCCTCGCCCGAGGGCAAGTATGCCAGCAACGAAAAGCTGGCTCACGAGCGGTCGGTAGCTTTGAAAGAATATATCCGTAATCGTTACATGCTATCGGATAAAATTTTCACCGTCCGTTCGGTAGCCGAAGACTGGGACGGACTACGTGCAGCAGTAGATGGCAGCGACCTTCCCCGCAAAGAACTAATATTAAATATAATTGACGGAACCGACGATTACGACCGCAAAGAAGCCCGCTTGAAAACCCTGCCCGTATACAGTAGGTTGTTAAAAGATATCTTCCCGGAGTTGCGCCGTGTAGAATACCAAATAAACTACGCCGTGCGTAACTACAGCACCGCCGAAGCCCGTATGTTGACAAACAGCAACCCCGAAAACCTATCACAAGCCGAACTCTACCGCGTAGCCATGGAGTATGGAAAGGATAGTAAAGAGTACAAACAGATAATCACCGAAGTAATACCTAAATATTACGACAGCGATCCGGTAGCCCTGAACAACGCCGCCGCCCTGTTTATCGAGAATAACGAACTATCAACCGCCCTCCGCTTGTTAGAAAAAGCACCCGCACTACCAGCCGCCTGGAACAACATGGGTATAATATATATGATGCGCGGCGAACTGGATAAAGCAACCGAACTGTTGAATCAAGCCAGTGCAGCAGGGGTAGGGGAGGCTGTGCATAATTTGCAAGAAGCGGAGAAGTTAGAAATTAAGAATTAGGAATTAAGAATTAAGAATTAGATGAATTTACTATACAACAAAGAATCCGCATGGCAATTCCTCTCCCTAGAGGGGAGAGGTGCCCAAGGGGCGGAGAGGGGGGATGACAAGAGGAAGGAAACCTCCCTGCGGATGGGGTTTACTCCCCGCCCCGGCCTGAAGGCCACCCCGCCCCTCAAGGGCGGGGAATCCCTGCGGCATCGTTCAATCGTAAATCGTCTAATTGTAAATATAAATATTCATTCATTTTTTTGTTATTGGTTGATTCCTGCGTGAGCAGTGGCACCAAAAACGCCCCCACCGAGCGCCTTTTATTTAGAGAACCCAATTGGAACCTTGGCGTTCGGGCGGGAGCGTAAATATTCAAGAATGGTGTGTCAAAAGTCTAAGTGTTCTTTGATTTAGTTACGAATAGTAAGCAATTACCCCGGCAGGGGTAATATGTGCATAACCCCGGGTGAGCAAAGCGTAACCCGGGGTATAACTCCCCCTGATTTTCTGAGCTCCGAAGGAGTTCAACCCTTTCAGGGCTGTTTTGAGTGGGGTTTAGCCTACCCCGGGTTACGCTTTGCTCACCCGGGGTTATGCATAGTTAAAGCCCTTCGGGCTTATGCTAATTGCAATTTGTAACTAACAAAATTTATCAAGATACTTTTTACAGAATCCGTGTCTAATAAAAAAGAATTAACGGGGAAACCCATATTATTAATTATAAACAAAATGAAAATGAAGAAAATTCTTTTCGCTGCCATGGCAGCAACCATGATGTTTGCATCGTGTTCAGAAAACGATGAAACACTACCAGTTAACACAAGTGAAGAAACCAGAGTTGGGCTAAAGCTAGCTTTTCCAAGCAGTGGTGCCGCCAGAGCCGATGATGGCAGTGCAACTGCCGAAGAATTAGTGGTGAAATCGGTAAAAGTATTCATCTTTAATGAAGACGGTACTAAGAATGTTTTTGCCGATCGTGACATTTCGAAAGATTTCAAAGCCATTACCGGCGAAAAAAATGCTTACGAACTGATTACCAAATCGAAAATTGCAACCACTACCGGTGTAAAACATGTGTACGTAGGCGTTAACCTGCCCGATGCTTTTGCAACGAATGTTACAAAAGAAGACGATTTGGACACTGAGTTTGCCACCACTGTAGCTGCTTTAACCAGTGCAAGCGCAGGATACGCTATGTTCAGCACCGCTGTACAGGTTACTCCATCGTTGGTAACAGAAGACGACGCCAGCTGGGGAACAACCAACCTTGTGAAGGTTGATGTGGAACGTTTGATTGCAAAAATGACAGCCAATGTGGCCTCCGACCTTGCTAACGATGTGGCCGAAGGAAGTTTTGGTGACCTTAGCTATCAGCTGGCACAAGCCGGTAAGGAATCGATGTTCCGTATTACACAAAGAGACGGAAACGGCAAACTGGTTACCAACATTGCTCACTCGGGTTACCCTGCGCTCTCTACCTTCAAGGCCTTGAATGTGCCTACACTTGCATTGAATGCTGCAGCCAGAACTTCGATCTTTGGATTAGAGCATGCTGGCTTAAATCTTCAACGTCAGGAAGTTACCTATGCTGTTTTTACGGCTAAGTTTACTCCGGAATTCGTAACAGAAAAAGCTGGTGAGGAGTACAAAACCGAAACAGCCTGGAGTGGTGGTGACGATTTCTATGTAATTGAAACAGCAGCAGGACGTTTCTTCTTTGCCGACGAAACCGCTGCCGAAGAGTATGCTGCCGACAATGAAACTGCTGCTCCTGTGTTTTACAAAGGTGGTAACTGCTACTACCCGGTATACCTGGGCGCTGGTACAACGTACGAATTTGCCCGCAACCAGTACTATAACCTAACAGTAACCAAATTTACTGGTCTTGGCGAACCGGGCGACGAAAACGGTGAACCTACAGTACCCGAAAACCCAACAAAACCAGTAGTTGAACTGTCGACAGAATTGATGGTAAATATCAACATCGTTCCTTGGAATGTGATAGTGATACCTGATGTTGAACTGGAATAATTGAAGTGGAGGTAGAGGAGGCGATGCCACATGGTATTGTTAAGTTCTAATATTTTAACCGCAGAGTTTCGCGGATTAACGCAGAGTTTTTAATTTCTATGCAGCATTGAATCTTAAAACTCTGTGAAACTCTGCGTACTCTGCGGTTAAAAAAGAATACTACCTCGCTTTACCTCCTTTTTCCCTCTGAAATTTTGAACACAGAGTCACAGAGAAACAGAGTTCTTTGTTTTGTGCTGAACACAGAGTTATTGCACAAAAGCGAAGCCTCCGTGTTCAGCACAAGGAAAAGCTCCGTGTTTCTGTGCCTCTGTGTTTTAATTCAATTCCAAAAACCAAAAGTATGCAATGAAAAAAGTAAAACAACTAACAATAATGTCCATTCTTTGCGGGGTATTTCTAACACTCAACTCCTGTATAAGAGACGATTCAAGCTGTTCGGCACTTGATGACAACGTGCGACTTCTGGTGAAACTGGACATTGATGTAGCCATAACCCGCTTTACCAACCCGTATGGCATTGACAATGTACACCTGTACATATTTGATGAAGAAGACAATATGATTCAAACCCATAGCGAAGAAATCCATACCGATGATGCGAGCTATGAATTTTCGCTCAACTTATCTCCCGGTGAGTATCAATTTGTAATCTGGACCAACCTGGGCGATAGTTATCAGGTATCGCACACACTGCCCGAAGCCCAGCAAGAAAACCTGAAGCTGGCCGACCTGTACGTATACCTGAACCGGGGCGACGAAGGAGGTGATGTAACCACCGATATACCCAACTTGTATCACGGCCTGTTGCGCGGGGCAAAGATAGAAGCCAATAAAAACCATGAGTTTGTAATCCCCATTACCCCTAATACTTATCGGTTAAACTTTGTAACAGAAGGATTGCCTGTCACCACCGATAACTATACATTTACTGTTGGCGACAACAACTCGCATTATAACTTTGAAAACACATTGCTTGCCAACACAGACCCATTTAATTATATACGCACAGCGCAATTTAATGCCAACAACGAGTTGGCTACCTCTATGAAGGTGTTGCGTTTGGCAGCCAACCGTACTCCTTCCTTCACTTTTGGTAATCAAACAACCGGAACAACCATTTATGCAAACAATTTAATAGAGATGATTGTGAAAGCATACCAAACAAACGAACAGATATTGGATTTTGAAGAGACATTTGAATTTACCATCAAATTATCGTTTGATGTAAATTTAAATGCAACCGTATGGGTGAATGATTGGATGATAATTTCTCAGCCTAGTGAGTTGGGGTAAAGGGGATAAAGGAGATAAAGGGGATAAAGGTTATAGAGATAATAAAGGTTATAAAGGGTATAAAGATAATAGAGGTTATAAAGGAGATAAAGGTTATAAAGGAGATAAAGAAGATGTTTGTAATTAGTTTATATAGTGCATTGATTGATATGAATCCCCTGACGGGGATTAAGAGGTTGTATCACGATGCTTTTTCTATTGATATGAATGCCCTAACGGGCAATAAATGCAGTCTATTCAGTTGCCCGTTAGGGCATTCATATCAATAGAATTATCAATTGCCGTCTGCTTTAGCTGACGGTTTAAAAGGTATAACAATTTGGGCTTTAGCCAAATTAAATCAACTTTGGCTAAAGCCAAGAGAGAAATCTTTCTAACAACCGTCAGCTAAAGAGACTGTGTGAAAACGTCCTCCTCCGCCCTTTGGGCACCTCCTCCAAAGGAGGATAGCTGCGCTATACAATGTATCCGCAGGGTATCCCCCTTTGGAGGGGGTAGGGGGAGGATGTTTTCACACAGTCAGCTAAAGCAGACAGCAATTGATAGAGCTTAACAGTCCTGTCCCTAACAGCCCTAACGGGCAATAAATGCAGTCTATTCAGTTGCCCGTTAGGGCATTCATATCAATAGAAAAAGCAAAACATACAACAACAAATCCCCGTAGGGGATTCATTGATAGACATAATAAAGATAAGAGAGATGATGATAAAGAAAATGAAGGCAATAATATTGCCACTATTCTTGTTTGGTTTGTTTGCTTCGTGCCGGGAAGAAGCTACTAACCATACGGAAGAACAACCGGTAGGTATACAGATAGCTACCCGGGCCGCCGGCAGTGCCGAAGACAATGCCATATCTTCGTTACAGGTATTAATTTACAACTCAGCAACCGGCGAACTGGCTTTTAACGTTGAACCCGTTTTACAATCGCCCGCAAACACCCAGCGCATAGATATGAAAACCGGGCAGTACGACTTTGTATTCGTAGCCAACCACACCGGTTGCACTACCAACATAGCCACCCTGCCCCTTGGCGATGCATACAGCAACCTGGAAGAGGTGTATTTCAACGCCACCGCCTTTGGTAACGACAAAGACATCCCCATGGTACATGTTGTAAAAGGCGTATGTGTATACCAAGGCGGCAAATTATTGTTACCCGGTAAAACAGAGATGCAAACAGGTGTATGGACCATCGCTATGGAACGCATAGCCGCCAAACTATCGGTTACATTTACACTAACCGAGGGGCAGAGCGAAACATTTAAAGAAATGTACGTCACCAACCTGCCCGACAAGGTGTACCTATTGCCCCAAAGCAATAAAGACGAAAAGTACACTGCCTCCTCACGCGTTATCACCGATGTGGTAACCGAAGAGGAGGGTGTGTATAAAGTAACTTCCGAACGACTCATCCTCCCTGAAAGCTATTTCAACAACATCACCGATATAGCCAAAGGTGTGGTACTGGGTATGAAATTCAGCAATAACCTGTATCGTACCTCGGTGATAGGAGTGGCACCCGAAAGCAACTATACACTGCCCCGCAATACCTTCCTGCAACTGTCGGGTACGGTGAGCGACGAGATAAGATTTATTATTACGGTAACCCCGTGGGGAGATCCGGTTAAAATAGAGATTCAATGAGGGTTATTAGACACGGATTGCGCGGATGACGCGGATTTTAAAACACGGATTTAGTTACTATTTTAACCGCAGTTTCGCGGATTAACGCGGAGTTTTTAATTTCTATGCAGCATTGAATCTTGAACTCTGCGAAACTCTGCGTACTCTGCGGTTAAAAAAAGCAAAGGAGGCCAACGGCCTCTGTGCAGTAGCGTAGGGCAGAGCCCTACGTATCCGGTATAGCATCACACTGACCCCAACGGGGTCAACCTTAAATACATTGCGTTGACCCCGTTGGGGTCACACTGCAATTTAATTCGCCAACGTAGGGCTTTGCCCTACGCTATTGCACAGAGGCCGTTGGCCTCCATATTGTGTAAAAATAAAAACTCTGTGCCTCTGTGCCTCTGTGTTCTAAAAAAACAAAAATAAAATGAAACCAATATACACAATTGTAGCCATATTGTTCTTGTCGTGCCAATCCAACAATCACGACGAGCTTCCCGGTCAAATAGAATTCGGGGTTTCTGTAGCTAACCATCCCAATTATTCCCGTGCGGCTGCACATACAGGGATAAACTACATTGGTACCTTTCAGGTGTACGGCGAGTACCGCGATGCCACTGCCGATGATTGCTTTAACGGCTCCACTGCCACCATTAATGCAGTAGGCGATGTAACTTTTAATGAAAGCTGGGCAGCCCAACGCGGCACAGCAAACAAAAACGAGATACGTTTCTTTGCATTGGCCCCGGCCGCATCGGCCACCCTGTTGGCCAACCAGTTAGGGTCGGGCACCTGTGCCGTATCCAACTATACCATTCCGCCCGGTGCCGGCGATCAGGTAGACCTGATGTTTGCCCAGAACCCCAATTATTATTACAACGAACGCGTGCCGCTGAACTTCGAGCACGTGCTTTCGCGTATATCATTCGAAGCCAGAAAGAACGAAACCCTGGCCGACGATGAGGTGAAGATAACCAAAATCACCATCCGTGGCGCCATTCAAACCCGTAGCGGAACCCTACAAATGGGCACTCCCTACAGTTGGACCACCGCCACCGGCACCCGCGATTTTAATATCACCTTCCCCGAGAGTCACCAAACCACACTCACCACCACCTACCAGGAACTAACGTGCGACGGCGAAACCCATGCCACCGACGGTACAAGCAACCTGTTCCTGTTTCCACACTCCAACGCCGAACTGGCCAACGTAACATTACTGATCGATTTAACCGTTGGCGAAATAGCCGAAACCCGTACAATCGCATTGGCCGATATCAACGAACACAGTTGGCCCATAGGTAAATGGATAACCTATCAGGTAAGTGTAGATCGCGGGGCAGTGAATGTATTAGCCTCTGTGTCGGCGTGGGAAGAACAAAATATGAATCATGAATTGCAATAAAACAAGGGAGGCCAACGGCCTCTGCGCAGTAGCGTAGGGCAGAGCCCTACGTACCCGGTATAGCATCACACTGACCCCAACGGGGTCAACCTTAAATACATTGCGTTGACCCCGTTGGGGTCACAATGCAATTTAATTCACCAACGTAGGGCTTTGCCCTACGCTATTGTACAGAGGCCGTTGGCCTCCATATTGTGTAAAAATAAAACTCTGTGCCTCTGTGCCTCTGTGTTCTAAAAATAAAAACAAAAACATTAACCAATATGAAAATAATTGAGAAACTTTGTAGAACACTTCCCGTCCTTGTTACGGGCGTGTTGCTTTGCACCTCTTGTGTAAACGAAACAAAAGATCCCCAGCCGGATACACCCCAGCTGAGTGATGTAAAGTTTGTTATTGAACTTCCACCCCCTTTGGTAGTAAAAACAAATACCAGAGCAACCACGGGATCGGTTATCGAAAACCAGATAGACAACCTCTACCTCTTTGCCTTCGACAGCGACGACAAACTGGTGAAGTTTGCATACCCCACACCCGATGCCGCGACAGGAACCAACAAAAACACCTGTCCGTTTACTGCCAAACTACCCTTAGACGGAGCAACCTACACCCTGATGGTAGTAGCCAACACCGGCACCATTGCCGATATTGAAACCGGCATGACCCGTACCGCTCTGGAAGCATTGATACCAGCCATAACAGAAGAAAATCCCTGGAACATAGCCACCCGGCGCATACCCATGTATGGCGAAATAGAAACAACCCTGAGCAGTACCACCACCGAGGTAAACATACCCGTACGCCGCATGCTGGCCCGGGTTAACGTAAACCTGGTTGATAAAGAAGGCGAAACCAACGTAACCAGCGTATTTAAACTCGAAGAAGTGTACTTTTATAACTACAACCAAAAAGGCGTAGTACTGTACAATGAAGACGATTTTGGAAACGGTATACCTACCATCCCCACTACGCCCGGCAAACAAAATACCGCCCATCTTTACAATGGAGACTATATAACCGATGATAAAACCTGTAACGATAAAATCTATGTTTTCGAAAACGCCCATGTAAAACCTTATGGCGAAGATGGTTGGGTAAACAATCCCTGCATTGTAGTTGGCGGCAGCTACAACAACGGAGCCACTAGCTACTACCGGCTAGACTTTATAAAAGGCAGCACCTGGATGTCGGTCTTAAGGAACCATAGTTACAACTTTAACATCACCGATGTGCAAGGAGCAGGCTACGATGATCCGGATGTTGCCTTGGTATCGGCCCCCGTTAACATGGAAGCAGGAGTAATCCCCTGGGAAGACGGAGAAGCCGGCGATGTAATCTTCGACGGACAACACTACCTCTCCATCCGGCCCGAAATGATGTTTCAATTCCCCAGAGATGCCGATAGCCAAACCGTTACCGTAAAAACCAACGTACCAGCCGGCTTTGAGGTAACCAAAATCGTTAACAGCGACGGTACAGATGCCGACTGGCTATCGACCGACATAACAACAGGCGGTACCAGCGAAACCGCAACCGTACTAACCATCAGCGTTACCGAAAACGAAACCGCACCCCGAACCGGATACATTTACATCAAAGCCGGACGCTTGGAAGCCAAACTAACCGTTACGCAAGATCTGGTGCCCAAAAAGCCTGCCATCTTTACCTTTATTGAATACATCAATATGAATAGTGACGAATTGTTGAATATTCCCTACACCGGCGGCAAAGTACAAGCCAAAGCCAACACCAACATGGGCTGGAAATTCTGTACCGATATTGAAGGTGTAGAAGCCTCTATGACCGAACCCGCTTCGGAAGCCACTGCCGATTACACCTTGGAAGTAACCATTCCGGCCAACACCACCTGGGAGCCCATCGACCGGAAACTATGGGTACTCTATAAAGGCGTTACATTACAAGAAACACTGTTTACCCAAGCTGCTGCCCCCGGTGTTCGCACAGTAGATGCCAACAACCAGGAGATTACCGAACTGGTATTTATATCTCCGGCCGGTGTTGACCCCGGTGAACAAACATTAACCGTAAACTGGTCGCCCAAAGATGCCGATCTCACTGTTGCCATCACCACCGATGCCGATGATGTTGCATTCCCAACAGATGCAAGCGGCCCAACCGCCGGCACCATAACAGGTGGCAACGAGGGTACAGGTACCATTAGTTACGCCATTCAGCCAGCTGCCCTTACCGCTGCCGAGCTAAAGGATGATCCATTCTTGGAGAAAGTATCCAAAGTAGAATTTATTATAGATGATAATGTAAAAACCAGCATCCTTTTGCGGCAATTATGCCCCAATTTGGTAACAGATGTAAAAGGTGGCTATATGCTTAATGGGCAAGAGGAAACACTAACCGTGCAAGCCAACTTTGAATGGACACTCACCTCCATTACAGACAAGTATGAGATCTTACAAAACGACGACGAACTGATAGGCCTGACAAGCGAAGGTGGCAACACAATAACATTAGTTATGGCCGAAGAAACCGCTGATAAATCGAAGACTGGGAAAAAAGCGACCATAGTCTTTACCAGCAATGAGGATGAAACCTCTACGTACGAAATTGAGATTACCGCTGTCGAAGCTTTGTATGTAGGTCGCTTTGGAGGTGCTTTGGTAAAAAATGGTGGTGTATGGCAGTTCGAGAAAGGGCTTGCGGTGCAGAATGCGGATGAGGGAAATGCAACATGGGGTCCTAGTACAGCTTCAGGTGTTACTGATGTTACTAATGGTAAAGGTAATACGTATGCTCTTTATACAAAGAGTACAACAGGTTATCCTGCTGCCAACCTTTGTTTTAAGAAAAATGCCAATTATGCTAGTATAGGCGGTGTGGATGATGTTAATTATAATTGGTTCCTTCCTGCACAGAAACAGGTTATGTCTATGTGGGTGGTACATAACAGTTTTGATACGTATAAATTCGCTTCGGCCTACTCCTGGAGTTCTACGGAGGGCTCTGCCAACAACGCGTGGTACGTGCGCTTTAGTATTGGCAACTCGCTCAGCAACGGTAAGTCGCTCAGCCGTTCGGTGAGGTGTGCTAGGGAACTTTAATTAACAATTTAACTCTTTAACCCTTTCGGGCTTGCGCCCGAAAGGAAAATATTTAAAATATGACAGTAAAGAAAATTATAGAGTTGCAGGATACAACAGGTAAGTTTTACTTGTTGCGGCAAGGGTTGTTTTATCGAGGATATAATCAAGCAGCAGCTTTTTTACACGAATCATTAGGCTATTTATTGATGCTTAAAGAAGTGAAGTCTTGTGGTAAACGGCTGTTTTATGCGGGTTTTCCTAGCGGGGCGTTAGATAAAATAACTGAAATGGTTAGGAAGCATAGTGGAACAATAGAGGAATATACCGAAAATTCGTTAGTGATTTCAGGTATTCTTATTCCATACAATGAAGCAAGTTTATTATCTGATGTTAGACAACATACCTGTTTGGTGGGAAAGGCAAAAAAAACTGTTTTTGATGAGATTGCAAATTTCAATCTGATGTGCCACACACCAATAGAATGCATGAATTTTATAGCATATTTACAAAAACGAATAAAAACTGCTTCATAACAGCGAATAATAAGTAATAATCTGTATGGCTTTATACTATTCTCTACCTGTTTATCGGGACACCTATCGTCTTATTTTGTTGTTGTTTAAATTAACAAAAGAATTTTCTCGAGAATATAAATATACGTTGGGGCAAGATATTAAACATGATACAATGCAGTTGGTGAGGCATATTTACCGAGCTAATAAAGGTGAGGGAAGGAAAGAGCATTTACAAGAATTTGCAGATGATTTTGAATTGGTTAAACTGCAAATTAGGCTTTGCCAAGATTTACGGTTAATCAGTCCTAAGCAATTTTCAGAGGTAGTTCTTTTAATGGACACAATAGGTAAACAAATTAGTGGATGGAGCCGGTTGTCTTAACGATAATAAATGATAATGCCAGAACAGTGTTGGGTCATAGGCCTATACTGGAGTATGTTATGATTGATTCCGATTACCCGATAGTTCAACTATCCAAAATTCATGTGTCTGAGCAGAGGTATGGAGTAAAAAGGGTAATTAAATTCGCTTCGGCCAACTACTGGAGTTCAACGGAGAACTCTGCCAACAACGCGTGGAACGTGAACTTTAGTAATGGCAACACGAACAACAACAATAAGACGAACAGCCGTTCGGTGAGGTGTGCTAGGTAATTTGCATAACATGTAAATGAGAAATGAGATGATCGGATTTGAAAAGTTAATGGAGGCCTATTTGGAGTGCCGCAGCAATAAACGTTATACGTCTGCGGCGCTTGCCTTTGAGGTTGATGTGGAAGAAAACCTGCTGGAACTGTGGCGGGAGATAAATAATGGTAGGTATAAAATTAGTCCAGCTATCGCTTTTGTAGTAGATAATCCTGTGAAGCGAGAGGTCTTTGCTGCCAATTTTCGTGATCGTATAGTACACTACTTTCTAATGCACAGGCTTAAGCCGCATTTTGAAAAGGAGTTCATTTTCGATAGTTACGCTTGTCGTCCCAATAAAGGTACATTGTTTGGTATAAACCGAATTAAAAAATTTATTGCCCGGTGCTCTAACAGTTATACAAAGGATTGTTATATCCTTAAATGCGATATATCAGGATTCTTTATGAATATAGATCGTGATATTCTTTGGCGAATGCTGAAAGATTTTATAGAAAAACATGAGGTAGAGGATAAAAAAATGGTTCTACAATTAACAGAGCAGGTAGTGTTACACGACCCTACAACCGACTGTTACATAAATGGAGGTGTTAAACAGTGGCAGGGAGTACCGAAAAATAAAAGTTTGTTTGGAACAAATGGAAAACCGATGCCTGGTACGAGAGATAAACAATTGAAATTGAATTTTACAGAGTCTAAAGGCCTTCCTATTGGCAATTTGACAAGCCAGTGGTTTGGGAATTTTTATCTAAATGCACTTGACCATTATGTAAAAAACGCGTTGGGGATTTGTTACTACGGCAGATATGTGGATGATTTTATTGTAATTCATGAGGATAAGGAATATTTAAAAAGTCTTGTTGATAAAGTGGAGAAATTTCTTAAAAATAAATTGGAATTAGAATTGCATCCAAAGAAACGTTATATGCAACATTATAGCAAAGGGGTGACTTTTCTGGGAGCGAAAATACGTAATGGTGCATTGCTAACAGGTAAACGAACCAAGGGGCGACTTTACGATTGCATTATAGATTGGAACAAACTCTCTCATTGTCGATTATTGACAGTGGATGAACTTGCAAGATTTCGTAACTCAATTAATTCTTATTGGGGTATAATTCAACATTATAACAGTTATGGATTGCGTCGCAGAACAGCAGGGCGTTTTTCCGGACAAATTACTAACCGGGTAAGTTATCCGGGGTTCAAAAAAGTATGTTTAAATGATTATATAATTGTAGGAAAAGAAGTTGTCCCTTATTTTGAATTTAATAAACTGAAAACTAATAAACTATAAACAGAAATAAAATGAAAAAGATTTTAATAACAGCAATACTAGCCAGCTTACTACTGCCGGCTCAACTAATAGCTCAAAAAGTATATAAAGACGCTTCCAATCGGGTAATTCTTGAGTTAACAGTATCTGCCGGCATGCCGGCAGGTGCAATAACCAATGCGGCCAAATACGAGTCATTCACTCCCAGTGCTACTAAATTAGGTGCAGACAACAGTGAAAACGGTAGTATAAACGCCACTGTTTTTCAGAAATTAGAGGTAGCTCCCAATGATATAAACACCGCAAAGGAAATTGGCATAGGCGGAACCCTGACCATGAATTGGGTAACAGCTTTTAATGCTTGTAAAAACTCAGACCACGATGGTGGAGGATGGCGGTTACCTACCCAGCGCGAACTAATGTTGATGTACATTTTTAGGCCTGCATTAGAAGATTTAACCGGTGTAGCATTCGCAGCTGCCTATTATTGGAGTGCAACGGAGAATGCTGCTGCCAACTCGTGGTATGTGCGTTTTGATGGTACTTACTCGGGTTATACGTACTACGGTGCTAAGTCAACAGCTACTTACCGTGCTCGTTGTGTAAGGGAAATACAGTAAATTATGCTTTGGGCAGGCTATTAAGTTCTACTATTTTAACCGCAGAGTTTCGCGGATTAACGCGGAGTTTAATCGTTCTTTGATTTAGTTACAGATTGTAAGTTAAGCCGCATGGTTCAACCGGAACGGTTGTTAATCTTGGTAGCCCGTTGCTTTAGCTTCGGGTTAATGATGGGCCTATGTACAAGCGTGCCAAAGGTACGCAACTAACAAAATTTATCAATTTACTTTTTACACAACCTCATATGGGCAGGTTGTTAAGTTCTCTGCTCTGAAAGAGCATCCTTTCGATAACCCCGGACAAGCCTGCGTAGTCCGGGGTAGATAAACATCAAAAGCATTAAAACTCTTTCAGAGTTTCCCTTTTTATTCAGGGACAACTCTTTCAGAGTTGAACTCATTTTGGTGTGTCGCCACCCCGGACTGCGCAGGCTTGTCCGGGGTTATCGAAAGGATGCTCTTATCAGAGCAGAGAAAACTTAACCCTCCTATACGGCAGGGCTGTTAAGTTCTATCAATTGCCGTCTGCTTTAGAGGTTGTGTAAAAAATCCAATTGCTCTTTGATTTTGTTGCAAATTGTAAGCAATTACCCCGGTAGGGGTAATATGTGCATAATCCCGGGTGAGCAAAGCGTAACCGGGGTATAACTCCCCTTGATTTTCTGAGCTCCGAAGGAGTTCAACCCTTTCAGGGCTGTTTTGAGTGGGTTAGCCTACCCCGGGTTACGCTTCGCTCACCCGGGGTTATGCATAGTTAAAGCCCTTCGGGCTTATGCTACTTACAATTTGTAACTTGAAAAAATGAATGATCACACTTTTTACACAACCTCTAAAGCAAACAGCAATTGATAATTACTTAATCAACTTAGAAAATAATATCATGACATTCGTATTAATAATAATTATGAACATTTATTTACCAACATGAACAAACTCACATTCCTTTTCCTCACATTACTAACTACCCTCTTTATTTCATGTTCCAAGAACGAACATGTTTCTAAAGCCCCCTCTTTGCGTTTAATAGTAACAAACGAATCGGGCGAAAAAGTAGTTGGTGGCGTAGTGCTTTTATACAACAATTACCACGATTGGTACGAAACAATGAATCCTTGTCACTCCGGTATCACCAACAAAGATGGAGAAGTGCTTTTTGAAGATCTCGAAGAAGTTATTTACTACTTCGATGCATCCTATGCCGAAGAATACATGAACTATCCACAAGGAATCTATCGCACAGAAAACCCTTTAACAGAAGGGGTGTTGAAAACAGTAAATGTAACTATTTATAAAACTATTTATAAAACAGCAGAACAATGAAAATGAAACAAACAAGTATACTCTTTTTTATCGTACTAATTCTTAGTGGGTGTAGCAAAAATACCATTATCGACGAGCCCCGTCAGGAAATTGACGAAGGTATAGAAAACCTGTTCAATTACGAAGTGAACGAAACCAAAGTGTTGGTGTGGCACCCCGACATGTATGCATCAACTAACGATGTGCGGATTGAAACGGCCGATACAACAATTATAAGTATAAGCAAATCGTTTTACGAAAGGCTTGAACACAAAGTGGGCATGGAGTCTATTCTCAACATAATTCTTACAAACAACGATGTGCCTTTTATTCGTAAAGTAGGATTTGTGGATCCCCGTGGCGATAGATACTACATGGAAACCGAACAAGCCACTATCGAAGAAATGTTTAAGAATCTGGATGTAGAAATGAGTACTGAGCCATTCTTCTCGGAAGAAACAGCTACCCGCGCAGGCAGTCGGGCAGCAGGCTTTGTTGATGGTCAAGGTATTGTTCACCCCACCAAATACATTATTGAATACCCCGATGGCACCAAAGAAATAATGGATGGTCGCGATTGTGCCACTCGTTTCAGTGCCAGTTTAGACCTGCGTCTGGAATTTCCTTTCGATAAAGAATTTACAGTGCCCCACACCCCCGATTGGTTTAACATGGGTATTGGGGTGCAAGGCAAGGTATATGCCTACACCCATCTGGGAATTAACATTGGCTGGTTTAAACTGAATAAATTTGAAGCCAAGCTGGGTGGTGGCATAGAACTGGATATGCCTATATGGATGGAAGTAGAAACTGATTTGTTCAAGAAGTTTGAAACGGATATAGATGTAATGAAGGGTCCCAGAATTTCGGCGTTGATATGGATAGGGGCAATACCCATCTCGGTAGGGGTAACTCCCAAACTCAACTTTGAAGCAAGTTTGGGCGCACGGGCCCAAGCACGGTGCGAGTATGGTTTTAATTACAATATGGCTTTCGAAACCGGAGTTGTGTTCGAAAGAAACAAAGGCTGGCGACCCATCAGGAAATTTAATCAGGATTTTAATACCAGAGACTTTACAGCCAGCGCAGGCGTAGAGGTATCGGGCAAAGCAGGATTGTATGCCAAACTAGCACTGGATATCTATAGTATAGAATCCATCTATGCAAAAATAGGAGCCTACACAAGTGCATTGGCGGGAGCCGAAATATCGTATAACCCCAACGAACTAACCATAAACTACCATGCCGATTGGGGTGTGGAAGCCGGATTGGGAGCCCATGTAAAGGTATTAAACTATAAATTGGCCGAATGGAGCACCGAGTTCAATATATATGGGCCAAAGGTTATTTGCGATTATGAAAAAACGTATCCGTTTTGAATTTGAATCCACATGGACAAACTAAAACTATTCTTTCTTCTCTTCCTGCCCCTCCAACTACTGGGGCAGGATTTCCCCGTTTCTGCCTCCTTTGCCCACAGCAACATTGTGTGGGATGGAACCAAGCTAACCTTTGCCACCACTCCGGCCGGGAATGTCGCTATCCCTGCCCGTTCGCAAGGCGTATTGTTTCAATGGGGTTCGTTGGTGGCTATCAGTCCGGCAGCCCTTTCGGGAACAGATGCCACTTATACCGCTGGGCAATACCCACAAGGGCATATTATTTATTCACCAACTGGTGTTTACGATTATAAGTGGGCAGATATTCCGTTTGTGAATGACACTATAGACCATATTACCGGCTTCGATGCCCGTGCCGGTACAGGCGATATTTGCCAATACATATCGGCACAAGGCTGGGTAGATGGCAATTGGCGGCTACCTACAATCCATGAATACATCCGGCTGCTGGCCGAGCAGCCCGGTGTATCTTATGGTGGTGACTTTACCAGTACACTTGTAACTTCTGGCAAGCCGGCAAGCAATCATTATGGGTATTACCAAGTACCGGCAGGGCAGGAGTTGGCCAGTGGCTTACGTTTTCCGGCCGGCGGTTACCGTAAGTATTACAATGGTGTGGCCGATGCTGTGGGTAAGTTCGGCTATGTTTGGTCGGGCTCAGGGTACAGTGGCGGGGATAGGTATTATATTTTTGTGTGTGGGAGGAGGGGGGTTTAAAGGGTTTATGAAAGGGAGAATGGGGTTTCCAGCGTCCAGTTTCTTAAATCGGTAGATGAATATTGTGCCAGTACCGATGTCCAACTGCTTTTTACGATGATCCTGTTATTGTGGCAACCGGTGGTGCTATAAGTAAAGTTAATGGTACAGCAACTACCTCGTATACTAAAAGATGGCCNGGGTAAGTTCGGCTATGTTTGGTCGGGCTCAGGGTACAGTGGCGGGTATAGCTATTATATGTTAGTGTATGGTAGCAGGGTTATTAAAGGGATTCATGAATGGCAGAATGCGTTTGCGGTGCGGTGTGTACGGGATTAGAAAATATAAAAAAAGAAAAAAGAATCATAAAGAATATCACATAATCAAAAGCTGGGAAGCAAAACCCTAGCTTTTTTTGTTATATTTATACGATATTTAAACATCATGTTTAAGTTCTACTATTTTAACCGCAGAGTTTCGCGGATTAACGCGGAGTTTTTAATCTCTATGCAGCATTGAATCTTAAACTCTGCGAAACTCTGCGTACTCTGCGGTTAAATCAAAGACCGCATGGATTCCCCTTGGTTAAGGAGGGCTGGAATTATATTCATTAACAACTTATTAAAAATGCTTATGAAACAAAAGAAATTGCTTTCATTAAACCTTTCGCAGTTAAAACAAATGTATCAGTCTAAATTGCCAGTGCTTTTCGACTTAGCTACCGAAGCTGTAGACGAAGCCGGTTTTAAGACTCAACTAAAACAATACATTTTAAATTATCCGGGAAGAGAGGTGAGTGGGCAACTTCTAAATCTTTTATCTTACGATGGGAGTGAAGTCTTTGAACTTTCCACAGGTGAGAATATACAAATTCAAACCATTCATTCACTTTGGAAATTTCTAACTAATCAGCTGCCCAAAGAATTTAAAAATACAGACTTATTCGTTGATTTATTTATTCAATTTAAAAGATTAGAAGAAGCCGAACCACTAAAACCTACCATGCAGAAAATAAAAAGTCGCACCGATAGATGGTCTACAGGCATGGATGAGGAAGTTATTAAGATACGCGAAGAAAATAAAAAGCGAATAATTTCTTTACTGATAGCAAAAATAGAAAGTCGCAAAGTGCTTCAAACACGTTATCAGTTTTCGGAAGAGATGACTTATGAAGAGAAATTCGAACTGGTTAACCAGTGGTGGAATCAATCGCGTTTTCATCTTTCTATGGCAATAAAAGGTCCTAATGAGTTGAATCGTTTTCTAAACAATTCTTTATCCGAAGCAACAATGCAGGTATTGGCAAAAGCAAAGAAAAAAGGTATTCCTTTCTTTATAACTCCTTATTATTTATCATTGCTCAATACCACAAAAGAGGGCTATAACGATGAAACCATTCGTAGTTACATACTCTATTCTACGGAACTGGTTGATACATACGGAGATATTCGTGCATGGGAAAAAGAGGATATTGTAGAAGCCGGAAAACCCAATGCCGCAGGATGGTTGTTGCCCAATGCGCACAACATTCATCGGCGTTACCCTGAAGTAGCCATACTCATCCCCGATACTATGGGAAGAGCCTGCGGAGGGTTATGTGCTTCTTGTCAGCGTATGTACGACTTTCAGAGTGAACGTCTTAACTTCGATCTGGATACACTTGCCCCTAAAGAAACATGGGACAAGAAACTTCGGCGCCTGATGACCTATTTTGAAGAGGATACCCAGCTACGCGATATCCTGATAACAGGTGGCGACGCATTGATGAGTCAGAATAAAACTCTCAGAAGCATTCTTGAAGCAGTTTATAAGATGGCAGTGCGTAAACAGCGGGCAAACTGGGAACGGCGGTCCGGCGAAAAATATGCAGAGTTACAAAGAGTTCGACTCGGTTCTCGTTTGTTGGCCTATCTTCCTATGCGTGTTAATGATGAACTGGTTTCCATTTTGCGCGAGTTCAAACAAAAAGCCTCAGAGATTGGTGTGAAGCAGTTTGTTATTCAAACACATTTTCAAAGTCCTTTAGAAGTAACTCCACAAGCGCGCGAAGCTATCGAAAAAATACTATCGGCCGGTTGGATAATAACCAATCAGTTGGTATATACGGTTGCTGCTTCCCGGCGTGGACATACCACACGGCTTCGTCAGGTACTAAACAGTTTAGGTGTGTTGTGTTATTATACCTTCTCGGTTAAAGGTTTCAGAGAGAACTATGCAGTATTTACACCCAACAGTCGTTCTATTCAAGAAGAAAAGGAAGAAAAAATAGCCGGTAAGATGACACATGTACAGCAGGAAGAGTTAGCGGCCCAAATGGACAAAGGAGAAGATGTGGAAAACCGTATCCGTAAGTTCACAAAGAAACATCATCTGCCATTTCTGGCAACCGACAGAAATGTATTAAACCTTCCCGGTATAGGTAAAAGTATGACATTTACCACCGTTGGTATAACAGATGAAGGAAAGCGGATATTGAAGTTTGAACACGACAGCACCCGAAACCACAGTCCTATAATTAATCATATATCCGATGTGTATATTGTAGAAAATAAATCTATAGCAGCCTACCTCCGGCAATTAGAAACAATGGGAGAGGATAGCGAAGATTATGTAACAATATGGGAGTATATGTCGGGCAATACAGAACCTAGGTTCCGTATTTATGAATATCCAAACTTTAATTTCAGTATAACCAAAGAGTTCAGTAACTTGGGTAAACTACATATATGAATGAAATAACAATAGAAAAACATCCGCTTGAACCTTTTTTACCTCTCAACACAAAGTTATTAATGTTGGGAAGCTTTCCGCCCCAGCGAAAAAGATGGAGTATGGATTTTTATTATCCCAACTGGAATAATGATATGTGGCGGATTTTCGGGCTAATCTTTTTCAATAACAAGAATAAGTTTTTGAATGAGAAAGCAAAAACCTTTTGCAAAGAAGAAATAATTAACTTATTAAATACCCAGGGGATAGGTATATTCGATACTGCTACTGAAATTCGCCGCTTGCAAGATAATGCATCCGATAAATTTTTGGAAGTAGTGAGGCCAACCAATATAAAAGAACTACTCACTAAAATACCAGGATGCGAAGCCATTGTAACCACCGGTCAAAAAGCTACCGATACGTTACTTGACCAACTGAATATTGCAGCACCCAAGGTTGGAGGGTTTACATCTTTTGTACTGGAAGGAAAACCAATGAAATTATTCCGTATGCCTTCTTCATCCAGAGCTTATCCACTAGCTTTGGATAAAAAGGCAGAGGTTTATCAAAGTATGTTCCATGAATTAAAAATGATATAATATGAAACCTTTATTCTTATGTTATAATGTTTGCAGCACATGCAAGAAAGCAGAAAAATGGCTTAAAGACAATGAAATAGAGTATGCCTCACGAGCAATTGTAGCCGATAATCCTACCGTAGAAGAACTTAAAAAATGGATACCTATGAGTGGCTTGCCCATAAAAAGGTTCTTTAATACCAGCGGATTAATATATAAAGAACAAAAAATAAAAGATAAACTTGCAGATATGAGCGAGCAGGAACAAATAGAATTATTGGCCACCAATGGCAAACTAGTTAAACGTCCGTTGGTAATAACCGATAACACTGTGTTGGTAGGCTTTAAAGTCGAAGAGTGGGAGAAAGAATTCCTGGCGAAGTGATAGCTTCCATTATTGAATCTGAATAATTCGGCTAAAAGTTTGTATATCTAAAAATATCTGTTACCTTTGCAGCCGCAAACACGGGAGTAGCTCAGTTGGTAGAGCACTGGTCTCCAAAACCAGGTGTCGGGAGTTCGAACCTCTCCTCCCGTGCTAAGATAGAAGCCTGTAAATTAATGATTTACAGGCTTTTGTCTTAGATGAGTCAGACCTCTTCCCAAATTACACACAGGAAAAATTGGTATGTAGAAACGTATAAAGATGCTCATAGAGTATAATGAAGATACGTAATATCTCTATTCAAAAAGATAGCGAAAGGTTTGCCAATGGCAAACTTTTCGCTATCTTTGTAGTGTAGAATTAGAACTGCGGGGTCAGCAGGATAAAAACGACAGAGTTCTATGAATAATTTGATTGACGCAATTTTAGAGATTGCAAAGCAGAATCCGGGTGGATTCACTGTTAAACTTCCAACTTTGGAGTGGGTTACTAAAGGTTATGTTTGTGCTTATATTGAGACACAAAACTGTTTCGACAGAGAGGGGCTTGAAAAAGTTGTCAAACACGCCTTGGAAAACAGTCAGATAGTTGGCGGCTGGTTGGATGCCGAAAACAATCTTTATTACTACGACAGTTCAAGAGTATTTGATACTGAAAACGAAGCAATAGAATTTGGGAGACAGAACAAACAGCTTGCAATCTTTGACCTTAACAACTTTAGGGAAATAAGATTGTAGTTCAGGTGGGGCGAAAGCCCCACCATTATTCATTTATTATTAAATAAAAAACAAACAGCGTTATGAAAGGAATTGAAAAGCTATCGTTTTTAACACCGGAGAATAAAAATCGCCTATTTACCTCCGAAAGGCTATATAGGCAACATGCTCGCATTGAGTTTGAAGTGTTGAACTTTGATGATACTTCAAACGAAGTTATAATCAAAGTTTGGCAAAACGAGAATGTAATGGAGAGGTATCTTGAACCGAAAGAACTTATCTCCCGAACAAAAGAAGTTTTCGATATAGTGCCTGAAGGAACTCGTGTTCATGTACATCCTGTAGCATATATCAAAAAGCGGCTCAAAACATATAATGTTCAGGATATTCTTAAAGATATGGATGAACTCGGTCTTCAACAAAAAGACTTAGTGAAACTACTTGATATTGACAAATCGAATATCAACAGGTTGCTTAATGGAGGCAGAGAGCTAACGAAATATCAGAAAGCGATGTTTTATTATACTTTTGAGTATCTGAAAATGAAAAAATGAAAGTTTGCCACCTCATTGGCACTGTTTGCCAACACCTTGGTATAACAGTGCCACAAGCATGGTAAAACCTTGCCAACCTGCATTATCTTGAATAATATCAAATAAAATAATTAACTTGATCGTATAGGTCCTCCTCCCGTGCAAGTTGCAATGATACTGTTCTTCATGAAAATCCTCTATATAATTCTCGGGTCAATATCGTTAGTGTTAGGTATTATCGGTATTTTTGTACCTTTACTTCCCACAACCCCTTTTTTACTTCTTACAGCAACATTGTATTTTCAAGGTTCTCCTCAATTATATAATTGGTTATTGAACCATAAATACCTTGGGCCATATATTCGTAATTTCAGAGAGAATAAGGCAATACCCCTACGGGCTAAAATAGTATCCGTATCGTTGTTGTGGATAACAATTTTATATTGCATCTTCTTTGTAGTAAAAATGTTTTGGGTTCAGATACTGTTGTTCTGTATTGCAACAGGGGTGACCTATCATATCCTATCATTTAAAACATTAAAGAAGTAACAATAATAATGCTACCTTTGCAATCAGTTAATAAAACAAATAATGGAATACCGGTTAAATAAATATATCAGCAGTTCGGGATTTTGTTCCCGCCGTGATGCCGACAGGTTTATAGAAGAAGGAAGAGTTACTGTAAATGGTAAACGGGCTACTATAGGGATGCGTGTGCTTCCCAGGCAAAAAGTGAAAGTAGACGGTGAACTTATAGTAAACAATATCGAACCAGTGTATATCGCTTTCAATAAACCAGTGGGAGTTGTAAGCACTACAGATACGCAGGAAAAAGATAATATAATCAATTTTATCAGTCATGAGCAGCGAATATTTCCGATAGGCCGCTTAGACAAAGATTCGCAAGGCTTAATATTGTTAACCAACGATGGTGATATTGTAAACAAGATATTAAGAGCAGGCAACAACCATAAAAAAGATTATCTGGTAAAAGTAAATAAACCCATAACCAAAGAATTTCTTACCCGCATGGCTCAGGGAGTTCCTATTCTGGATAGGGTTACACGCCGGTGCGAGATTGTTGAAATAAACCCTTATGTGTTTCAAATATCACTTATCCAAGGACTAAATAGGCAGATCAGACGCATGTGTGAGTACTTTGACTATGAAGTACTGAAACTGGAACGCATTCAGATAATGAATATCAAATTGGGAAACCTTGGCCAAGGCAATTGGAGAGATTTAACCGAGGCTGAATTGGAAGGATTGTTTGATATGCTTGATAACTCGGAAAAAACAGTAACATCAAAGAGAGATCCTAACAGCAATAAGCGTTTTAACAAAGCGCTCGAAAAAGCTGATTTAAAGAAAGATTATCGAAAAGCCAATAGCGTTTCAAAATTTACAAAGAAATCGGATAAACCCAAACAGGCAACAGCAGCCCAAGAAGATAGACCAACCGGGAAAACAAAACCAAAATTCAAAGGACGGCCAGCAAGCGGATTGAGAGTTGGCAAACAAAAAGTAAGGAAGAAGTGAGGATAACTCATAACTCAAAACAATTTTCGGCAAAAAGTTTTTGTAATCTGAAGGTTAATTGTATTTTTGTGTACAATTTTGGTGTAGAATGAAAGCAGAGGAAAAAAAACTATTAGCCGATTTTGAATCCAGCCTAAGACAATTAATGCGTCAACACGACGAATTAAAACGAAAATATGCTGATTTGGAGAAACTTCTTGAACAACAAAAAGAAGAAACAAACCTGGTCAGGAAGGATTTGAAACGACTGGAAACAGACTATACCAACCTAAAGATAGCTCAGGCAATTAGCATTAATGGCGGAGATGTTAAAGACGCAAGAATGCGATTGTCGAAACTAGTGCGTGAAGTCGATAAATGCATCGCTTTATTGAATGAATAAACAGGAAAATAAGGATGTATAACGATAAGATAAAAATAAATCTGCGTATAGCCGACCAGTATTATCCCTTGTGGATAAACCGTTCAGAAGAAGAACTGGCCCGGAAGGCTGCAAAGCAGGTAGAGACGATGTTAAATCAGTACCAGGAACGTTTTCCATCGGTAGACACTGGAAGATTGTCCATCATGGTGGCCTATGAATTTGCTCGTAGGTATTTTGGTTTGGAAGACAGAAATGACACATCGCTTTATACAGAAAAGGTGAAAGAACTATCAGATGAACTGGAAAATTATCTGAGGAGAGAGTAACTCTATTTTTAGATTAGAAACTTTACGCACTGCTTGTTGTACTCATGATTGAAATCAGAGTATCAAGTAGTGCGTTTTATTTATATAACTTTAATAACAACTAATAACAATGACAGTAACAATAGTAACATCCATTGTATGCTTCATTGTAGGAGGAATTCTAGGATATATATTATTTAGATATGTATTGAAATCCAAGTACAACAGCAAAATAAAAGAAGCTGAGATTGAGGCAGAAGTGATAAAAAAGAATAAATTGCTCGAAGTAAAGGAGAAGTTCCTGAACAAGAAAGCCGATTTAGAAAAAGAAGTAGCTGCACGTAACCAAAAAATTCAGCAGTCGGAAAACAAGCTGAAACAACGTGAGCTGGTAATTAACCAACGCCAGGAAGATGTTCAACGTAAAAAAGCTGAAGCTGAGGCGGTAAAAGAAAATCTGGAAGCACAACTCCTGATTATAGACAAGAAGAAAGAAGAACTTGATAAACTCCAACAACAGGAAAGAGTAAAACTGGAAACAATATCGGGCTTATCGGCAGAAGATGCTAAAGAAAGGCTGGTCGAATCTTTGAAAGAAGAAGCTAAGTCGATGGCACATTCGTACATCAATGATATTATGGACGATGCCAAACTGACTGCCAACAAAGAAGCAAAACGTATTGTAGTACAAACCATACAAAGAGTAGCAACCGAAACAGCCATCGAAAACTCAGTAACTGTATTCCATATTGAGTCCGACGAAATAAAAGGTCGTATTATCGGCCGTGAGGGAAGAAATATCCGCGCACTTGAAGCTGCTACAGGAGTAGAAATCGTTGTAGATGATACTCCCGAAGCAATTGTACTTTCGGCATTCGATCCGGTACGCCGTGAAATAGCCCGTTTGGCACTTCACCAATTAGTAACCGATGGTCGTATTCACCCGGCACGTATCGAAGAAGTTGTTGCTAAAGTACGTAAGCAGGTTGAAGAAGAAATTATTGAAACAGGTAAACGTACAACAATCGACCTTGGTATTCATGGGTTGCATCCTGAGTTAATCCGTATCATTGGTAAAATGAAATATCGTTCGTCATACGGTCAGAACTTGTTGCAACACGCTCGTGAAACAGCAAACTTATGTGCTGTAATGGCATCCGAATTAGGATTGAATCCAAAGAAAGCAAAAAGAGCAGGTTTGTTACACGATATAGGTAAGGTGCCCGATGAGGAACCCGAATTGCCACACGCATTGCTCGGAATGAAACTAGCCGAGAAATACAAAGAAAAACCAGATATTTGCAATGCAATTGGTGCTCACCACGATGAAACAGAGATGACCAGTATACTGGCTCCTATCGTGCAGGTGTGTGATGCCATTTCGGGTGCACGTCCTGGTGCTCGTAGAGAAATTGTTGAAGCCTATATTAAACGCTTGAACGATCTGGAACAATTGGCAATGAGTTATCCTGGGGTAACAAAAACATATGCTATTCAGGCCGGACGCGAACTACGCGTAATTGTAGGTGCCGATAAGATAGATGATAAGCAAACCGAAAATCTATCAACAGAAATAGCTAAGAAAATACAAGATGAAATGACTTATCCGGGACAGGTGAAGATTACTGTAATCAGAGAAACCCGTTCGGTTAGTTTTGCTAAATAAAGTTATAATTGAACCGCAGAGTTACGCGAGTTTCGCAGAGTATTAATTATTTAACTCTGCGTTAATCTGCGAAACTCTGCGGTTCATTTTTTAATATCTAAATTATAAATAGAATGGTTTTTGAAGTTTGTGCAAATTCAGTAGAAAGCTGTTTGGCTGCTCAGGGTGGGGGAGCCCAGCGAGTAGAATTATGTGCCGGAATATCGGAAGGCGGAACTACTCCTTCGTATGGCGAAGTATTAACTGCCAGAGAATTGCTTGATATAAAGCTTCATATAATTATCCGTCCGCGCGGAGGAGACTTCCTTTATTCAGAAACAGAAATCAGGATAATGGAGCGAGACATTCATTGGGCGCGTGAAGCAGGAGTAGATGGCGTGGTTTTTGGCTGTCTTACCCGCGAAGGTAATATTGATATACCTCTCACAAACCGGCTTATGCAAGCCTCGAAAGGATTATCCGTTACTTTTCATCGTGCATTCGATCAATGCCGGGAACCGTTTCAAGCACTGGAACAATTAATAGATTTGGGCTGCAACCGTATTCTTACTTCCGGTCAGCAACCCACTGCCGAACAAGGTATTCCTCTTTTAAAACAACTCATTGATAGGGCAGGGGATAGAACCATAATTCTTCCCGGAAGCGGAATCAATGAAACCAATATAAAACGTATTGCACAGGAAACCGGAGCAACAGAATTCCATTTTTCGGCTCGTGAAGCAGTTAAAAGTGAAATGGAATATTATAACCCTAATATTTATATGGGAACTTCTTCGTACGATGAATATACCCGCAATGTTACTACTGCCCAGCGGGTTCGGCAAACTATTGTAACATTATTGTAATACTCATAATAAAAAAGTTCTATTAAAAGACCTATAAATAGGGAAAAGTAATGTTTTTATGTTATAAAACATATTTTCCGAGAACTTTTCGTACCTTTGCAGTGTTATTTAAAACGAATAACAATTAATGATGAACCTCTTCAAAGCGTGAAGAGAAAATAAAAAGGTATTTATTATGAAAAAGATGTCAAATGAAATCATGATGCTTCAATATCGCATTAAGCGATATCAAGCAATGGGAAATGGAACCATGTGCCAGATATTAAATGGCAAACTCCAAAAACTGCTTGTAAAGCAGTAATTTTGAAACAAATTAAATTCAATATATCAATAAAGGGGCTTTGAGCCCCTTTCGTTTTTTCTACCAATCACTAAACTCAAAGCTTAATTGCTCCCAGATAGTGGTTTTATCATTTTGTTCTTCTATAGGATTCGAAACCGAAAGCCCTATCAACCGGATAGGATGATTCTCAAAATCTACTTCTTTTAAAAGTTTTTTGGCCAAAGGCAAAACTACTTCCAAACTTGTTAGTTTCTGGGCTTGGGTTATGCTGCGGGTTATCTGATTAAAATCATGAAATTTAATTTTCAGCGTTAATGTGTTGCCTGTAAATTCGTTCCTTTCTAATCGGGCAATCAATTCTTTGGTAACATGATATAACTCAATTATTACCGACGATTGTTTTGATATGTCTTTTTCGAGCGTTCGTTCGCACCCTATTGATTTTCTGATATGTACAGCTTCAACTGGGCGGTTGTCAATGCCATGCGAGAAGTCGTAATATAACTTTCCGGCTTTACCAAAATGCCTGTTTAGCATATCCGGCGAACATGCACGTAATAACTCACCATTATGAATACCCAGACTATGCATTTTTTTAGCAGTAACCGGACCTACCCCCCAGAAAGACTCAATGGGCAAACGGGCAATGAAATCAAGAGCCTGATTAGGATGAATGGTGCAAAGTCCGTTGGGTTTACGGTGGTCGGAAGCAATTTTAGCTAAGAACTTATTATACGATATTCCAGCCGAGGCAACCAGATTGAGCTCCTGCCGGATTCTTGTTTTTATTTCGCGTGCAATATCAACAGCTAGTTCTATTCCTTTCTTGTTTTCGGTTACATCCAAAAAAGCTTCATCCAAAGAAAGTGGTTCAATAATATCGGTATAATCATGGAAAATACTGTGGATGCTGCGCGATATTTCTTTGTAGGTTCCCATTCTGCCGGGTACAAAGATCAGGTTAGGGCAGAGTTTCTTTGCCCTGATTGAAGACATGGCAGAGCGCACTCCGTATTTACGTGCCTCGTAGCTGGCAGCAGCAACCACACCTCGTTCTTCGGCATGCCCAACTGCCACTGGTTTTCCTCGTAATTCCGGATTGTCACGTTGCTCAACAGATGCATAAAAAGCATCCATGTCGATATGAATGATTTTACGTTTCAACATAATAACATATAAAGTTACTACATTATTCCCGGATGTGATAAGCTTTTTCGAAATAAAATGGTGTGGACCTATCTTAAAAGATTACTGCGTTTCGATAAGGTCGGTGCCGGGTGTTGGTATTGTTAACGATCCCAGCGACATTATTTTATTGATATTCAGGTTATACAAATTATTGCGCACTACTCCAAAACGGCCATATTTGCCTTTTCCTCCGGCTTGGGCTACCGAAAAATGTTCGATGGGTACTTCATAGTACAATTTGGCACTATTATAGAATATCAGGTTATTGGTTTTTGCGGCAGTCTCGTTTTTCCAGTTCGAGAAGTTGAAGTTGGGATTCTCTTTTTTGAATTTCTCAATCTTATCAAACAGTCCTTCTTTGATATAAGGATTGATTTGATTATCGGTTACAGTTCCCGATGCATACAATGCCATATCTTGTGGACTAATGATATAGAAATATTTTCTCTCATCATTCTCGTAATAGGCGTTGTTGTGTATATGTTCTGCACTTTCTTGGGTTCCTCCTTTAAATACAAAAAAAGGTTCAACTGTTGGTGGGGTGCCTGTAGTGTTTGCATCTGAGCTGTTCCAGTCTCTGCGCAATGTTATTTCAAATACAACTGTTGTTGTTTTATCGCCTGTTTGTGCATCTTCTTCCATGGTGTTTTCGGGGATGTACATGGGGCCATCACCCTCTGCCCACGACCAATACGATGCCAGATCAATCCCGGATAATGAGGGATACGAAGGAGGCGATAGTTTTCTGGGCGAATAATTTGTTCCGTTGGTGTATGTAAAATCATCGGGAGTAAGGTAACGGAAATCAGCATATGTAGTGTTTGCCACCGCAAAATTAGGATCTTCGGCATAAAAGTTTTCCCAATCTGTGTCGCCTTGTTTCTCCATACCTAAAGCACCAGCTTTGTTTGTTAAATGCCTTAGCCAGTAACTCTTTTTGTTAACTACATTCAGGTGCCATTTAATATCTGTTGCTGTTAGGTAACTGATTTCGTTTGCCCACATAACAAACCGCCCGTAAAATTCGGAAATATCATAACCTACCGTAACTTTAGCCACTGTCCGTTCTACATTTACTTCGACCGGGGTTTCTTCGGCCTCTTCTTTTGTTTTGTGAAAATTTGTATTGGTTAGTTTGATCAGTCCCTGCCGATTCAGCATCAGAAAGTGGGTTGAACCGGTACCGGTATACATATTTGCAAAGTTTCTTCCCGAATCATCAAATGTGTCAAATGGAATATCTAGTTTATCTACAGACTGTTCCAGTGCTGTTATTGCTTTAATTGCATTGTTGGGGTTTACTGCAATAAGCATATAATAATGTTCTATGTGCAATGGGTGCGCAATGGTTTGAATCAGTATACTTTCGCCTTCGGTTTTCCAACTGTGAAGATCGTTTCCGGTAACAGCTATTTCTTCTGTGGTGTTATCAATACTTAAGTTTATATCCGGATTCCACAAATGTTCAACAATAGTGTTTTTTTCTGTTTCTTTGTAAAACACAACCCTGACTTCATTTATCAAAATTTCATTGTAACTATCTTTGTTTATTTCTGTATAATCTCGGGCAGGTATCTTTGATTTGGTTAATGGTATCCTGATTTTTAAAGAAAGCATACCTTTGGACTCGTTATTTCCGCCCGGATCGATATCGCATGTTATAGATTCGTTGATACAGGAAACCAGTGATCCGGTTATAAATATCAGAAATATAGTATAGTAGTGAATTTTCATTAAATCAAAACTCTAGAGTATCAAAAACTTAACCACAGATTAACAGATAATCTGTGGTTAATATTGATACTTTAAATTAAATTTATAAGATTACACCTTGGTCACGAGTTATCCAAGGAAGTATCTCAAATTTCACAGAGAGTAAAGCACCTTCATCTACTTTATCCTTAGGGGGTATTTCCAGATCTCCCAATGCATTAACCCCATTAATAGTAAGTTTATACATATTGTTACGAACAACTCCAAAACGACCATAACCCATTGGTACAGGTTGCAGAGCATTGGAGAAGTGACGAATAGGTATTCTATAAAATTGCAAATTGTTACTAAGTCGGAAAATTAAGTCGCCTTCTTGTATTGATTTGTCAGGAATATCTACATAATCTTTATTTGCACCTCCGAATATTTCACTAACTTCAGGGCTCCTAATATAATCCCGAAATCCTTTAATATCACTATTTTTAGCTTCGAGATTAGCCCAGCCTTCATGTGTTCCCGAATAAATCTTCTCCATCTCTTCACATGAAAACACATACCTGTTTTTGTATACAAAGTAAGTTCCTCCATCTTTACCAAGGGGACCACCTAAAGCTGTTCCACCTTTCGGCTGATAATAAACCCTAACCAGAATGCTTGTTGTTACATCTTCCCATTGCTCTTCGGGTGCCATGGTGTTTTCGAGTACATAAGTAATATCACCAGACCCGCTTTTACTCTTTGCCATTAAGTTAACATTGGCCGTATCAGTAATGTATGTGTAATGATCGGCCGGATTAGGCTTGCCATATCCTAAGTCTTTACCTAAAACATTTGTCTGATAATCCCAATAACTTGCACTTATTTGAGAATAATTGGGCGATTCGGCATACATATATATACGCATAGCATGATCGATCCCTACTTCTTCATCAATAAGAGCACCCGACCCTGAAGCGTCTTGAAGCCTTTTTGTTTGTTTTCTCATCCAGTATGTTTTCTTACGTACAACATCCACTTGCCATCTAAGCCCACTGGTACTGTTACTTGTATTGAAATTACTATCTAAAAGAACTTGTATTTTTGCAACAGCACGTTCAACATACAAATGTACAGGTGCTCCTATAGCTTCTTCTTTTGTCATTTTTATGTTTCCATTATTAATATTTATCAAACCGGCAAAATTGCTCATCAGAAAGTTATCTTTGTTTGTTCCTATCAAACTTTCGACAGACATCGATACCGGATTTTGAAGTGCTGACAAAGCGCTACCGGGTTCCGTAAGAGTTACAAGTGTTTCGGGATAGTTCAGAAAAACAGCCAGTTTATAATCCTTTCTCGCTACCTCCTTGGGCTGGGTGGTATATTTTGAGTCGGTAATATCGTAAATATCCTTTTTACTGGCTAATCCTTCTGTGGTTAAATCCAGTATAAACCGGTAAGCCACTTTATTGGTAGCGGCGTTATACAATACTACCATAGCTGAGTTTACTTTACCCTCTTCTGCGGTTCCTGTTACTGTACCTCCATAGGCTCTTGTGTTGTTTGCCACGGCACTGTTAATAATAGACATCGAAATATATCCTTTCTCAGTTGGTGTTTCGTCGGGATTGTTTTCGTCTATACCTAGATTCTCGTTCGAACAAGAAGCTAGAAGTAGCCCGGCAATAATAGTTATTGAACAGGCCATTTGTTTAAATAGATTTGTTCTCATAAAAAATGTTTAAGTTTAAGTTAATATTAAAGTCAATTAGTCTATTAGTTCACATCTTGAGTTCTGATTATCCAGTCGTTAATTGAAATTTGAACAGCCAACCAGCTTTCTTCTTTAGCTTGTAAAAATACAAGGATATAATACTCATCCTCACGGTCAAGATATTCCTGAAGCGGCATTTTTTCGTATTGCAGCAGTCTGAGTGCATTTAAATACGATATGAGTGGCATGTCGAGAATCACACGATTGGTGCTCTTGTCGGTTATTAGTAATTTGTTTGTACGTTCGTCGTTCATTAATCGTAGCGAGTTCATCTCGGCAATAGCTCCCACTTCGGGGTCGTTGGCTGTGTAGTATGGAAGATACGTTATTTCACGGTTGGGTTGGTCAAGTACTTGGTTGTTGTTATCGTACCATCCATCGGCCGATAGAATAGAAATGTCCAGATCGTTAACATCAACTGTTGTAGATTGGCCAAGTACTTGTAATACAAGTCTGAACTTTCGGGTATCCTTTCTTAAAGATATTGTATACGTTGTTTCTTCCAGATCCGAGAAGAATACATCTCGCAGCATTCCATGCCAAAGAGGTTCCAGCTCTGTATTTCGATCGACCAATTGGTTTTCGTAATCTTTCACTTTCAACTGAAAATCATCAATGGTCGAGATTCCCGGAGTTAACTCAGAGAAGTTGTATGAACCATCATCAAGCCCTGCCCATACTACAATATCGTATTTCTGATCAAACCACTCTTCGGGAACAAGCATTGTATAGTTTTCCGGAAAAGGGTGTTGCGTTTGTTTTACTTCGCGCACTAATACCCCTGTTTGGGCATCGAACATAAAAATGCTAAAGAAACTAACTTCGCGATGAAACAGGTCGACAAATTCCATATTGTAGTTGTATACAATTTTTAGATAGTTAGGACATGGAGAACCTCCGTCCTTTACGCACGAAGTGGCCGAAAGAACGATTGCTGCAAACAGCAGGTATATTTGTATTATTTTCTTCATTGGTAAATCTTTTGGTTCTCTTCTTTTTTCGTCAGTTGGTTAAGGTTGTGTGTGGCGTTGGCACTTCCGGCTTCGGCGGCACGCTGAAAATACTGGCGAGCCAAAGCCACATTGCCGCTTTGGGCATAGGCTACTCCAAGATTGTTCCATGCTTCGGGCGCATCAATTCCTTTCAGGCGTTCAATGGCCCGTTCAATGGAATTGGTTTCTATTTCCATTGCTGCGGCATTGATTTTACTTATTATATTATCAGGAAACATCCTGACTGCTATATCGAATACCTCTTTAAATTCGTTGCTGTTTTTAGGATAACTGTTGGCCACCAGAAACATCTCGTTGAGATTGAGCAACTGTGGGCGTTTGCGAATAATCTCTCTAGCTTCGTCAACATTAAATGCACGGGCAATGTACGATACTTGGAATTCGTTCCGTCGAAGCGGTGGATACAGTTCGTTCAACATCATTTTATAGGCTCGTCCGCCATCGAGTGATTCGAGCAAGCGTTTACGGCGGGTGATATCCGAAACCTGATCTATAATCTGTACCACTTCATCGCGGTATGGAAAATCGGGAGATTCTACAACCGATTTGCGTAACCCTGGCCAGTCTTCGCCTTTACCGTCGTGGCTTATTCGCGATGTATCCCATCCATATTTACGTTGCAGGTAATCTATGAACGATTTTGCACGGTTTCTAGAAAGTGTTATGTTGCTATCAAAGCGTCCTTCGGGCGATGCGTATCCGGTTACAGTATGGCGTGTAATGGTAAGATCGGGGTCGTTGCGCAGCTCCCTGATAACAGCATCTACCTCTCTAAGTACAGTAGCATTGTTCTTAAAGTCGGGTAAAAGTTCATAACGATCTACCACATAATTAATGCGTGCAATAAATGTTTCGCTACGTTCTTTAACCTCTGCCTCGGGTGTAATATAAGATACCAGATATGCTGGTTCAAAAAGAGGTGGTAGTATATTTTTGGTTACCAAGTAGTTGTTTTGAGTGTCTCCGCAGTTTGCGCATCCGCTTATGTTGGTGGCCAACACTAAATCGGCTCCTTGCATCCATTCTTCGTACGGTAGTGTATAAGAAAGCGATACGGTTTGCTGCGAACCTTTTCTTTTCATCAAGGTTTGTGGTGTTTGTTCGAACACCAAATTATCATAAGCCTGTAAACGCTTAATAACTTTGTAGCGTTTGGGTCCTGCAATTACTGCAGGTGCCAGCTCGTGCCGGGTTTGGTTTTGGTTGTTAATAAACAGTGGAGTAAGTATAATCATCTCTTGACTGGCAATGCGATCTTTCAGCACAATATCAAAAGCTACATTAAGATATGCTCCTTCTCTTTTTACCTGATATGAGTATGACATATTTGGTGGTGAAACGAGCGGTTGGGCTGTAACATTCAGTGCTATGATAAACAGCAAGAATAATAGGTCGATTTTTTTCATAATTAAGCTTATAAAAAGAATAGAAGTGAAATGGTGGCTTTTGTTGGCCCCCAGTAATTCTTAGTCCCTGTGTCGATGGCGCTTCCGCAGCTGGTGCATCTGTATTTATCGTAATGCACACGTACATAGCCGGCACCAACCGATGCCTCGAAATTCCATCGCTTGCCTAGTATCCATTGATAGCCTATTGAAATGCCTCCGCCATAGTAATGTCCCTCGTAACGGTAGTCTTTCAAATCATCGAACACAGCCAATGGCAGATTTATCTTAGCAAAGTTGTATTCGCCACCCAATGCATGTATTCCCAGAAAAGTTCCATTGAAACGTTCGCAAAACCAATAACGAAATTCGGGTTGTACCAGCCAGTGTTTCCAGTGTTTTCCACTGCTGGGCTCATAGAAATTGTATCCACCCCCAAATTCGAGTGTGGTTTTCTTTCCAAGTCCGATTTCTAAAGCCAGATTAGGAGTTAATGTTGCACCATAAAGTATATTTGTTTTTAGTGCAACCGACGAAGGGGAATTAGTAATATAAGGAGTCCATACCCGATTATCTTCTACCAACAAATGGTTATGTGTTGGTGGTTGATTATCTTGTGCCTCTAGTTTATTAGTCCCGCAAATTAAAAAAAGCCATCCGATCCCTATTCTTATTGATAGGGATAAACCTTTACCACTAAATTTCATTCTATTGAATTTTAGATTATTTATCCTCCATTACTTATTTATTAAATGTTGGAGAATATACTAATGTAATAGGCTTTAAAAAAACATGCGTTCCTGTATTTTATAAAGACTGTATATTGCGCTCAATTTTGCAAAGGTAATAAAAGAAATAATTCGAGCAAAACGCTTGTGTTAATTAACACATATAACTAGCTCCCTATACTCCCTATACAACGGTTCAACTCAATTCTGAAATATTAAACACGGAGTCACAGAGAAACAGAGTTCTTTGTTTTGTGCTGAACACAGAGTTATTGTATGACAAAAAATCTTTCTAAATCTACTATCTCTGTTCAGTTCTTTTATACCTGTTGGTGGTGCTGAAAAATGGAAAAATATGTTGTTTGCCACCCGTTATACGCGTTGTAGGGCCGTTTTTATGGTGTAATTTCAAAATGCAGCATTTCGCATTGATGAAATGCAGCATTTCGTCAGATCAAAATGCAGCATTTCGAAAGTGTGAAATGCAGCATTTTGAAATCACGATTTGCAGCATACTGAAATAGTATTGATTTATGAATAAATGAAATTTGACACAAACTTTTTTGTGCTAATTATAAAGGAATGTTTATCTTTGAAAGCAATAAAAATAGAATGGAACGTCTAAAAACATATTTTGAAGAAAACCCCGCCCATTTTGGGTACATATTAATAGTATTAGGAATTGTTATGTTGGTTGCAACTATTAAAGGGTCGAAATGGCTATTCGAAAAAGATGTAATCGGCTCTACCTACAGTTTGGACAAGTTAGACGGCTGGATCAATCTTTTTGGGAAGAAAACAGCACGGGTAGTAGCTGGTATATGTTCTGTATTGCTTATTTTGCTTGGGGTGTTTTGGATTTGGTTGTATAAAAAATAGAATAATAGCGTTTCAATCAGTATAAGAACTATTTTTGAGAATAGATTTATAGGGGATCAAATAGCAAAATTCCATTTACTGTATACTGATTACAATACGTCCAGTCTCCTCCAACTTCCATACTGTTTAGGGATTGAACAAACTCCCCTTTTTCTATATCTAAAATGTATCCGCAGGAAAACTTTGCAAAATAATGATTTTCATCATTTATATCTCTTGTTTCATAATATGAACTTACTTGCAAGTACTTATTGTTAGGAGAAAGGCACAAACCATCGTAGTAAATATCATTATCATTGTCGACTACCACGGGGAATTATTTTGATTACACGCCAAAGACAATGAAGTGATGAAAAGGAGGTAGGTTATGAGTTTCATCTGGTGAGGTTGGTTGAATCCTCTGATGAATGTATTATACATTGCTGTTAAGTGTTTCATAAATAGGTTGTAGCTTTGAGATAATAAGTATCATAACATCTTCGAAAAACAAATATTCGTTTTGTTTTATCTTTTTTAGAAACCGTTTCCATTGTGTGTTTCTGTTTTCATCATTCCTGAAAGATTCTGTAAATAAAGGATGAGTATTTTGATATGAAGTTCCTCTGTTGTTGAATGTAGCCTGTACAGCTTTACTTAATGTTGTGTTATCCAATTCCTGAGTAGAAAGAATTTTGTATACATCGTAAAAGTCCTTATAGCGACTATTGACTTCTGACAACTCAATCATTGCCTGAAATTTTTCTGCAACAACCGATTCAAGAGAATAGGCAAGAATTTCTGGAGCGGGAAGTTCGTCCATTAATACAGGATAAGTTAAATTTTGTGCAGAAGGGGTAATTATGTCTCCAAATCCAATATCCATTCTCAACGGTTGCTTGATAGTGTCTAGTTTTGCCATAAACGAAATCTTTATCCCTTGATATGTATTAGTTTCATTAATTTCTTCGGCTTCGATAGTTGATATATCAAACAGTATTCCATCTTCACAAGGAATGATAAGTATCTCGCGGAATACATTCTTAATTGTAGCAATGTCATTTTTAATTTTGATGCCTAGAAAATCAATATCCAATGTGGGGCGTGGAAATTCTTTTTCTAAAGCATAGAGTAATGCTCCACCTTTCAAACAAAATTTATTCTTGAATTTGCTTACAGATAGACGATACAGTAAGCGTTCATATAAATATCTAATAATAAGCTGCTGATAATTTACATTCTCATTTCGAGCTATGTTTAGAAGCTTTGCTCTTATTGACTTTGCAATGTCTTTTTTCACAGTTGTATCTCCATATATGTTTTCAGAATATTTGCTACCCTCATTTTTTTTGCATAGTCAATCAATCTTGTGAGATTGCGGTCTTTTCTATTCAAGTATGTTTTTAGTATTTCAGAAGTCGTTTCCATACCAATCTTTGTTCGATACTTTATAGCATCACAAACCGACTTTTCCAAATCATACATATGTACTTTATATCCACTTATTGTCTGTGAAACAATTCCCATCTCATAATAGTCATGCTGCCAGTAATATAGTGTGATGGGAGGATAGTCAGGAAGTGATATTTTTCTGTTTTTCTCGATTGCGATGTTAAATGACTGCGGAATCTGGACTGTCAATTCATAGTATGCCCAAGCCGAATAGAGACAAAGCACACCTCCAGGGATTATTTTTTCAACATCAATCATCATGCTATCTTGCGAGGCTTCTTCATAAAAATATACTCCATACTTTATACGTTCAATAACACCCTCATCCACTAATTTCAGTAGGTGATTGTATGTTGATTTGTCTGGCAATTGCTTTCGTGTTAGATAGCCCTTGTTTTTGGCAAATAGCTTTTGAAGTTTTGCATCCATTTCTTTGCTTTGGGAAAAAATTACCGCTTTTTTTTATTAAAGCGGTAATTTTTTCCCGCTTTAATAAAAAAAGCTCCTTTTGGAGCTTAAAATCCAAAATGGTACGATTCTAAATTTATATAGTTCTAATCTTTCAATTCCATCTCTTGGATTGTTGCAAATATAACATTATTTTATATCTTTGCAAAATTAATATTTAAATAGTACTAATTGGAGAATTTGGAGATGAAAATAAGAACAGAATGCAATCATATTTTTGATGATAAAGAAGAAATTTATAGTAATTTGAAATTCATGATCATTTATTTAAATACTGAAGGTTATACGCATAATGAGATTTTTGATTATATAAAGTATAACATTTTAGAAGATTATGAAGATAACAACGAAATAGAAATAGGTAAATTTATAAAACTTAGCTTACAGATCTAACCATCGCAAGGAAGTACTTAATGTCTTTGTAAACACTATCACTACAATGTTTTAATGAAAGAAACATTGTTACATAAAATAAAAGAAGTAGGGCTGGAGAAAGATGATGCTAGAAGTAGCTTTTATCATAAACAAAAAACAACGATTTGCATGGCTGGTTGGGTTGGGAGATAGTACAGGGTAGGCTTCGATGCTCTTTATTAATTTCTAATCCACAAACCATTCCAATTTATCCGCAAAATATAAAAACACAATAGTTATTATAACAAAGCGGAGTAGTTTACCAATTAACATAAATATGGCTGTTGGCCAGAATTTAGTTTTGTAAAAACCCAGTGCAATAGCAAATATATCACCAATAAAAGGTAGCCATGTTAATAAGGCAAGCAAACTACCATATTTATTTACTTTCGATTTTTGCTTTTCCAGTGTTTCACGCTTTACTTTGAACCATTTTTCTATCCACTCCCACTTACCAGCATATCCTACCCAATAAGAGGTTAAGCTACCAAGCCAATTACCCAATGTTCCCCAAAACAGAGTGAGGGTAACACTGCCTCCCAATCCTAATGAAGCTACAAACAACGCATCCGAACTAAAAGGAAAAATAGTAGCAGCCAGAAAACATCCCAGAAATAAACCTAAATATCCCCAATCGCCAAATAAACTCATATAGTCTGTTTATAAATCAATAAAACGCAAATGTAATTCAATAAATAAGGGACAGGGATAAATTTTAAATTTATTTGTAGAAAAATACCGGTAAAACCTCAGCATAAGTATAAGGATTTACCGGTACGGCTGCAAAACAAAGATTACTTTAACTTATAATATACCACCAATTATACCACTCACCAAACTAACTATAATACTGAATAACATTGCCCACCAGAAATTAGAAACATGAAAGTTGTTTCCCATTATCCAACTGGCCAGCATAATAATCAATGCATTGATAACAAAAGTAAATAGCCCCAGAGTAAGAATGTTAATAGGGAACGATAGAAATTGTAAAACAGGTTTTACGATTGCATTAAGAACACCAAGTACAATGGCTACTAAAACAGCCGATCCATAACTTTTAACTGATATACCAGGAAGTAGCCACGCTGTAAAATATACTGCTACACTCGAAATAAGTATACTTAAAATAAGTCCCATAATATTTTGTTTTTTTAGTGTGAATATTAAATTAATTTATCTAACAACAATCAGGCTTATTGAATTGTTCTTGCGCAAATATATAAATTAGTTTCCGTAAATTTGCAAAAAAAAGAATTCATGAAATATTCTACCGTACTATTTGATTTTGATTATACCCTTGCCGATTCGTCGCGCGGTATTGTAAAGTGTTTCCAAAATGTTTTGCAAAATCATAATTTCCTAAACATAACCGATGATTCTATTAAACGAACCATTGGAAAAACCTTGGACGAATCATTCAGTATTCTTACAGGTATTACCAATCCCGAAGAGCTTATCAACTTGCGAAATGAATACGGAAAAGAAGCCAGCTTGTATATGAGCGATAATACATACCTGTTTCCCGAAAGTAAATTTACCCTGAATGAATTAAAGAATGATAGCATCCGTATAGGTATAATCTCTACCAAATACCGTTTCCGGATAATTGAATTTCTTGATCTGCATTTCCCTTCCGATTTGTTTGATATTATAGTAGGTGGCGAAGATGTTACACTCCATAAACCTCATCCGGAAGGTTTAAATTTTGCTTTGGATAAACTTCAATCCTCTCAGAATGAAACTCTTTATGTAGGAGATAGTACAATCGATGCCGAAACAGCAATGAGAGCCGGAGTAGATTTCGTTGGAGTAACATCTGGTGCTACTACCAGAGAAGAGTTGATGACTTTTCCGCATAAAGCAATTGTTTCAAATCTGGGAGAAGAGTTCTTAAAGGCAATACGTTAATTCTTTTTTAGAATATACATATCGGCCAAATCGCCGGTAATACGTTTCCCATTAAGGTCGAGAGCAATCAACTTGTTTTCGCCAACTTGATATTGCTGGCAACTATCATTATTGAGGGTGATGATTGACCCAGCCTCATTCCATGCAAATTCCCCTCCTTCAATAAAATCCTTACTTTTATCTTCTGTTCCTTCGTAGGTAGTTTTCAGTGTATAACTGTTGGTTTTTAGTGTTAGTTCAACTTTTATACCCGGGCAATCGGCACAAGGCATTGTTCCGGTATATGTTCCTTCATAATCAAGTGAGTTGCGCGAGTTATGTGCAGCATCAACAATTGGGGGCGTATTGTCATTGCTTTTTGCATTCTTATTACCACAACCAGAGAATGATAATGCCAAAACAGCTATTACAGCCAAAACGAGTTTTGTTTTCATAAAATATAATTTCTAATAATGTTATTTCGTTGTTTAATCTCACAAAGGTATCAGTTTATTAATATAACAGATATATAAATAATCTTGTTTAAGTTGAAATGACTATTTTTGCAGAATTATAAATAAATAATGAACAAATGATGAACAAACTATTAATTATTGCGACTGTTTTATGTTTCTGTGTTTCGAGTGCATATTCTCAAACAGATTATAATGTTGAAAATATTTCTGTAATAAATATGGGCGACGGAAGATTGCTATTTCGTACCACAGGCGAAGACCTTCCGGTAGAAGGTAAGCAACGTATTATCGATGGACGTCGTTCCGAATATATCCTTGCCGAATTTCAAAACGGACTTTACCATGGAACTTATCAACATTTCAAGTATAATAAATTGAGTGAAGAAGGTACTTACAAAGAAGGTCGCAAACACGGAACGTTTAAAGAATTTAATTCGGATGGAACATCTTTAAAAGCAGAAAAGAACTATGTAGATGGTAAACCTGATGGTATGTGGACAACCTATTATACTGATGGTAAACCAGATAAAGAAAAAGAATACAAAGATGGGCTTGAGCACGGAGTTGAACGTATATACAATTATGAAACCGGAGATGTTGTTACAGAAATGAATTTTGTTGATGGTAAGAAGCATGGTAAACAAGTGCAACTTATCAGTAGCAACCGCGGTTTATATACCATTGAAAGTAAATATGTTGACGGACTGTTAGACGGACCTTATTCGGAGACTTACGAATCGGGGGTAATTAAAAAGAAAGGTTTATATAAGAAAGGAAAAGAAGAAGGAGTATGGGTGTTCAATAAAGCCGAAGGACTTCCTGAGAACGAAATCTCTTATAAAGATGGAAAGAAGCATGGTGAGCTCAAAAAATTCTTTACCGATGGCACTGTAAGTGATATTGAAACCTATAAAAATGGTAAACTCGATGGTCCAAAGAAAGAATTCTACTACAAAACAAACGGAAAAATAAAGTCTCTCTTTAATTATACCGATGGCAAGAGAAATGGTAAGTATGCTTATTACAATGAAGATGGAAGTGTAAGAGAAGATGGTGAATACGAAAACGGAACAAAAAAGAAATATACATCTTACAAATAAAAAGGCTCACTCTGTTAGAGTTGAAAATTGAGAATTGAGAATTGAAAATTACCGTGTAACACGGTTATTTTCAATTCTCAATTTTTTATTTAATACAAAATGGACCAATGAATGTACAATACGCTCCTACTAAATTTATTCTATTTTACTCAACTTTGTATAGTTGTTCTTTGTTTATAACCTTAGCTGTGATTTTTGAATAGAATTTAGTCTGTTTAATCTAATGTTTCTTGAATTATGATGACTCCAATTAAAGAAGAGATAGTAAGAAAAGGTAGTGTAGTAAAAACCAGTGTTTTACTGATGGTAATCTTCCTTTTGGTAACATTGCTTACCGGATTTGGTATTTTGTATGTAAACTCCCTCAATCTGGAAACAAATCTGGATACGGTATTTGGTTTTGTTCACCGGATATCAGCTTTTGCCGGTTTATGTTTGGTGGGATACAACATTCAGTTAATTGCTCCCTGGTTTTTTGCCAAAGCGAAAGAGAAACTGGATACTAAAGGCATTTTTACTGTTATTATCAGCGGATTGTTCTTACTGCTATTGATAACCATTATTGTATTTGAACCAGAAATAGAAATTAAAAACTGGGTTGTACTGCATGCCAATGCAGGAATCGGCTTTTTTATCTCTTTAATCTTTTATATTTTGTTGCATAACGATAATAAATAGATGGTTAGAACGTGTTGCATGGTAGATAGTTAGTTAATAACAAAAAAACAGGGGCTGCTCAATTGAACAACCCCTGTTTTTTTATCTGTCTTCTTAATTCAGATTACTTCTTGTTACGATTACCGTAGCGGCTCATAAACTTGTCAACACGTCCTGCTGTATCTACCAATTTAGATTTACCAGTGTAGAATGGGTGAGAAGTACTTGAGATTTCAAGTTTTACCAATGGATAAGTTTCACCTTCAAACTCAATAGTTTCTTTAGTGTTTACTGTTGATTGTGATAAAAACATATCTCCATTAGACATATCTTTAAATACCACCGGACGATAATTTTCTGGATGAATACCTTTTTTCATTTCAGTATTTGTTTTTTTATTAATTATTTCGTTAACTATTTGGTAAGAATAGTGTGTAATGGTCTCTTTCAGAGCGCAAAGATAATGTTTTTGTTTTGAACAGAAAAAAAAGACAGGTAAAAAAACATCTTCTCGGTTTTTTTTGTGACTTTTGCAGGAAGGTTAGCTGCGAATATCTGCGGCAAAAAAGAATTTTATAAAGGAGTTATCATGAAAAACTGTGTCATCTTTAGTCTTATAATATTTATATGTTATGGCTGCGGCTCTGTAGAAAAAATACAGAAAGCAAAAGGTCTTTATAGTGTAGCATTTTATAATGTAGAGAATTTATTTGATACTGTTCCCGATCCGGGGAAAAACGATGCCGAATACTTGCCTTATGGTGCTAACCAATGGAATACAAAGAAGTATACGGCAAAGTTGGCAAATATAGCACAGGTATTAAGCGAACTCACCTGCGCGAAAACTCCGCAAGGTCCTGTAGTAATTGGCTTGGCCGAAGTAGAAAACCGGTATGTTTTGAACGATTTGGTAATTCAACCTGCTATTGCTGCCGCAAAGTACGGCATTGTACACATTGAAGGTGAAGACAAGCGTGGCATTGATTGTGCATTATTATATGATCCTAAACAGTTTAAACTTGAAAGTTCTGTTTTAATACCCCATAAACCATTTAATAATGATACTACACATAAAACACGTGGTTTTTTGCTGGTAGAAGGAAAAGTAGCTAAAGAAAGAATATGCTTTATTGTAAATCACTGGCCATCGCGCGGAGCCGCCGCTCCTGCCCGTATCTGGGCGGCCAGGCAGGTGAGGGCGATCACCGATTCGTTAGCTAACACACATCCTGATCTGAAAATAATTGTAATGGGCGATATGAATGATGACCCAATGGACGAAAGTATGATAACCCTGGGTGCCCGAAAAACAATAGCTGAGGTAGTAGAAGGCGACTTTTACAATCCTTGGTGGGCAACCCTTGAAGATGAGGGCGTGGGCACACTGCTATACCGTGGAAAGTGGAATTTCTTCGACCAGATTGTTCTCTCACGTAACTTGCTTGTAGGTAAGGGGCTAAAATACGAATCGCACGAAGTATTTTCACGTGATTATCTTTTTCAACAAGATGGTAAGTACAAAGGTTATCCTTTCCGTACACATGGAGGCCGGGAATGGTTGAATGGATATAGTGATCATTTGCCAACAATTATTTATTTGAAAAAATAAGCAGTACTCATTATTGCTTAGATGTATTTATTCTCTTTCTGAAACCATCAGGGGTAATGCCGCAGTATTCTTTGAACAGGCGGTGAAATGTGAAACGTGACCCAAATCCGGCATCCAGTGCAATAGCTTCTATAGAGAGGTTGTTATACTGTGGGTTTTGGAGCATCTGCATGGCATGTTGTATACGCAAACGTACTATATAATGGGTGAAGGCACAACCATAATACCGACGTATGGTGTTATGCAGATACATCTCGTTGGTATATATCATATGGGCTACACGCCGACGGTTGATATGGGGTTCGGTATATATATGGGTTTCTTCCATGAGCCGTTGTAAGCGGCGGTTGAGTATTAGTGGATTGTTCATATTAGTTGGGAGAATTAAGGATGATTAGTACCAAACTAATAACTAGTATCAAACCGTAAATGATGTTGTGAATGATGGCTTCGTGTTTCATAATAGGAAATTTTATTCATGTAATACATTGGTTGAATGATTGACACAAATGTATTATATAGTATGGAAATGGGTGTTCCGTATTTGGAAATCATTGTTCCATATCTGGTATTTTATGAAAAGCGTATGAATTTATTCCACAAAGGTAGCAAGGTGAAGGAAGCTGGAAATAAATAAGATGGTATGAGCAGTAAGGCTGGATTTGGAAGTTATAGAAACTTTGCAAGAATAAAAATAGGACGACCATAAAAGGCCGTCCTTTGAACAGGTTGAGGTCGTTGCTATTATTATTTAATGCTGAAACTGTTAACGATATTTGTTGCTTGTTGTTCAAATCCATCAGCATAGGTAATGGATGACAATAATGCGATATTGGATTCTGTGTCGCACAGTAAAACCAGACAGACATTAACTCCATCTATTTCACCTTCAATAAAAGCACCCTCTAAAGTAGTCAGAGCAAGTTCTCCTATCTCAGAATTTTTCATTTTTAGTTCAACAGCCATTGTGCCTAAAGCAGTGCCGAGGTCTTCGGGGTCAATTCCATCGTAATCAATAACTTCGATAGCTAAATGGATGTTGTTGTTTTCAGCTTCAAAACTTTCGGCAGTGTTTTCCAATACTTTAAAATTAGTGGGTACACTAAATGAAAGTCCATACTGTTTCCATGTGTAACGTTGTTGAGCGTTGGCAACCATACATAAACAAAAAATAACAGTTAGTGATACAAGAATTCTTTTCATGATCTTACTTTAAAGGGTGAATAATTGAATGACATGTACAAAAGTAAGGCAGGTTTTTGAAAAAGGTGTGTCAAATTGGAAAAAGTTATTTTGCAACCTCTACCTTGCAATTTGCATAAAATGATAAGAGTTGGTTTTCATTTTGCTTAAAATTGACTGTGAATCCTTGCTAAAATCCGGAGTTTGTTATTCTGTATTCAAACAATAATGTGTACTTTTGCACAGAATTTCTGATTCACTAACAAATAAATATTTTATAAACATGATTAATTACAAAGATTTAGGTCTCGTGAATACACGAGAAATGTTCGCAAAAGCAATCGAAGGCGGATATGCAATTCCAGCTTTCAACTTTAATAATATGGAACAGTTGCAGGCTATTGTTCAGGCCGCAGCCGAAACTAAATCTCCGGTTATTCTGCAAGTATCAAAAGGTGCACGTAACTATGCAAACCAAACTTTGCTTCGTTATATGGCCGAAGGTGCTGTAGCTTATGCAAAAGAACTAGGCTGGGAAAAACCACAAATCGTACTTCACCTTGACCATGGTGATTCTTTCGAAACATGTAAATCATGTATCGACATGGGATTCTCTTCTGTAATGATCGATGGTTCTCATCTTCCTTACGATGAAAACGTAGCTCTTACAAAGAAAGTTGTTGAATATGCTCACCAGTTCGACGTAACAGTTGAAGGCGAACTTGGCGTATTGGCAGGTGTTGAAGATGATGTAGTTGCCGAACACCATACTTATACAAAACCAGAAGAAGTTGTTGACTTTGTTACTAAAACAGGTTGCGACAGTCTGGCTATTTCAATTGGTACATCTCACGGTGCTAACAAATTCAAACCAGAACAATGTACTCGTAATGCCGAAGGTATATTGGTTCCTCCTCCATTGCGTTTCGATGTGTTGGAAGGTGTTGAAAAAGAACTTCCCGGATTCCCAATCGTTCTTCACGGAGCATCATCAGTTCCACAAGAAGAAGTTGCTACAATCAACAAATACGGTGGTGCATTGAAAGATGCTATCGGTATTCCTGAAGAACAACTTCGTAAAGCTGCTGCTTCGGCTGTTTGCAAAATCAATATCGACTCAGACAGTCGTTTGGCTATGACTGCTGCCGTTCGCGAAGTTTTTGCTACTCAACCTGCTGAATTCGACCCACGTAAATACTTAGGTCCGGCTCGCGAAAACATGAAAAAACTGTATGTTCACAAAATTGTAGACGTATTAGGATCGGCTGGAAAAGCAGAATAAGAATAGATTCTTACTATAAAAGATAGAGAGGAATTATCCTGTTTGGGATAATTCCTCTTTTTTATTTCCTTTCTTTTTTGTTTTTATGAGGCTAACACGCTAATTTTGCAGTAATTATTAAAACTCCAGTACAGATGAAAAACAATCTCTTTTGTTCTCTGAAGCGGTCTCATTTTTTAGTCCTCTTTCTGTTGTGTAGCAGCATGGCGTTTGCTTCCAGTCTCAGACAATATTCGGTTAAAGATGGTTTGTCCGATCCTACCGTATCTTCTGTTTATCAGGATAGTAACGGGTTATTATGGCTTGGAACCAACAACGGTATAAACACCTTCGACGGATTAAACTTCCGAAATTTGGTATTCAACGACGCCACCAGTCCGTTTGCCGGAAGTGTAATCGTAGATATATTTGAGGCCGAGAATGATATTTTATGGGTTCTAACCAATCAAGGCCTTTTTAGAATGAATCATAAAAAGCTTAAAACAGAAAAATTTGAAGGTTTTAATCAGGATTCAAAAATAACTTATGGTCTTTCTAACGACATCTATGCGGTGAAAGAAGATAATTTCATCAACTATTATGTGTCGGCTAACGAGACCTTTAAAAAAGTACCTGTCAGAGATCTTGCTTTTGATAGTGTAATGGAGATATTTGTTGATAATAACAACAATCTATGGGTATTTACTGACGACGGCAATCATCGTAGCTTTTCAATAAGCTATGAAGGCTCTGAACTCAAGTTAACTGCTTCAAACCAGTTCAGGCATGCCGAACCTTTGTTGTGGTGCTTTTACAATGAGGGTTTTGTTTATTTTGTTGATGCCACACTTACCTTCTTCGAGTATAATTTAGCATCTCGTACCAAATATTATATTCAGGATATTCGTGAAGATGTTCTTAAATATGGTGAAATATCTTCTATAATCAAGCACAAAGATGATTTCTTTGTAGGATTTGCCAATGGTGGACTGCTACGTATAAAGAATATGCCCGATCAGCGGAATAAGTACCAACTTGAATCTATTTCGTTGAAAACAGGTGTGCTCTCTCTTACAACCGACAGGTTTCAGGATATTGTATGGATTGGTACCAATGGACAAGGAGTATACATGTATTTTAACGAAGCTTCATCATTAGAAGGAGTATTATCTGCATCCTTACCCAATTCTGTAAGATCACCGCTGACTTCTTTCTATCTGGATAGAAATCAAACACTTTGGTTGGCAACTGCAGGAGACGGAATTATGAATATGTACGATTACGATCCTGAAAAAGATTCGGGTAGCCGTTCCGAACAATTCACCAGCTTCAATAGCTATTTAGGTAGTAATATGGTGTATGATCTGGAAGGAAGTAACCGCAATATAATCTGGGTTGGAACAGATAATGGTCTTAACTATTACTCTTATGCCGAACGACGGTTAAAAAACCTGATGATTGTAACCGATGGAGTACCTCAGAAAAAGCCTTTGAAACTGATACGCTCCATTTGCGAGTTGAACGATACAACCTTATGGATTACCACCGCAGGCGAAGGAGTTGTAAAAGTACGTGTGGCAGGAACTGCCGATACACCTGTAGTAGCTGAGGCAAAACGATTTACCATTGGCGACGGCGATGCAGATGAAAATCAATTTACTGTAGCCTATAAAGACGATAGCAATACAGTGTGGTTTGGAACTTTGGGCAAAGGAGTTTATAAAATGGATAGCCGTTCGGAAAGAATGGAAAATATACAGTTCGACAAAATAGAGAAATCATTGCTGAATAATATTTATGCTATTCATAAAAACAATCAGGGATACTGGTTTGGAACCGGTAACGGGCTTGCCAATCTTAACAACAATCAAAAAACAGTATACAACGATCAGAACGGATTGCCATTTAAAATGATAAATGGTATTCTGGAAGATAATTCATCGAATCTGTGGTTAACTACAAACAGAGGAATTGTGAAGTTCAGCTTGCAAAGACTTACTCCACATTTGTGCAAACAATCGGGCGATGAGGTTATTGCTAATTTTGGAGAAGGTGCTTATTACAAAGATCCGGTTAGCCACATGTTATTCTTTGGAGGATCGAACGGATATGTAACTATAAACGAAACAGAATTTACACACGAAGATTATACACCCGAAATTCAGTTTACCGGTCTTTCAATCTTTGGAAAACAAGAGAATATATACGATTACCTATCAGGAAAAAGAAAATCGGAAGTACTTAAACTAGGAAACGATCAGAATGTTTTTGCTGTATCTTTTGTGGCTAACGACTTTATTGATGGTGGTGAATATACCTACTTCTATAAACTGAACGAGCAGAGCGATAACTGGGTAGATAATGGAACTTCTAATACAGCTTTCTTTACTTACTTAAATCCGGGTACCTATACATTGTCTACTAAATACCGTAACAATGTAACAGGAAAAGAAAGCCCGGCTTATAATTTGAAGATGCGTATCACTCCTCCTTTCTATAAAAGCGTTTGGGCTTATTTACTTTACATACTATTATTTGCTGCAATTGTTTATTTTGCCCGTTGGTTTGCTGTATGGCAAAACAAAAAGCAACTGGAACGTCGTTTCTCGGAAGAAACAAACAAAGTTAAACTTCAGTTCTTTGCAAGTATGGCAAGCGAGGTGTATTCGGCTTTAACCATGATAATGAACCCGGCGAAGAAAATAGTTGAAATGTCGGAATCGGATCAGCAACTGAATACATATACAAATGTAATCCGTCAGAATGCCCTTAAGCTAGACGAGTTTGTGAGAGACATTTCAGAGCTTCGTATGCTGGAAAGCGGCGAAAGAACACCACAAATACAAACCTTGTCGGTATCGGAAATAGCAGACTCCATTGCAGAAAGTTTTATAAATAAAACACAGGCAAAAAACATTAACTACCAGATAAAGATTGATAGTGAAATTTATTGGAATTCGGATAACTATTGTTTGAAAAATATTATCAGTAATTTACTGACATATGCTTTCACCCACATCGAAACCAAAGGTACTATTGCTTTGGAACTCTCTGCCGATGAAAGCAATCTGCAACTTGTTATCAGTGGAAACGGAATGAACGTTGATGCGAAAAAACTGAAAGAACTGTTCGACCGTAAAACCGTTCTCGAAATGCTTGAAGCACGTAGCAAACAAGGATACTCGGTACGCGATGAACTAATTCTTGCTAATTGTGCCGGCATGGTAAACCTGCTGAATGGCGAAGTAAAAGTACAGGAATCGGGCGAAGGTGTTTCTTTCATTGTGAAGTTGCCTCAATTGGTTATTGAAAATGAAGAAGCAGTAATTATTGAAGATGAAAAACCGCTTACTGTATATACCGAAACAAAGGCACCAGTAATGCCTGTATGTAAAGCAAATGCAGATAAAATGACAATTATGTTAATCAGTAACAATGCTTCGTTGGTATGGTTACTGGCCGATCATTTTGCATCAAAATACAATTTGGATATACAAAATGATGTTGCAGCAATTCCAGAATTACTAAAAACAAATAAATACAAACTGGTTATTTCGGAAGCCCATTTAACCGATGCTGATGGAATTGAACTGATTAAGAGTATTAAGCAAGACCAAAGTAATTCGCAAATATCCTGCGTGATACTTGCATCGGAAAATAGTCTTGATGAAAGATTCAGATCGATGGATGCAGGTGTAGAACTGTATATCGAAAAACCATTCGATATGGAAATCATTGAAACAGAAGTTGAACGTATTCTGAAATACAAAGAATTGCAGGAACAATATACTTCTTCATTGAATCGTAAATTTGAATTGGGCGATGAAGCTTTCGCCACCAAAGACGATAAAGACTTCTACGATAAAATGATTGCTATAATAGATGCAAATCTTACCAATCCTAAACTTTCAGTAGAACTGGTTTGCAATGAACTGGGGTATACTTCGCAAGATTTCTATACTAAACTGAAGGAAATAACCAGCAAAACTCCGAACGAAATAATCAGGGAATACAGGTTAAGCATTGTTGAATCGTTATTGATCTCTACTTCACTACCGGTTGATGAAATTATAGAGAAATCAGGATTTAATAATAAAACAACATTTGTAAAAGTATTCACCCAGAAGTTTGGAATGGCTCCCCGCAACTATCGTGAGCAGCATAAGAGAAAGATTCTGGCTGATATTGAGAAAAGAAAGTAAGTATCAGTTAAAATCGTATTCAATCCTTGTTTAGTCGGGTATTAATCTGGCTAAACAAGGAATCTTTTGTTTATAGCACTTACACATGGCACCTATCTATTACTTATATCTGTTTGTTGCTTTGTTTTTTCTTTCGGGATGCAATTCTTATGTCAACTCCAATTTGCAGAAAGCAGAAAAACAATTAGCTCATGCTTCTGATTCATCATTATTAATTTTGCAAAGCCTGGACGAGGATTATCCAAACATGACTGATAAGGAGAAAGCCTTATTTGGATTACTCTATTTTCAAGCATGCGACAAAGAAGGTGTAGTATTATCATCAACAGAATTAATAGATTATTCTATCGACTATTTCAAAAAGAAAGGAAACAAAGAAAGGCTTGCTACAAGTTATTTTTATCGGGGCAGGTATTGTGGCGATAGAAGAGAATATGGTAACGCCATTCAGGATATGTTGAAAGCATTGGAACTAGCCAATCATAAAAAAGATCATAGTTTGCTGGGAAAGATTTATTGCGATCTGGGACAAATATCGGTTAATCAAGGCGAAAACGAAAAAGCTTTAGATTATGTGTCTCGGTCAATGAAGCACTTTAACGAAACAGATGAGATAGATAATCTGGCAAAAATGTATCTGATATCCAGTTGGGTGAATGTACAAATGAGTAATTATGATACTGCTATTCAATCTACTTTAAAAGCTATTGATTTAACAGCTGATTCTCTGGTAATAGGAGATGCATATAGAGAATTGGCAAGCATATACAATTATATGGAAAAATATGATTCGACAGTTTATTATGCTAAACAAAGTATCCTATATCCTTATTTCAGTACCAATCAGTCACTACGATATAATACAATTGCAAATGCCTATTTTTCTCTGAGCGAATACGATTCTGTCATTGCATATGTAAACAAAGCGTTTGAATTTCCTTACGATATTTATATAGAACGTACATTGTATCGCGTGCTTACGAATACATATTATAATAAAAATGATAAGGAAAAAACAGAGCTCTACTTAAGCAAATTCTACCAATGTAAAGATTCCATAGAAAAGTTAGAAAAAAATCCTAACATAAAACTAATAGAAGAGGTACATTACTCGCAAATTGAAAAGGAAAAAATCAAATCTCATCGTTTATGGCTAGTGATTCTGATTATTTTTATTCTTGTTGTTGCAGGTTTCATTTTTTATACCCTTCACAAACGTACTTACCGTAAAGAAACAGAAGTAAATGTTTATAAAGAAGAATTAGGAAAGAAATATAGCCTGTTGTTAGAAGAAGTTGTTGACGAAATACAACAGGTTAAAAACAAATATGCCGAACAACGGCGTAATGCTAAATTTGAAGAAAGAGTTGACATTGATAAAAAAGTTTATGAAGAGGTTTTGCACTACAACAACGAAAGTAAATTCATTGATAAGATGAATCGTAAACTGAATGCTCTTCCCGAAAAGTTAACTAAAGACTATCCCGAAATATCGTACAGAGAAATTATTTGGTGTTGTTTGTTTGTTCTTAGAGTTCCTACAACCGAAATTTCAATGTTGCTGGACTATACACAAAGTAGCCAGTATAAATTTAAACAAAGACTCGTTAAAAAACTCAATCTTAAAAGTACAAAAGATTTGGAAGAGTTATTGAGTAATTATGTTTTTGTTGTTTAATGCATTTTTTGCTATATGAATAATTATAAATAAATTTGTAGATTATGAAACAAAATCTAATCTTACTATTATTTATGAGTATAGTATCAGGAGCATGTAATAATTCTCCAAAAGCAGTGTATGAAGGTGATGACATTTCCGGATTTGCCGAAATAACCCGTGACAAACAAACAAAAGCCGCTAAAATTACAATTAGTAAAGCAGAGGAGTGGAAACTTTATGCAGGCTTATCGGTTGATGAAATAGACCTGTCTGCTCCGGTTTTGTGGGGCAATGAAAAAGGAACATTTCATATTGATGCACCCGATTCGGTACGTAGTTATTTCCTTTTGCAAACTAACAAAGGAAAAGCAATTGTGGCCGAGCGTCATTTACCAATGACGGGTGGTTATAATTTCCGTGATCTTGGTGGTATTAAAAATAAAGAGGGCCGGTATACCAAATGGGGCAAAATATTTCGCTCCGATGATTTGAATATGCTTACAGATGCCGATTTACAATATTTATCTTCTATCCCTATTGTTTCTATTGTTGATTTCCGTTCCGAAGCCGAAATGCAATCTGCGCCTGATAAACTTCCGGCAAGCACCATAAAGAGTTATCCTTATTCTATTAATCCGGGAAACTTGAGTACAGCAGCAGGTGAATTATCTGATTTGTTGCATATGAATATGGATACTGTAATGATGCAGATAAATGCAATGATGATAACCGAAGATGCAGGCATTCTGCGATTTAAAGATTTTTTTGCTTTGCTGCAAGATGAACGCAATGTGCCACTGATGTTTCATTGTTCGGCCGGGAAAGATCGTACAGGAATGGCAGCAGCTTTGGTATTATCTGCCCTTGGGGTAAGCGAGGAGCGGATTATGGAAGATTATTTATTGTCTAATCAGTATATTGTTGATAAATACGCAAAATATGTAGAACGGCATCCGCAGCTAAAATCTCTGTTTCAGGTAAAAGCAGAGTTTATTGGTGCTGGGCTACAACGCATTAAAGAAGAGTATGGAAGTATAGAGGATTTCCTTACGAATGTGTTGAATGTAGATATAGATAAATTCAGAGATATGTATCTGTATTAATCAAAAATGAATATTTGGATAATAGAATTTGCTATATAGAAGAGTGGTTTCCGTCTATATAGCTAAGCACCCTTGTTCTATATAGCTTCGACCCCTTCGTCTATATAGCACAAGGGTGCTCGTCTATATAGCACAAAATCCTAGGTCTATTAGCTTGCCCCGAAGTTTGGACTTTTCGGTGGAAATAACTGGACTTTCCGGCAGAATAGTTTGGACTATTACGCCGGAAAGTGCCTGATAATCAAAGAACAAAAGCACTTTACTTCACTTCTCTTTTCTCCTTTACCAGATAAACACAACATGCACCAATAAACAATAAAATACCAGCAAGTACAAGCATGTTAACTTGCTTACCACCAACCAGATGCAATAAACCTCCTCCTACAACAGCAGCAGCAATTTGCGGAATACATATTGTTCCATTGAATAATCCCAGATAAGCCCCCATGTTCTTACCCGAAATAGAGTTAGTAAGAATCGTGAAAGGTATGGCAAGCATTGCAGCCCATGCACAACCAATTAAGAAATAGGATATAAACAACATATATTGATTATGGAAAAATAGGGTCGAAATAAAACCAATACCTCCCAGTACCAAACTTAATGAATAAGAAAATCTTCTGGATTTGAAGAAAGGAAGTACTATAGCCCATAAAACAGATCCAACTGCCTGAACAGCAAATAATACACCCACCCAGTTTCCTGCATTTTGATATCCTTCGCTATGTGCATCGGTGGTACCCCATACAGTATCTGCAATTGCCCCGTTGGTATATGTCCACATATACATAAATGCCGCCCAGCAGAAGAACTGAACTAATCCAACCGTCCAGAATACTTTGGGAGCATGTTTTAAAAGATATAGAAGATTTGTTTTTTCTTTCTTTTCGGCTTCTGTAATACCGTGGAACTCTTCGTACTCCTTCGGAGGCATCTCTTTTACTTTAATTACTGTGTACAATACACAAAGCACTAAAATTGCGGCACCAATATAGAAAGAGAAGATAACCGAATCAGGAATTATACCCGGAGCAGCTACATTGGCAATTCCAACTGCTGTAAAAAGAAGCGGTAATAAATAACCCAAAAGGCTTCCTGCATTTACAAGGAAACTTTGTATGGAATAAGCTAAACCTTTTTGCTTTTCGTTTACCATATCTCCAACCAGCATTTTGAAAGGTTGCATAGCCATATTAACGCCAGTGTCTAAAAACATAAGAGATACCAAACCAAACATCATTGCAGTTGTTACAGTCATTCCAAAACTTCCGGCATTGGGAAGCAGGCACATTACCAATACGGCAACGAAGGCCCCAATAAACAAATAGGGAATCCGACGTCCGAAGCGTGTCCATGTTTTATCACTTGCCGATCCAACAATAGGTTGTACTATAATTCCTGCTAGTGGCGGAAGAATCCAGAAATAGCTAAGATTGTGAGGGTCGGCTCCAAGAGTTGCAAATATACGACTGATATTTGCACTTTGTAATGCATAAGCTATTTGTACACCAAAGAAACCAAAGCTCAGGTTCCAGAGTTTCCAAAAACTTAAATCGGGTTTTGCTTTTAAATTCATGATGTTTTTAATGTGCCAATATGCCAATGTGCCAATGGGTTAATTGGCTGGCGCATGGCCGGTTAATTTAATGTGCCAATATGCCAATGTGCCAATAGGTTAATTGGCTGGCGCATGGCGGTTATATTTATCTCATTAATTCATTGTATTGTTTTATTGGCACATTGGCATATTAGCACATTATTTCGTAGTTCCTCTTACTACTAAATTTGTACGTACAATTCTATTGGGACTCTTTTTCTCACTATCATCTTCAATCTTGTTGATTAAGATATCAATGGCACTTTTGCCTATTTCTTCCCCATGTTGTTCAACAGTGGTTAGTTTAGGATCGGTGTTCTGTGCTATAGCCCCATCAGTAAACCCGCAAATCGAAACTTCATCGGGTACTTTAACACCAACCAATTTGCAGGCATATAAAATACCAGAAGCTGTTTCGTCGTTTATCGCAAAGAAACCATCCGGTCTGTTGTCTTCCTCCAGAATATCAGGAGTGGCGGCAATTGCTTGTTCGCGGGTATCGCAATACTTAATCATACTATCGTCTACCGGTATTTTATATTTCTTCATAGCATCCAGATATCCGTTCCGTCTGTTTTTCGATATTTCCAGATGAGGTGGACTACTATAAAAGAATATGCGTTTACATCCTGTTTGAATCATATATTCAACAGCAGCAAATGCACCGGCATAATCATCAACTACCACACGTTCCGTATTTATGCCGGTACATATTCGGTCGTAAAACACAATCGGTATATTGTTGTTTAAAAGTTCCTGATAATGATCGTATTGAGTAGTATCTTTAGCCAGCGATGTAATAACACCACAAACCCTTGCTTCAAGAAACGAGTGCACTATTTTTACTTCCTGCTCGTACCTTTCGTTACTCTGTGCTACCAGAATATTGTATCCGGCTTTTGCGGCAGTTGCTTCAATTCCACTAAGCACACACGAAAAAAAGTGGTGAACCAGTTGTGGAATAATTACCCCAATGGTGTTCGACCGGCTTGTTCGTAGATTCAGCGCCAAAGCATTGGGCTTATAATTATGTTCGCGCGCATATTCATTAATCAAATCCCGTGTTTCCTGACTAATGTCGGGATTGTTTTTCAATGCGCGCGAAACCGTAGAGGGTGAAACCCCCAAAGCCCGGGCAATATCCTTAATTGTAATCTGCGGTTTATTCATGGTATAAAACTTATATCAGTCAAAGGTATCACAATCTCAGAGGAATGGCAAAATAAAAAACGTTAACCCCTGATCTTGTTATACAAAAATAGTACGATATTTATATAATTGTTTAATTATGAGGCATATTCATCTCTGCAACTTAGTGCAAACGATTGCATAGCCGTAAGTAAACATTTAAACAAAATCTTATTATTGAAAACCAAGTAACCTTTATTTTTGTTCTGTCGTTAAAAGGGAACTGATCATCCCCTGTCGATCTTTGAGAATTCCTAATAAATTATATTGTTAACTTTAATTTTAAATTGCATGAAGCAAGTTAATCTTAGAATCCTTCGAGTGATTCTTCCCCTGCTGGGGTTATTCTTGTCGTTAAGTGCTTATGCGCAGCAGGTTGCTGTTAAAGGGCATGTAAAAGATGCACTTGGCGAGCCTGTGATAGGCGCTAATGTAGTAGTAAAAGGTACATCGAACGGTACAATTACCGATATTGATGGCAACTTTATACTAAATGCTCCCCTAAACTCAACTATTGAAGTTTCTTTTATTGGCTATAAAGCTGCTGAGGTTCAGGCGGCTGCTACGCTTACTATTACTTTGCAAGATGATGCAGAGTTACTTGATGAGGTGGTGGTAGTAGGATATGGTGTGGTGAAGAAGAATGATGCAACTGGTTCGGTTACAGCAATAAAGCCCGATCAATTAAGTAAAGGGATAACAACTAACGCCCAAGATATGCTTGCAGGTAAGATTGCCGGAGTTAGTGTTATATCCGATGGTGGTACTCCTGGTGGTTCTTCAACCATTCGTATTCGTGGAGGCTCTTCTTTAAATGCCAGTAACGATCCTTTGATTGTTATTGATGGTTTGGCTATGGATAATGATGGTGTTAAAGGTATGCCAAATGCTTTATCTATGGTTAACCCAAATGATATTGAAACATTTACTGTACTGAAAGATGCTTCAGCTACAGCTATTTATGGTTCGCGTGCATCTAATGGTGTAATTATTATTACTACCAAGAAAGGTGCTGTAGGTTCTAAACCCAAAGTAAGTTATAATGGAAATGTTTCGGCAGGTATCATTCGTTCCAAACTTGATGTGATGAATGGTGATGAATATCGTGAGTATGTTACTAATCTTTTTGGTGGTGAAGATAAGTTGCCTTATGCTTTGGGCACAGCCAACACCAATTGGCAAGACGAGATTTACCGTACTGCTATCAGTCACGACCATAATTTAACCATATCGGGCGGTTTCAAAAATATGCCTTACCGTGTATCTTTGGGCTATACTGACCAAAACGGTATTGTGAAAACATCTAGTTTCGAACGGTTTACTGCTTCTTTGAATCTTTCGCCTACATTCTTTGCCGATCATTTAAAATTGAATATCAATGCAAAAGGAATGTATGGAAAGAACCGATATGCCGATGGTGGCGCTATTGGTTCTGCTGCAACAATGGACCCAACTCGTCCAATAACGGATACTGGTTATGATAATTTTGGTGGATATTGGCAATGGACTACAGGATCAGAGTTTCCAAGTGACAACTGGCCATTAACAGTAAATTCTCTTGCACCTCAAAACCCAGTTGCTTTATTAAATCAAAAAAATGATAGGGCTAAATCGCAGAGCTATGTTGGTAATGTTGAGGTTGATTATAAATTTCACTTCTTCCCCGATATGCGCATTCATGCTAATTTGGGTGGCGACTATTCGGAAGGTACACAAACCACAATAATATCTCCTTATGCTTACTCTAACCATTATTATGGATGGAATGGTGCTACTGAGGAATATAAATATAACCTTTCAGGTAATGCTTATTTGCAATACACCAAAGATTTGGGTGTACACTTTGTTGATGTTATGGTTGGTGCTGAGCAACAACACTTTCATCGCACATGGCGCATTTACGGACAGGGTGCCGATTTTGAAACAGGTGTGGCAAAGGATGCAAAAGATGATCGATATGGAGCTCATAGTTCGCTGGTGTCATACTTTGGACGTATCAATTATACGCTTCTTGACAAATACTTGTTAACAGCAACCGTTCGTCGTGATGGAACTTCTCGTTTCTCTGATGCCGATGGCAATCGTTGGGGAACTTTCCCATCTGTTGCTTTGGGGTGGAAGTTGAAAGAAGAGTCTTTCCTTAAAAATGTAGATTTACTTTCCGATTTGAAACTACGTTTAGGCTGGGGTATGACTGGACAGCAGAACATTAGCGATAAAGATTTTCCATATCTACCCCAATACGTTGGTAATAAGACTGGTGGATACTATATGTTTGGAGATGAAGTAGTAGAAACTTCGCGTCCAAGTGCATACAACAGCACATTGAAATGGGAAGAAACAACAACCTGGAATGCTGGTATTGATTTTGGATTCCTTAATGGACGTATTACTGGTTCATTGGATTACTATTTCCGCGAAACCAAAGATCTGTTGAACGAGGTTAAGATTGCAGCAGGAACAAACTTCAACACAATGCTGTTGAGCAATATCGGAAACTTAGAGAATAAAGGTTTTGAGTTCTCAATTACAGGTAAGCCAATCGTATCCAAAGACTTCACTTGGGACTTGACTTACAACCTAACATACAACAAGAACGAAATCACTAAACTGACTGGTGGTTCTGATGCTGGTTACTATGTAGAGACCGGAGGTATTTCGCAGGGTACTGGCTCTACTATTCAAGCACACAAGGTCGGTGAGGCTGCAAGTTCATTTTATGTTTATCAACAGGTATATGAAAACGGAAAACCTATTGAAAATCTTTTTGTTGACCGTAATGGTGATGGCATTATTAATGACTCTGACCGTTACATCTACAAGAAACCTGCTGCCGATGTGTTAATGGGATTGACTTCTAAGATGATTTGGAAACAATGGGATTTTAGTTTTGCACTTCGTGCCAGTTTTAATAATTATGTATATAATGATGTGATAGCCAACCGTGCTAATGTTTCTACTTCTGGTATGTGGTCTACTTCCGGTTTTTATTCAAACCGTCCGTTGGATGCTATAAACTTAGGATTCACAGGTACCGGAAATTATTATATGTCCGATTACTTTGTTCAGAATGCTTCTTTTTTGCGTTGCGATAACATAACATTAGGTTACTCTTTCAGTGATCTGCTTAAAAATGCAGCCTATAAAGGTATTCAGGGACGTGTTTATGCAACTGTGCAGAATCCATTTGTGATTACAAAATATGATGGACTTGATCCGGAAATCAGTGGAGGTATTGATAACAATATTTATCCTCGTCCAACAACTTTTATGTTAGGTGTTAGTCTACAGTTTTGATTGTTAAACAGCAAATAAGTATTTATTATGAAACTAAGATATTTAAAATCAATCATTCCGGCAGTCTCATTAGCCTTGATGTTGGGCATGACGTCTTGTGCTGATGAATTAAACATTAAACCGATTGACCCATCTGTTGATTTAGATTTTTCGCAAGATGAGGTTTTTGCAAAACTATATGCTACTATGGGGCTAACAGGGCAAGAAGGTCCTGCTGGTAGTGGCGACGTTGCCGGTATTGACGAAGGTACTTCTGCATTTTACCGTTTGATTTTTACGGCCAATGAATATCCTTCAGATGAAGTGATATGTTCATGGAGTGATGCAGGTATATCAGAACTGAACTTCATGAGTTGGGGCTCTTCGCATGGACAACTTGAGGGACTTTATGGTCGTTTGAACTATGATGTTACTCTTTGTAATCATTTTCTTGAACAAACCGAGGGTTTAACCGACGATAAAACAGTTCGTCAGAGAGCCGAAGCCCGTTTTATTCGTGCTTTAAACTATTATTATTTGATGGATCTCTTTGGAAATGTACCATTTACCGAAGTAGTGTCGACCGAGTTGCCTGAACAGATTAAGCGTGCTGATCTTTTCAAATATCTGGAAACAGAGTTGCTTGATATGGAAAGTGACATGTACGAATCTCGCGAAGCGCCATTTGGACGTGCCGACAAGGTAGCTACTTGGTTCTTGTTATCACGCATGTATTTGAATGCTGAAGTATATACTGGTACAGCTCGTTGGAGTGATGCTGTGACTTATTCAAAGAAAGTGCTTGACTCAAGTTATGGACTTTGTTCAAACTATGCTCACTTATTTATGGCAGATAATGATCAGAATGCAGATGCAATGAAAGAAATAATCTTGCCGATTCGTCAGGATGGTGCAAATATCCGTTCTTATGGTGGTTCACTTTATGTAATAGCTGCTACACACACCGATGGAATGACCTCTTGGGGTACTTCTGAAGGTTGGGGTGGTGTTCGTGCCCGTAAAGCATTAGTTCAGAAATTCTTTCCCAATGATAATCCTCCAATGAATGGTGTAGAAACCGATATGGTGGCAGCAGCCGATGATGATCGTGCTTTATTCTTTGCTGGTGACGATCGTAAACTTGAAATCAGTGATCCTTCTATCTTCAAAGAAGGACTGTCTATTTCTAAATGGTCTAATGTCCGTTCGGATGGTAAGGCTTCGAAAGATCCACAATGGACAGACACTGATATCCCATTTTTCCGTTTGGGTGAAGCTTATTTGAATTATGCAGAAGCACTTGTGCGCAGTGGTGATACATCAACAAAAGCACTTGATGCATTAAATGAACTACGCCTACGGGCCAATACAAGTAAATTGGCTACTGTGAATTTGGATATTATTCTTGATGAGCGTGCTCGTGAATTGTATGCTGAAGCTATCCGTCGTACCGATTTGATTCGCTATGGTTATTTCACATCTAATAAATATATGTGGGATTGGAAAGGAGGCCAAACTGCAGGAACCTCTGTAAGTAGTATTTATAATCTTTTTCCTATACCTGCTTCTGATCTTAATGCAAATAAGAATCTGGTTCAGAATTCAGGTTATTAATGTTTAACTGTAAATAGAATACAATTATGAAAAAAATATATAGTACATTGGTTCTGTTGCTTAGTCTCTTCTCCTTTGCTTCGTGCGATGATGATAGAGATTCTAATCCAACATTAGCCGAGCCTACAGAATTTATATTGAATACCCCCAAATATGTTTCAGGTATTTATGACTTGAAAAATACAGAAAGCATACAATTAACTTGTACACAACCGGATTATGGCTTTACTGCTGCTGCAACTTATAGTGTACAAATTGCTGTGGAGTCCAATTTCTCTAACTATACCACATTGGGCACAACATACAATACAGCTGCTATGGAAGTGAATGCTAAAGAAGTGGCTGTAGCTCTTGTTGGATTACTTGAAGTGGAAGAGGCAGAAAACTATCCAAAAGATATTTTTCCTGTATTTGTGAGGTTGGAATCTAAACTGTCAAATGGAACAGGAAAGATAACTTCAAACATTATCGAATTACCTAAGGTGAAAGGATACTTTGCTCTTGACGACATGGTAATGCCCGAGAATATGTATGTTATAGGTAATGTTGCCGGTAACTGGGATTGGACAAAGAGTATTGCATTAACTCCAGTGAACAGTACCGAAGGTAAGTTCTGGGGAATTGTTTATTTGGGCGAAACAACTGGTGGTGATAAGGCTGAAATTAAATTCAACTGGGAAAAATCATGGGACATTGGCGAAAACTTTGGAATGAAGAATTCTATAATAGATGATGCTTCTAAGGAATTGGCTGGTATTTCTGGTGAAGATAATATTAAAATAGGTAATTCAGGCTGGTATCTGGTTGTAGTTAAAGTTGAAATAGAGGGTCGTTCTTATAAATATAATGTTCAGTTCCTGGCTCCAAATATATATTTAATTGGAGGTACTGTTGGTGGTTGGGATATTTTGGATAGTAATTTGTTTACTGTTCCAACAACAGTTGATGGTGAGTTTGTTTCTCCTGCTTTTACTGTTGCCGATGAACTTCGTATGTGTGTGAAACTTGAAGGGCAAGAATGGTGGCATACTGAATTCATTATTGCTAATGGTGAGATTGACTACCGTGGAACAGGTGGCGATCAGGATCGTGTAAAGGTAGCTGCTGGTAAAAAAGCTTACCTCAAATTTAGTGATGGAACAGGTTATATTCAGTAATTATCAGAAAAAACGAATTGATCATGAAAAATATCAGCATATATATAATGATGCTTCTTGCTCTCTGTGTAACAGCGTGCGATGAAGACTTTAATAAAGATGTGGCTGCGCCACAAACCAATCCGCAGGAGAATCCACAGACTATTGCCGGTTTTTCCATAGCAAAAGATACAGATTTCAACTCGGCTATTGTTTTAGCTGATTTGGAAGAGGGTACAATGTTGACGGCAGTAAAAGCAACAGCAACTCCTGAAATGGCCGAAGGTGCAAGTGTTGCTTTTCGCTTGCAACTTTCAGATACTGAAGATTTTGCCAATATTATGGACTTGGCATCTATTAGTGAAGGCAATGCTGCTACAGTATTGGTTGAAGACTTAAATGCTACAGTTATCGAACTATTTGGTAAAGCACCTGAAGCACGGACTACTTATCTACGTGCTTATATCTATATTCTTGATGGTACTTCTGCCAGTATGATGCCTGATCCGATAGCTTTGGGAACAGTTATTGCAACTCCGATTAGTCCAGAAATAGACTCTGCCTATTATTTGATTGGTACACCCAATGGTTGGAATGGTGAAGATGTAAGTACACTACTTAAATTCTCACATAGTGGCAAAGATGTGTATGAAGATTCAGAATTTACGCTTATGTTTGAAGCAACAGAAGATTCTTATTGGAAAATTATTCCTCAGAAGTTGGTAGATGCTGTGAATAATGGTGAAGCTGCTGATGTGTGGAAGGATGGTGTACTTGGTACAGCAGTAAATGATGATGATTCCCTTGAAGGTGAGTTGGTAGATACTGATCCTGGTGCCGGATTGATAAAAGGAACTGGATGGATAAAGATGACTTTGAATATGATGGAGCGCACCTATAAAGTTGAAATAATAGGTGAAATGGCACGCACACTTTATGTACCTGGCAGCTATCAAGATTGGAAACCAGCTACAGCTGCAACACTTTATACCCAGAATGTTGACTTTAAGTATGATGGTTATGCGAATTTGAATGCTAACGCAGAGTTTAAATTCGTAAATGGTCCAGATTGGCCCAACGGAGACAATGGCTACAAAGATTATGGTACTGATTTGGATGGCGATACTGGTAATTTGAACGGGAGTAGTAACATTTCTACTACAGAAGCCGGTTTTTATCGTCTAACAGTTGACTTGTCTGGTAGTGTATATACCTATACTGCTACAAAAACAGTTTGGGGACTCATTGGTGATGCTACTACAGGTGGATGGGATAATTCTACCGAAATGACATTGGATCCGGAAACCTATAAATGGACTGTAACTACAACTTTGGCAGCAGGTACATTTAAATTTCGTGCAAACAATGGTTGGGATATCAATCTAGGGGGCGATTTAAACAACTTGACTTATGGTGGTGATAATATAAGCATCGATGCAGATGGTGAATATATTATAACATTAGACTTAAGCGATCCTAAAGCATATAAAGCTACAGTTGTGAAGAAATAGTATAACATTTTAATTCAAGGTAAAAAGTGTCAAAAGTCTGATTCAATAAATGGAGAATGACTTTTGGCACTTTATAGTAAAAAACAGATTATGAAAAAGAATATTTTCTTTTATTGGATACTACTAATAACATTATGTGTATCCTCTTGTTCCGATAACAATGATGAACCCGAACCCACTCCACCCGATCCACCAGGTCAGGAATACATAGAAGGCATCAATCAATTCCCTAAAGAATTTAAAGCCGACGAAGAAGTTGAAATTGTATTCAAAGCCTCAAAAACTTCTGCATTATACAGTTATGCAGGTGATGTATATGTCCATATTGGCGTTGTAGAAGGCACAAACTGGCTCTATGTACCAGCCGACTGGGACAAAAACATTGCTAAATGTAAAATGACTAAGTTGGAAAATAATGTATGGAGTCTTACCCTGTCTCCCAACATACGTAGTTGGTTTGGTGTTGCTGAAGGTGTTTCCGTACAAAAAATAGGCATTGTATTTCGTAGTGCAGATGGAACAAAGAAAGGGATAGAGAATGATTCGTTTATCTCAGTAGAGGATAAAACCTTTACTCCGGGAGAAACAGTGTTTGCTCCTCAACCAGCAAATACCGTTGATGGCATAAATGTGACAGATCCATCTACGGTTACACTGGTCTTTTATGATAAGGACCTGAATGGGAAACATAAAGACTATGCTTATGTAATTGGTGATTTCAATGATTGGAAAGTAGATAGCGAATATCAGATGAAACGTGATGAGGCTACCAGTTGCTGGTGGATTACACTTTCTGAACTGGAGAGCGGAAAAGAATATGCTTTTCAATATTACTTGGGCAGTGAAGATGGTGTTCAGCGTATAGCCGATCCGTATACAGAGAAAATTCTTGATCCATACAACGACAAGTATATTCCTGCTTCCACTTACCCGAATTTGAGAACATATCCAGCCGATAAAACATTTGGCATTGCATCTACTTTCAGAACAGTAATGAAAGAAGATGTTGGAATTGTGTTTTTCGACGTAGAAGATAAACACAATCTGATTATCTACGAAATGCTTTTCCGCGACTTTACAACTTCGGGTGATATAAATGGTGCTATCGAAAAGCTTGATTATCTACAGTCATTAGGTGTAAATGCTATTGAACTTATGCCAGTGCAAGAGTTTGATGGAAATGATAGTTGGGGATACAATCCTTGTTTTTATTTTGCATTGGATAAAGCTTATGGTACTAAAGAAATGTACCACAAGTTTATTCGCGAATGCCACAAAAGAGGTATGGCTGTGATTTTTGATGTGGTTTATAACCATGCTACAGGTTCCAACCCTTTTGCACAATTATATTGGGACGCTACTAATAATCGAACAGCAGCCAACAATCCTTGGTTTAATGTAAAAGAACCACATCCGTATGGTGTATTTCATGATTTCAATCATGAGTCGGCATTGGTACGTACTTTTGTGAAACGCAATCTGAAGTTCTTATTAGAAGAGTATAAAATTGATGGTTTCCGTTTTGATATGACCAAAGGGTTTACACAAAAACAAAGCACCGAGTCGACAGCCTCAGATTATGATGCTTCTCGTATAGCCATATTAAAAGATTATAATGCAGCGATTAAAGCAGTGCATCCGGAAGCTATTGTTATTCTGGAACATTTTGCTGAATTGAAAGAAGAGAAAGAACTGGCCGAAGATGGTATGATGTTATGGCGGAATGCAAACGAAGCCTATTGTCAAACCGCTATGGGATGGGATGAGAAAAGTGCTTTTACACATATGGTTACCTATAATACCAAAATGCCATTTGGCGGTTGGGTTGGTTATATGGAAAGCCACGACGAAGAGCGTACTTCGTTCAAAGCCAAAACATGGGGAGATGGTGCAATAAAAAGCGATTTAACCACCCGGATGAAACAAGCACAGGTGAATGCTGCCTTTTTCTTTACTGTTCCTGGTCCTAAAATGCTATGGCAGTTTGGTGAACTTGGATATGATATTTCCATAGAAGAAAATGGCCGTACAGGAAAGAAACCAATTTTATGGGATTATTACAATATACCTGAGAGAAAAGGTTTGTATGATACTTATTCCAAACTGATTGATTTCCGCCTCTCTTATCCTGAATTGTTTAAATCGAACACTTCCTTTAGTTGGAAAGTATCTACAAGTAATTGGGCAAATGGTCGTTTCATTAATGCTCAAGCCGGAAACAAAGCAATGGTTGTAGTTGGTAACTTCACTGCGAATGATAGTGAATATACTGTTGAGTTTCCTGACAAAGGTACATGGTATGATTATATAAATAACACTACGCTTGAAGTAACCTCTAATACACAAAAGGTAACCGTTCCGGCTCATGAATACCGGTTGTTATTGAATTTTGAAGTGAGGTAGTGTAAAGGAGGTAAAGTGAGGTAAAGGAGGTAAAGAGTTGAGTGTTTTTAACTTTATCTCACTTTACCTCTTTTTATTTCACTTTACCTCCTTTGCCTTACAATTCAAAACATTTCCAGTTGTTGATAAAGTTTGTTTGCCCATTGAATTTCTTCCATAGCCCATTCGGCATCATTGTCAGTGCTTTCAGCTTTAAAATCGGTCAATAAAGCTACATACTCTTTTAAAACGTCGGTTGCTTTAGCTTGTTTGTTTAACCGTAATAATACCAGTATTTCTTGTTTGTAAAGTTCTAGATTTGGAATATCACTAAGTACTTTAGCTTCCTGAATAAGTTCCAGACATCTTTCATTACCCTCTTGAGTATTTGTTAACTCCATATTGGCTTTAACAAGCACTACATAGTCCTCATCGTTAGCAATATTTGTATTGATCTTTTTGATCACCAGTCTTCTTGCAGCCTCATAATTATGGCTGTTAAGTTGAATAATAGCATTTCTTGTTGTAACATTGGCCATTGTTTTTTGATAAGTTCGGTTACTAAACTCTTTACCATCACCTAAATCGGCTAACCTTTGATTGAGGTTCCCAAAAGTTTTTTCATCCTCATTATACTGTCTGTGTTCACGTTGATAATAGTTTCTGATCTTGGTTAATGCCGAAGTAAGAGCAGCCGGATCCATATTTGCAAATTTTAGAAACTCAACAGCAATCTTGTCAGCCTGTTTGCGTTGTTTATTGGTATACCCCATACCCAACCGTTTGATGGCAGAATAATTCAGTGCTTCATCTGCAACAGCAGCAGTGAGTAAAATACCTCCAGGAATATAATTGTCATTATTCTCTGTCAGAGCAATTTCCAAACCACCAGCAACTGCAACTAGAAATCCTCCCCAGAATTCGGCTCTTCGGGCCCGCGATATTTCTTTTTGTACATTCAATAATGGATGATCCATAACATAATGAGCAATTCCTGATGCGATAATTGCAGTTAATTCTTCTACCGAATCTAACGTTGTCAGTAATCCAGTGCTAATAAGCAAAGTACCGTTTGCAAGCATATTTGCATAAGGAGTTGGCGATTGTATAATCTTTAAGTCAGCATATTCCGGACGTTTTTTATTAAAATCTTTAGGAGCAATACCGCAGAAAATAGTTTTTACATAATCTATGATATAAGCATCTTTGTAATATAAATCTGATATTCCACTTAAATAATCATTCGATTCTTCAGTTAATTCCTGTCTTAAAGCAAATCGGTATCCTTTATTATCATAATACTCGAACATGTTCGATTTGATATATTCGGCCATCCAGAATTGCTCCATCGTTTTAGGGTGTAGTTCAACTATCTTTTTAGCTTGATTGGATGGAATAGAAATTTGAGTATTGTTGATAGACACTGCCAATTGTACATCACTTGACAGTTTAATAACATTCATAACCAATATTGGAGTTCCTTTTGGGAAATCATTGTAGCTGATTTTCAAAACTCCTTCAATGTCAACACGAGGAGTGAGATCCTTTCGCTGAGCATAGATGCTGGTTGATAAAGTTGCAATGATAAATAGAGATAATATCTTCTTCATGGTTGTACTATTTTAAAGTTGTCTAGCTAATTACAAAAATAAGAAGAGTGTTTCCCTTTTTACTTGTTTTTTTCCTAATTATTAATAGGGAATTCCCTATAGATTACATCCTTTTTGAGGTTCTTATTCGCTTACGGTACTATTTTTTTTGATTTTATTGTTACTTGATTAGATAAAAAACTAGCTTTTACATTGAAAAAAAGTACTGAAAGTGAATAGGAACCTCAAAAGTTTCAATTCTATACAGTTCGATTAAGACTTTCCGGCGTGAATGCTACTTGTACATATATAACCTCGTTTCAATTCTATACAGTTCGATTAAGACTATAGAAATTGAAGAAATGTTTACCAAGAATGAAGAAGTTTCAATTCTATACAGTTCGATTAAGACAGTTATAATCATATTTTTCTGCTATTTCCTCTGCGATGTTTCAATTCTATACAGTTCGATTAAGACAACGCTGTACCACGATCTGCCTTCTCGCTATCGAAGTTTCAATTCTATACAGTTCGATTAAGACTGGAATTAAAAGTAACAGGAACCGTATTCGTAGAAGTGTTTCAATTCTATACAGTTCGATTAAGACTATTGGAGTAGCTAAATCATTTATTCATGTAGGGAGGTTTCAATTCTATACAGTTCGATTAAGACAACAATGAAGGAAATGTTTTTGAAGTCGTAACAGAGTTTCAATTCTATACAGTTCGATTAAGACATGCGTTATCCTATCTTCAGAAACGAAATATATCTTGTTTCAATTCTATACAGTTCGATTAAGACCCTATGCACGATTGTGTAAAAGAAATTTTCCAAAAAGTTTCAATTCTATACAGTTCGATTAAGACAAATAGTACTTTACCTTCATCTCTTCTTTAATCCAAGTTTCAATTCTATACAGTTCGATTAAGACTCTATGGAAATGACACAGATATTGAACATCTTGAAAGTTTCAATTCTATACAGTTCGATTAAGACAAAGGAGGGAAAATATGCACTGAAACGAAAGAAAAAGTTTCAATTCTATACAGTTCGATTAAGACATCTTATTTTCCTGATTACCCGCATACATAACGAGTTTCAATTCTATACAGTTCGATTAAGACAAAGGAGGGAAAATATGCACTGAAACGAAAGAAAAAGTTTCAATTCTATACAGTTCGATTAAGACATCTTATTTTCCTGATTACCCGCATACATAACGAGTTTCAATTCTATACAGTTCGATTAAGACGTGTCCGGGATTGCTTTCCGGATTTATGCCCGAACAAGTTTCAATTCTATACAGTTCGATTAAGACACTGATTGAACTCAACAATTATGATATGTCGTATGACGTTTCAATTCTATACAGTTCGATTAAGACGCAGCCTAAATATTTTTTTAGTTCTTGCTGAAGCTGTTTCAATTCTATACAGTTCGATTAAGACATTGGCTTACTCATGCTTGACCTCCTTCCATCATTAGTTTCAATTCTATACAGTTCGATTAAGACACCCAAGTTCCAGTATGTACTGAAATCGCTCCTGCCGTTTCAATTCTATACAGTTCGATTAAGACGAGTTCTCATTTTGATCATTGTTTGACTTTTTAGTAGTTTCAATTCTATACAGTTCGATTAAGACCATCACCAAACAATTTACTAAAAAAGGTTTCTCCGGTTTCAATTCTATACAGTTCGATTAAGACTTGTTAAGGATCTCACAAACAAGCTTCCCACTGGAGGGTTTCAATTCTATACAGTTCGATTAAGACTGGACAGAGTATACTACATTAACGATAATGGAAAAGTTTCAATTCTATACAGTTCGATTAAGACGGAAAATTAATATGTATAGCTCTGTTTATCTCCTTCGTTTCAATTCTATACAGTTCGATTAAGACTAGACCTGGTATTGAAATACAATAATATTGAGAGTTGTTTCAATTCTATACAGTTCGATTAAGACGCTTTTGAAGCCGAAGTTGCTTTGCATCTGCAACGGAGTTTCAATTCTATACAGTTCGATTAAGACGAACAAAACCTGCGTTCAAATCCTGCCTACATAGGAAGTTTCAATTCTATACAGTTCGATTAAGACTAGGCTCTGGATGATTTTCAGGTGTGTCATCTAATTGTTTCAATTCTATACAGTTCGATTAAGACACCATTTCTTCTACTATTCCTGGAGTCGTTACTGAAGTTTCAATTCTATACAGTTCGATTAAGACATAGAACTCACCTATATTCTTTTTTATTCCACATATGTTTCAATTCTATACAGTTCGATTAAGACATTTCTTAGATGATTTTATTATTTACTTAGAAGATCAGTTTCAATTCTATACAGTTCGATTAAGACTTGATCCGGCTCTTTTTTATGGTCGGACAGGATGGAGTTTCAATTCTATACAGTTCGATTAAGACGTTGCGTTAATAATCGCCACCCCACCCCCCTAGGGGGTTTCAATTCTATACAGTTCGATTAAGACCCGTTCGCAAACCTAAAATTAGATGCGCAACCCTTCTGTTTCAATTCTATACAGTTCGATTAAGACTCACCTAAAGAATTATTTGAGTCAATGTTTCCAACAGTTTCAATTCTATACAGTTCGATTAAGACAAAATTGTCAAAGAAAAGTATTCCTACTCGGAAGAAGGTTTCAATTCTATACAGTTCGATTAAGACTCCTACAAACTAGTAAAACACTTACAGCCTTTGGAGGTTTCAATTCTATACAGTTCGATTAAGACCAGCAAAAGATAACTTTCCATTGTCATCAGACACAAGTTTCAATTCTATACAGTTCGATTAAGACGAAAGAAAGCCATGTTTGTCTAAATTGATCCTCATTGTTTCAATTCTATACAGTTCGATTAAGACGTTATTAACATAAATACTCTTTATCCGATCTCTGAGTTTCAATTCTATACAGTTCGATTAAGACCCCAGTTACCGGATTAAAACTACATGAATATTCTGAGTTTCAATTCTATACAGTTCGATTAAGACTGCAGATAGTTTACCTTCCAATAATATTTTCTCAAGTTTCAATTCTATACAGTTCGATTAAGACTTCCATAAGGCTTCGGGAAATAATGTAGGTTTATCTGTTTCAATTCTATACAGTTCGATTAAGACAATTAAATGTAATAATTGCTTTGTAATTCATAAGTATGTTTCAATTCTATACAGTTCGATTAAGACAATCAATTTCAAGATGCTTTTGCAGTTGTTCTACTTGTTTCAATTCTATACAGTTCGATTAAGACAACAACCAATGACAGTTCTTTCCTTCGTGCTGATTTCGTTTCAATTCTATACAGTTCGATTAAGACTAAATTTGACAAATACACTCTAATTGCATCTTGAATGTTTCAATTCTATACAGTTCGATTAAGACGATTTTCATTATACAACCTGATTGCGCCTTCGTCCGAGTTTCAATTCTATACAGTTCGATTAAGACAAAGAACGCAGATGGTAATTCATTGATTTATCAAGTTTCAATTCTATACAGTTCGATTAAGACAAATGGAACATCAAACTTTAAACTACCTGATTTGCGGTTTCAATTCTATACAGTTCGATTAAGACGGGAAGAACGATTTTATTACAAAGCACAAAAACTTCGTTTCAATTCTATACAGTTCGATTAAGACTCCATATCCGGAAAAAATACGATTGTAAGGCGCAATGGTTTCAATTCTATACAGTTCGATTAAGACCACCTAATCCACTAGTATTTGTGCCAGGAATACTGTTTCAATTCTATACAGTTCGATTAAGACATCAAAGCAGCAACTAATCCAACAATAACTCCAATGTTTCAATTCTATACAGTTCGATTAAGACGAAACAGATTATTCCATTTCACGAAGGACAAACAAGTTTCAATTCTATACAGTTCGATTAAGACGAAAAAGAGCATTTAACTCTAAATTGGTTTTCACTCTTGTTTCAATTCTATACAGTTCGATTAAGACTCAATACGCACATACTGGAACATATTGCCTTCCTGAGTTTCAATTCTATACAGTTCGATTAAGACAAAAGAACATTTAACTCTAAATTGGTTTTCACTCTTGTTTCAATTCTATACAGTTCGATTAAGACTTTTTAGAATTGATCTCATTTATATTTCCTTTCTTGTTTCAATTCTATACAGTTCGATTAAGACATGATTCAGAAAGTCCATTTGTGCCTGTTTTTGAGGTTTCAATTCTATACAGTTCGATTAAGACTATCCCGAATTGTTATTCTACCATCAAAATAATTGGTTTCAATTCTATACAGTTCGATTAAGACCATGTCTTATCCAGCTCCTTTCTGCTGATTCTTCGATGTTTCAATTCTATACAGTTCGATTAAGACATCACTGCCTTTAATGGCAGTGTACTATACATCATTGTTTCAATTCTATACAGTTCGATTAAGACATGCCGTAACGGTTCTACGCATAAGGGTTATTCAGTTCTACGCATAAGGGTTATTCATGGTGGTTTCAATTCTATACAGTTCGATTAAGACGCAATAAATATGCTGGTAGACGTACATTGCAAGTGAGTTTCAATTCTATACAGTTCGATTAAGACGATGGCTGTTTCTAATGTGTAATATCCATCAGAGATGTTTCAATTCTATACAGTTCGATTAAGACTCATCAATAATGTCTTTTATTTCATCATCGCTAAGTGTTTCAATTCTATACAGTTCGATTAAGACTATTCCTGTATTTATCAGTAGAAATATATTGAAATAGTTTCAATTCTATACAGTTCGATTAAGACTTTGCAGGAATGGAAGTAGCTGATATGAATAGGGGGTTTCAATTCTATACAGTTCGATTAAGACAAATTAAAAGTCCAGATGATTTAAAATAGAAAGATAGTTTCAATTCTATACAGTTCGATTAAGACTTCGGCTCAGGTACTCGGCAGTGAATGTTTTTCCAAGTTTCAATTCTATACAGTTCGATTAAGACAATATAATCGTTCCCTACCCTGTTGTATGCCAAAGTGTTTCAATTCTATACAGTTCGATTAAGACTGGATGGTGTTCGTGCTGCCGGCGTCCTGAACAACTGTTTCAATTCTATACAGTTCGATTAAGACATTATGTTAGCAACACCAGAACTCGGTATAATGATGTTTCAATTCTATACAGTTCGATTAAGACTTTTAACCGGGCAAATAAAACTGTCTACTATTGCCAGTTTCAATTCTATACAGTTCGATTAAGACCATTGTACACCAATATCAAACATTTTTGTGTAGAAGTTTCAATTCTATACAGTTCGATTAAGACCATACTGTTGTGCTAGAATTCTAGCAATGTGTACTGAGTTTCAATTCTATACAGTTCGATTAAGACTCTATAACTCCGCTTTTCTTTATTCTCCATGCGGTGTTTCAATTCTATACAGTTCGATTAAGACAGAAGTGCAGCTTTTAGAATACTATCTTAATAAGATGTTTCAATTCTATACAGTTCGATTAAGACTCTTTTGCCTGTAAGTACACATACACTTTCTCATAGTGTTTCAATTCTATACAGTTCGATTAAGACAGTTTAATGTTACCAAACTTTTCTACACGAAAAGTTGTTTCAATTCTATACAGTTCGATTAAGACATATGTTGTAGAGAAACCTTTAGGATCGCCTGCTAAGTTTCAATTCTATACAGTTCGATTAAGACACAAAAAAGAGATGGAAGAATATATCATAGAAATTAAGTTTCAATTCTATACAGTTCGATTAAGACTTTGTCCTTACTAAATATCATCAGCTTAATGTTTTCTGTTTCAATTCTATACAGTTCGATTAAGACTTTTCGACGTTCTTAACGGCGTCTTCGCGCTGTTTTGTTTCAATTCTATACAGTTCGATTAAGACAAATTATTATGAAAAAGCAGAAAGCCTATTACCGCCGTTTCAATTCTATACAGTTCGATTAAGACACCGCTGTAACGCGCTTAACATTATTATATAGGTACGTTTCAATTCTATACAGTTCGATTAAGACGCTTACGGCGTTACCGTGTCTACGTCTTCGTTACGCGTTTCAATTCTATACAGTTCGATTAAGACGTTCGCGTAATTAAATATTGCGTGATTATTTGACGTGTTTCAATTCTATACAGTTCGATTAAGACCCTCCATCACTTTTTGTAGAACGTAACCCATAGTAGTTTCAATTCTATACAGTTCGATTAAGACAGTAATCCGAGATTGATGAAGGAAGGAGGAATGTAAGTTTCAATTCTATACAGTTCGATTAAGACGGGTCCAGAATATTCTGCCGGTCTATCCATGCATGTTTCAATTCTATACAGTTCGATTAAGACTTCTCTTGTAGACAAAGAAGTTACAAGACTTTCTCCGTTTCAATTCTATACAGTTCGATTAAGACCTGAAGGCTCATGTGTGCCGACATTCTTTCATATAGTTTCAATTCTATACAGTTCGATTAAGACTAAAGTTGAACTTATACGTGAAATTGTACAGTTAAGTTTCAATTCTATACAGTTCGATTAAGACCAATACCGAAAGACGATAGTATTTGCGCATTTTGCCGTTTCAATTCTATACAGTTCGATTAAGACCGTTTACGGCGGTTAATAGTCAAAAGGAGTTTCCGTGTTTCAATTCTATACAGTTCGATTAAGACACTATTTACTTGTTCTACCTGATCGGCTGAAAGTTGTTTCAATTCTATACAGTTCGATTAAGACAATATTGAATTATGACAAAAAAGAATGTACTACAATGTTTCAATTCTATACAGTTCGATTAAGACGAATTTCCGGAACAGGAAAGGTTTGTGAAATACAACGTTTCAATTCTATACAGTTCGATTAAGACGAGATATTCTCGTATCCAACATCTTCGACCCTGTCGAGTTTCAATTCTATACAGTTCGATTAAGACCGGGGTGGGAAAATATGCACAGAGACAAAGGAAAAGGTTTCAATTCTATACAGTTCGATTAAGACCTGCTTGTTGCAGCTTGGAGACGTCTATTAATCTTTGTTTCATTCTATACAGTTCGATTAAGACATAATGATATTGAATTTCTTGACCAGGTAATCTAGTTTCAATTCTATACAGTTCGATTAAGACGGTGATGAAGATGCGATGTTGCTGGATGGTCTCAAGTTTCAATTCTATACAGTTCGATTAAGACTAATACGTTGAACGTTGCAAACTTAAATATTATTTTGTTTCAATTCTATACAGTTCGATTAAGACATAGAAGAGGGGTAGAAGGACGTTATATTAAGGTTAGGTTTCAATTCTATACAGTTCGATTAAGACCGCCACGTGAAGTTGCTTGTGTTTTCCAGAAACCGCGTTTCAATTCTATACAGTTCGATTAAGACGAGGAAATGAGTAGTTTACTGGTTGGAGATAATAAAGTTTCAATTCTATACAGTTCGATTAAGACTGAAGGACGTTTGTATTTCGATAACAAAGAAGACCTAAGTTTCAATTCTATACAGTTCGATTAAGACTCTATACTATTACCCTACAGCAATAGGAACAATTGCGTTTCAATTCTATACAGTTCGATTAAGACTGCACTCATCCTCCAAACTTATTCCAACCTTACTACGTTTCAATTCTATACAGTTCGATTAAGACGGATTTGAACGCAGGTTTTGTTCGATGGTTGACTGACGTTTCAATTCTATACAGTTCGATTAAGACAATAATATTTGTTTCAAAAATGAGCCATTTGACAGTGTTTCAATTCTATACAGTTCGATTAAGACAACCAAGTTCAACATCAGATATTGACATTGTTGCTTGTTTCAATTCTATACAGTTCGATTAAGACAAAACTGAATAAAATTGAATGAGAAAGGAATAAATCAGTTTCAATTCTATACAGTTCGATTAAGACAATCACGAGGACAAAGTTTTTGAGATATTTCCTTTATGTTTCAATTCTATACAGTTCGATTAAGACGTAGTATTCAATATTACTCTATCTTCAAAAACTAGTTTCAATTCTATACAGTTCGATTAAGACTTAAAGGAATTGTCTCTAATTGAAAGCGTGCTCGAAGTTTCAATTCTATACAGTTCGATTAAGACATAGCATCACACACCCGGTTCCTACAGGTAGGTAGTTTCAATTCTATACAGTTCGATTAAGACATGTCCTAATGTGCGGGCAAATACGGAAGGATCCTGTCGTTTCAATTCTATACAGTTCGATTAAGACACTATCCAGTCTGGCATAAGTCATCGGATTGGCTTGTTTCAATTCTATACAGTTCGATTAAGACACGACGCACAACATACTCACCAAGCTTTTCATTCATCGTTTCAATTCTATACAGTTCGATTAAGACTCCGAGTCTACCATTCTTGAATATGCTTCTACTTTTGTTTCAATTCTATACAGTTCGATTAAGACAGTCAAATGTGTTCCTACCTAAAGAAGTTGCATCTAGTTTCAATTCTATACAGTTCGATTAAGACAGCGCAGTTTTGTGTAGCCGAGAGCATTTTTGCCAGGTTTCAATTCTATACAGTTCGATTAAGACACACAGGAAGTGTTTGATTCGTTAGGTTCGACTATCGTTTCAATTCTATACAGTTCGATTAAGACTATACGACTTCCACATTTTACCCTCATACACTCCTGAGTTTCAATTCTATACAGTTCGATTAAGACAAGGGAAATACTTAGGTTCATCGCTATCACTCCAATGTTTCAATTCTATACAGTTCGATTAAGACATGAAGATGCAGATGGAGAAGAAGAATCTGTTTCTTGTTTCAATTCTATACAGTTCGATTAAGACTGTAATCGCATATCAAAAAGGTGTAAAAACTAAACAGTTTCAATTCTATACAGTTCGATTAAGACGAATCTTGGGGAAATGCAGGTAAGTTGAAGCTAAGTAGTTTCAATTCTATACAGTTCGATTAAGACATAGCATCATACATATCCATTTTCAGGTGCAATTATTTCAATTCTATACAGTTCGATTAAGACGAAGCCCTACCTGCATAGGGGTAACTTCTTGACGTGTTTCAATTCTATACAGTTCGATTAAGACTCTTGGGTTCATACTTTTACATTAGAGCTGGTTGTTTGTTTCAATTCTATACAGTTCGATTAAGACCCAGATCTGTGTATAATCATCACTAAATTCATAGTAGTTTCAATTCTATACAGTTCGATTAAGACACGAACCTGATAGGGCGTCGATGTATTGCTGTAGGTGTTTCAATTCTATACAGTTCGATTAAGACACTTTCTGAGTCTCATATCCAACCGGAATCTTTCGTTTCAATTCTATACAGTTCGATTAAGACTTTGAGCAATGACGTTTACTCTTTTGAGATAATCCTGTTTCAATTCTATACAGTTCGATTAAGACTTCTTTATCTCAAAACAGTTACTTACATCTTATACTGTTTCAATTCTATACAGTTCGATTAAGACGAAAATTCGATTGCTAAAGATGAAAAGACAGGAAATCGTTTCAATTCTATACAGTTCGATTAAGACTATTCTGCTAAATACTTAAAAAAAGGATATAGTAGTTTCAATTCTATACAGTTCGATTAAGACTCTGATAAAGTGAGTTTCGTGTATAAAGGCATCAAAGTTTCAATTCTATACAGTTCGATTAAGACAAGTAGATTATGGCTCTGGAACTCTAAATTTCATTGTTTCAATTCTATACAGTTCGATTAAGACATATATTCTTCTTCGGTTAATCCATCTTCTATCTCATGTTTCAATTCTATACAGTTCGATTAAGACACCCTAGCGGTATGGCATTTAAAATTCAATATATCCAGTTTCAATTCTATACAGTTCGATTAAGACTTAAAGGAACTGCCTCTAATTGAGAGTGTGCTCGAATGTTTCAATTCTATACAGTTCGATTAAGACGAATAGGAGAATTTTACCGCAAACAAGAAAAATAGTTTCAATTCTATACAGTTCGATTAAGACTGATTTATTTTAGTTATGCGGTGTCTTAATCTCGATGTTTCAATTCTATACAGTTCGATTAAGACCGATTAGCCTATTCGGGCTGTCTAAAGGTAAACGGAGTTTCAATTCTATACAGTTCGATTAAGACATTCAGACAGTTAGGTATCGTTTCTAGGTGTTTTCGGTTTCAATTCTATACAGTTCGATTAAGACTAAAAGAGCTTTCTCTTGTAGAAAGCGTTCTTGAAGTTTCAATTCTATACAGTTCGATTAAGACTGCATTTTTATGAATTATTAACCGATTTTCAACAGTGTTTCAATTCTATACAGTTCGATTAAGACCGGGATCAAATACATACGTTTCAGTAAATGTTTCCGTGTTTCAATTCTATACAGTTCGATTAAGACTATGTGAACCGTCTTTCAAATGGTTAACTTTGCAACAGTTTCAATTCTATACAGTTCGATTAAGACGGTTATGTCTCCTTCTAAAATATCGTACGAAATAACTGTTTCAATTCTATACAGTTCGATTAAGACTATTGTTATTACTTCCTGTTTCATCCTAGATAAACCGTTTCAATTCTATACAGTTCGATTAAGACTAATGAATCGTTTGATGACCTATTTAATGAAGATGTTTCAATTCTATACAGTTCGATTAAGACTGAAACGATTCGGGATTCTGTGATAGATGAAGAGATGTTTCAATTCTATACAGTTCGATTAAGACAAAAACAAAGAAACGCGTATTCTTATGAAGTCCGGAGTTTCAATTCTATACAGTTCGATTAAGACGAGCTCGGCGCAGCGTTCAATGTACCGGGATCGATGTTTCAATTCTATACAGTTCGATTAAGACCCGAATTAATCACCAACTTAACAAATAAGTTGAGAAGTTTCAATTCTATACAGTTCGATTAAGACACGGAGGCTGGGTCGACCCAACCGCATAATAATTAGTTTCAATTCTATACAGTTCGATTAAGACGCAACTGCATGGAATAATTATTTTGCTGATTACATGAGTTTCAATTCTATACAGTTCGATTAAGACTCTAAGGCAGGTGTATTCAGTGAAATAGCTTCTGATGTTTCAATTCTATACAGTTCGATTAAGACTTCATTGCTGCTGGTCTAAATATAACGAATGTTCGTTTCAATTCTATACAGTTCGATTAAGACTTTAAACCTATTTCTTTGCAAATAATCTTTAAGTATGTTTCAATTCTATACAGTTCGATTAAGACAGTAGTGTCAAACAGAAGTTCCGAATTTGAATATGTGTTTCAATTCTATACAGTTCGATTAAGACCTGATTCGGTAGACTTTCCCTTTGTTTCATCCCAGTTTCAATTCTATACAGTTCGATTAAGACTTTTGAATGGCTGAATCTAATTCGATGCACTTCGGAAGTTTCAATTCTATACAGTTCGATTAAGACTCAAAATTAACCGAGAACGACGCTTTATCTCCATCGTTTCAATTCTATACAGTTCGATTAAGACCTTTACCGGAACATCATGCGTGTAATTTTCGTTAAAGTTTCAATTCTATACAGTTCGATTAAGACGGGCGAAGCCCTACCCGCATGGGGGTAACCTTTTGAGTTTCAATTCTATACAGTTCGATTAAGACAATATGAGGATGCTGCGGTTTCACTGGCTGACATAGGTTTCAATTCTATACAGTTCGATTAAGACTTGTACCTTTGCGTAAATTCTAAAAGTATATAAGAAGTTTCAATTCTATACAGTTCGATTAAGACCTCTATCGCGCACTCGGTCAGTATTCAAAAAAAGCTGTTTCAATTCTATACAGTTCGATTAAGACATAGAGTACTTGTCTTTCAAATCTTTGTCCGAAATTCGTTTCAATTCTATACAGTTCGATTAAGACGATGCTTGGGCTTTATGCGGTCTAGGGAAAGAAGTAGTTTCAATTCTATACAGTTCGATTAAGACACTGACATACAGCAAATTGAGATAATGCTTAAAAAATGTTTCAATTCTATACAGTTCGATTAAGACGATTATGGAGCATATACCAGTAGAAAGCGTTTCTTGTTTCAATTCTATACAGTTCGATTAAGACCCTAGTATCTTTATATTGTTTGAGTTGCCTTTCATGTTTCAATTCTATACAGTTCGATTAAGACTGTCGAGCTTCGCGCTGGCTCTAAGATTGTGAAATCTGTTTCAATTCTATACAGTTCGATTAAGACAACCCGCCATCAAATTAGAAAAATGTTCGATCTAACGTTTCAATTCTATACAGTTCGATTAAGACAAATACGCTTCCTTAATAGCTGCTGCGCCTGATTTGTGTTTCAATTCTATACAGTTCGATTAAGACCAAGTTATATGTGGGGTATCTATTCAAATCAAAAGTTTCAATTCTATACAGTTCGATTAAGACAGGATTTCATTTCTTCAATTGCTTGGGTTACACTAGTTTCAATTCTATACAGTTCGATTAAGACTTTATCAATTTCGAAGTCTTTTGGTTTTTCAAACTTGTTTCAATTCTATACAGTTCGATTAAGACCCCTCAACTTTTCAACCCCTTTCACATTGATAATCAGTTACAAAACAACAATACAAAGCCATGTTTTTACATAAAAATTCTGTCGACCTATAAAAGTAAGAAATCCCTGGGAGATCGACATGATATCTAACAAATTGAAAATCAATACGTCAAAGATCACTTTGATAACCCACGACATTCCTCATTCAATCTTATAACATGGACCGACAAACACAGTTTATAGGAAAATATCAATATTGCTTCGTTCTCTTCCAACAATTTCCTTGTCGATCCAATTTTGCTGATGCCCTTTGAAGATAATGATACTATCCTCATCTTCTTCCATAAAATTCTTTGCCAAAGATACTAATTCTTTCAAACGAACCTCTGAAATCTCTCCCTCAAACACTGAATTTTGTATCCAGTTAAGATACTTGCGACATAATTTGAGCATCTTGACAACTCGTTTCTCTCCAAAATCATACACTAGAACAACATACATAATTACCAATACATTTTAAGAGGTTTATATTCTTCAATATTCAGTAAATGCTTAGATAACTTGTAGCATTCCAATTTCACCAAATGACGGTAGCTAACACTTCGGTTCAACGTTTTATGTTTGATTGTTTCAGTAAGTTTATCCTCAATTGCTTTAATAAAGATCTTTTTACCAGCTTGATTTAACAAACACCGATTAAGCTTCTTGTCGAAATGTTTCTCCTGAATTTCTTTTTTATTAAGCACTTTGAAGATAACTTTATCAATAATAATAGGCTTAAATATTTCTGCTACGTCCAGTGCCAACGAATATCTTCTTTCACCCGGAGTATGAAGAAAACTGATTGTAGGATTTAGCTGGGTTTGATGAATAGCCCTCAAACAAACAGTGTAGCAAATCATATTACCAAATGAAATTAGAGCATTAACCTCGTTCTGTGGAGGCTGTTTGGTACGAACACCCATAGTAAACTCCCCCAAAATAAGATTAAATGCCTGATAATAGTTATGCCTTATTAACCCCTCTATTCCCATAAGTTCGTCAACAGAAGTAGTGTTTGGAATTCGGGAAGCATAATTCTTGATGCAATTTATTATATCTTCCACATCTTTGCCACGCCTGTTATAATATTGAAGATTCTTCACCATATTATGAACAGCAGCTTCAATGAACTTTTGAGCAATAGCTATACGTTTCTTCTTGTTCTGATAAAAAGACGTTTGTGCCAGTAACATTCTTCCCGAAAGAAGTGAGTCTTTTGGCATAAAAGAGCCAGTATAGTTCTCATAATAATCAAAGAAATGTACAGCTATGTCTTTTTGTCCGAGGAAGTTGAACAAAGCACTGTTGGCTCGTAAAGAACCGAAGACATAAAATTCACTAATATCTTCAACTGGTAAATAACGGGGTTGACCATCTCTTTCCCTACCATCTCCATCTTCCGAAACCGGAGTGAACTTAAGTGTATTGTCTTTCCTTTCCAATACTCCCGGATTAAACAAATAAAATGTCTTTTTCATAGTTCTTCCTCTCCACTATAGCAAAAATCAAAATAGCTGCAATTTCTACAAATTTTAGTTCTCTCAATTGGCGGACAGGTATCCGATTCTCCAATGGTTTCAATTTCTTTTTCCATTTTCTGAATGGATTCCCTGTCTATACTGCTCAAGATAATTGTATCTTTTTTCCGTAATAACGGATATTCTAAGATACCCGATACTCCTGTTATTCCATTGCGTTCGAACACATAAATGTAGTATTTTAACTGCCATTCATGGGCTGACTCAATTTTATTGGACTTCTTGATTTCATGAATGATTTTGTTTTTGGTATCATAGAAATCAACCTTGATACCATCTAGTTCAATCTCTTCATACTTGTACGAACGTTGTTGATAACTATTCTCATGAATCATCTTGCCCTCATAAACAAGGTCGGAAGTATGCTCCATGTTGATGTTGTTTATAAACAACCAGAGTTTTCGTTTACAAACAAAAAAATAATTGAAATGAGTACCGGTGATGTGCATAAATGCTAAAACTAGATTTGATTCTCGTAATCGAATGCTAGCATTCGTTCAGTTAATTTTTCTACAGCTTTGTCCAATGCGTCTGCCGATTCATTCTCTGTAACAATGTATCCGGAACAGGGCAATGTAATGAATAATTCTGCACCTGCCGTTTCATCAATAATTGGTTTTGCTCTTTTTTCGTTATCTTCTACCAATTTGGCACGAATAGCTCCTGCCAGTGTATTAGCATTATCACTGATAGCTACAGCCAATGTTTCCATTAAACTGAATGTTCGGGCTTGATTAGACGAAATACGCCAGTTGATTATGGCTTTTGCAATCGCGGGAATAGCTTTGTTCCTTTGTTCCTGAGGCATAACAAGACATTCACCAAAAGCATTTTTGGAAAGAATCCATCCTTTTCCTTTCAGCTCTTCTACCTTCTCCTGAGTTATTTCCGGCTCAAACTGATTCGTTTGTACAGAGAATAATGTACGTAAGTCTATAGCAACATCATATACAAAGAGTCCTGCTGCCCGGGCATTATCCGGTATCCATTTGCGATATAGGCTTCTGTCTGTTCCATCAAGTAAGTTTTCTATTTCTTCAGCACTCATAAGGTTTCCCTTTATATCACGAACGGTTACTTTATGCAATTCAGGTTTGTCACTTCTGTCGAAAGATACGTTCTCACTGTGGCGACTTCCGAGAAGCGGATGTAAAGGACGCATTGCGGATATAGATAACGGGCTTCTTCGTTTTAATGTCCTACTTTTACCACCTTGAGATGCCGACATCCATCCGCCAATTATCTGGTCATAGTATTGTGGATCGCAAAGAGATAATACTTCTTTTTCGTCCAAGCCATTTTTGTTGTTCAGTCCGAATACGAATTCTACAGCAGCAGGAGCTGTTTCTAACTCAGTACATATATCATCAATAATGCTTCGTTTAACTTGTTGCCCACTTGAAAATGGCATTCGTACATTAAATACAGGGTCCCAATAGAACTTTTGTCCGTTTTCAACACAAAAAACAGTATGATCTGCGTGGCGTAAGCCTCTGATATAGATAAATGGATTCATAGTAATTATTTTAATTGTTTAATAATGCGTATTGAAATCTGATTAACGTATTGAAATAGGGAAAGTTATCTTTGGGCATGGTATGCACAATCTTTCCCAGTTCCTCGAAAGCTGCTTTTTCTTCACCAAATTCTTCAATTAATGGTATCATGTTTTGAAGAAATTGTTTACTACTTGTCGATTCTAACAAGGTATTTACATGATTGGTGCGGTCTTTCTTAGCTTTACCAGCTCCCGCTTCATATTGCAAAAGTAATTTTGCTGCATTTTGGGATAGTTCCCATAATTTTTCATTGTTCAACATGGCTATAATCCAGATTAAATAAGTATTAAAGTTTATTTTTTGAGTTTCTTCTTTGATTGCAATCTTCTTTACACCTTTAGTGGTAGGCAAATAGCTTTTGATATCTTTGGGTTCCATCGCTCTTACTCCCACTGATCCTAATTGACAGATTGATCTAATTCCGTATGCTGTACCATATAAATCTTCAATTTGTTTTCTATGTTGATTAAGGTATGCTTCTCCAAAAATCTTTTTGTAAAATTCATTGGGTTTTCTTATACCACTGAGGTCAAAAGGAATAAATCCGATGGTGGTATTTGTTTGCCCTATGTTGTATAAATATCCAATCAAATTATTTTCCGGAAAATAAGAAGATATTTTTAATAGAACCTTCACCCAGCCTATGGTTGGGATAGAGAATACCTCGTTAGTATTGTCAGTAGAAGTCAACGGATTGTATCCAAACATTGGATCAAATTTATCATACTCCCTGTCATATCGATGTGTAATCCATTGTCCGTTCCATGTATTGATTTGGTTACCTTTAAGCATAGACATGTTTTCTAGCCATTGTCTGTAAAATTTCCATCCGTCATAAATATCCAGTAAAATACTTTCATGGTCGAATAATATAGAAACCCCACCCGATACTCCAATTGCCAGTCCTTCACCAATCCATGAAAGATAAATACTGTCTTTGTTATCTTTGGTTATGATACTGGTTTTTTGTCCGGATGTTCCAGCTGTATCATCGGCTACAGCATATCCTCTTGCAATGGTATCGCTGGCAGTTTCATTAGCAATCTTGTCATACATCTTACTGATTCTTTCAGTCCTCCTTTCTGGAGTTTCGAATGGCTTTTTGCCTTTAATCATATCCTCCCAACTAAGTTTTGGATTCTCCAATGGAGAGTTTCCTGCTGTCATCATATACTTAGGATGATCAAAGAACAGCGGAATATATATTTCCTTGAAAAAAGATTCAGCTGAATATGATGCATTATACCTTTTATTATAAGCATTCAGAAATATTTTTCCGATAGTAGATGTGTACATAGTTATAAGAAATTATCATTTGATTTGTTGATCGAAGTATCCAGAGGTGCTAAATTTAGTCCTCTTTCTGTAGAATAAACCTCATCAGGTAATACATAAGGTCTGGCTCCAACTTTCAGCGTTCGCAATTTTTTCCATCTTACGCTATTATATGAAACTGGTATTTCCATCATCCGTTTTTCTTTTCGGTTACCTTTATCATAATCATTCACATCAGATTCGAGTATGCAAGTAGCCGATTCAATTTCAAGATAATCAGCTAAAGCCGACTTTGGATAATGCCACAATTCTTTTATACGCCAGTTGTTGTCGGCATATACTGTATTCAAATTAATATTAATAACTGAAACTTCCGGATAAACAGTATCAATAAGAGTTTGTATGGTTCTTTCGTCCAGAATTTCTTTATTCGGAAGAACTTTAAAAGTCTCTTTTACTATTTCTAAAGAATAGGGTAAACATGTATTGCGATCATCCGGCGGAGCAATAACACATACTGGTTTGTATTTACCTATAGTCGCGAAATTTCTTTTCCGGTTAATGCGCCCGAAGCGTTGAATTAAGGCATCGATGGGAGCTGTTTCGGTTATCATCAGGTCGAAGCTAATGTCCAGACTCACTTCAACAACTTGCGTGGACACAACAATACATGCGGTAGGAGAGGGGTTGAATTCCTCAATTAATCTTTTCTCCAGATAGTTTCTATCAGCACGCTTATATCTGCTATGTATAAGCATTTTATTGACATTGGGATACAGCTCTTCCATCTGGTTGAACAGTTGTTGTGCATTAGCTACACGGTTACATACCAATAGTACTTTCTGATTGTTTTGAACTGCCTCCTGCAATTGAGGAAGAAAATTATCGAAATGCTCTCCCTTGTAAACAATATGTCTGTTGAATGTTTCCAATAGGCTATCTGGCAGCGATACATATTGTACATCCTCTTGTGGTAACAGCTTTAATATTTCCTTTTCCAAAGAAGTTGAGATAGTTGCCGTACCTATATGTATAGAGCAACCCACTGTTAGCAATACCTCAATCATTTTTAGAATAACGGATTGAATTACATCCGAATAAGTGTGTATCTCATCCAAAATAATATCACATCCTTTCAGATCGAACAAAATACTTTCGTATCCTTTTGTTCCAAATGCTAATGAAGCAAGCTGATGCGGTGTAAGCACTTTAATTGCAGCACCATATTTGTCCTGAATAGCCTGTTCTTCTTTTATATTAGGACTGTTGTCATCAATTACAAGTTCCGAAATGGCATGTAACAAACGGATGTCAATATCAAATTCTTTTAAATCATTGCAAATCCTTTCGTACATTGCATTGATAGATGCTTGGAAAGGAAGAGTATAAAAGATTCTCCCTTTGCATCTTTTGAGTAGAAAATCTGTTTTACCAGCTCCCGTCGGAGCTTTTGCAAATGTATGTTTTTTGCTGTAATCGGAAGGTATTAATGACAAAGGATACAGTTCATGTTTCCTGTTGTAGAAAGAAATATCCGGAGGGCTAAATAATTTATTGATATCAGAATATTCTTCCTCAAGGGCAGATGCAAAATGGTCGGATCCTATTAATAGTCCTTTCCACATAGACCAACCTCGCGGACGTTTTAAGCAATATTCCATTGTATATTGATATGCTTCGTAGGCATCTTCAATAGTAATTGGTTCTGTTACTATGCCACACTCATTTAGTATATCAGTTGCTATATGGCTCCATTTTTCAAAGTCCTTACTGTGATGAGTAAACACTTCGTCTCCATAATAATCATCTAGATCTAATATACCCAGTTCTCTTGCATCTTTTGTAATAGATTTATGATGAGCAATTATCATGTCAATAACTGCATCCCAATAATCCGAGGGTATTGTTTTCAGAAAAAATAAAGATGCTATTTCATGGCGGAATGGCATTTCACCAGGTGCGGGCCTGTACCCATGAAGCTTTTGCTGGAATATGGGACTTGCTTTGCCAATATCATGTAAAAGTCCTCCCAGTTTGGCGGTTTCCTTATCTAATCCGGCATACGAAGCAGCCCTTACTGCAAATTCGGCCACAGCCTTAAGATGGCTAATCAATGTTTGACCACCATTCTTTTTACTTTTCGCTAAAATATCGGTATACATGTTCATTTTACCTCTAGCCAACCAAACATTTCTTCGTTATTATTAAAACGGTTATAGCCAACACAGAAGGATTTATCATTCATCTCAAAGTGAAGTTCAAAACCGGGTAGATTATCAAATTCTTCTTTGCTTATTTGATAAATAATTGTATCAGGGAGCAAAATGTCCTCATTTCGGCAAAGGCAGACATGTTGTATGGAAGCTTTAATAGCATCTTCTTCGTTATCGAATGCTAGCCACAAAACAGGATTAATCATGACTCCTCGTTTCAGAATTGAATTTTCCTTTTGATATATCTTTTTCTTTTTATCAGCCGGATCACTTTTTCGAGCATAAGCTTTCGATTTAACAGTTTCCTGTTGTATGCTTGAACCAGAATAAGATAATTTATGTCGGCATATTTGTGTAACTTCGAGTTTTTGACGTATCCCTTCAATTATTGATGGTGTAAGAAACTGTTGGCTATATGTTTCGCTATCACGAACAGCAGTCCATGGCTTAATAAAGCCAAAAGGACCAGTATATTTTACTACATAGTATATCATAACATTTCTGGTTTATTTTAAACTTCCAAACCCACTCCCTGTACAGTTTCCTAGCCCCACTTGCCAAGCAAAGAGTTTTGTTTCAGGCTTTCCTTTAATAATCACCGGACAATAGTTAGCAATATTTCCAATACCGTGAATATTTACTTTTTTTGTTTTTCGTTTATGATAAGACAAGTCAAAAGCTATATCTAAAGTATCGTCTATTTCCAGCTCTGCTTCTTTCATTTTGTGTAGCAAGGTTTCTTTCATTAAAGAATTGGCTTCTTCATCGTTAAGTGTGTAGTGTTTTTCAGATTTCTCAGTAATATTTCTTTTTATGAGTATAGGACTGGCAAGTTGAAATACTTCTTTGTTTGATAAGTCAGGGTTTTCTTGAATAAAAACCTCCTTCACTTCCATGCCACCAAACATTTCGGGATGCTTTAATATAGTGTCTATTATTTTTTTTAAGTAGGTGTCATCATAAAAGGAGATAAACCATTCTGAACCTTTATTAAAGGAAAGTCCGTTTTTGCCTTTACCTTCTCCATTCATTAGCCATGAATATGAATATAGCGATATCAAATCATGTAAGTTGTTTTCTCCTAACCATTTATGTAATACACCAGTAAGGTATTGCTGGTAGTCGAATGGTATAATTTTAGTGTTTGGGGTAGTTTTTATGTGTATTCTCATAATACGTTGTTATAATAGTTTTTTAATTAATATATAGTCTCGTGTTGGTTTATATGTAAACCATAAATTATTTGTTGTAAATATAAACAATTGTTATAAAAAGAACAATAAAAGTCCTGTTTTATTTGGGTTTGTTTGATTATAAAGAACTTATAACTTACGAAATTGTTATTCTAAATAAAACCAGATTATGATAATAAAACATTTTACCGATAACGATCTGTACAAATACTCTGTGATGCTTGCCATTCAACGTTTGTATCCGTGGGCGTATGTGAGGTATGAATTTATAAACAGAGGAAAGAACGAATTTCCCGAAGGCTTTGCCGATAGGTTAAAAGAAGAAGTAGCCTCCATGGCCAACCTGAAAATGACCAAAGAAGAAAAGCAGTTCATAACCCGGAAATGTTATTACTTTGATCCTGTATTCATCGACTTTCTCGAAGGTTACCAATATGATCCTTCGGAAGTAAAAATAACTCAGCAAGGTGGTGAACTAAAAGTGGATATAGAAGGATATTGGTATCGTACTGTTTTGTGGGAAGTTCCTTTAATGGCCATTATTTCCGAACTCTATTTTCAGATGACAGGGGCTATTCCTCGTGAGGTAGAAGAAAAAGCTGTTACCAAAGCATTGAGGCTTAAAGATATGAAAGCAGACTTCTCTGATTTTGGTACCCGCCGCCGCTTTTCTTTCGATGTACACAATGTGGTTATAAACACATTTAAAGAGAATGGTGATGAATATTTCAAAGGTACAAGCAATGTATATCTGGCCATGAGGTACAACACCATTCCAATAGGCACTATGCCACACGAATGGTTTATGTTTCACGGTGCAGTTTACGGGTATCGTGCAGCAACAGTAAAAGCATTAGAGGCATGGGTCGATGTTTATCAGGGAAGTCTGGGAATAAGCCTTACTGATACATATACTTCTGATATCTTTTATGAATCTTTTAACTTAAAGCAAGCTAAACTTTTTGATGGTGTACGCTGGGATAGTGGCAACCCGCTAGAATATACCGATAAAACCATTCAATTTTACAAGCAAAACCGCATTGATCCTCTTTCTAAAACAATTGTATATAGCGATTCTTTAGATTTGGATAGGGTAGGTGAGATTAAGAAATATGTAAATGGAAGAATTCATGATGCGTATGGAATTGGTACATTTTTTACCAATGATGTTGGCGTTAAACCACTGAATATGGTAATTAAACTGGTACAGGTAAAAATGAATAAAGGATTGAAATTTCACTATGCTGTGAAACTATCGGATATATCAGGTAAAAATACAGGCAATCCGGGAGAGATAGAGTTATGTAAAAAAGTACTGGGATTAGTTGATTAGTTAAAAGTTAATTGAAAATTGAAAGTTACCATGCGGCATCGTAACTTTCAATTTTTAATTAACTCTTAACTATAACTATTCCTTCGTACCGTAATATCGTAGGAACTGAGTTCTTTCAAAAGCATTTATTCCTTGAATATCACTCACATTTAGTTTTCCTTTAAATTGTGAAATGTAGTCCATACCGTTATCGTTCATCCAAGCGGCGATATAGCTTAACATTGGTTTGATACATTCGTCGCCATTCAGGTAGATGGTACTACATATTTCCACAGCAGATGCACCGGCTAGGATCGCTTTTACTACATCTTCGGGCTTATGAACTCCTCCCGAGGCTGCATAATCAATCTGGCAAACTTCTGACGAAGCAATACCAATCCATCGTAGGGCATTAGCCAGTTCCGAACCATTACTGAACACAGGACCGGCAGTATGCTCTATCTTTTTTACATTAATATCCGGTTGGTAAAAGCGGTTGAACATAACTACAGCAGCAGCTCCATTTGCATAAAGCTGATTAACCAAAGCAACAGGATTAGTGAGGTTGTTTCCTAATTTCATGATAATAGGAATATTAACAACCTCTTTAATGTGCTTCAGAATATTGATATGGCGCATTTCAAATGCTCCCCATTGGTAGTCTACCTCTGTTTGAAGAGAAAGAATATTAATTTCCAATGCATCAGCACCGGCATTTTCTATTTCTTTTGCAAAAGTTACCCACTCTGAATCCGAATAGCAGTTAATACTGGCAATAACCGGAATTCTACATAGTTTTTTTGTTTCAGAAATCAACAGAAGATATTCCGATAGTTTATGTTGACGCAAAGCAGCTACAAGATAATCACCTCCTTCAGGATAATACACCGAGTTAATCATCTGATCTGCTTCGAGCATAATCTGTTCTTCAAAAAGAGATTTCAATACAACTGCTCCTGCTCCGGCCTCTTCCAGTTTTTTGTTTTTTTCTGGTGTATTGGTTAGTCCGGAACTACTTATAATTACAGGATTTTTTAATGTTAAGCCTGCAAAAGTGGTTTTTAAATCAGCCATGGTATTTAAGTATTAGTATTCTCTGTTTCCAAATATTTTGCTACCAATTCGCACCATTGTACTTCCTTGTTCAATAGCAATCGGATAATCGTCCGACATGCCCATTGAAAGTTCATTGAATGTAGGTTGGTTTGCAAAATAGTTGTTTTTTACTTCATTATAAAACTCACTTAATGAACGAAACTCTGTTGCTACTTGTTCATGCGAATCGGTAAATGTAGCCATTCCCATCAGGCCGCGGATACGAATATTTGAAAGAGATTTCCAATCTCCATTGTCGAGCATATTGCGGCATTCCTGAAACGAGAAACCGGATTTCGTTTCTTCCTGGGCAATATGGAGTTGTAATAAACAATCAACTATCCGGTTTGCTTTTGCAGTATATTTGTTCACTTCTTCAAGTAAACGCCAGGAATCTATTGCATGTATAAGAGCAACATATGGAATAATATATTTAATTTTATTGGTTTGCAAAGAACCAATAAAATGCCATTCTATATCCTGCGGCAATGTTTCGTGTTTTGCTTTCAGCTCCTGCGCCCGACTTTCGCCAAAGACACGTTGCCCGGCCCGGTAAGCTTCTTCAATAGCTTCATTAGGATGAAACTTTGATACGGCTACCAACCGGACATCGGTAGGCAATTCGGCCAGAACTTTTTGCAAGTTACCCGAAATACTCATTTTATACCTCCGGTTTATCGTTCGACTCTCCGTAAGGGTATATATCCATCAGGGGGGTTTCGGAAACCATAGCTATCTGGTAATCAGCCATTGTACCTTCCATCCCCTTGTCTAATCTCTTTACTGCATCGCGCAAGTCCGAAGCCTGAACAAGCATCTGGGTTGATGTTTTCTTTTCGGCACCGCTCTTTTCGTCCAAAGTAATAAAGGTAACCTTGCATTTAAACCAACGATCGGCTTCTTCATCTTCGGTAGTGAAAAGTTCGCTATAGTTTGCTCTTTTAATATCTGTAACAGTGAATTCTCCCGAAATGTAGTAACTCATTTCTTCAATAATTCGTTTTTCTGCTTCGGTAAAGCTGAGTGCGTCTACTAAATACGGTTCGGTAATCTTTTTAGCCATTCCGTTCTCCATCATTTTTTCGTAGCGTATCTTACACTCAAACCAGGTATGCATTGACATAATTTTACTTTATTAATATTGTTATAACAGGACAAAGATACGTGATTATTTTTTTTAAAGATGGGTTTCTACAATCCATTCTCCCAAATTACGTTCATTTGCATCAAAATTTACTCCTATTTTAATAAGTGTTCTTTCATCAGCAGTGTAGGGAATTAAATAGCCTTTATCATTGATTTGTTTGATGGCTTGCTCTGCCGATCCATTTAATTTGAACTCAAATACATAAATATAGTTTGTAGTTTTTACCACTGCATCTGCACGGCCACGTGCACTGCGAATTTCTGTTTCGGTAAATTCGCCCATAAGTTTGAATACCAAATAGAATACAACTTGGTAATGACGTTCAGTTCGATCATTCAGTTCATAGGGGAAATCAGCAAAAAAGGCACGGAGGCGGGTAAGGAAAGATTCTGTTTCGCCATTACGCAATTCATTGATAAAGCGTCCTATGTAAAAGGATGTGTCTTCGGAAGGAATAGTAGTATAAAATGGAGTTATAAAATTAAAGAAACCATATTTTACTTCTTCATTGGGATAGCCAAGTGTATATACACGAAATTCAGGGTCGAACGATTTGATAGTTAAATACCCACTTTGATAAATCATGGGTACGGGATTATTCACATTTGCCCGATCATCTGTAAGCGAAGCTGCTGATACTTCAATGCCATCCAGTTTACGTAGGTCGAAGTCTGTTTTTTGCAGCATTTCCACAAGGAAGGTAGGTGTACCACTGGCAAACCAATAATTACGTAGTTTACCCGATGAAATAGTGTTTAGAATACTGAACGGATTGAAGAGTCCTTCTTTTTGATCTTCGTTAAAATAGTATCCATCGTACATGCGGGTGAGCTCGGCCATTATTTCTTCCTGCGACATTTTATTATTGTTGGCTAGCTTTTCCAGTTCGGGTGCAAAGTTGGTTTCTATCTCTTCTCTGGTTAACCCACAAAGATCGGAAAAACGTGGATCAAGACTGATATCTACCAATTGATTTAGATTACTGAATATACCTACTTGTGCAAATTTGGTTACTCCGGTAATGAAAACAAACTGTAACCATTGATCGGCACTTTTCAGTACAGAATAGAAGGCAGTTAGTGTTTCGCGGAACTCCTGCTGAAGGCTTTCGTTATGAAGGCTACGCAACAATGGTTTGTCGTATTCATCAATAAGTACTACTACGCGAAGGCCGGTCTTCTCGTACGCTTTGCGAATAACAGTCATAAAACGGCCGGAATGTGTAATACCTTCGCCACTGGTTTCGTATATTTGTTCCCATTCGCGAAGCTGACGTTCAAGCATGTCGTGCAGACTTTGTTTGTCGTCATATTTCTCTGCATTCAAATCGAGATGCAGTACCGGGTATTTCTTCCAGTCTTTCTCAACAGTTTCAATAAAAAGTCCTTTAAAAAGTTCTTTCTTCCCTTGAAAATAGGCTTCGAGGGTAGACAACATTAAACTTTTTCCAAAACGACGCGGACGACTCAGAAAATAGGGATTGTCCAGTTGTATAAGTTTATACATCTGTAGAGTTTTGTCTACATATAAATAACCCTTATTACGGAGTTTTTCAAAACTCTGAATGCCAATAGGATAGCGGCGGTGGAATGAATCTAGTATGTCGTTCATACAATAAACTTTCAAATATAGTTACGAAGATACTAAAAAAAAACTCCCAGTCAACCTGACCGAGAGTTTTTATATACTATTTACATTTTTCTTACTTCAACCATTTATCCAACCATCCAAAGAATGTACGTTGCCACAAAATACCATTCTGTGGTTTCAATACCCAGTGATTTTCATCTGGGAATAACAGTAACTCTGCCGGAACATCCTGAAGTCTGGCAGCATTGAATGCCATTGTACCTTGCGAAACTGGTACACGAAGATCTTTTTCACCGTGTATACATAGAATTGGAGTGTCCCATTTTTCAACAAACAAGTGTGGAGAGTTTTTATATGTATTTGCTACAGCAGGATTCTTTTTATCCCAGTATGGCCCAGCCATATCCCAGTTGGCAAAGAACATTTCTTCTGTATCCAGATACTGAACTTCCATATTGAATATACCACAGTGCGAAATGAATGCTTTGAAGCGCTTTTCGTGGTGACCAGCCATCCAGTAAACTGTATATCCGCCAAAGCTGGCGCCAACACAACCCAGACGTTCTTCGTCAATAAAAGGTTCTTTAGCCATAACATCGATAGCAGTGAATAAATCTCTCATACACTGACCACCGTAATCACCACTGATTTGTTCGTTCCATTCCAAACCAAAGCCCGGAAGACCACGGCGGTTAGGAGCAACAATAATATAATCATTGGCAGCCATCATTTGCATGTTCCAGCGGAACGACCAGAATTGGCTTACTGCATTTTGCGGACCACCTGTACAGTACAGAATAGCAGGATACTTTTTGTTCGGATCAAATTCCGGAGGATAAATAACCCATGTAAGCATGTCTTTGCCATCGGTAGTTTTCATCCAACGTTCTTCTACGCGGCCCATTTCAAGCTGATCGTATATGTGTTTGTTCTCGTAAGTGAGTTGAGTAGCCTGTCCGTTCATGTCAACAGCATAGATCTCGTCGGCCATGCTCATAGAGTGGCGTTTAGCAATCATCTTATCACCACAAAGTGCAACCGATGCATAATCGTGAACCCCTTCGGTAAGTGCTTTTATTGTTGCAGAGGCTACATCAACCGCATAAATTTGAGTTTTACCGTGCCAAACACTGGTAAAGTAAATGGTTTGAGCATCTTTACTCCAAGTATAGTCATCTACGTTCGAGTCGAGTGACTTGCTTACGAAACGTTTCTCTCCTGTTTCCAGGTTCATAACGAATAAACGGTTCCAGTCAGATTCGTATCCATCGCGTTCCATGCTTAGCCATGCAATACTTTTGCCATCGGGAGAGTATTTGGGGTTGGTATCGTAACCCATGTTTCCTTCGGTGATATTTATAGCTTGCTTAGTTTTCAAATCATAAATATAAATATCCGAGTTGGTTGAAAGTGCATATTCCTTTCCAATCTTCTTTTTACAGGTATAAGCTATTTTATCCGAAGTAGTATTCCAGGCCAGCTGTTCTATACCTCCGAAAGGCTTCATTGGGCTTTCGTAAGGTTCGCCTTCCAGGATATCTGTTACATTTGAGATTGCATTCCCGTCAAAACCGGCAACGAAAGGGTGGGGGGCAGTGGTTACCCACTCGTCCCAATGTTTATACATTAAATCATTTCTGATAATTCCGCTTGATTTAGAAAGGTCGGGATATTTATCGGCAGTGCTATCCAGAACTTTTATTTGCGAGATGAACAACAATTTCTTTTCATCCGGCGAGAATGCGAAACCTTCAATATCATCTTTGTAATTGGTAAGTTGTTTTCTTCCGGTACCATCGGGATTCATTTCCCAGACCTGACTGCTTCCGCTTTCACCACTCAAGAAAGCAAGTTTGCTGCCATTTTTAATCCATGTTACTTCATTCTCGGAGAAAGGAGTTTTAGTGATTTGTTTATTGTCGCTTCCATTGGCATTCATAACAAATACTTCGCGGTTGCTTTTGTTTTCGGGAACGCTGTAATAAGCAACTGTATAAACAATTTGTTTTTCATCCGGCGATACTTCAACGCCACCAATACGTCCGAATGCCCAGAGTGCTTCCGGAGTCATTTTCTTACCATCAATCTGTATGTTTGATTTCTCGATAAGAACCTGGTTTGTTTTTCCTGTCTCATTGTTTGTAGTACAGGAGGCCAGCAATAATGCTGTTGACATAATGACTAGATTAATAGGTTTCATTGTTTTAAGATTTTAAGGAGGTAAAGAATGGAAGGAGGTAAAGGAGGTAAAGTATCCTGCGGCATCGCAACTTTACCTCCTTTACCTCCTTCCATTCTTTACCTCCTTTTGTTTATTTTTTCTTATTCTGTTGTTCCTTCAGCATTCTTTCCTGTTCTTTTTGCATTGCTTCCAAGCGGGCAGCGAATCCGGATTTCTTTTTATCCTTATTCTTCTTTTTGTTAGCTTCCAGCTGTGCAAGAAGCTTTTCCTCGTTGGTAGTTTTACGCAATACAATCATAGTAAGAATACTGATTAGTGTTGAAATAAAATAATAGTAGTTCAAACCAGCCGGATAATTGTTCAAAACGAACAAGAACATAACCGGCATCAGATACATCATCCATTTCATTGCAGGCATTTGCTGCTGACCAGTATCTTGTTGAGACATGGTGAACTTGGTATTCAAAATAGTTGTTACCGTCATTAACAAACAGAACAAACTAAGATGATTGCCCAGGAAAGGAATGGTGAATGGGAAAGTGATAATGGCATCGTATGTTGAAAGGTCACTAGCCCACAAGAAACTTTCCTGACGCAGTTCGATAGCACTAGGCACAAACATAAAGAGAGCCATTAGGATAGGGAACTGAATAAGCATAGGCAAGCAACCTCCCATTGGGCTAACACCATATTTACTGTAAAGTGCCATGGTTTCCTGTTGCTTCTGCATGGCATCTTCCTGTTTAGGATATTTTTTGCCAATTTCTTCAATCTGCGGTTTCAATACACGCATTTTAGCAGAAGAGATATACGTTTTCCATGTAGTAGGGAAAATGATAATCTTTACAATGATGGTCATCAGCAACAGAACCATTCCCATACTTAATCCCCAGCTTGATAGCCAGTCGAATATATTGATGGTAAACCATTTGTTAATCCATCGCAAAACAGGCCATCCCAAATATACCAGTCTATCCAGTTGAAGTTTATCCTCGCGTCCTTTATCGAAAGACTTTAATGTTTTGTAGTGGTTAGGACCAAAGTAGAAGTGCATGTTAGTGGTTTCCTGACCACTTGGATCGAAGAATGTGGTCATTTCTGCACTGTAATCCTTTATATATCCGCTACCCTCATTTTCTGGTCTTGATTTTAATATACCTTTCTCAAAACTCTGGTCGGCAATAAATACAGAAGAGAAAAACTGGTTTTTGGCAGCAATCCAATCCAAGCGTCCCGACATGGACTCTTGTTCATCTTTCGCCTCCGATAGATTGTCGGTACCTTCTCCGGTTTTCTTATAAGTAAGGTTCGATAAACGGTTTTCGTACGTAAATCCTTTTTCGTACTGGCGGGCCCGCTGTTTCCATTCAATGTCAACATAGTTGGCCGATGCCAGTTTGTCTGTCATTCCGGTAGCCTGAATATTAAAATCCATCATGTAACTATCCGGATGGAGTGTATATATAAAATCAATATAACTGCTTTCGTTGGCCATCAGGCGCATGATAACACTGTTATCCGTTTTATTAACCGGAGTGAAAAAGTAATCTTTGGTTTGAATGGCTTCCTGTTTGTTATAGAAATCGAAGTTCAGCGATGCATCTTTGCCTTCAAAAAGCACAAGAGGCTCTTTTTGCTGATCGAGGTATTCTTTCAGCATGGCCGAGTAAACACGACCTCCCTGAGTGGTTAATGTTATTTTTACCACTTCGTTTTCAATCGTAACAAACTCTTCATTACCATTAAGGGCGTTAAAGAAAACAGCCGAAGAGTCTCTTTTTACCTCTTCTTTTTCGTTAGCCAGTGCTGCTAATCTTTTTTCTTCTAACTTTTTCTCCTCTTGCCTAACCAACTCAATAGAGTCGTTGTAGTGTTGGTAGGCTTCCAATTGTTCTTTACTGGGGCGGCTGAAATAGCTAAATCCAACTAATAATAATACTATAAGGACGAGACCGGTTACGGTATTTTTATCCATGTTTAAATTTTTAAGTTTTGAGTTTCTTAATTCTCAATTTTCAATTCTCAATTTTTAGTTCTCGATGGCCGCCTTGATAAATGACATAAATAATGGGTGTGGATGCAGAACTGTACTGCTGTATTCCGGATGGAACTGGGTTCCGACGTACCACTTAAGTTCCGGAATTTCCACTATCTCTACAAGATCGGATTCCGGGTTAACCCCTACACATTTCATGCCAGCTTTTTCAAACTCGTCTCTGTATGCGTTATTAAATTCGTAACGATGACGGTGACGTTCCTGAATATGTTCTTTCTGATATGCTTCATATGCTTTGGTATTTTTCTTCACAACGCACTCAAAAGCTCCCAATCGCATGGTGCCACCCATGTTAGTGATTGCTTTCTGCTCTTCCATGATATCAATAATATTGTGCGGTGTTTTTTCGTCGAATTCAACCGAGTTAGCATTGGCATATCCTAATACATTTTTAGCAAATTCAATGGCCAGACATTGCATACCTAGACAAATACCAAATGTTGGAATATTGTTTTCGCGGGTATATTGGGCCGCAACAAGTTTTCCTTCAATTCCACGTGAGCCAAATCCCGGACAAATAACAATACCGTCAACATGGCTGAGTTTCTCTGCCACATTTGCAGTTGTTATACCTTCGGATTGAACAGACTCTATCTTTAACTTGCGATCATTGTAGATTGCAGCTTGCGAAAGCGATTCAAGAATTGATTTATACGCATCTTGCAATTCGGCATACTTACCTACTAAGGCAATACGAACTTCTTTTGTTGCATTTGAACGCCGGGTAAGGAAGTTTCTCCAAGGAATTAATTCCGGATCTTCTCCAATGGGTAATCCCATTTTGCGTAGAATTGTTTTGTCTACATTCTGTTCTTGCATCATCAATGGTACTTCATAAATGGTAGGTACATCCATTGATTGAACAACAGCTGCTTCTTCAACATTGCAAAAGAGAGCAACTTTCTTTCTCAGGTTTGCACTCAGGTTGTGTTCCGAACGCAATACAAGTATGTCGGGCTGAATACCCAACGACTGCAATTCTTTAACAGAGTGTTGGGTTGGTTTGGTTTTCAGTTCTTTGGCAGCAGCAAGAAATGGTACATAAGTTAAGTGTACACATAGTGCATTTGGCCCTAGTTCCCATTTAAGCTGACGGATACTCTCCATATAAGGAAGCGATTCAATATCACCAACCGTACCACCTATTTCGGTGATAACAAAATCGTATTTATTGTTTTTATCGTTTCCAAGGTATTTAATATTTCTTTTTATCTCGTCGGTTATATGGGGTATTACCTGTACCGTTTTACCTAGATAATCTCCACGACGCTCTTTGTCAATTACGCTTTTATAAATACGGCCGGTAGTAATACTGTTGGCTTTTCTGGTTTCGATACTTAAAAAACGCTCATAATGTCCTAAGTCAAGATCTGCTTCATGACCATCTACTGTTACATAGCATTCACCGTGTTCGTAAGGGTTTAATGTACCCGGGTCGATGTTGATATACGGATCAAATTTCTGAATGGTTACTTTATAACCTCGTGCTTGCAATAATTTACCGATAGATGAGGAAATAATACCTTTTCCTAGCGAAGAAGCTACACCACCGGTTACGAAAATATACCTTGTTTCTGCCACAATTATATAATTTATTGAAAATCAAATATTCTACAAAACTGCAAAATTACAAAAAAAAGGAGAAGATTACCGATTTTCCGGAAAAACAAATAATGGTTATCTGAAATTTCTTAATTAACACACAAGGTATGCACATTATTATTAATCGGATTATTATTTTAAAGTTGCGGATTGCGCAGGATTACACGGATTTTAAAATCAACGCTACAGAAGGTTTTCGACGAAAAAAGTGTCACAAGTGTCACACTGCGTCTAATTTATTAAAGCACAGATTGTTACAGTGTGACACTTTGCCTGTTTTAAGAAAAATAAGTACCACCGAAGTGTCACACTGAAATGTTTCAAAAGTAAGCGTCTCCGCTTTGTCGCCTATATTGTCTTTTCCTTGTTCTGTATCTTTGCATTTAATTTTTATATAATATTTTATGCAAGCCTCAGAACTATA
>NZ_QVMJ01000020.1 GCF_010500955.1 Bacteroides sp. 519
ACAAAGTATCGCATGAAGCCTTCCTTTGGCGGAGACAAAGATAGAAAAAATATTTAATTTAATTTGGAATTCAACACAGTACCTCTGTGTTTTAATTTTGGTTCAAATCAGCCTCTAACTGAACCAAACGAGTATGAATAATTCAGGCTAAGTCAAAACAATTCACTGAATAATATTGTTATACTTATTGAATGCATTCAATTTAATAAAAATTTGGTTATGAAAAAAAATCATGCAATACTCCTTATTTTTCTTGTTATAATAACATTAACAGGAATAAGTTGTGCTACTTCACAAAAAAACGGTAATAATGAAGAAGCCAAACTTCTTTTAAAAGAACTGATAGATAAGGGAGAATACAGTATCGAAGCCACAATGGCATATCCAAGAAGAGGAAAAAGTATATCTCTTACCTCGAGTTATTCTCTGAAAATAAAAAATGATTCTGTTTTTTCGTATTTACCATTCTATGGACGGGCTTATAATATTCCATATGGAGGTGGAAATGGCTTAAATTTTACGGCTCCGGTAGAAAATTATTTGGTAAAATATAATAAAAAAGGAGATGCAACAATTAACTTCAATGCTAAAACATCCGAAGACACATATAAGTACACAATAAATATATATCCAAATGGAAGCTCAAACATTGATGTTATAATGCAACAGCGAGAATCTATGCGCTATTCGGGAAGATTAGACCAATAATCTTAAAGGGTTTATTCACCCTTTAAGATTGGCAAACGTATATGGAATTTAACAGCTAGTATACGTATTAAAAATACACTACAGCCACTTATTATTTGGGTTAACACTAATCCCAATCCTATTTTTGTGCATACCCAGAAAATAAATCCTCCAAGCACACAAGCCATAGCATAAATATCTTTACGGAAAATCAATGGAATTTCATTGATTGCAATATCACGTATAACACCTCCAACAGATCCGGTGATACCTCCCATTATGATGGCTACCCAAAACGGATACTCCAATGCCAAGGTTTTTTCTACTCCAACTACTGTAAACAATGCCAAACCAATACTGTCGAATATGAAGAAAGTATTATTAAGATGTATCAAATATTTTCCAAATAAAATTACCCAGATTAAGGCAAACCCCGAACAAATTAAATACATAGGTGCTGTCATCCAAAAAGGAGTAACATCCAGTAATACATCGCGTACAGTACCGCCACCAATGGCAGTTACCAAGCCTACGACATAGGCACCAAACCAATCGAATTCTTTAGCCGAAGCCAGTCGGATACCACTAATTGCAAATGCAAATGTTCCAATAAATTCAATAATTTCTACAAAAGTGAGCATACATTATTATTTTATCCGGCAAAGGAACGAATTTATTCTAAAAAAACAGTACATTTGTTTATCAAAACCTTAAATTTGTAGTATATGAAGATTACAATTATAGCAGGTGCACGCCCTAATTTTATGAAAATAGCACCTATAATCCGCGCTATTAATGCTGCCGCAAAAGTGGGAAAGAACATCACATACCGATTGATATATACTGGTTTAAAAAATGATACGGATTTAGATCCCTCATTATTTATTGATTTAGATATAGCAGCTCCGGATGCGTATTTAGAAATACAAAGTAAAAATTCCATTGAACTGGCAGCCTTGATTTTGATGGCATTCGATAAAGAGCTAACCAATAATCCGGCAGATGTGGTCTTGGTTGTTGATGATCTTACTCCTACCATGAGTTGTGCCATTGTTGCCAAAAAACATGGTGCCAAAGTAGCTCATCTGGTTGCCGGCACACGTTCTTTCGATATGGATATGCCAAAAGAAGTAAACCGGATGATAACCGATGGTCTTGCTGATTACCTTTTTACTGCCGGAATGATTGCGAATCGCACACTAAGTCAAACCGGAACAGACAATAAAAACATATATTATGTGGGTAATATCCTGATAGATTCTATCAGATACAGCCGCAGTAAGTTAATAAAACCTGTATGGCTCTCTACTTTATTACCCGAAAAACAAGAATACATACTTTTAACTCTCAACCGACGGGCGCTTTTGGATAATAAAAAGAATCTGCAAAATTTAATATCGGTTATATGTAAAAGTAATTTGCCGATAATAGCCCCATTGCATCCTTATGTACAGGATACCCTAAAGAAACTGCAAATTGATACAACCAATCTTCATATATTGCCTCCCCAGGGGTATCTTTCGTTTGGATATCTTTTAAACAATGCTAAAGCAATAATAACCGATTCGGGAAACGTTGCCGAAGAAGCTACTTTTTTGGGAATTCCATGTATAACTTTAAATAATTATGCCGAACATCCGGAAACCTACCGTATGGGTACCAACGAATTAGTTGGCGAAGATCCGGAAGCTTTGGATAGAGCCATGCAGCTGTTGTTGAATAAACAATGGAAAACCGGCGAAATGCCGGAACGTTGGGATGGACGAACAGCCGAACGTATTATTCAAATACTACTGGATAGTGAAAAGTAATGCTGGTTAGTTAAACATTCCTCTTATTTCTTAGAATATATTAGCAAACAGTATATAACAAAAATTACTACCTTTGCCCTTTCATAAATAGGGGAATATGCGCAACCTGTATATAAAAATTGTATTATTATTGTTATTAGCTCCTCTCCCAGGCTTAACATTCGCACAAATAAGAGGGGTAATAACAGATTCAATATCCAACGAACCTTTAATGTATATTTCGGTATATTACGAGGGTAAAGGGGTTGGTACTGTTTCTAATGTAAACGGAGAATACTCTTTGGAAGTAAAAAGAGGATGGAATGAAATTACATTTTCTGCTATAGGATACAACACTAAAGTTGTAAAAATAACTCCGGGAACTCAAACATTAAACGTTAAGTTATCTCAATCGGATATAATGCTGAGTGAGGTGATAGTTAAACCCAAAAGGGAAAGATATTCACGTAAAAACAATCCGGCGGTTGAATTTATGCGAAAGGTTATTGCTCATAAATCGGAGCAAAAACTGGAAGAACATGATTATTATCAATACGACAGGTATCAAAAGATGAAAACGTCGTTAAATGATATGACTCCGGAAAAGATGAAAGAGGGAATATTCAAAAACATGCCCTTACTGGTCGATCAGCTGGAAGTATCTCCCGAAAGTAATAAACTCATTTTACCCATATCGGTTGAAGAAACTGCCGCACAGATTATTTATCGGAAAAATCCCAAGAGCGAAAAAACAATTATCAAAGGGATGAACTCCGGAGGTATACAGGATTTATTTGCTACCGGAGATATGATAGGCACAGTTCTGGAAGATGTGTTTTCGAATATTAATATTTATGATAATGACATTCGTTTACTACAACAACATTTTGTAAGTCCTATTTCAAACTCAGCTATATCATTTTACCAGTTTTATTTAATGGATACCATCATGGTTGATCGCCATGAATGTGTACATTTAACTTTCGTGCCCGGCAATTCACAGGATTTTGGATTTACAGGACATCTTTATGTATTGAACGATTCAACTTACGCTGTGAAACGATGTACAATGAATCTTCCAAAAAAAACAGGGGTAAACTTTGTTGAAAATCTGGATATTATTCAGGAATATGCGCAACTGCCTAACGGACAGTGGGTATTAACCGATGATGATATGGTAGTTGACCTCTCGTTATACAGTTTTTTACAAGGTTTGCAGGTTAGGCGAACAACGAAAAATACGAATTATTCTTTCGAAGATATTGAGCCCCGCCTATTCAGGCTCAAAGGTTCTGTTATCAAAGATGCGGATATGCTTAACAGAAGTGATGAATTCTGGGCAGAAATGCGTCAGGTGCCTATAACCAAAACAGAAAGTTCGATGGACTTGTTGGTTAATCAGTTAGAACAAATTCCCGGATTTAAATATATAATATTCGTAGCTAAAGCGTTTATTGAAAACCATGTTGAAACCGGTACAAAAGATACTCCGAGTAAATTCGACTTTGGACCGATAAACACCATTATTACAAGCAATTACGTTGATGGAACCCGTTTCAGGTTAAGTGGAAGAACCACTGCCAAATTAAATCCGAATTGGTTTCTCAGTGGTTATGGTGCGTATGGCTTGCGCGACAAAAAGTGGAAATACGAAGGTGCTGTTACATATTCGTTTACTAAACGTGAATTCTTTCCTTGGGAGTTTCCACGTCATAACATAGCACTATCTCATCGTTACGATGTAATGTCGCCAATGGATAAGTTTTTAACCACAGATAAAGATAACGTATTTGTTTCGTGGAAAACAACTACTGTAGATCAAATGTCGTATGTAAGAGAAACATCCTTGAAATACGAGATCGAAACCAACTCTGGCTTCTCGGTAGTAGTTACAGGCCGGCATCGCAATGACGAACCTGCAGGAAACCTACACTATTTTCGTAATAATCCGGAAAAAACTCTTGTGCATGATATAACTACAGCCGAAGCAGGTATAACACTCAGATATGCTCCGGGAGAAACGTATGTAAATACAAAGCAAAGACGACTTCCGGTATCACTGGATGCACCTGTATATACGCTGTCGCACACTATGGGACTTAAGGCATTGGGAGGAGAATATAAATTTAATCTCACCGAAGCCAGTTTGTGGAAACGCATTTGGCTATCATCGTGGGGAAAAATGGATGTTACGCTTAAAGCCGGAGCACAGTGGAATAAAGTTCCTTTCCCGCTGCTTATTCTGCCGGCTGCCAACTTGTCGTACATAACACAACAAGAAACGTTTACTTTAATTAATAATATGGAGTTCCTGAACGACCGTTACGCCTCAATAGCCCTTACGTATGATATGAATGGTAAGTTGTTTAACAGGATTCCTTTGATTAAGAAACTTAAATGGCGCGAAGCATTCCGCTTCCGGGCACTTGTAGGTAACCTTACCGACAAGAATAACCCTTATCTCAATACAAATGATACCGATCTGTTTCTATTCCCTACCCGTAACGGACGTCCTACAAGTTTTGTAATGGACACTAAAATTCCTTATATGGAGTTTGCAGTAGGTATTCATAATATATTTAAATTGATTCATATTGAATATGTACGCCGTCTTACCTATCTGGATAATCCCGGAATTAATAAAGACGGTATCCGGTTTATGATTTTAATGAAATTTTAATTTCTATTATGGCACAACCACTAGCAGAAAGAATGCGTCCAAAAACGTTGGATGATTATATAGGTCAGAAGCATCTTGTTGGTCCGGGTGCTGTATTAAGAAAAATGATCGACTCGGGCAGAATCTCTTCTTTTATTCTTTGGGGGCCTCCGGGAGTTGGAAAAACCACACTGGCACAAATAATCGCTAATAAACTGGAAACTCCGTTCTATACATTAAGTGCAGTTACATCCGGAGTAAAAGATGTTAGAGAAGTAATTGAACGCGCAAAGAGCAATCGGTTCTTTTCGCAAAACAGCCCGATACTGTTTATTGATGAAATTCATCGTTTTAGTAAATCTCAACAAGACTCCCTACTTGGGGCTGTTGAACATGGCACAGTAACCCTTATTGGTGCTACTACCGAGAACCCATCTTTCGAAGTAATTCGCCCACTTTTATCTCGCAGTCAATTATATGTTCTAAAATCACTGGAACAGGAAGATTTGCTTGAATTACTGGATAGAGCCATTACTTCCGACACAATCCTCAATAAGCGAACGATAAACGTGGAAGAAGCCAAAGCTATCCTTCGCTACTCTGGGGGAGATGCCCGAAAGCTTCTTAACATATTGGAGCTGGTTGTTGAATCTGAAACCGAAGACCCAGTAATAATAACAGACAAATTAGTAACAGAAAGACTCCAACAAAACCCTTTAGCTTACGATAAAGATGGTGAAATGCACTATGATATTATTTCGGCATTTATCAAATCTATTCGTGGGAGTGATCCCGATGGAGCCATTTATTGGCTTGCCCGCATGGTAGAGGGAGGAGAAGATCCTGCTTTCATTGCCCGTCGCCTGGTTATTTCGGCAGCGGAGGATATTGGTTTGGCAAACCCCAATGCTTTACTATTGGCTAATGCCTGTTTTGATACTTTAATGAAAATAGGTTGGCCGGAGGGACGGATAGTTTTAGCCGAAACTACACTCTATCTGGCAACAAGCCCCAAAAGCAACTCGGCATATATGGCTATTGATAATGCCGTTGCCAAAGTGAGAGAATCCGGAAATCAACCTGTGCCGTTACACTTAAGAAATTCACCAACCAAACTGATGAAACAACTAGGATATGGAGATGGTTATAAGTATGCTCATAACTATAAAGGCAATTTTGTAAGCCAACAGTATCTTCCGGATGATATAAAAGATGCCCGTTTCTGGCATCCACAAGAAAGTAGTGCGGCCGAAAAAAATCTGGCTGAACGTATGAAACAACTATGGGGAGATAAATACACTAAATAAGTTTCTACAACCGCTTATAAACTTTATTTTTTAAAGCGTACCGTTCATCAACAACTTCATTGGTTGGAAAGAAAGTGAATATAAGCCTCCAACCATCTTGTTGGTACACAAATTTGCGGGCAGATGTACCTTGTTTTATAAGTTCCAGTTTTGCGAAAATAAAATCTTCAATAGCTTCCGGCATTTTATCTGTTTCTTTTGAGCATTCAACAGTGATAAAAAAGCCGGGAGTTTTTATTTTGCTAGCTTGTTCAAGTATAGTGTTATACATATTTCTTTTAGACACAGATTACGCGGATTGCACGGATTTTAAAACACGGATAAAATCAATGTTATTAAATCCGTGTCAATCTGTGCAATCCGTGTCTAATTTTTATGGAATATAAAAGAATCCATTCTTAATCTCGTTATTATCGCTGTCGGTAATGTTGAGTTCAACAAACCCTCCATTATTCATATCGAAATAATACACTACAATAGGATGATATCCTTTGCCAAGAGCTTTTTGTCCTCTTAGTGTTCTCGGTCCATGGGGGCCATCGTTATCTACAACTACTTCATTGTTAATATATAACATGCTTCCATCGTCCGAACCTAAAGAGAAAGTATAGATATCTTCTTTATCTATTTTCAGGTATCCAATGTATTTCATGGCTTGTTTATGATTGGTAACACCTTCAGGTATAACTACTTCATTTACAACAAATTCGGCTTTAACAGGAATTGTTTCTATTTCAGCACTTTTATTTACCACAGCTTCGTGCCACTCGCATTTCAGACCAGGTATTTTGTTGCCTTGCTCCTCTCCTATTATGTATTCTTCTTTTCTGTACGATGTTTTAATTATATCGGCAGCACTACCATCGGGACGGAAAAGACGGATAGTGAAATCCGTGGTTTCATTAATAGTAAACGGCGCAGTATAAAGTGATGAATTTTCATTGGGTGTTGTTCCATCAGTTGTATAACGAATAGAGATAGTGGATAATGGGTAATCCCATGTAACTGTAGTTTCGCCTACAAATGAGTTACTTACGTGCACCCCATTTAAATCCAGAGGACGGTAATTAATACCCATAGCATCCATTCGGGGATAGTGTGCAAGTAAACGTTGATAAAAATTGTCCCAATTCAAATCTTTATCCTGACTCCATGCTACTTCGCTGAGTGCAAACATGCGAGGCATGGTCATATAATCTTGTCTTTTGCGCGATGGAATCCATTCGGCCCATACATTTGCCTGTAATCCTTTTACTAATTTGGTTTCTTCGGCCGATAGGCCTTTGGGTAATGGCTGGAACTCATATAGTTTACGCAAAGTGCTGTAATCTTGCTGATAATCAAAATAGTAGTGACTGTTGGGCGTTAAAATAACTTCATTGCCTTGTGCTGTAGCTTCGTGTACTGCTTTCTTTGCCCAGGTTCTCCACCACATCATGGTAGCACTTTTAGACATGCCACCTTCCAGTATTTCATCCCAACCTATCAGCTTCTTACCGTTCTCGTTCAGGAAATCTTCCATCTGATGCACAAACCAGGATTGCAATTCTTTTTCATCTTTCAGTTTATTGTTCTTAATACGTGCCTGACAGTGTGGACATTTAATCCAGTTTGTTTTATCTACTTCGTCTGCACCCATGTGTACATACTCATTTGGGAACAACTCAAATATTTCTTTAAATATGTCTTTGCAAAACTCCAAAGTGGCATCTTTCCCTGGGCATATTGGTGCCGAAAATACTTTTCCCCATCCTGCTTTCTCAAAACAAGCCAGATTAGAATATTGACTAATGGCAGCCGAGAAGTGTCCCGGCATGTCTATTTCCGGAATAACATCAATACCAAGCATAGCTGCATAAGCTACCACCTCACGTATTTCTTCCTGAGTATAATACCCTCCATATTCAGTGCCATTGTTCCTTAATTTATCTTCCTGCAACAAATAATCTGTATTCGATTGCTTTTCGGCTAAGTCTATACATCCTCTATCATGGTTATTAGCTGTGCGCCAAGCACCTTTTTCTGTTAACAAAGGATATTTTTTAATTTCAACACGCCATCCCTGATCATCAGTAAGATGCCAGTGAAATTTGTTGAACTTATACTGCGCCATAATATCCAGGAATCTTTTTACCTCATTCTTATCAAAGAAATGACGGGAAACATCAAGCATCATTCCACGCCATTTCCATTTGGGTGAGTCTGTGATACTTACGTTTTGAACACGGATGGTATTATCCGTTTTAACCGGTATCAGTTGACGAAGAGTTTGAATACCCAACATCACTGATTGCGGATTCGAACCGGTAATCTGGATACCTGTATTTGTTACATTCAGTGTATAAGCATCTTCTGTACTTAATGAAGCATCAACATGAAGTGAAATACCTTCCTTTGATTGCTGCGAAACAGTATATTCCTGACCGGTAACCGATTTTAATACTATGTTCAGGTATTCTGCCGCACTTTTTAAAGCCGGATCGGAGTAACTAAGCTGCGTTTGCTTGGTTAACTTAAAACCTCCTTGATTTACTGTAAGTTCAACCGGATGAGGAATAATGTTGACCTCGGTTTTTTCATTGTCTGCACAACTTACCATAAAGATAAGTAGTAGTAAAATTAATTCTTTTCTCATAAAGCTTTAGATGGTTTTGTTTTTAAATTAATAATGGGAAAATCCCCTATTTCTTTTTGTTTGTTTTTTAATGCTTCTACCAGTTCCTCTTTTATAGATTGATATTCCGGATCATTCGCTTTGTTTGTAGTTTCATAAGGATCTACAGATAAATCAAATAACTGTATCTCATTTATTTCCGGATATACTATTAATTTGTATTTGTTTGAACGTATCATACGTTGCAAATGACGGAAGTAACCAAAAATATATTGCTCGCCACCCTTGTTTTTGTTCTTTAACAAGGAACACAGGCTTCCAAAATCTACCGTATCGGGTATTTTTATACCAGCAATATCACATGTGGTTGCAAACAAGCTTTGCATATACACCATTTTATCTACCTTATAATTCTTTTTAATTCCCGGACCTGTTATAATCAAGGGAACACGAATGGAATGATCGTACAGATTTTGTTTTCCCATTAAGCCATGCATACCTACTGCTAAACCATGATCGGAAGTGAAAAGAATATAGGTATTTTCCGAATAACCGGATTCGTCCAGTTTATCGAGTATTCGTCCCAGCTCTCTATCAAAATGAGAAATTATGGCATAATACTCCTGACGATGCAACTGAACTGCTTCTTTGGTACGTGGATAAGGAGCTAATAGTTCATCGCGTTCGTTTGTAATGCCAATATCAAAGGGATGGTTGGGAAGAAAGTTTGCCGGAATTTTTATTTCATTCTGCGGATACATGTCTACAAACTCTTTGGGCGATTGCCTTGGATCGTGAGGAGCATTGAACGACACATACATAAAGAAGGGACTATCATGCTTTTTATCCAGATAGGATATTGCTTCATCAGCAAATAATTCGGAAGTGTGTTTATCTATCCGGAGAGGTTTCGAAATCTGCTTTGTTCCGTTGTCAGTTGTCAAATTTCTCACTCTAGGACTCCAGTGTCCTTTGTAATCTGTATTCCAGGGAGTCCATTTACTGCCGTTTGGACGCGAATAGGCAAAATCTTTATTGTTGTTTTCGTCGGTTGTTTCGTAAAATCCGGCGGCAACAGCGTTACCAGTATCAAAACAATCAAGTAAAGACTCGTCTGTGTTGTGCCATTTTCCGGTGATGAATGTTTCATATCCGGCTTCCTGCAAAGTTGTTCCCCAATATTTTGCTTGTATACTCTCATCGTTGGGAACTGTTCTTGCCCACTCAACAATACAATGATTTGCTTTTTGGGCATTTACAACATTGGCTCCTGTAATGAGCATGGTTCTGCTGGCAACCGAAACCGCACCGCTCCATGATCCCTGATTAAAAGCATGGGTAAAGGTAGTACCATTTTTAACTAACCGATCCATATTGGGTGTATGAACTTCGGTTGTGTTTAAACTATTGATCGACTCATAGGTCTGATCGTCTGTTATGATAACAAGAAAATTGGGTTTGTTTTTACTCTTCGCCCAAAATGCTTGTATTACACATACAAGAAAGATAAAAGTCAATACCGTTTTTTTCATTTAAGGATAAATTAGAGATCGTTTTCTTTGAATCTGCCGTAAAGATAATACAGAATTTAATTTTATGCGAACAATAAATAGAAGTATCTTTGCGGCATATTGATAATTATGGCATCATGAACTATTCCTTTTTCGATACAATTGATTATTTAAGAACAGGAAACAACAATCAACAAAGGGTATATGAGGTTTTACAGCAAAGCCGGATTATGGATATACTTCACCCCTTCACTCCTATTCTTACAGGTACTTTTCCATTAGATATTAATGTATCCGGTAGTGATCTTGACATTGTATGTTGCTTTTCGGATAAAGAAAAGTTTATCGAAATTGTACAAGCCAATTTCGCTTCGAACAAACAGTTCTGTTTATCTTTCAAAGACAATAATATTGTAATAGCAAATTTTATTTTCATGGATACCGAATTTGAGATTTATGCCACAAACGTACCTGTAAAGGAACAAAATGCTTATATACACATGATTAACGAATATAAGTTACTGAATAAGTTTGGTGCTGATTTCAAAGCAAAAATTATCTTGCTTAAGCAAAATGGTATGAAAACCGAGCCTGCCTTTGCGCATCTTTTAGAATTAAAAGGTGATCCATATAAGGCTATGCTGAATATTAATGATATTTTATAACTATATTTGTTTCATATTTTAGAAGAAATTGTAATGATACTAAATGAACGTAATTGCCGTAATGAACAGGTAATAAATGCAGCTAAACAAATGATGATTGCTGCCCGTACTGCGCCGAAAGGCAAAGGAGTTGATTTGTTGGAAACAGCTATAGTTACAGGTGACGAAATCCGGATATTGTCGGAAACCATGTTGGAAATACAAAAAGAGAACGGATTTAAGTTCTTTCTACGTGATGCAGATAACATTTTAAATGCCGAATGTGTGATGCTAATTGGTACCCGCGAAAAAGAACAGGGGTTAAACTGTGCGCATTGTGGCTTTTCAACTTGTGCCTCAAGACCAGAAGGTGTACCTTGCACCTTAAATTCTATTGATGTAGGCATTGCAATAGGTTCTGCCTGTGCAACCGCAGCCGATTTAAGACTGGATACCCGTGTTATGTTCTCGGCAGGATTAGCAGCACAACGTCTTAACTGGCTTGAAGGATGCAAAATGGTTATAGCAATTCCTATCAGTGCATCATCTAAGAATCCTTTTTTCGACCGGAAACCTAAAGAACAAATCAATGGGAAGTAACCCTGAAATGCATACTTTGTTTTTACCAGCCGAATGGCATGCACAAAGCGGAGTACAATTAACGTGGCCCCATGCTGATAGCGACTGGAATTATGTTTTATCGGAAGTGCAGGAATGTTTTATACAGATTGCGCAAGAGATTGCAAAAAGAGAGTTGTTATTGATTGTAACTCCCAATCCGGATGAGGTATACAACCAACTGTCTGCTTGTGTAAACATGGAAAATGTGCGCCTGTTTAAATGCGATTCGAACGATACGTGGGCTAGAGATCATGGAGGGATTACTATGCTTAATGGCACCCAAACATCTATTCTTGATTTTACTTTTAATGGCTGGGGGTTAAAATTTGCTTCAAACCTGGATAACCAGATTACCCGCAAACTAATGGCAGACAAAGTGTTATGTGGTGAATATAAAAATCACCTGGACTTTGTACTGGAGGGTGGTTCTTTGGAAAGTGATGGAATGGGAACATTACTAACAACTTCCGAGTGTTTACTCTCTCCTAACCGCAATGCCTGGCTCGATAAAAAACAAATTGAGGTGTATTTAAAATCCGTATTCAATTTGCAACAGGTATTGTGGCTGGATGATGGATATCTGGCAGGAGATGATACCGACAGCCATATAGATACCTTGGCTCGTTTTTGTTCTCCCGATTCAATTGCATACGTTAAATGCGATGATCCGAACGATGAACATTACGATGCACTATTAAGAATGGAAGAACAATTGAAAGGTTTTCGCAAACTGAATGGTGAGCCTTACCGGTTGTATCCTCTTCCAATGGCAGATAAAATAGTAGAAGACAGTGAAAGATTACCTGCTACCTATGCAAACTTCCTTATTATTAACGGAGCCGTTCTTTATCCTACCTACAATCAACCGGCAAATGATGAGAAAGCAAAAAACATCCTTAGCGAAGCCTTTCCTGATAGAGAAATTATAGGAATTGATTGCCGTGTACTGATTAAGCAACATGGATCTTTGCACTGTGTTACAATGCAATATCCGGAAAATGTTATATTAAAACTTTAAACAATGAAGAATATTAAAGTGGGTCTCATTCAGCAATCCAATGAGAAGGATATTCAAAACAATATCAATAAACTGATAGCTAATATAAAGAAATGTGCAGATGAAGGAGCCGAATTGGTTGTTCTTCAGGAATTACACAACTCATTGTATTTCTGCCAGACAGAAACTACTGATTTATTTGATCTTGCAGAAAGCATTCCTGGTAATTCTACGCAGATTTATTCCAAGTTGGCAGCCGAATTAAAGATTGTGCTTGTTACATCTTTATTTGAGAAAAGAGCTCCCGGACTGTATCACAATACCGCTGTTGTGTTCGATAAAGATGGAAGTATTGCCGGGAAGTATCGCAAAATGCATATTCCTGATGATCCGGCATATTATGAAAAGTTTTATTTTACTCCCGGCGACATTGGATTTGAACCTATTCAAACTTCTATTGGTAAGCTTGGGGTATTGGTATGTTGGGATCAGTGGTATCCCGAAGCTGCCAGATTAATGGCATTGAAAGGAGCCGAACTGCTTATATACCCTACAGCAATAGGTTGGGAAAGTACCGACTCCCAGGATGAGAAAGACCGACAGCTTAATGCCTGGATTATTTCACAAAGGGGGCATGCTGTTGCCAACGGACTGCCTGTTGTTTCAGTAAACAGAGTTGGACACGAACCCGATCCATCCGGACAAACCAATGGTATCAGTTTTTGGGGAAATAGTTTTGTAGCAGGTCCACAGGGAGAGTTTCTGGCTCAGGCAGGAAACGATAAAGAAGCAAATTTGGTTGTGGATATTGATATGGAACGCTCAGAGAATGTTCGTCGCTGGTGGCCGTTTCTTAGAGATAGGCGTATTGATGAGTATGGGGGATTAACGAAACGGTTTATTGATTAATACTGTAGGGGCTCCCCTGCGTGGGTGCCCTGATGATGGTTTGCAATGTATTATTCCATGCGGCACACATCAGGGCACCCACGCAGGGGAGCCCCTACGGTATGGATCAACATTTTATATTCAATTCATTCAATACCCTCCTGATTGCCTCGAAGGTAGTAATGCGGGTTGGTACCAATGGTAAACGCAATTTATTTTCAATCATTCCCATTGCATTCAACATAGACTTCACGCCTGCGGGGTTACCATCTACAAACAACAAATCAAACAATTCTGTAAATCTGTGATGTATCTTTAGTGCATTGGCATAATCTCCTTGTAGGGCCAGGCGTGTCATGCGGCTAAACTCTTTTGGGAAAGCATTTCCTATAACAGAAATAACTCCTATAGCCCCCAATGTTATTAATGGAAAAGTAATACCATCATCACCAGAGATAACTTCAAAGTTTTCCGGCTTGTTTTTAATGATATCATCCATCTGGGTAATATTACCGGAAGCCTCTTTTATTGCAATTACATTTTTAAATTCGCGGGCAATGCGCAAGGTAGTATCAGCAGTCATGTTAACTCCTGTACGTCCGGGTACATTATACAATATAATAGGAAGTTCGGTAGCTTCGGAAATAGCTTTATAGTGTTGGTATATTCCTTCCTGCGAAGGTTTGTTATAGTATGGTGCTACAGAAAGAATAGCATCTACACCTGTAAAATCATCGTTCTTAAGTTGCTCAACAATGGCACGTGTATTATTACCACCAACTCCCAGTACAATTGGAATTTTACCATTCACTCTTTCTACAACTACTTCTTTTATTTTCTTTTTTTCGTCTTCGCTCAATGTAGGAGTTTCGGCTGTTGTTCCCAGCACACAAAGAAAATCGGCATTATTTTGTAACAAATAATCCACCACGCGGATTAGTGCGTCATAATCAACGCTTTCGTCCGTCTTGAATGGAGTAATCAATGCTACTCCCATTCCTTTCAATCTAGTTGTTTGTATCATGAGTTTATTATGATCTCGAATCTATTTTGCCGCAAAAGTACGAATATTTTCTATTTTCTATGCACTATGTATCTATAAAATGTTCATAAGCTATAAAAATGTCAGGCAAGAAGGGCCAGAAACTCCTCTTCGTTCATTATGCGAACTCCAAGTTTTTGTGCTTTCTCTAATTTAGATGGCCCCATATTATCACCTGCAAGAATAAAACTGGTTTTGGAAGAAATACTACCTACATTTTTTCCGCCATGTTTTTCAATCATTGTTTTATATTCATCGCGCGAGTGTTGTGTAAATACTCCACTAATAACAACCGACATACCTGCAAGTTTATCAGAATAAGAGTCTTCCTCTTCCTGCGAACGTTGCATTTGCAAACCAGCAGCTTTTAATCTCTCAACAAGTTCGCAATTCATCTTGTTCGAGAAGTAGGTTATAATACTTTGGGCAATCTTATCTCCTATCTCATCAACACTGGTTAACCGTTCCAGGTTAGCTTGGGCAAGTTCATCAATGTTAGCAAACGACCGGGCAAGTTTTTTAGCCACCGTTTCTCCAACAAAACGTATCCCCAAAGCAAAAATAACACGCTCAAAAGGAACCTCTTTGCTTCCGTTTATTCCATTAATAATGTTCTCGGCCGACCTCTCTCCCATCCTATCAAGTCCTTTAATATCACTGGCTGTCAATTCGTATAGGTCTGCACTGTTCTTAACCATTCCCAAACGATAAAACATATCAATTGTTTCGGGCCCCATTCCATCTATATTCATAGCCCTACGACTGATGAAATGTTCCATTTTTGCCTTGATCTGTGGCGGACATCCAGTTTCATTCGGACAATAATGGGCGGCTTCTCCGGGATAACGGATCAATTCTGTAGCACATTCGGGACAGTGAGTCATAAATTTCACCTTCTCGCCCAACATAAAACCACGTGCATCCATATCTACCCCTGTTATTTTAGGAATAATCTCCCCACCTTTTTCTACATATACCATATCACCAATATGTAAATCAAGGTTTTCAATAATATCGGCATTATGCAACGAAGCTCGTTTTACTACGGTTCCCGATAACTGAACAGGCTCAAGGTTGGCTACAGGAGTAACAGCACCGGTACGCCCTACCTGATAGGTAACTTTGTTAAGGCGGGTTAACGCTCGTTCTGCCTGAAACTTGTATGCAATAGCCCACCGGGGCGATTTAGCTGTAAACCCAAGGTTCTTTTGTTGTAACAGGTTATTTACTTTCAATACAATACCATCGGTAGCAACCGGAAGATTTTTCCGTTCTACATCCCAATAGTTTATGTATTCAAATATTTCGGCAGGCGACGAACATTTTCGCATGGTATCGGGTACCTTAAAGCCCCATTTTCTGGCTTCTTGCAGATTCTCAAAATGACCTTCGCATGGAAGATTATCTCCCAACAAGTAATATAAATAAGCATCTAGCTTGCGCGAAGCTACCACTGCCGAATTTTGTAATTTCAAGGTACCCGAAGCTGCATTTCGCGGATTGGCAAATAGCGGTTCCTCGCGGGCTTCTCTTTCCTTATTTAATTCTTCAAAAACATTCCATGGCAATAATATCTCCCCACGAATTTCAAAAGATTGCGGATAATTATCTCCATGTAACACCAATGGAATGCTCCGTATTGTTTTCACATTATCTGTTACATCGTCTCCCTTTTCACCATCGCCACGGGTTACGGCCCTTATTAGTTTACCATTTTCGTAAGTCAGTGCAATGGAGGTTCCATCGTATTTAAGTTCACAGCATATTTCGAAATCATTGTTCAATGCCCGTTTGGTTCGATCATAGAAATCGGTAATTTCTGCTTCCGAATATGTATTACCCAGGGATAACATCGGATATTTATGAGCAACCTGAGTAAAATTCTTATTCAGATCACTACCTACTCTCATTGTAGGCGAATTTTCATCTTTGTACTCCGGATACTGTTGTTCAAGATCTTGTAGTTCGCGCAACTGGAAATCAAATTCCATATCCGAAATAACAGGAGCATTTAATACATAATAATTATAATTGTGCTGATGAAGCTCTTCGCGTAATTTCTCAATTCGTTCTTTAGGTGTCATACTTTGATAATTGTTTCAGGCAAAAATACACTTTCTCTTTGAATATTTGTATTTTTGCCGAAAATTAAAAGTTATGCGTATCGACATTATCACTGTTTTGCCCGAAATGATTGAGGGATTTTTTAATTGTTCAATCATGAAACGTGCTCAAAATAAAGGACTGGCAGAAATACAAATACACAACCTCAGGGATTATACAACCGATAAATACCGCCGGGTAGATGATTATCCTTTTGGTGGATTTGCCGGAATGGTAATGAAGATAGAGCCAATTGAACGTTGTATTAACAGCTTAAAAGCTGAAAGAGATTACGACGAAGTTATCTTTACTACACCCGATGGCGAGCAATTTGATCAGAAAATGGCAAATACATTATCGTTGGCCGGAAATTTGATTATTCTTTGTGGCCATTTCAAAGGAATTGATTACCGCATCAGGGAGCACTTTATTACTAAAGAAATCAGTATTGGCGATTATGTTCTAACCGGTGGTGAGTTAGCTGCCGCAGTTATGGCCGACGCCATTGTACGTATTATTCCCGGAGTTATTTCCGACGAGCAATCGGCTTTATCCGATTCTTTTCAGGATAATTTGCTTGCTGCTCCGGTTTATACCCGCCCCGCAGAATATAACGGATGGAAAGTTCCCGATATTCTACTTTCAGGACACGAAGCGAAAATCAAAGAATGGGAATTGCAACAATCGCTTGAAAGAACCAAACAGCTACGACCGGATTTACTGGAAAACAGTTGATCCACCGACCTCTTAGCGGTTTAGTGCCATCCTTTTCTACAAATTCTTCCTGATCAAACTCCGGTTTTTGGTTTGTGAAAGGCTGGTGTTTTGGTTTTGGGAGATGCACATCTCGGTATAGGGGAGACGTGCATCTCGGGTATAGGGAGATGTGCATCTCGGATGCAGGGAGATGCACGTCTCCCAAAACCAAAAGTATAAAGGAAGAAAAAGAGTGCGCTGTAGTAAGGCAAAGAAGAATATGGAGATCTCTGTGTTCTAATCAGAAAAAAAAGCAATAAATATTTTGGCATTTCAAACAGAGTGTTTATATTTGCTCCCGAATTGAGAAAAAAAGATATGAAAAAGCAATTAGTAAATACATGTTGGTGGCGCTACTTACACTTCGAAAAGTCGTAAGGTAGCAGTCTCGTGTATATATACTAAGTAAGATATAATCAGTAAAAGAGCCCTGTCGCACCTGCGACAGGGCTCTTTTTGTGTGTTTAAACCAAACCTCGCAAACTTAAAAACTCATCAACTTAAAAACTTAAATAATATGAAAACTTTTTTAGCAGACAAAGACGGTTATTACGGTGAATTTGGTGGAGCTTATATCCCCGAGATACTTCACCAATGTGTGGAAGATTTAAAAAACACCTATCTGAAAGTGTTGGAAAGTAAAAAGTTTCAGGACGAATACCTCTCTCTTTTACGCGATTATGTGGGCCGCCCTTCCCCACTCTACCACGCCAAACGCCTATCGGCAAAGTATGGTTGCAAAATATACCTGAAACGCGAAGACCTGAACCATACAGGCTCACATAAGATAAACAACACCATCGGACAAATTCTGGTTGCACGCCACATGGGTAAAAAGCGTATCATTGCCGAAACCGGTGCCGGACAACATGGTGTGGCTACAGCAACCGTATGTGCACTGATGGATATGGAATGTGTTGTTTATATGGGTAAAACCGATATTGAACGGCAACACATTAATGTAGAAAAGATGAAAATGCTTGGGGCTACTGTTATTCCTGTTACATCGGGTAACATGACTTTAAAAGATGCTACAAACGAAGCTATACGCGACTGGTGTTGCGATCCGGCCAATACTTTCTATATTATAGGTTCGGTAGTAGGCCCCCACCCTTATCCTGATATGGTTTCAAGGTTACAATCGGTTATCAGCAAGGAAATAAAAAGACAACTGATGGAAAAGGAAGACCGCGATTATCCCGATTATCTGATTGCTTGTGTAGGCGGTGGAAGCAACGCTGCCGGAACAGTCTATCATTATGTAGACGACATGCGCACAAAAATAGTTTTGGCCGAAGCTGGTGGTTTAGGAGTAACAACAGGAATGACCGCTGCCACAATTCAATTGGGTAAAACCGGTATTATTCATGGTGCCCGTACGTATGTTATTCAAAACGAAGATGGCCAGATTGAAGAACCTTACTCTATTTCTGCCGGACTGGATTATCCTGGTATTGGCCCTATTCATGCAAATCTGGCAGCCAAAAACAGAGCCAGTGTAATTGCTGTAAATGACGATGAAGCTATTAAGGCAGCTTTCGAATTAACACGTCTGGAAGGAATTATCCCAGCATTGGAATCGGCACATGCACTTGGAGCATTAAATAAATTCTCTTTCCCGCCCAATTCGTTGGTTGTGCTTACTGTATCGGGACGGGGAGATAAGGATATTCATACCTATTTGGGGGATAACTCACAAACAATAAACCTATGAACAATACTTATTATTTCAAAACCAATAGTAAACAGGTACTTGGAGATTTACATACTCCTGTTAGTATTTACCTGAAAGTACGCGACTTATATCCACAATCCGTACTAATGGAAAGTTCGGACTATCATGCCGGAGAAAATAGTTTATCGTTTATAGCCCTTTGTCCGCTGGCAAGTATAGGAATCAATAACGATGTTGTAAGTACAAACTATCCCGATAATTTAAAGAATGAGACTCCGCTAAACAGTAACTTTACGGTAGAGAGAGCAATGAACAGCTTTTTATCGCAATTCAAGGTTACCGGAGACAATGCGAATGTATGCGGTTTATATGGATACACAACATTCAATGCAGTAAAGTATTTCGAGAATATTCCGATAAAGGAAAGTCACGACGAAATGAATGACGCTCCGGACATTCTATATATTTTATATAGATATGTGATTATATTCAATCACTTTAAGAACGAACTTACTCTTGTTGAAATGCTTGACGAAGGCGAAACAAGCAAACTCAATCAACTGGAAGCAGCCATAGAAAACAGGAATTTTGCTTCTTATAACTTTGCTGTAACCGGTTCGGTAAGTAGCCCTATTTCCGACGAAGAACATAAAGCCAATGTGCGCAAAGGCATTTCGCACTGTTTGCGAGGAGATGTTTTTCAGATTGTACTTTCCCGACGCTTTATCCAGCCTTATTCAGGTGATGATTTCAAAGTATATCGCGCTTTAAGAAGTATCAATCCTTCTCCTTACTTATTCTATTTTGATTTCGGCGGTTATCGTATTTTTGGTTCTTCGCCCGAAACCCATTGTAAAATAGAAAACCGAAAAGCCTATATCGACCCTATTGCAGGAACTACCCGTCGTACTGGTAATATACAGAAAGACAAAGAATTAACCGATATACTTTTAAGTGATCCTAAAGAAAATGCCGAGCATGTAATGCTTGTAGATCTGGCACGGAACGACCTGAGCCGCAATTGCCACGATGTGAAAGTTGTTTTCTACAAAGAACCCCAATATTACAGCCATGTAATTCATTTGGTATCACGCGTTTGCGGAGTGATGAATGATGATGCTGATACGATGAAAACCTTCATAGATACCTTTCCGGCCGGCACCCTTAGTGGAGCTCCCAAAGTGAAAGCCATGCAGCTTATTTCGCAGATTGAACCTCACAACCGAGGCGCCTATGGTGGTTGTATTGGGTTTATAGGATTAAACGGAGAAATTAATCAGGCAATCACCATTCGTACTTTTGTTAGCCGTAACAATGAATTATGGTATCAGGCCGGTGGTGGCATTGTTGCCGGAAGTAAGGATGAATACGAGCTACAGGAAGTAAACAATAAACTCGGTGCATTGAAGAAAGCAATTGATATGGCTGTTTCACTCATAAATTAAAGTAGGATGAAAAAAATACTGATACTTGATAACTACGATTCCTTTACCTATAATCTTTATCATCTGATTAAAGAAGTAGGTTACAGAAATATAGAAGTGATCCGAAATGATAAACTTACTCTGGATGATGTAGCAGCATTCGATAAGATTGTTCTTTCTCCAGGTCCGGGAATACCAGAAGAAGCCGGACTTTTATTACCGATAATAAAACAATACGCCCCAACCAAGAGTATTTTGGGAGTTTGTTTAGGTCATCAAGCCATTGGTGAAGCATTTGGAGCCACGCTTACTAATCTTAAGGATGTATATCATGGAATTCAAACGCCAGTCGATATTATTGAAGAGGATTATATATTCGATAGGCTGGGAAAACAGATATTGGCAGGAAGATATCACTCATGGGTTATAAGTTCGGATGGATTTCCAAAAGAACTAACTGTAACTGCCGTAAGTAAAGAAGATCAGATCATGGCTATCTGCCATAAAGAATATGATGTTCACGGCATTCAGTTTCATCCGGAGTCTATATTAACTCCACAAGGAAAAACTATTATTGAGAATTTTTTAAGAAATTATTTTTTAGACACGGATGACGCTGATTACACGGATTTTAAACACGGATTTTAAATTATAAATAGATTCAATCTTTCAGGCTTTATCCGTGTTTTTAATCCGTGTAATCCTGCGTCATCCGTGTCTAAATTTATCAAAACAAAATTATGAAACAACTATTATATAAACTTTTCGATCATCAATATCTGGGACGCGAGGAAGCACGAGAAGTACTTCAAAACATCTCTCTCGGTAAATATAATGATGCACAAGTAGCATCACTCATTACAGTTTTTTTAATGAGAAACATTAGTGTAAATGAACTTTGCGGATTTCGCGATGCTTTACTCGAAGTGCGTGTTCCCATTGATTTGGAGGAGTACGAACCTATTGATATTGTTGGAACCGGCGGAGACGGTAAAAACACATTCAATATATCCACAGCGGCCTGCTTTACTGTAGCTGGTGCTGGATACAAAGTGGTTAAACATGGAAATTACGGTGCCACTTCGGTTAGCGGAGCAAGTAATGTAATGGAACAGCATGGGGTCAAATTCACATCGGATGTTAGTAAATTACGGAAAAGCATTGAGAAGTCAAATATAGCTTTTCTACATGCACCGCTATTCAGTCCGGCAATGAAGGCGGTGGCTCCGGTACGAAAGCAATTGGGTGTTCGTACTTTCTTCAATATGCTCGGGCCGCTTGTTAATCCGGTGATTCCAAAATATCAGTTATTGGGAGTTTATAACCTCCCCTTGCTCCGGTTGTACTGTTATACGTTTCAGGAAACAAAAAGTAGTTTTTCCGTAGTTCATAGTCTGGATGGCTTTGACGAGGTTTCTCTAACCAGTGAGTTCAAAATCGCATCCAACACGAACGAAAAGATATATACTCCCGAAAGTATTGGCTTTAAACGATACAGCGAAAAAGAACTCGACGGCGGAGAAACACCCGAAGAAGCCTCCCGCATATTCGATAATGTATTGGATAATAAATCCACATCGGCCCAAAAGGATGTTGTGGTGATAAATGCCGCGTTTGCTATACATGTTATCTGCCCGGATAAATCTCTTGATGAATGTATTGCCATTGCGCGCGAATCTTTAGAGAGTGGAAAAGCTAAAAAGACTTTTAACAGGTTTATTGAAATAAATTCATAACAATGAAAAAGCAAGATATACTACAGGAAATTATAGCAAACAAACGATTTGAAATTGATTTGCAAAAACAAAGTATCTCATTAGAGCAGTTACAAAATACATTGACCGATATAGAAAAGAAACGTTCCATGCGTGCTGCATTATCCAAAGTCCAACCGGCTATAATTGCAGAATTCAAACGGCGCTCTCCTTCTAAAGGATGGATAAAAGAAGATGCAGAGATCGATACCATTATACCAGCCTATCAGGCCGCAGGAGCAGCTGCATTGTCTATTCTTACAGATGAAAAGTTTTTTGGTGGAAACCTGTCGGATATAAGAAAGGCAAGATCATTAACAGATCTTCCTATAATCAGAAAAGATTTTATTGTAAATGAATACCAGTTGTATCAGGCTAAAATTATTGGTGCTGATGCTGTGCTTCTTATTGCTGCGGCATTAAGTAAAGAAACATGTACAGCACTTACACAAAAAGCCCACGAATTGGGATTGGAAGTTTTACTTGAAATACACAGCGAAGACGAGTTGGATTATATTCTACCCGAAACTGATATGATTGGGGTTAATAACAGAAACCTGGGTAGCTTTTATACGGATGTGCAGAACTCTTTCCGCTTGGCTGAACTACTGCCCAAGAACAGTGTACTGGTATCCGAAAGTGGAATATCGGATTATAAAACAATACAGCAACTTCAGGCATCCGGTTTTAAAGGTTTTCTGATTGGCGAAACATTTATGAAGACGGCTAAACCGGGGAATGCATTAAAAGAAATGACAAATCCGGATATAGTTTAAAAACAAAAAACAATATAAATGACAAATAACAAAATACTGAAAGTATGTGGCATGCAGGATGCTGATAATATTCGCGCAGTAGAAGATTTAGGAGTCGATTGGTTGGGATTTATCTTTTATCCAAAGTCTCCCCGCTATCTTGCTGAGATCCCGCAGTATTTGCCCAACAGGGCTAAACGGGTTGGTGTTTTCGTAAATGAAAGCAGGGAAAGCATCTGTATTACAGTTGATCGGTTTTCATTAAACTATGTTCAACTTCATGGAAACGAATCGCCGGAATTCTGTAATAACATTCAGAAAGAAGGAATAAAAGTTATAAAGGCATTCTCACTTAAACATGCTAACGATCTCAGTATTACAGGCAATTACGAAGATATATGCAACTATTTCCTATTCGATACCAAATGCAAGCAACATGGCGGTTCAGGTAATCAATTCGACTGGGAGATATTAAAAAACTACAAAGGCAAAACACCTTTCCTATTGAGTGGTGGTATTAACGAATATAGTGCAAATAGTTTGAATCAATTAAAACATCCTCAATTAGTGGGATACGATATAAATAGTCGTTTTGAAACAATTCCGGGATTTAAAGATGTAGAACGAATAAGGAAATTCCATACGGCATTGCTTAAAAACTCATAAACTTAAAAACTTAAAAACTCAAATATGAACAGAATTAATCAACTTTTCAATGATAAGAAGAACAATATCTTATCAATTTATTTTTGTGCAGGTCATCCGTCACTAAACGATACAGTAAATACAATTCAGACATTGCAGAACAATGGGGTAGATATGATTGAAATAGGTATACCATTCAGTGATCCTATGGCCGATGGCGTTGTAATACAAAATGCAGCAACCAAAGCACTACAAAACGGAATGTCGGTAAAGCTTTTGTTTGAACAGCTAAAAGATATCCGTAAAACGGTACATATTCCTTTGTTATTTATGGGATACCTGAACCCGATAATGCAGTTTGGATTTGAAGACTTTTGTAAAAGCTGTAATGAATGTGGTATTGACGGCATGATAATTCCCGACTTACCTTTCCGGGACTATCAGATGTATTATAAAGACATTGCCGAAAAGTACAACCTGAAAATAATTATGCTTATTACACCCGAAACTAGTGAAGAGCGTATTGTAGAGATAGATACTCATACAGATGGATTTATATATATGGTATCGTCGGCTGCAACTACCGGAACTCAGAAAGATTTTGAAAAACAAAAGCAAAGCTACTTTCAACGAATCCAAAAGATGGAATTAAAGAATCCACGTATGGTTGGTTTTGGTATTAGCAATAAAAATACATTTGATACAGCATGCGAGTATTCGTGTGGCGCAATTATAGGTAGTTTATTTGTGAAATTGTTGGAGGAGTTGGAAAGTTCTGAAAAGGCGATAGAACAACTTAAAATAACTATATTCAAGAATTTTGTATCAAGCCTATGATACAAAAGTACCACGCTTGTGATACAAAAATATCTTAGTTGTGATACTTTTGTACCACAAGCGTGATACTTTTTTCTCAAGCTTAAAAACTTGATGACACTTTTGTTATTCTTTCATACAGCGGATATTATGAGCATCCTCTTTGGGGGTACCTGTAACAGTTCTCTTTAAAACTTGAAAAACAGTTCCATTATTAACCGAACTTTGTGAAGATGTACAATAATAACTATTGGCGGGCTCATTAGCACCCCCACCAACACCTGCGTTTAATTTCCCTGCGACAACCCTACTCGGAAAAGGATAGTAATAGGAATAAAGAATGTTCATACCAGTCAAGCTAGAATATGTATACAATCTCCAATCAGCTGCGTTATTGCTATAGGCAGTTGTCCAACTGGCAGCATTAATGGGTACTCTCCATCCTTCCGGACAAGGGTCGTAAACACCTTTTTTACCTGCTGTTGTTTTCCATGAATTTGCTTCCGGAGCACCATTCCTATTTTGATTTGTTGCAGTAAATATAACTCCATCATAAGTAGTAAGTGGATTTTGAGTCATAATGGCACGTAGCAATCGTTGTCTATCAATCATTGCTAATGCACCACCACCAACATCTGCATCGTTAAAATCATAAGTCTTATTGTAATAAGGTTCTGAATCAAAAATCCATTCGGAACCATCGTCTTTATATATTGGCTGAAATGTAGTAGCTGCAGCCCACGATGGCCTCACTGGGTCTTTTCGACCCCATTGATAATAAAGCCCCACAGTAGATGCATAATCTGCATTTAGAGGATGCGAAGCCATTGCCCCCAGGTTACGATCCATAAAATAATTGTTACTACCTTGCCCTACTCCAACCGGATTACCCGATGCATCATAAGGATAATAATCCGAATTCCAGATATGCCAGCTCCATATTATCTTATCACTGTCGGCCGAATTGTACAATACAATCAAAGCATTACCCTGACTTGCCCCTGGAACAACCTGAATATAGGGCTTGGTGGCATCTGGCAGATAGTTCACTCCACGAATAACTGCATTAACACTGTTGAAATGATTCACATCACTCCAATATACTTTAACCCTTAAATCGGAAGAAGCGGGATCAAACCAATCTGAAGAAAGAAGTGGGGCATCACCCATGGCATTCTGCACTTGTGAAACCGGAATCATAAAGGGAACAGGGTTGGTGGTATCTACCACATACGAATTGGCTTCGCCACGGGCCTTGCCATCCCATTTTTTTTGTATAACTTCTACTGTGTTTGTTAATGATCCCTGTTTTAAAGTTATTGTTTCAGTACGGTTATCTCCATAATTTATGGCTGCAGTGATAAGTAATCCGGTTTGTTCCAGAGTTGAAACTGTAAGCCAAGAACTGGAAAAAGGTTCCAGTGTCCAAGTTGAACCAGCTGTTACCGGTAACATAAGTGTGCCAGCAGTGGCATCTATATATAATTTTTCTGCTACAAACCGAATGGGGTTTTGAGTTATCTTAATTGCGTGCCGCAAACGCCCTGCTTTGATGCATACCTCGGCTGTACGAGCAGTAGCAAGTGTAGCATCAGCAGCAACAGTTACAGTCAGTTCATCTCCAGATTTATCAACCTTGGTAATCCATCCATCACCATCAATATATTTAAGATTATCATCTCCATCCAAGCTCCAACTATTATAATTAGTAATAACTTTGGTTGAAACATTACCCCCCATATAATCTACATCCAAATCATTCACTCCTAAATAATACTGACCATCGTAAACTATATTACCTACTTTGCCCAGATTATAATAAAGTAGTCGATACTTCATATTAGATTTAACCGTATATGAATTAAATGCATCTCTGGGAGTATCATAACCGGGGCCACTTACTTCAGTAATATCCACATTATAAATATGGTTACGAATTAAATCCAGATAATTCACATTAGGGCCTTCTATATCTTCTTCTTTTTTTGTAAAGTCTATTCGGTAATAATATGTATTGTTATTGTATTTACCTTTTACAACTATACAAGTAGCATCTGTTGTACGACTACTTGGGTTATCTTCATTTGTATTTCCGTTTGTATCGGCTGCTTTGGTCGATTCGAAAACGTATATAGAAGATGCTGGATCATACTCATAATCTTCATAATCTTCAGTAAAAGAGCCATCCAAATTGAATGTTGGCGCAGTAAATGTTGTGCCTGTAGGTATATGCGTGTTGTCAACAGCAAGTTCCGAACCATTAAGAGCCGGCGCAACATATCCTTGGGTGTTGTTATTAAACAAATAAACTTTTTCTATGTCAAAATTAGCAGCAGTTACTTCTACATCAATCCGAGCAAGCATACGATAAAGGGTTAAGTTTGCAGTAAGATTGGTCATATCTATTTCATTAGTAACACCAAGCATTGGAATCTTGAAATCGCCATCCCACACCATTTTTGTATCATTACTGTAAATTAAAGTGGTAAGCGCAAGTATCTCAGTACAGCTTTTTTCCTTAAAATTGGCATTCTTGTCTCCTGCAATAGTATTCAAATCAAAATTTGCAACACCTATTACAGAGGTGGTTCCATCTGGAAGCGATGTACTGAAAGTTACCTGATTATTTTCATCTAAAGCACCCGGAACGATACCCGAGATACGATCAATAAACTTTTCATTATTAAAAGCCAATAATTCCAGTTTAGCAATAGCACCATCTGTTTCTGCTGCACGGACAACAGGGATCTGATGGCCTGGAACATCTAATAGGAAATGAATTGGCAAAGAAGCGGGTGTCATTGTTTGAATGGGCTCATCCATACATCCTATCAATATAATAGATAGAAAAAAAACAATATAATACCTTATTTTTCGAATCATATTTTTCCGTTTTTCTAAACAGTTTATTAATTTTCAGTTGATTTTATACAACGGATATTTAAAGCGGCACTAACAAATCCTGCGTTTATAAAATTTAAATAATCTGTAAGATGAGTTTCTGCATAAAAACCGTCCTTTTTTAATTCGACGTAATACATTGAAGAATTTATTGTTGTAAAAACAAACTCTTTGGGAAGCGACCTAATTTGAGGAAGTTCTGCCTTTACAGGGATTCGCCAGCCAAATGGACATGGATCGAAAATACTTTTACCATTATGTGCAGTTTGGGCAGTAATATTACTTTCTTGGTTTGCCAAAACAACACTTTGGTCGGCCCAAAGATATTTTTCCCCATGTACATCAGGCTCTTCAAAGAACTCTTTAGTCCAGAGTCCAGGATGAAGAGAAGAACCGTTAAAATAGTCTGTTAGGCCAAGTGTTTTTAAATTCGGTTCTTCAATACTCTGCATTATGGTTATTGTCCCATCCCTAAGCATATTCACTGGGAGATAATCAATTGTCTTCCCTTCATTATTGAAGGTATGATACATGCTAGTATAGCCAGCGACAGGAGCTCCCAGTGGATCCTTACGGCCAAATTGATAAACATACCCCTTGTAATATGAGTGGTGAGATAATTTTGTATCCTGTCTATTAACTATTGCTCCTATATTCCTATCCATGTAGTTACTGTAGCCACCGTAGCCTTTATAAATATTAGCAACCGAATTTTCTCCCATACCATCAACTATCCAAATTTGCCAGCTCCATCGTATTACGTTATTAACTTTTGCTGCTACTCCAGTATTCCCACCCATGTTGTTATTAAAGCCATTAGCATTGGCACCTGGAACTACAAGAATATAACCAGCATTATCGGTTCCATTTGGTATGCCGGTTATTGCTTTTACATAACTTACTGCACCACGCAATTCTTTACCATACTTAGAATCTGTCCACAATTCATCAGCTTCAAAAGTAGCACCAATCCGTGAAGAAGGAGTAATACTTGCTAATGAGGCAGCTCTCGACATTTTAAGCCGGCTATTATTGGCTCTGCTAACCGTAAACATCTTAGCCCGAACAAAATCTGATAGTCCATTACTATGCGCTAAATCCATCATATATGAATTTGCTTCGCGGTTTTCCTTGTCAACCGAAGTTATTAGTACCTCTATGCGTTTTGCCAAGTGGGCAAATTCTTTGTACTTTTTTGGAGAAATAATCAAAGTTACAAACTTATGAGTCTTTCCCGGACGGGAGTTTATAATATTATCCCAATCATCAAATACACTGAATTTTACCTTCTCGAATGAAACTTCTTTTGCGGGACGCACCTCATTTGTATAACGGTAGTATTCGGTACTGATTTCATTGCTTGTTAAATCTCCTCCCCCTTCGATAGTATGTAAAGCAGTTATCATCCGGTCGCCCGTGAGCATGTTGGTGCTTTCGTCTAGTTCTACAGTCCATTCCGGTTTATCAGGTATATACTCGCCCAAAGCATCAGTAGCACACACTTTTATACAATCATCCTGAGCACCATCCATAGGGTAACCATACGATTTGAATAACAACCACAAATCACTTAATTGTTTTACCTTGAACAGATAATGCATGTTACCCGATACAATGTAGAAGCTACCATCACGGCCTTCTCCTGTGATATTGGTTTCAACGGAAATAGTTATATTCCGTTCGGTATTGGCATCAGTACCATCAGCAGTAACAGTGAGCCAATTACCTGTTTGGGTAATGTCTTTAATCTGTATGCCATTGGGATTATCTGTAGTTGCTTTAACAGTTATTGTTCCTGGGTCTAGATCCCAAATTATACTTTTACGGTCTACAGTCAGGTTATATTGCCCGTCGAAAATGATACCCTGTGGAGCATCTCCCCAAGGCTCAACAGTGGCTTCGAAAAGCAGTTTTTTACTATTTATTCCGGTAATAACATACTGGTAATGATGGTTACGTAATATAGGACCTGTTGTTGTTTTGTCAAATTTCTGTTCATTGTTAATAGCATAAATCGGTAGTTTAAAAGCTTTAGCAGTAGTTCCGTCGATCTTACCATCCAAACGGATATAACACTCTTCATCATCACCATCCGGATTATCTTTTTCGAACGTATAAAACGTAATCACCTGAGCAGCTTTGTCTTTTTCTATATCTGGGGTATCCGAATCACCTATCTCTGTTGCATCACCATCAGCATCCCACTCAGGAACAGTAGTTACAGCCTGATTGTCTTTGCCTGGTGCAGAATCGGGTATTGAAGGAGTGGTAACCCTTGTATCGGAAATGGTTGCGGTATGACATACCAATCCATTCTTATATCCATTTATCAAACTTACCCCATCTATTTCATAATTAGATACAGCATTGCTTTTAACTTTATAATTCAATATACTGAATTTGGCCATCATACGGAGCAGCTGATATGTTTTGGACTCTTCATTGTTTTCCGGATTTATATAATAATTCTTTCGATAGGGAAATTCATTTGGAATATTAACAGCCTCACTGCAAACATACATTGGTATATTTGCATCCGATTCGGACAATACACTTTCAGCAGTACTTTTCATGAGTACTGATTTGCGAAAACTTGACAATGAAATTCCGGATAGGGTTAAATCATTCAGATTAGTATTTTCAATATTGGCCAGAACCACCACTTTTCTGTCTTTACCATCATCATCATCATCATTCTCATCAATAGCATTACTACCAATAGGTAAAGTTCCTGTTTTGTTTAACCGGAACTTTGTACCGTCAGTTGAGTTAATGGATTCCTTGGCTATGTATAAATAATTATCATCAATATCAGCATCATCTTTATTCCGACCAAAGTAAATGATGCACATATTGTTTACACCCTCTGGATAGGAACGGGTTATGTATAACCCCTTGTCATTGTCCAGGGTATGTACATCATCCTGACAGGCAAATACTAAAGCCAGTAAAAGTATGTATATATAAGTATGTTTCATCATTTTGGGGATAAAGTTTAGGAGTAAAAGTTTAGGGTGTTGTTATCTCTGTAGGGTCAGCATCAATTTCAGTAACAGTAGTCCAATTGCGCACTGCTAATACTATATATAAGCCGTTATCAGTAACTCCTTGAATCTTAAAGGTATATTGGTGGTTGCGTAAAACAGGACCGGGGTAAGTGAAAGTACTTTTATTTGCACTTTCAACAGCAGCACTTTCAACTGTATTATCACCTAAGTATGGGAATTGGATTTTGTATGTTCTTATATTACTGGAACTTTCGTCGCTTCTATATCCTTTTATTTCTAAATAACAAGTGTTTGCAGCTTCGTACAAGTAAGCGCTACCTATTTGTCCATTATCATTATTGGCATCGTCATCAAATGTAATTGTACCTGCACTGTTATCAGTAAGGTCGGTTATAAAAGGTTGAAACACACGTGTTCCGTCGGTTGTAAGATTTCCAGTAGGATGATAAACATATCCTCCTGCTTTTGCTCCTTTAAATGTAATATTTGTCATGGTAAAACCTTTGTAGTTACCCGTAAGACCGGTTCCACTTTTATTGGTATTATTTACAGTAACTTTAGCCACCGATCGTAACAGGTAATAAGTAGTAGAGGAGGAAGATATAAACACATCACCTGCGTTGTAAGGGCCTACATCAACACTTAATCCAGCTCCACTGCTACCTTCTGCTAAAACATATTTGGGAATATCACCTGTATGAACACCTGTTGTTCCTGTTTTTATAAGCTTCAATGCAGCAGTCATTTCAAGTTGGCCTGCAGTATTTGGTGTTTCTTGATCAATGTTGGCAATAGTTTCATGCGTTTTACCATCAAAAGAAGCAAACTTACTAGTAGTAATATCAGTTGGTAATGTAACTCCGGTAAATACAGCTAATTTCATATCGCTATAATTACTATTCCCTTTTCTCCATTTCTCAAATGGACGTACTAAACGATATCCTTTACCGGAAACATTTCCTCCTGTTTGTTCTACATCCATTAAATAATAGTCGCCGTCGGGTGCTGCTTTAAAGTAAAGAACATACACACTTGCCGGGAGAGTTTGACCTGCCCGGGTGCTAACATTGTCATCTTTTGCTGATATAGACAAATACAAGCTTGGTGCATCCGGAACATTAACCGGTTCGTCGTTTTGGCAAGCATTCAAAAAAACGGCAAATACTACAAATATAAATGAATAAATAAACTGTTTCATATTAGTTGGTTTTTATATTATTGTTTGTATTAATTAGGAGATTCAACCGGATTAGTTGGCAGCTCCGGAACTTCTGTCCAGTCTCTAACACTAAGTATCAGGAACAATCCATTCTTCTGTTCTTTCAATTCCACATTCAATGTAATTTGGTAATAATGGTTACGCATTATACCCCATACATTTTCATACGTTTTCTTATTCTTGGTAGCTTCGTCATCCTCAGGCAATATTTTAAACCTGCCTGGTTCAAATTCGTGTTTACCATATATCGGTATTGGGCTATCTTGATAAGGAACATTGCTTTCTCCAGGAATCACCGTTTCGCTGCTTACTACAAAATGAGGATACCGGGTAGTAATGTAAGGCGGATCGGTTGGTCTCCCATCGGCCCAACCGGTTATTCTTCCTTCTGTATCAAATGTAATTTTCGGATGGTTCTCGAAGAAATACATTGGTACGGTTTCAATTGTTTTTTGTTTTGTAGCTGGTGCCACAGGTGTTTTAATCAACGTTAGGTAATCGGTATCATCGTTGTGATAAGGATTGGCCACAATAGCGGGTTGCATTGTGTTGTTTATTCCAATACTATAAGCATCAACGGGGTCTTTAACAGTATTGTTAGATTCTACCATTTCAAACAACATACTTTCTGTGGCCTGATTTTGTATCTGTATCTCTAATCCGGATAATGTAATACTGGTTGGTGCTGGGTTTCCTTCCCATTCATCTTGCCAATTAGGTAACAATTCGAACTCCAATTTACCTACTGCCCGAAGAACCGGAATATAAACACGGTTGTATATACGCTCTTTGATAACCACATCTTTTGCATACCCACTCATAGGCATATTTGTAACCTGAAAATACTTACCGTTGGGATTGTGGTCTTTATCGTCATACTTGTTAATCCTCCGATAAGTGCCATCGGGATTGGTTACAAGTCTGGGTATTGTTGTCCAACGGAATGTTGTTAGCTTTGCTTCTGTAAGTGTAGATGTTTTTTTCGCAGCTAAATCTTTGTTAGCTTGTATTAAATGCTGTATCCAATCGCGGTCGGCTTCGGTACTCGAAAGTCCTAGATCCATCACATTGCCAATAGCATAGAATGATTTTGTACCCGGTTTAATGTCATTGGTTAGCATTCGGGTAACACGTGTTACGTCGCCCAGATCGGTAGTTCTTCCATCCTCCATCAAATTGGCACAATATTCCAGTTCGGAGGTAAATCCATCGTGGTTGTATACCAGTAGCCAAAGATTTGTAAAGGTTAGCTCGCCAATTACATTCGACTCGTAGGCACGGGTTGTTATTTCTACCTCAATGTTATAATCAGGGTTAGGTTCAGTATTATCCGGATCTTTGTTGTCGCAACTCACCATTGCTACCACCATGAACAAAGACGTCAAGGGTAGAATCAGGCTACGGAGTAATATGTAATTTTTAAGTTGTTTCATTTCACAATAGAGTTTTTAAGCGATTTATTCGTACCCTATGCCAGGGTTTTCGTCTTGCTTAATTAAATGCCAGTCGTTAACAATTATGTCGGCAATAACCCATGCATCTCCTTCTTTATCAAATTGAAAGATAATATGGTAATTTGCATATCTTTCCAGATGAAAACTGTTGCTAAACAAAGGGTTCTGCATGATAAGGTCTGTTAGTTTATCATTTATCAATACTTTTTCGCTTAATCCGTTTTCGTGATAAGCAATCTGTATGTTCATACCATCGTTCTCCCACAAGCGTTGTGTGGTAAGCCGTGATGTATAGTTATAATAATAGCCCAGATCGTTAAAGGCTTCTGATGTTTCGTAAGGATAGTATATATAGGTAGGCAAATGACTGTTCATTTCTTCGTCCATCTCTTCGTCGTTACGAATGCTACCTGTATACGGAGGTATACGGTTGTAAAAGTTACATATTCCGTTTTTACCTTCCAGTTTTATATTTATTTTATCGTCTATATGAGGTATTCGGTCGAACTGAGCGTCTACACGAATGTGGTTGGTGTTTCTAGCAAAATTAATATTTAACCGTACCGGATTTTTACCTATTTCAACAATGGCGTCTTCTTCTTCATACTCGTAGGCATATTGACGGTCTATATAACCATAATAAAGAGGGGCGGTATTTTCGGATATCTCCTGATTACCATTGCATTTTATACGCACGCCTGCGTCAGAGAAATTCTCTGTATCTTCCCGATAGTAGCAGTCACCATTATTCATCCAGGTAGCCAGTTTATAGGTGCCATTGGGAAGGCTGGCTGAATATTTGTAGTTGGTTGCTTCCAGTTGTTCTTTGGTGAGACGCACTTCGCGGTACAACTCGCCGGTTTCTTTGTAAATATATAGGTCTATGTATTCTACAACCTCTGATATTTTATTGGTAAATTCGGGGTTGATGTTATAAAGAAACTGAATGGTAAGCCCTTCGGCAGCGATTGCATCACAATCGAGGTCTCCTTCGCCAAGACATCCTGTAAAAAGGAAGAGCGAAAAAAGGAGTACTAAATGTTTTATTTTTCGTAAGGTTTGCATACCTGAATTATTTACGATTAGACGATTTACGATTGAGTAATGTAAACCAGCCAGTGTAAGATTAGTAAAAAAGGTAAAGAGATTAAGGAGGTAGAGAAAGGTAGGATCTCTCTACCTCCTCAACTGCTTTACCTCCCTTCAACTACTTACTTGTAACCGATACCGGTATCTTCAGTAGTTTTTACATGTGTCCAGTCCATAACTTGGATGTATACTTTCACAAAGTAATCGTTTGGATACAATGGATCTGTTGGATCAGTTTCGTCACCAGGACCATCACCACCACCAGGCTTATTATATCCACAATCAGTAAATGCACCAATCTGAATATCATAGAAGTGGTTACGAGTTGCATCATGACATTCGGGAACACCTCTGCTCTTGTCGCGGATAGGAATCATGTAGTAACAGATACCTTTATTATATTCAACAAGAAGATCTGCTTCCGGATAGGTAGTACCTGTTGCAGGGTCTCCGATTTTTGCAGCTAAAGCTTGAGCAGATGCTTTATCAGCAAAGAAGTATGGCCAGAATGCTTTTAAATTAGGATCCCAAACACGATAAAAATTATTATCAGTCAACGCTCCATGAGTAGCTGCTGTTACATTAGTAGCCCAAGTTGTAACACCTTTTCCATCAGTAGTACTTTTCCATTCTGCAGTAACTCCAGAAACAATTATATGATGTTTTACACCTGGTTCAACTTCAACTTGAATATCAGCAGGAGTAAATACGGTTTTCAATTGCAAAATAGTAGTATTACTCCATGTGTTTTCAAGATTTGAGTTCTCAACAGCATAGAATGCAGTAGCACTGATATCAGCTTTATCAGTAGTGGCTTCAAATGCAGGAGTTTTAGTTGCTTCTGCATCAAATGCATCGTGTACAGTTTTACCAGCTTCTGCTTCTAAATGCAATTTAGGCCAATAACCTACAGCAGTTGTTCCAATTGGGAACTGATCAAAAAGTGGTGTTTGGAACATTTGAGTTGTACCAAAGTAAGGGAAGTGATACATTTTAGTTGGATTATTGGCAACATAGTATTTTGAATTCAAAATATCTACTTCACCAATCACACCATATTTATCACTTTTTACTTCTTGAGTAACTTTTGTATATGGTGTACCTACTTTCACCGAATTAGGTATTGAAAGATTTACTTTAGACATTGCACGACCAATAGGAATTTGAATCAGATTCTTTGAAGGAACAATCGCATTCTCTATTTCTTCTTTAGTTGAAGCAACCAATGTGGCAGGCACATAATTCATCTGTTTGTAGTTTTCGGAACTAATCACATTCTCTACATTTACTGTAGTAGTCATAAAGAAGTTAGGATTTATTGTAAAAGCTCCTGTATTGTCCTTAACACCCAGATTAGTCAAAGCGCCAAATTGAGTTTTGATGTCATCAATACGCATAGCCAGATTGTCTAATCCAGTTCCTTTTTTCACCTCCAAAGCTGGTGCATTGGCAGTTGCGATAAAATAGTGCAAACCAGAAGAAGCTTCGAAAGTAGCTGTCCACACATCTTTTTGTACTGGTGTGTTGTTCTCAACTACAGTAACTTTTCCTAACTCCAAGTCAATAGCTTTCACAAACGAACGAGTAGAGTTAAACATATACACAATTGCGTTGTTGATATGTTTTTCCTCGTCCATGGCAGGATAATCACTGTAAGCACGAGTAGCACTTCTATCTGAAGAGTCTACCAAAGTGATTTTCATTAGTGTGGGTAGTCCTTCTTCATCCGGAACTACTGTATCCACATTAGGATCATCTGAACAGCTTGCTAATCCCATCATAGAGATAGTAGCAAAAGCCATCATTGCATACTTAAAATTCATTTTCATTTTCATCTTTTTTGTTTATTGGTTAATAAATAATTATGGGTTTCCCCGATTGTTATTGTTTTCGTTTATAACATCGTTTTATGTAGACGCAATGCATTGCGTCTCTACAGGAGGGCGTCTAAATGTTCCTGTAATTTGTAATCACGTATCATTTTACTAATCTCCGGATCGCGCTGTGCACGGTTTATCTTGCCCGGATCGAGCCTACAAGCTTCCATCAGGTGATCAACAGCGGCCTGCATTTCTTTTAACCTGCTACACAGAATAGCAGCCAGATAATGTGTGTTGGCCGTTTGTGGAAGTGTAGCAAGCATATTGTAAGCTCTACCATCATATCCCAAACACGTTAAGGCTACGGCTGTGTTGTAATCGTTATAGTCACTCAATACATTCAAGGCACGTTGATACTCACGGTTCCGTAATAATTTTAAGGCGTGCATGTATTCTGTACGCTGGTCGGCTGTGAATTTGGGGTTACCCAGTAAGCTTCCATCGGCCAGTTCGTCCATCGAGGATATTACATAGCTCAATGTATCTACACCTTGAATTTTGTAATAGCTACGGTCGGTAGCCGTGATATTTCCTCCAATGGTTAGTTTCAGGTTCTTTAAACCGGCAGTTACAGGGTAGGTACGGGTGTACCGATAACTGTATGTTTTACCTGGTATAATGGTAGCGCTGTAATGAGCATCCGGACGGTAAGGAGCAGGTACCATATACTTGAATACTTCCTGTTGGCGAGAACCTTTTGCTTCGTTAGCAGCTATCTTTTCGTGCAAAAGATGCTCGTGTGCCAAAGCAATAGAGTCGCGGTCGCGGGGCAACAAAGGTTGAAGATCTTCGGGACCAATACCTTTAATATAAAACTCACGGTATTGAGCCGGAACGGCATCCAAAGTTATCTGCCTTTTAACCGGCGAGGACTCAATTAGTTTCTTGCGGTCGGCACGGTATTTACTGCTTAGTTTGGAAGTATCACTGCGCATGGCTAACTGACGTTTTAAAGCATGACGGTATTTAATATCGTGTGCAATGAGTTTCTGACGAAGTTCCTCGCCATGTTTAATGTTGTAAGCATCGTATTTAGCTTGTTCTGTATTACGCCAGTCACGATATTCTTGCATCAACACCCACTTGTTGTAGTATTGGTCCAGATTGGTTTTACGTCGCCGACCCAACTCACGGTTTACACCACGATGGTCTACAAAAGCAGAGTCGTAGGCAGAGGGGTCAATGATGCCGCCTAAATAGTTTTGGTAACGCTCGTAATCCTGCTTTTGTAATTCTATAAAGTTCTTACCACGTAATACTACATCTTCTAATTTTACAACTGAATCATGAATTAACTCCGGAGTAAGCGTCACCTGAAAATCATCCGAAAGGTAAGCTTCAGGAACATGAACAATAAAGTCAATGTTCACCTGTCCTTCCCGTACAGGGGCAAAACGTGCACGGGAAGTGACGGTGACCTGAGACAGAGTGTATACTTTATTGGTGTCCAAACGGGCTTCGTCTGGGTTATTATCTTCAATGTTTGTTGATTGTGGCTGGTGAGTGTAATTTACCTGTTCATTTAGCACCATAGCACTACCATTACTTTGACCACCAGGTCTATCGCCAGGGTGAGTAACAGTAATACGGCTACGTTCAAGAAACAAGCGTTCCGTAAGGTGGCGTTTACGGGTGTTATTGGTGTTGCAGGAAACAAACATAAATAACAAGCAAAACAGGTATAGGTATAGGGTTCTCTCTCTCATAAATCTAATATGCCAATGTGGATAATGTGCCAATATGCCAATGTGAAAATATGCTAATCTAAAAATGTGCTGATAGAATTAACAAATTTATTAATTATGCGCAGCCAATTGGCACATTGGCATATTAGCACATTGGCACATTATTATCATCTTCGTTTTAATTCGTCTTCTTTCTTCTTAGCTAGTTCTGTCAGATTGTGCGCAGCTTCGGCTACGCCACCAATAGAGGCTTGGTTCAACAAGTCTTCGGCTTTATCCAGTTCACCACGAATCATATACACTATACCCAGGTTATTCCAGACTTCGGGTAAAGCAGGAGCTTTTTCTAATAACCGAAGAGCGGTGTTTTCTTCGCCATTCTCTATTAACAGGGCAGCAGCGTTGTTTAGAGCAACAGGATCACTGTCGAAGTATTTTGGAATGGTTTCTATGATAATCTTTTTATATTCAGGACTTTCTTTGCCATATTCCAAAGCTACACTATAGAGTTCCAAGTGCGACAGATTCTCGGGGTTAGTACTCATTAGCTGACGGGCTTCGGTTGTACTATAACTACGTACAGAGTAATCGATCTGATATTCTACACGACGAAGTTCAGGGAAAACATCGCGTAACAAGGAGCTATAACTCGAAAGACCTTTCAGGCGGGCTTCCTTGGCATCGGGTTCGGCACTACTGTCAATAATAGCTAGAATCTGATCTTTCTGGGCTATTGTGCTTTCTTCTATTTTTGTTTTTAAGCCTACCCAATCTTCACCTACCGAGCGTACGGTAAACAGATTTTCGGCTAACAGATAGTGATTTTTGATATATTCCTTTAAAGCCACAGCACGGTCGCGAGCTAATTTTTCGTTGCTGGCATATTTACCTTCGGGCGAAGCATAACCTTCAATAAACAGTCCGGTTATCTGCGCATCCTGATCCCCCATTACTTCAAGGAAAGCATCATTGATCTTACCTAACTCAACAGGATTACGACGGAAATCGGGAAGAATGGCCGAACGGCCAACCTGAAAGTCAAGAAAAGCACTACCTTGGCGGTTACGGGTTTTAACCTCTGCCTGTGGTGCTACTAAAGCAACCAACGATTGTACTTCGTAAGGAGCACGGGGAGCAAGTTTAACACGGTCGCTCAATTTATAAGTGTACATATTTACTTGTCCACGACAGCCAACTAATTCCTGACGAAGATAGAGGCGTGCATTATCCATCCAATTTTCATAAGGCAAGTAAACCTGATAACGCATAAACTCGTCGGTAAACTTGTTTGCATTCACTATTATCTCAGGAGCATCATAGCGAGATAGCCACTCGTCGCTGGCTACCATAAACCAACGGCTGTTGATTTTGGCACGTGTTTTGCCATTTAATTGAACGTAAGGTAAATCAACTGTATGCTTACCATTACGAAGTTCAGGTGTAAAGTACATGCCTGAACAATTGGGAACAGCGTTAGATTCAACTTTGATATCAAAGCTGATAAAAAGGCTGTCGTTACGTTCGGCAAAATCAACAATATCAACAGCAACGGCTCCTTTGTAATCTTGAGCAGAAAGGGGCAAAGAAATTATAAAGAAGACCATAAAAGCTATAAAACTCATGGAGTATCTAAAATTACCTTCTACCTTATAATTCTTATCTTTACGTATTATCTTCATTTCTTTATAAACTTTATCTGTTTTTTACTCCATATACTACAAATGCAATCCAATAGTTGTATAAAATAACCACTACAATAACACTTGTTTAACACAATGCTATTTTAGTTACTGTTTTGGTCAGTTTTATTACTTAATTATGTATATCAGATTAATACCTATTTTAGTTGGACCCACATAGTGTTGGGTACCCTCTTCGAGTTTTAAACCACACTTAGGTGCTTCGAATTTGCTATAGTCTATATAGGCGTAGCCGAAACCAACGGTGGCTTCAAGAGACCAACGGGGTGATAACAACCAGTGATAGCCCCAAGATACGCCACCGCCGGCCAACCAACCACGGTATCGATGATCTTTCAAACCCGAAATAAAACCAATATCGCCTACATTAAAATCGGAATAGTGTCCATGAAGGCCAAAGAAATGACCCACAAAGCTTTCGCAAAGCCAATAACGAACTTCGGGTTGAACAGTAAGATTCTTCCATTTGGTATTATCACCAAAAGTGATAGGATTGTAGATTACCGGTACATCGAGGGTGAAACGTTTACTAAGCTTAGCCTCAATGCCTAGATTTAACCCCAAAGTTATGTCGTAAAGCAAGTTGCTCTTCACGGCTAAACGTGGAATGGGATCGTAAAGACGGTGAGTGGTTTCCTGCGAACGGATAACCCTCGGTACCAGTGTGAAAACAAGGATGAATATTAGTATAATTCGGGTACGCATGATAATTTACGATTTAACGATTTACGATTTACGATTTTCATGAGAAGCTTCGATGCCGGAAAGCCAAACTTTAAAATTCCGGTTGAACTGGCGTAGGGTACGCGGAAATTCGGCACGGCGATCGACGCTACTCAATAAGGGGTCAACAACTTTGCCAACTTCGTTCAAGAGACTTACCAGAGTGTGAGTATCAAGACTGCGAGTGATACGCCCTGGACCATACAGATAACTCAAAAGACGGGATTCGTCTAATGAAAGGGACATTTGGCCATTCTTACCACGAGGGGTTTCAAAGCAGATAGTACTTGCTTTGTGAAGCAAGTAAACTACATATAAAGTCTTCTTGTCTAACATTGTTTTTTTTATCAGTCGTTATTCGTCTGTCTCACCAAAGGAGACGGACATTGACGGATATTAACAATCTTATCAAGATGCAAAAAAAAATACCAACTGAATATAATTAGAGAAAGGTAAAAAGAAATAGATTATGCAGCGTAAAAGGATGCAATAATGGCACGACAGATGCTTAATAAAGGTTAATTAAATAAAAGCGAGAAATTTATTTATGTAATATATTATTTAATTATCACACATAATATATAGAAAAATGACTGTTTTATTTGTTATTTTCAAATTATGACACACATTGATATCAGCAAGGAAACAGGCATATTCTTGCATAATAAAATCAAAAGTTATACATTTGCATCAGAAATGGTGTCCGTCTCCTTTGGTAAGACGGACATTATAGTGATATATAAGATACTCTAAAATATATCAACATATACTTCAAACTGCACTATCCTGACAAAAAATACAATTCTTTATAACTTCCGATTTTGATGCCCCTTCAGGGTGATATGCCCCAATGCATAGCCCTCAGGCCAGAAGTATAATACGTATGCTTTGGAAACTAACAAAGAACTCCAACGGTTTCACGGTAGAATACCAACTGTTTCTCAGTAGGATACCAACTGTTTCACGGTATGAAACGACTAGTTTCCTATGGATGAAACCACTTGTTTTCTATATATGAAACTGTTGGTTTCCTATATAGGAAACTACCTGTTTCAATGGACGAAACAAAAATGAAACTGTTTGTTTTATACGCAATATCGCGTGCTGGCAAATTGTAATTATAATTGCCAGCACACTTTGCCAGCACGCTTTAACCAGTTATTAATCAAATAGATAAATGGGTGAGTGCTGGTGTGACGGCAATTTTCGACTTTTAAACTTCTGTGTAGAGGAGTTTATAGAGTACTATTTTATATTTAACACAATAATGAAGGTTCAGTAAGTACAAAGTACATAAGATTGCATGAATAGAAAATACACGAATGGGAAATACAATCTCGACGACTAAAATCTACAACATTCATTTGTTTAAATGAATTATAAACTAACCTCAGTAACCACCTGCCCATCAAACAAATTAATAATTCTTCCTGCATAACCTGCATCGTGCTGTGAGTGAGTCACCATAACAATGGTTGTTCCTTCTTTATTTAGTTCAGTTAGAAGTTCCATCACTTCTTTACCATTCTTAGAGTCAAGATTACCGGTTGGCTCATCCGCAAGAATTAGTTTAGGATTAGCAACTACGGCACGAGCTATGGCTACGCGCTGCTGCTGTCCGCCTGATAGCTGCTGGGGAAAATGTTTGCTACGGTGGGTTATTCCCATCCGTTCCATAGCTATGTTAACCCGTTTCTTACGTTCGGTTGCCGATATACCCATATACAACAGTGGGAGCTCAATGTTTTCGTAAACATTCAATTCGTCAATGAGGTTAAAACTCTGGAAAACAAAACCGATTACTCCTTTTCTTAAGTTTGTTCGCTGACTTTCTGAATACTTAGAGACTTCGATGCCATTAAGGTAGTATTCGCCCCCTGTAGGGTTATCAAGTAAACCAAGAATATTTAAAAGAGTAGATTTACCACAACCCGAAGGCCCCATAACAGCCACAAACTCACCTGCCTGAATATGGATGCTTACATTGTTTAAAGCCCATGTCTCTACTTCCTCTGTACGGAAGATTTTCTGTAAACTAATTGTTTTAATCATAACTATTCTAGTTTTATATTACTAATCATTTCTTATAATATCGGCCGGATTTATTCTTGATATTTTATATATACGATAGGATATTGTACAAAAAATTATCAATATAACAAATAGGAAAGAAGCTATCCAGTATAGTGGATCTTTGTAGTCGAAAAAGACATTGAAATTGGAAGACAGCAAATTAAAGATAAAGAAACCTATGCTGCAAACTGCAATACCAGCAATAATAAATAAACAAACATACAGTTTGCCAAAAATATAATATATATTTCTCATCTCGGCGCCATTTATTTTCCGTATTGCAATCTCTTTTTGTCTTCGTTGTGTATCTGTTGTTATAGCTCCATATAATCCCAGGATTGTAATCAGTATCGAAATTATGCTACAAGCTGTAAACAGTCCCTGTAATAAACTTTGTCCACCTGATAAATGGTCAGTTTTTAAAGTATAGATCTCAAATGTGTTATATTCAGGCAAAAAAGCTTGAATTTTTTCCTGTAAAGCAAATAAACCTTCTTGAGATTTTCCTTTTTTCATTTGAACATAAATATAGTCTGGATTTGAAATATCTGCATCCGGAATAAACGCTACCTCTTTTAGATACCATCCTAATTCAACAGCTTCTATTGTTTGTGCTACAGGATATGTTTTATTATTAATTCGGATATAATCGACTGAATCTTTGTTTAATTTTTCAAACAATGCTTCATTCACATAGCAGCAAGGTTCTCCTTCTTTTGGTTTTCGTTCAATAGGTACTCCCATTATATTCATATATTCAGGAGAAATATGTCGTACTAAAATATCGTGCTGTTCGTCCGAATTACTAATGTTATAGGATGATTCATTAACAAAAGTATATCCTTCAAATAAAGGTGATGAGTGAATATAATCTACTATCTCCGGGATATGTTTCTTCAAAATAACTCTTTCATTCCCCAAACGAATACATGCTATATTAGTTGTTTCGTTTTCAGTAAGATAAGGAGTTTTTATTTTCAATGTATTTTTAGATACCAAGTAGGTTGCACCTGTAGCCAAAACAAACACTATACAAATAAAGAATTGAACACCCAGTAAAACGTTTCTTACATAATGTTTGGAGTATTTTTGCTTTACTTTTATACGAAACACACCAACCCATGCTATTAACGAACAAAACAATAGGATATAAACAAAATAGAAAACTTGTTGCCTAACCAATTCATGTAAATCTATCTCAAGTTCACGAGCTATCATGTGTGGTAGTTGATTAAGCAAATAGGGTATTAGCGTTTCTGTAAGCATCATACAAAAAAGAAACGAGAGAATCAGAATAAATAATAATTCTGTAAACAAGATAAAGAACTGATGGCGAAGTAAAGCCCCCAATGTTTTTCGGATACTTAACTCCTTTATGCGATTTGCAAATGCACTAATGGCTATATTTAAGAAGTTCAACAAGCCTGCCAACAGCACCAAAAGTCCAATAATTGCAACAAATAAAGCAGCAGGATTCATTTCGCGCAGCTCATGTTTATACACTAATTTAGCCTTAGCACCATTAAATTCTATCTTTCCTAATCTCTCATTCAAATCATTTATATTGATTTCGGGTTTAAGAATATAAGTATAGAAGTAACCTGCATGCTTTTCAATCTCTGCATGATGCAACATCTCAAATGATAAAGGATTGTCAAATGCATAGCTCGGATAAGGTTTCATTACTCCTACTACTGTAAAAATAATAGGAGTATCTAGTTTTTTATAAGAAACAGATTCGGAAGAGAACGTTTTACCAATGGGCGATTCTTTTCCAAAAAGTTTATTTGCCAACTGTTCTGTTATAAATACTCTATCCGGTTGTGCACTGAATTCATTAAGTGAACCTGCAATTAATTCAGGTGGATATGCTTGCACAAAATCGGCATTTACTGCTTGTGATATAATCCGGACAGTTCTTTTGGAGTCTGTATCATCTATGGTTACATTATATGGTTTTGTTGAATATTCCATTCCAATAATGAGTTCCATATCACTGTGAAACTGTTCTGCAAACATTTTAACAACATTCTGTCGCGGGTAACTGTACTCTTCTGTATCCGGATATTGCATACGCAGAACTGCCATCTCTTTATAGCGAGGGAAGTCGCTATCGCTTCTATATAATGCACGCATAAAATATGTACAGATAGAGAAACAAAGAATACCAGCAGTAATACCTAAAACACTTACTATTGTTTGCGATTTATGTTTTAGCAAATTGCGAAGAGCTATTTTAACATAATGTAGAATCATAATATATTGATTTTAATTTATTCTCCTTTTAAAACTTTGGCTGGATTTTGTTGCACTGCTTTCAAAACAGGATGAAGTACACTTAAGAAAACAACTAACGAAATTCCTATAAAAATAAACAGGTATAACCATACATTAATATCTGTTTGGCGCACATAGGTTTCTAACCAGGTTTCGGATTGTTATTTTCAGGTAGTGTTTTATCATGGTTATTATTATTCAGATTTAACTACCTCTGCCGGATTCTCTGAAGATACTTTTAAAATATGCCCCAATATCGTGAGCAGTACAAATAATGTAGACAATGCAATTACTATTATCAACTCGCCCCAGCCTATTGGTGCCCGATAAGAAAATTGCTGAATCCACTTATGTATAAAATACCATGAGAAAGGGATAAAGAGTATATTAGCCACCACTACAATACGCAGATATTCACAGATAAACATCCGGATGATATTTCTGGTACTTCCACCCATTACCTTACGTACAGCAACTTCTTTACGGCGGCGTTGCATGGTTGAATAGGATATGGAATATATCCCGAAAAGTGAAATTATTACAGAAAGTATGGCTAATAATACAAACAGCCGCAGGCTACCTTCTTCTGATTTATGTAATTGACTGAAAATTTCATTCATGGTATATATCTCAGGTTCAGGATCAACATCCAAAGCTTGCTTTTTAAATGCAGCACGAATTTGTTTAATACCTTCATTTTCTTTATCCTCAGGAACTCTAACAAAGTAGGTATAACTACCATAACGGTTAGACACTTGTTCTATTATTTGAGGAAGTATGGGATTACGAAAACTTGCCGACTGGAAGTTTTTTATAATACCTACCACTGTAATGTCCTTCATTAAAAACGTTCCGTTTTGCATCATTCCGTTCCAACGCTGTATGGTGCCTCCTACAATATTATCAATCCCTATTATGCGGGCAGCTTCCTCATTAATCAAAACCTGTTTACCATTGGCATACCTGTCTTTTGATAGTTCCAAAGTTCCAAACATCTCTCCCTCTACAATATCCAGTTCAAATGTGCGAACAAACTCACTGTCGGCATCTATTATTTGAAAATTAGGTTTATAATCTTCTGGTTTCCCCTCCCAATTTACCAAATTGGTAACATAAGGTTCATGACTGTATCTAAGTATTCCGGCTCCGGTAAAATTTGTGATTAATGGAATGGATTCAAACTCGCGAACAGTGGCCTCACGATCTCTATTTGTCATGATAAAATAGATTAGTCCATTTTTCTTAAATCCTAGATCTTTATTCATCATGTAATATACTTGATGACTGATACAAAGTGCACAGAACATAAATGCCACACAAATACCCATCTGAAAAATCATTCCTACATTGCGAACAAAACCAATTTGATGAGCTTGTACACCACCAGACAGTTGCAAGGCTGATCTCCGAATAAAAGCTAACAACGAAGGAAGCGAGATAAGAATAATTATTAATAAACTTATGAAATATGTGATAAGAAAATTACTCCATAAATAGTTCGTTTCTACTTTTATATCAAACACTTTAATAAAGAGTGGTAGCAAGAGTTCGATAAGGCAACAAGACAGAATTAATATGAAAACGAACTGAATTACAACTTCCATGAGTAGTTGAAATACCAGAGAAATTCTTCCTGCACCTATCGAGTGTCGAAGCCTCATTTCTTTTATTCTGTTATAAATGTTATTGACCCATAAATTAATGAAATTAAATAGGACGCAAACCAATAAAATAAATGTAGCAACAACAAAAATACGGATGTAGTTGATATTAAAGGAGTGGTCAGTACCTAATGTGTGTCGTACAGCAGTTAGCGTAACTGCTTCCAATTGAAGACCTGTATTGTAATTATTGTCCACAAGATAATTCACTAATTTATCTTTAAATTTGGTCTTATCACTTTTGGTATTCAAACATACATATAGCTTTACCTCATTTTGCTTCCACCTTAGATTTTCGGGAATATGATGAGCATGTTTGCGGGTCATTACATCTGTATGGAAAGCTTCTACATGATGAAACATTGAGTTTTCCGGGTAATCATCTATTACACTAACTACCTCTAAATAATCAGTATATCCACCTGTTATTTTTACATTTAAAGCTTCTTCGGGCGAACCGAAGTTCTTTATTGCATATGATCTGGTTATGATAAGATCTTCATCCTTCGCCCCCAATCCAGTTTGTTGTCCACAAATTACATTGGGTGGAAAATATTCAAAAAAAGATTCATCGATAAATTCCTCTTCAGCTTCGCTCAATAACCTCTCATCTACCTTGAAATTGCTTCCAAATCTTTCATAAAGTGGAATAATTTGTTCTACCTCAGGAAAATCTCTTTTAAGTGCCTCAATTAGTACAAAAGGTAACCTATCAGTTTTTTTTCCGGTTTGAGTTTCAATACCAATTATTTCGTATATATCGGTCGACCGTGGAAAAAAACTATCGTAAGATGTTTCATATTTAAACCACTGATAACCAAATATAAAACTAATCAATCCAATAGAAATTCCTATAATATTGATTATACTTTGAAGTTTATACTTTACTATATTGCGAAACGCATTTTTGATGTAATGTAGTAACATAATATTTCAGTTGTATAAGTTTATCGTATTTTATTTCAATATCAACTCCTGTGCTTCTCCAAAGTTATCATATCCCGAAACAATGACCAAATCGCCTGGTTGTAAACCATCAGCAATTTCGTATTGCTGCGGATTTTGCCGACCAATTGAAATCGGTACGCGCACTGCCTTCGTACGGGTTTTATCCACTTTATATATCCATTGCCCTCCGGTTGACTGATAAAAATTTCCACGGGGCATAACTAATGCATCTTCCGGCTGCCCTAATTCTATTTGTACACGGAAACTTTTGCCTACGCGTACATTCTCGGGCATTTCATCTGTAAAAACCAAATCTACAGCAAAAGTGCGATCTTTAATCTCGGGCACTACTTTGGTTATTTTTAAAGGAAATCTTTTTCCCTGATAGCTTACAGTTGCAGGCAAACCAGTAATAATACGGTCTATGTAGTATTCGCTTAACGAAGTACTAATTTTAAATTGATCGAGTACTTTTATTTCGGCAATACTCTCATTGGTACCAACTAATTGACCAGGAGTAACCTTAACAAAGCTAAGCTGACCGTTTATGGGGGCTTTAATTATCAAGTCGTCCAAACGATCTTTAATCCGTTCATATTTTTTTCTTTCTCGTTCTCTGTCGTTTAACAGAAGATCTTTACGGATTATGGTCATTACAGAATCGTGTTGCAAACTTTCGCGTTGAAGCTCCGCATTTTTTAGTTTAAAGTTATATTCATCTTCGGATACAGCCAGTTGAGCCTTGCTTTTAATACCCATTTGAAACTCTTCTTTATCAAGTTCAAAGCTTTTTTTTAAGCGTGCCAGTTCATAATCGGTTTGCATGGCTTGTTGCTTGAGGTTCAGGCTTTTTTGTTCCATCTCAATTTCTTTTTCACGGTACGAAATGAGTTGCTTTTCCCAATCGTCGCGCTGGTCCTCAATGGTTCGCAGTAAATCCGGATTAGAGAGTACCAGTATAGTATCTCCTTTCTTTAGCAGGCTTCCCTCCTCTCCTACAATCCGATCAACACTTCCGGCCTCCCTGCTGTTTATTTTTATGGTGAGTATAGGCTGTACAATACCTTCTACATCTACATATTCCATAAATTTGTTATTAGCAACTTCGACTATTTGTATTTTATCTGAATCAATACGCAGTTTACGTGGTCCTACCGAAAGGGATATTACATAGATAAGGAAAGCAATAAATATAATGCCGCCGGCGAGATAATATTTATATCGTATGTACCACGGCTTCTTTTCAATCTTTATATCCATATTCATTTTTAATTTAGCCACAGATAACGTAGGATTGCACGGATTTTAAATGCACGGATAAATTCAGATTAAAATAATCCGTGTTTATAAATCCGTGCAATCTGCGTTATCTGCGGCTATTTTTAATTTATAAATTCTCCAAATCAGCTTTTAATTCATGGTTATGCTCAAAATCGTAAAGCGTAATGCTACGAAGTGTATAATACAAACTCCAGTACTTATACAGGGAAGTAACATAATTCCTTCGGGCTGAATCTTTTTCGGTTATAGATGCATTCAAATCAAGAATGGTTGATTTTCCCAGAATATAGAGCCTGCGTGCCACATCATGCCTGCGTTGAGCTGTTTGGTTTGTTCTTTCTGCAATTTGTACCCTTTGTGCCTGTAGATTGAATTGTTTCACCAGTTTCCGGACATTTAAATCAAAGTCCATCCTGTCCTGGTCTACTTGCGTATATACCAGGTCACGGCGTGATTTGGCGACTCTCACTTTGCCTTTTCCCCGTCCCCAGTCAAGTATGGGCAATGTAAGACCAAGACTTATCAATTGCTGATCTAATGGGTCCTTATATGCATCCCGCAGTTTATCTCCTGTTTGGGTAAGGCCAAAACGAATATAAATATCAGCTTTGAACCCTGCCGATGCTTTTGCCTGTGCCACAGCACTCTCGCTTTCAAACTTTCGCCGTATCATATTCTGAATTTCAGGGCTGTTTGTCTGTGCCTTCATAATGGCTTCGTCCAAAGGAATCCAAAACTGCGGAACATGCTGATCTATTGCTACCTGTAATTCCACATCTTCCTGCATCCCTAAATATGAACGTAAACTTTGCATGGCATTCTCCACTTCAATCTGGGCATTCATCCGGTTTGTCTCTTCGGTAAGTCTGTTTAATTCAAGTTGTAACATTTCGTTCTCGGTAATGGTACCTATGCTGTATCTGCCTTGTGCATATTGATAAAGAGTATCTGCATTGGCGTAATTTGTAGAAGCTGTTTCAAAATTACTTTGAGCTGTTGCCAAAGCAAAAAAACGGTCGGTAGCCCGTACTGCTACCAGTTCTAAAGTTTCCAGATATGTTTTTTGTGCTTCCACATAGCGAACCGGCTCTATTTTCTTATCCCACTTTAGTGCATTATAACCAAATAAAGTTTGACTATAACCGAATATAAAAGGAGAAGTTTGCCATGAGGTTGTTTTATCCGAACGCATATCCAGCCGTTGGGCATTTGTTTCAACGAAAAAACTCCCACCTGTCCATGCTACGTTTTGTGTGAGTGTTAGAGATAAATCCGCCGAAAGTACATTCTGTTCCACAAACTTTATAGTTCCATCTGCCATAGTAATTTTATTTATGGCCCGGTTAAGATATGGATTTGAAGTTAAGGTAAGAAACGGCAGATAGTTTGCCTTATATGATTTGTAGTTCCAATATTCGGAACGAAAACCATGCCGTGCCGTTTGTGCATCGGGCGAGTGCTGTTGTGCGCGCTCTATCGTTTCTTTTAATGAAAGGTTCATAACCGAAGACTGAGCCCAAAGAGGATTAACCACAACAGGAAACAAAATAAAATATATCAGCTGTTTGATTGTCATATAATTAATTTTATACAACTATTGTATCAAACGCCATACCAAACACATAATAAATTAAATATCAACAACTTAACATAAAGATAAGACAGTGTACCGCGTGCGATTATGCACGAATTGCGTGCGTATACGCACATACAACACGTTGTTATAATACTTATCTTTGTAGCATTCCGATACATATATAAAAAGGTTATGAATAAAGAAGGTAAAATATTAATTGTTGATGATAATGAAGATGTTCTTTTTGCTCTAAACTTGTTACTGGAACCCTATTTTGAAAAGATTAAGGTTGCAGTAACTCCTGATAAGATCCCCCATTTCATGTCTACTTTCGATCCGGATATAATACTCCTTGACATGAACTTCGGTAGAGATGCCATCAGTGGGCAGGAAGGATTACAAAGTCTGGAAAAGATTTTGGAAATTGACCCTCATGCTGTTGTGATATTTATGACAGCTTATGCCGATACAGAAAAAGCAGTCAAAGCTATCAAGGCAGGAGCTACAGATTTTATTTCAAAACCGTGGGAAAAGGAGAAATTACTTGCTACCTTATCTTCCGGCTTAAAATTGCGTTTGTCTCGCCGGGAAGTTTCAACTTTAAAGGAAAAAGTAGAGATATTAGCCGGAACGGGTAGTCTTGATACGGAGATTATCGGCGAATCATCTGCTATGCGCGAGGTTTTCAATACTGTTGAAAAATTAAGTGACACAGATGCTAATATCCTTATTTTAGGTGAGAATGGAACGGGAAAGGATGTTATTGCACGATTGCTCTGCCAATATTCGCCTCGTAATAACAAACCTTTTATTACAATTGATTTGGGAAGTATTCCTGAGCAACTATTTGAAAGTGAACTTTTTGGATATGAAAAGGGCGCATTTACAGATGCAAAAAAGCCCAAGCCGGGAAGAATGGAAATAGCCACAGGAGGAACCCTCTTTCTGGACGAAATAGGAAATCTTTCATTGCCAATGCAGGCTAAACTTCTTACTGCCATCGAGAAACAACAAATCAGCAGATTGGGTAGTACGTATATGCAACCAATTGATGTACGCTTAATTAGTGCTACGAATGGTAATATTCATCAGATGGTAGATACAGGGATGTTCAGGCAGGATTTATTGTATCGTATAAATACGATTGAAATACATATCCCTCCGCTTCGCGAAAGAGGAAACGATATTATATTGCTGGCAGAATACTTCCTGAAACGATTTACCAATAAGTATAAAAAGGAAATACATGGCTTTACCCGGGAAGCTAAGAACAAATTATTAAAGTATGGATGGCCGGGTAATGTACGCGAACTTCAACACACCATTGAACGTACTGTGATATTGAGTGACAACCTGACGATACGTCCGGAAAACTTTGTTTTCCAAACTACCCAACAACAAAAGTCGAAAGATGAGGTTCTGAACCTTGAACAATTGGAGAAGCAGGCTATTGAACGTGCTATGCGATTGAGCGAAGGGAATGTTTCGAAGGCTGCCAGTTACCTGGGTATTACCCGCTTTGCTTTATATAGGAAACTAGAAAAACTAGGCTTATGAAATATTATTCAATCAGCATATTTATACATATCCTATTGATTTCAATCTTATCTATAGGTATTTACATACTGATAGAAAAGGAATTATGGTTTAGTACCCTTGTTCTTATTTTACTTTTAATAGTTACGGGAATCAATCTGTATGTAATGCAAAGAAGACATATTTATATGATGCAGCGGCTTATTGAAAGTATACGTTTCAATGACTTAACCCAGTCGTTTCCTGTTTCAATAAAGAATAAGATGATGCGCGAACTTGCTACTGAATTATCAGGAGCCATGCGAAATCTTAAACAGCGGGTTCTGGAAGAAGAAATTAAGCATCAATATTATGAAAACCTGCTCAATAAAGTAGATACAGCAGTGTTAGTGGCCGATGCTTCCGGACGAATTGAATGGATGAATAAGTCTGCAAGTATGCTCTTACCAAACCGTTTGAATGTTCCGGAAACTATTCTGAATAATTTATCGGACACGCAAACCATTAACCTGGAAAAGAATGGACAGGTACAAGAGATGGCAGTTTCTTCTACTGTATTTTTGGCACAGGGAAAGGAACAGATGCTTATCAGTCTGAAAGATATTCATGCTGTATTAGAAAAAAACGAAATGGAAGCATGGCAAAAGCTAATCCGGGTTTTAACGCACGAGATTATGAATTCAATTACTCCCATTATTTCTCTGGCTGAAACATTGAGCGAACGCGATATACAGTTTCCTGTTCAGGAGAAGGATTATAAAATAATGCACCAGGCAATGCAAACCATACATCGCCGCAGTAGAGGACTCTTGGATTTTGTAGAAAACTACCGCAGGTTAACCCGTTTGCCGGCTCCTGTTTTAAAAAAGGTTGTAGTAAAAGAGTTATTTTCGGATATCCGGAAATTATTCCCAGATCATGCTATTGTGTTTAATATTAAGAATCCGGAAACAACATTGGTTGTTGATCGTTCGCAGATAGAGCAGGTGCTTATTAATTTAATAAAGAATGCCCGGGAAGCTGTCGAGGGAAAACAAACAGCCTCTATTATTATTGAAAGCGAAACCAAAACGGTAGAAAATAAAACAGTTATTTCTATTAAGGATAATGGCGAGGGAATTCTTCCTGATGTACTGGATAAGGTATTTGTTCCTTTCTTCACCACCAAGAAAACAGGATCGGGGATTGGGTTAAGTTTATGTAAACAGATAATGAATTTACATAAAGGAACGATTTCTGTTATTTCAAAATCTGGGGAAGGGAGTTGTTTTATACTGGGGCTACCGCTCTAACATGCAGTTGCATTATTTACTATTTACTCTTCCCTAAGATACTTTTGTATCTTCCCTGTGATACTTTTGTATCTTCCCTGTGGCACTTTTGTATCTTACCTGTGGCACTTTTGTGTAAGCGTCTCCGCTTTGTCGCCTATATTGTCTTTTCCTTGTTCTGTATCTTTGCATTTAATTTTTATATAATATTTTATGCAAGCCTCAGAACTAT
>NZ_QVMJ01000021.1 GCF_010500955.1 Bacteroides sp. 519
GTATCTAGGCACAATTGAGAGACTATTCTTTTCCGTATTAACTACGAATATACAACACTCGGAGAAATAACGGATCATTAATGATGCAAATATACGAGGTACGGAGACACAGAGTTTTTTAATCCATGCGGCATTGATATTAACTATTATTAGCTAATTAATATCTCTGTGACTCTGTGTCTCTGTGTTCTATAATTAGAAATAGGCACATTATATATATATTAATAAAGTTCAAAGATGGCTTCGATTTCTACTGGAATATTGTCGGGCAGTGATCCAAAACCTACTGCACTGCGTGTTCCTACTCCATTATCTTCGCCCCATACAGCAGCAAATAGTTCGCTGCAACCATTAATAATATAGGGATGGCGTTCAAACTCGGGTGTGCAATTTACCATACCCAATACTTTTATTACCCGCTTAACTTTGTCGAGGCTACCCAGGTTTGCTTTAATTGTTGATAACATGGTTAATCCTACCTGACGGGCAGCGAGCTTTCCTTCTTCCATAGTCATTTCTTTGCCAATTCTTCCGATTATCAGCGATTTATCGTCTTGCACCGGGCCATGACCAGAAAGATAAAGGTACTTACCATCTATTAAACATGGTTTGTAAACACCCAACGGAGTTGGGGCAGGAGGGAGGTTTAATCCCAATTTCTCAAAATTTTTGTCTGCATTCATAATTTTAGTAATTAGTAGCTAGTAGTTAGTAGCTAGTAGTCAGTTGTGATGCCGCATGGCTACTAACTACTAGCTACTAACTACTAACTACTTAAATTAATATACTCAATATCAACACCCCCACTAATCCGACAATGGCAACAATTGCTTCCATAACCGACCATGATTTGAGGGTATCTTTCATACTTAGGTTGAAGTATTCTTTAAACATCCAGAAACCGGCATCGTTCACATGCGAGAACATTAAACTACCGGCACCTACTGCAAGAACCATTAAATTAGCATCGATACCCGATTGGGTAACTAATGGAATTAATACTCCGGCAGCAGTTAGGCCTGCAACCGTTGCCGAGCCAACACAACCACGAATAATGGCTGCAATTACCCAGCCGAGAATCAGCGGATGAACAGGTAACTGTAACAATGAAACAGCCAGTTCATGACTTACACCACTATCTTCCATAACCTGTTTAAATATTCCGGAGCCGGCAATAATTAATAAAATCATGGCAATATCTTTTACAGCTTCTTCGTAAATAGCCATAATTTCTTTTATACTTTTGCCTTGTTTGAGGCCTAATGTATAAGTTGCTACCAGAACGGCAATGAGCATAACCACCGAAGGATCGCCAATGAAATGAATAATCTTCAGGGGAGTTTCGTGCAGATTGGGGAAACAGTAGGGTATTACAGTTACCAAAATAAGAAGTATAACAGGTAAGATGGCTGTGAATATACTACTGAATTTGCCAGGAATCTTTTGGTTTGTTGTTTGGGTGTTTTGTTTAAACAAAGTTACTTCGCCTGTCTTTATGTTTTTCAAGAAACGACAAAACACGGGTCCGGCCAGTATTATTGCTGGGATTGCAACTATTAAACCATAAATAAGTACCATGCCCAGATTTGCGTTAAATAAAGAGGTGAGTGCAACCGGAGATGGGTGTGGAGGTAAGAAACCATGGGTAACAGAAAGTGCAGCTAACATTGGAAGGCCAATGTATACAGCCGGCAATTTATATTGATAAGCCACCGAGAATATTAAAGGAACCAGCAAAACAAAGCCTATTCCATAAAACAGTGGGATGCCTACTATAAATCCGGTAACCATTAGTCCCCATTGCACATATTTGGTGCCAAAAACACCAACCATAACAGACGCTATTTTGCCGGCAGCACCACTTTCGGCTACCAGTTTACCCAACATAGCACCAAGAACAATAATAAGGGTTAAGCTTTTCATGATACTACCTATACCATTGTTAATGGATTGAGGCAGATTGTCGAGAGGTATTCCTAAGCCTAATCCTGCAATAATTGATACCAGCAGGAATGCCAGGAAAGCGTTCACTTTGAAATAGGAAATAAGCACAATTAGCAGTGCTAAACTGAACAAAATAATAACAAAGGACATTGTGTGTTAAGTATTAAAATTATATATATTAGCTATTTAGGAATTGAAAATGATAAACTCATTTTCGGGGGGTATTCCATAAATAACCAGCACAAAGGTAAAAAATAGAAAAGAACCAAACAACTAAAAGTTTCAAATTTGCGTTATATCATAAAAATAGTATAAATTTGCATTAATGGCATTGAAGTTAACTTCATATTATAAAGGAAAGGATATACCGGATAATTTGCCGGGAGATAATATATTCCATTCTAAGGATCTGTTTTTGATGTACGAAGCAGCATCCGGATATGACCCGTTGTTAATTGTAGCAACCATTAAAGACGAACCCGTTGCCAGACTGCTGGCTGTAGTTCGTCGCCAGGCTTTTCTTGTTCCGGCTTCATTGGGCCGAAGGTGCGAGATTGTTGGTATTGGTGAGTATTTTGGTGAAAATATTGATAAGGAAGCTATCTTTGGGGTGATGCTGGAGCACCTAACCAATGAGGCATTTCGCTCCTCGTACATCATTGAATTCCGGAACCTGGAGCATGCTTTGGATGGGTATAAACATTTGCGTGCCAATAAATATTTTGCTATCAACTGGTTGCGGGTTCGAAATTCGCTTCATAGTGTTGAAGATGTAGAAGAACGATTTAGTCCATCGCGCTTAAGGCAGGTAAAGAACGGACTGAAAAATGGTGCTGTGGTAAAGGAGGCCGAAACAATTGAAGAAATACAGGAGTTTTCGCACATGCTTCATAAAATATATTCGTTCAAAATACGCAAGTACTTTCCTACGCTTCAGTTTTTTAAACTGATGGATCAATGGCTTATCAGCAAGAACCTGGCAAAGATTTATGTTGTAAAATACAAAGGAAAGATTATTGGAGGATCTTCTTGTTTATATACCAAAGATAATGCTTATCTCTGGTTTTCCGGCGGAATGACCAAATCGCTTTCCAAGCAAAATCCGGGTATATTGGCTATTTGGGCGGCTCTTAAAGATGCTAAAGCAAGAGGATGCCGACATTTAGAGTTTATGGATGTGGGTTTACCTTTCCAGAAACATGGTTTCCGTACATTTGTGCTTCATTTCGGCGGGAAGCAAAGTAGTACTCGCCGATGGTTTAAAATACGTACTAATTTTTTAAATACTATATTTCGTAAGATCTATTCATAATTAGCCGCAGATTACACGGATTGCGCGGATTAAAGAAACACGGATTATTTTTTATATTTTATCCGCGTATTTAAAATCCGCGCAATCCGTGTAATCTGCGGCTAAAACAATTTTATATCTTTGGTTCCTCTATTATACTACCATACCTGTGATACTCGTACGAGATGCTTTGTTCTTTCAGATAATGCAATATCTCGATACGACCTTCTGCAACAGGTTTTTCTGTGGCAATGTACATTCCCAGTTCTGCCGCTTTATCAAAAATGGCATCGGGTATATCGGCCGAGCAGGTACGAATGCGATCAAACTTCACCATATCTTCAATGAAATCTTCGTCATTATATAAGCCAAGTTCAAAGTTGTTCGTCTTTTTGGCAATTGCTTTCAGAATTTCAATATGCGGATTTGTGGGCGATATTGCCAACAATACCTTTGTTTTTGTTTTACCAGCAGCATATAATGATAAAATAACATCGGTCAGATTATCGGTATCTTTCACATAAAAAGCAACCAGTTTTAATGGCAAATAGCGGAATGTATTTAGTTCGCCTACAATATGGCTGACATCACGCTCTACCGAAAACTCTTCTTTCCATGCTTTCTCGAATGTACCAAATGCGTATTTCAGTCTGTTAATTTCCTGGGGCGAAAGAATATCTTTCAATTCTTCTTTGAAAGGATACAACGCTTTTTCAGGCATTTCCTGAATTTCTTTCTCCGTAAATTTCACGAAGCAGGAAACATAATTCGGTCCACCGGCTTTAATACCAGCACCAAAGGCCGACCGTTTCATACCCCCAAATGGCTGTCGGCGTACAATTGCCCCAGTGATGCCCCGGTTTATATAAAGGTTACCAGCTTCAATTTTATCTTTCCAAAGGGCAATTTCTCTTTCATCCAATGATTGCAGCCCCGAAGTTAATCCGTATTCTGTGGAGTTGGCATATTCCAGTCCCTGTTCCAAATCGTCAATGCAAACAACAGATAGTAATGGTGCAAACAATTCGGTACGGAATGTGTAATTACCCGGTTTTACTCCCCATTTTACACAAGGCTTAAGTATGTATTTCTTTTCATCAAGGAATACGGGCGGCACTAACCAGAACTCTCCTTCTTCCAAGTGTTCTATTGCATGCAGCAACTTATCATTGTCGTTGGTAATCATTGGGCCGATAATGTTATCGGTATTCCATACATTACCTGTATGCATACTGGTAACTGCATCTTTTAACTTCGACTGAAATACAGGATCATTGTATGCTTTTTTATCTAACAAGAGAAGCGAACAAGCCGAGCATTTTTGTCCGGCATTGCTGAATGCCGAGGATACAATATTCAGGATTGCATGATCCTGATCGGCACTTGCTGTTACAATAATTGCATTTTTACCACCCGTTTCGGCTGATAATGGAGTCTTAGGACTGTTCTTTTGTAACTTGAAGGCTGTATCTGTTCCTCCGGTTAAAATAATATGTTTTATACTTGGGTGTGCCGATAACCAGTTGAGCGAACTTCTGTCGGCGGGACATATTACCTGTAATGCATCTTTGGGTACACCTGCATCCCAAAAACATTGGGCAAATTGCCAAGCTATAGGAAATGCAACTGTTGCAGGTTTCAGAATAACCGTATTGCCTCCGGCTAAACCAGCTACAACACCACCTACAGGTATAGCGAAAGGAAAGTTCCAAGGCGGAATCACAAGAATAATTCCTTTGGGAGCATAAGTAACAGACTCTAATTGCTCAAATGCCTGCATGGAAATCGGGTAGAAACGGCAGAAGTCTGTACCCTCGGACACTTCTATATCGCCTTCCATAAATGTTTTTCCGGTAATGGCAGACATACATGCAATCAGGTCACCACGACGCTCGCCAATCACTTCGGCTGTTTTATGGAGTATCTTGTTCCGATTTTCTAACGATGTTTTTCTCCATCCAGAATCATCTTTTTCTGCTATCTGTACTATCTCTTCAATCTGTTCCTGAGTAGCCATGTTTACTTCGCAGAAACAAACTTCATCATTCCGGCTTCTGTCGTAGTATTTCTTTTTCTTTTCGGTGATAACTTCTTTGTTGCCTATCTGAACCGGAATAATAAAGTTGGTGTCTCTTACTTCTGTTTCCCATTTCTTCAAGGCTTCTAAAGCCCACATCCTGTTTGGTTTTAAATCCAGATCGGTATCAGGCTCGTTTCTGAACACATTAATATCGGCAACAGGCTCCGGTTGTTGGGTTCTGTTTTGTGTGCGGAACTTGGTAGGCTTTACGTTGTCTTTCTGTGCATACGCTTCTGCAAATTGATTGGAAAGAAACTCCCATTCTTTGCTGTGTAATGTCAGGTTGAATGAATAAGTCAGGAAGTTATCTATGCCGGTATTCTCGTCTAAGCGACGAACCAGGTACGATACTGCATTCAGGAAATGTTCTTTCTTTACCACTGGTGTGTATAAAATAACCTGTTTGCCCAATTCTCTCATTGCACGGGGCAAATGGTTGGCCATTCCTTCGAGCATCTCAAAAGTAACATACTCTTCTACAGCGTTTGCTTTACTTAATAAATATGCGTATCCAATGGTAAAGAAGTTGTGCGAGGCAACTCCCATATGCACAACTTTGGCATTTTCAGGCTGTAAAGCTATGTCCAGAATGCGCATATAATTGGCGTCAACATCTACTTTGCTGGGTAAAATAGGGTTTGGCCATCCTTTTAACGAAGACTGAATGGTTTCCATTTGCAGGTTTGCCCCTTTCACTAAACGTACTTTGATTGGTGCTCCTCCGTTGGCAACACGCTTTTTTGCAAAATCCAGAAGTGTTTGATAAAAGAAGATAGCATCAGGCAAATAAGCCTGCACTACAATACCTGCTGTATAATTTTTGAATTGCGGCAGTGCCATTACTGTGGTGAATACATCGAGGGTTAATTCCGCGTCTTTGTATTCTTCCATATCCAGATTAACAAATTTGGGCGTTTGTATTCCTGCATGATCGGTATATGGGTGGTTTATAGCCTGCTGATAGATGTTGGTCATTAGTTTACACAAATCTTCTTTGCTCTTGTCGTAACTTAGCGGATGAAGCTGTGCATAAATGCCCGATAGTTTTACGGAAATATAATTGATGTCGGGTTCGGAAAGCGCTTCCAGGTAGTGCTCGTAACGTTTTTGAGCTTCTCCGTCTCCCAGAACCACTTCGCCCAGTAGGTTCACATTCTGACCGATGTTGTCTTTCCAACGATTGTTTAAGTGTTTGGTCAGCGCAGGACGTTCTTCTTTGATTATAATCTTTCCGGTTTCCTTGCGCAGTACATTCTTGAAGATAGGAACTGCAATAAAATCGAACAGATAACCGAACTCTTTAAACAGTATTCCCAGGTATTCGTATGTTTTTCCCATAAATGCAGGAACACCGTATTCGGTAAAGATAACCTTCATCCTTTCAGACAAGGTTTTGGTGTCTCTTATCTGTGATGACTCATCCAGTAGTTTGGTTAGGATAACCTTGTTTTTGGGGTCTGTAACTAAAGATGCAAACATCTTTTGTTCTTTAATCTCGGCAGGGGATAGTTGTTTCTCTGCTTTTGCGAGAAAATCTTGTGCCCACAACAGCACTTCGCTCGATGTGACGTTTTTCATACAGATTAATTTTCCGCGAAAGATAGCTTTAATTCTTTATAAAAACAATATGGCTAGCTTTTTTTTCAGTGTCGAAATATACTTTATATGATAGACTCTAGTAATTTTATTCTATGAAGATTGGGCAAAATCGGTTAGTTGATGTTATCTTTGCAAAACTATTTAGTAAAATTTAGAATAACTATGCCTGAAATTTCTATTCGTGGTAATGAGATGCCAGCATCTCCTATACGTAAATTAGCTCCATTAGCTGATGCTGCAAAGCAACGGGGAACTCATGTGTTCCATTTGAATATCGGTCAGCCCGATTTGCCTACACCACAGACTGCGATTGATGCCATCCGCAATATCGATCGATCTGTATTAGAGTATAGTCCTAGTGCGGGTTACAGAAATTACAGGGAAAAACTAACTAAATATTATGCGAAGTTCAATATCAATCTCGATGCAGATGATATTATCATAACTACTGGTGGGTCTGAGGCTGTTTTATTTGCTTTTATGTCTTGCCTTAATCCGGGTGATGAAATAATTGTTCCCGAACCGGCCTATGCTAACTATATGGCATTTGCAATTTCTGCCGGTGCTAAAATCCGTACCATAACTACTACTATAGCCGAAGGCTTTTCACTACCCAAAGTAGAAAAGTTCGAAGAACTGATTAACGAACGTACCAAAGGTATTCTTATTTGTAATCCCAATAATCCTACCGGTTATTTGTATAGTCGGCGCGAGATGGACCAGATACGGGATTTGGTTAAGAAATACGATTTATTCCTTTTCTCGGACGAGGTGTACAGAGAATTTATATATACCGGTTCGCCTTATATATCCGCATGTCATTTGGAAGGGATTGAGCAAAATGTGGTACTTATTGATTCGGTATCTAAACGTTATTCCGAATGTGGAATCCGTATTGGTATGCTGATTACAAAAAACAAGGAAGTTAAGAATGCTGTGATGAAATTCTGTCAGGCACGTTTAAGTCCTCCACTTATTGGGCAAATAGCTGCCGAGGCATCTTTGGACGCTCCGGAAACCTATAGTCGTGAAACGTACGACGAATATGTTGAAAGACGTAAATGCCTGATTGATGGTTTGAATCGCATCCCCGGTGTATATTCACCAATCCCTATGGGTGCTTTTTATACTGTGGCTAAATTGCCGGTCGATGATTCGGATAAATTCTGTGCATGGTGTCTTTCTGATTTTGAGTACGAAGGACAAACTGTTTTTATGGCTCCTGCTTCCGGCTTCTATACTACTCCCGGTTTGGGACATAATGAGGTTCGTATTGCGTATGTTTTAAAGAAAGATGATTTAAAACGTGCGTTGGTAGTACTGCAAAAAGCGCTGGAAGCGTATCCGGGAAGAACTGAATGATTTACGATTAGACGATCGTAAAATCGTAAATACAATGGAACTATTTATAGCTAAAAGAATATATAGCGACAATAAGGGTGGGAGAGAAGTCTCGCGCCCTGCTGTTTTGATATCCATGATTGGTATTGCTATTGGTTTGGCTGTAATGATTCTAGCTGTTGCCATTGTGATTGGCTTTAAAAACGAAGTGCAGCGAAAAGTGATAGGTTTTGGTTCTCATATCCAGATAACTAACTTTGATGCAGTACGTTCGTATGAAACACGCCCTATAGCCGTAACAGATAGTCTTACCCATGTGCTGTATAGATTTCCGGAGATAGCCCATGTGCAACGTTTTTCAACCAAGCCCGGTATAATAAAAACCGACGATGCATTTCAAGGAGTTGTACTGAAAGGAGTTGGGCCAGAATTTGATCCTTCTTTTTTTCTTGAATATTTGATTGAAGGCGAAATACCAATGTTCAGTGATTCGGCTGCAACCAATCAGGTTGTAATTTCGCAAACTATTGCACAAAAACTTAACCTTAAACTGGAAGACCGTATCTTCACTTACTTTTTTGAAGAAGAAATCCGCACCCGGCGATTAACAGTTAAAGGAATCTACCAAACCAATTCGGCCGAATATGATAATGCCTTTATCCTGACCGATATATATACCGTTAACCGATTGAATAATTGGAAAAGCGACCAGGTAACCGGATTGGAAATTCGGATTGACGACTATTCGCGTTTGGAAGAGATGACAAGCGTTTTGATGTTCGAAATTGATAACCGACAAGATAAATATGGTGAATCTTACTATGTAAGAAACATACAACAAATTAATCCACAGATATTTGACTGGTTAAGTTTGCTGGATTTTAATATCTGGCTGATTCTTATCATCATGGTTGGGGTGGCCGGCTTTACCATGATTTCGGGGTTGCTTATTATAATCATTGAACGTACCAATATGATTGGTTTGTTAAAGGCATTAGGTGCAACAGATTATTCGATACGGAAGATTTTTCTTTGGTTTTCAATTTTCCTTATTGGTAAAGGAATGCTTCTGGGAAATGCTATTGGATTGGGACTTTATTTCATTCAGAAATATTTCCGGATATTGAAATTAGACCCCGTTACTTATTATGTAGATACTGTACCCGTATCTATAAATATCTGGATAATACTTCTTATCAATGTGGGTACATTATTAATCTCTGTATTAATGTTGCTGGGGCCATCGTATCTGATAACAAAGATAAATCCGGCTACTTCTATGCGATATGAATAATTACTTTCTGGTAAAACTACGTTTGCCGCGTATAAGGCATTGAATTCTGAACTTAACCGATTGTAGTGGCTGAATAAAATCGAAAACCGGCAACGATAAATAATATCTTTCCTGATCGCCAATACTTTTTGCTGTATTATTTATAATAGATGCCTGAATGGCAAAACGGATACCCCATAGCAATATCGGTGCTCCGATTAAGATGTAATTCATCTGGATAATTCCATATACCATACACCCTATAAGTGCTACGTAAAACAATAGGCGGGAAAAAGTTTCTGCTCCTAATAAATATTTCTGTATTCCTTTGTATAAGCCCGAGGTAACCACATAGTTCAGTTTGTCTTCTCTCCATGGTTTCTGATACTCCAACGGGTTCATCCATATCATTGCATCTGCACTGGTTTCTACTTTTGTGTTCGAACTTTTAGCTACCTGATTAATAAATAAATCATCGTCGCCACGTTTCAAATTCAAATGATCACTAAAACCTTTGCTCTTATAAAATAATTCTTTCCGGTAAGCCATGTTTCGTCCGCATCCGGCATAAGGATCTCCGGCCAGTGCAAATCCTAATATGCGCATTGAAGAAAACAGTGTGTCGAAAGAAATTTTCTTGTTCATCCACCTCTTGCCTTTTTCATATCCATGGCATCCTAAAACAATATCGGTAGCAGGAGTAAAATTACGTGCAAGCAATCTGAGCCAGTTTGCTGAGGCAGGACGACAGTTGGCATCTGTAAAAACCAACCAGTTGTACTTGCTTGCCTTAATACCCAACATTATGGCCAGCTTTTTATGACTGATATATAATGAACTGTCTGGCGTAAAGCTATTGTATAGATGAGGGTATTTTTCTGCCAGCAATTTAAGGTAGTCATCGCTACCATCTGTTGGATTATCATTGATAACAATGACCTCGAATGTTGGATAATCTTGTTCAAGAACAGAAGGAAGAAATTTTCTTAAATTGGGAAGTTCATCTTTAGCATATATAATAACCGATACAGGAGGTAACTCTGTATTTGATGATGCATTGCCCGCCTTGTTCTTTTGATTAATGCGATTATAAAGCGATAAATAATAAGAAATTTGAATAATGAAAAGAATACTGATACTGGCTAAAAGAATCAGTTCTATATTGTTAAATTCAGGTAGTTCCATTTAAGCATTGTTTTAGGCAGTGCAAAAGTAAACAATAGTTTTCAATTTAGTGGAGCCTTATCCAGATATTCTTTTTTGAAAATGTTGAAGCAAAGGAAAAACATGGATAGAAGCAGTGGACCGAAAATGACTCCCATAAATCCAAACAAAGAGAAACCTATCACTACTCCGAAAATAGTAATGAGCGGATGTATATCGGCCATCTTTTTTTGAAGAACAAACCGGATAAGGTTATCAATTTGTGTAATAATAAATAAACCATAAGCCAAAAGACCAATGGCGCTTCCCCACTCGCCGGTTATGGCCAGGTAGATAACCAGCGGTACCCACACAATGGCAGTTCCGATAACTGGTAGTATGGTAGCAATACAAGTAAGGAATCCAAAAAATATCGGACTGGGTGTACCAAATACTAAATAACCGGCCATGGCTATAAATCCTTGAATGATACCAAGTAGAGGAATACCTATTGCATTTGAGGTAACAATAAGTTTACTTTCACGCAGCACCTCTTTTTTATTATTATCACTGAATGGCAAAATATCATAAACAAATTTTTCCATTCTGTGATTACCAGTCAGCATAAAATAGAGAACAAAAAGCAACACAATAATATTCAGAAAGAAACTGCTTATGCCGTTCATTAAGGTTTGACCAATCCGGGGAATCTGGTTGATTAATCCGGTAATATTTTCGATCTTTAATAGTTCGTATCCGGTTTTCTTTTCAAGATTAGTGGCAAATTCGGCAATGGGCTGAATAATTTGTTGCGGATTTATATTAATATCACCTGCTTTGTCAACTACAACCAGCACAATAAGGGTTAATGGTATCAGGAAAAAAAGAATTGTTTCGGCAAGGATTACCGAGGCTGCTAGTGCTCTTTTCAGTTTCCGTTGTTCAACCAGAAAATTCATTTGCCCTCTCACTAAAACATATATAGTTAAAGCCCCCAGTAATCCACCCATAAAAGGTGTTATTTCTTTGAAAATAATAAAACCGGTTAGGAGAATAATGGCTATTAGTGAATACTTTCGATATCGACTGATGAAGTTCATTGGCTTGTTTATTTATTGTAGTTATGCTATAAAATAAACAAGAATAAGGTTAAAATGTTCTTCGGTAATGAAATGGATATTTAAGAATGGAAGGAGTTAATTGGAGTTATAGCTTTTCAGCCAATAGCCTTACTATAACTCCTTTTAACTATCTAATTAAAACTTTGCGTAACTTAGCGTTTCAATCTACTTTAAACCGATTTCCTTATTTACTACAGGTAATCTTTTTGCCGTAGTTGCTCCCGGAGAAGTTCCACCAACACTGATAACAGCTTTTCCTGGTTGGAAAACCGTATTTCCATACTCATCAATCACATTTAATTGTTCTGGATTGAGTTCTAAGGTTACGGTTTGTGTTTCGCCGGCTTTCAAATGAATGCGTTTGAATGCTTTTAGTGTGTACAAAGCTGTACGATAGCCAGCGTTTTTGTGAGTAATATATAATTGAACAACTTCGTCACCATTTATTTTGCTTTTGTTGGTAACATCAACTGTTACTTTAAGAGATTGTCCATTATTAACAACATCGGGCATTTGCAAAGATGAATATTCAAAATTGGCATAACTTAAACCATAACCAAACGGATAAGATACTTCGCCATTAAAATAACGGTATGTACGTTTTTCCATATCATAGTTATTAAATGCCGGCAGGTCTTTGTCGTTTTTATAGAAGGTTACAGGTAAACGTCCGGAAGGATTATAATCACCAAACAAAACATCGGCAATTGCTGTACCTGCATCTTGCCCGCCATACCATGCAGTAAGAATTGCAGGAAGATTGGCCGATTCCCATTCCATGCCGATGGCACTTCCCGACATATTTACAAATACCACCGGAATGTTTGCACTATGAAGTGCTTTCAATAATGCAGTTTGTACCCGCGGAAGTGCAATTGTAGTACGGTCGCCACGGGTGAATCCTTCAATATTAACAGGCATTTCTTCCCCTTCGAGCTCGGGAGAGATACCGCCACACATAATTACTACATCCACACCTTTCATACGGTTAACAATATCTGCAATTGAATCATTGTTGGGTTGTGCAACATAATCAATTGCTTTTTCATAAATAACCTGTGTTTTTTTATTCAGTTTGCGTTTAATCCCTGTTAATGGGGTTACGATTTCTGTGGGGAAACCATTGTAATTCCCTAGTACCGCTGTTGGGTTATCTGCATTGGGCCCGATAATCGCTATCTTTTTCAGATTCTTTTTTAAAGGAAGAAGGTTGTTTTCGTTCTTTAACAGTACCATAGATTCACGTGCCATTTTTAAGGATAGTGCTTTGTGCGCATCGCTCTCTAATACAGATAATGGTATGTCCGAGAAAGGAACCATTTCAGCAGGATCGAACATGCCGAGGCGGAACCGTATTCAGAATAACCGGCTCAAAGAAACATTTATTTGTTCTTCGGGAATCATGCCGCCTTTAACAGCTTCGACCAATGCTTTGTAGGCATAATTTCCACAATCAATATCTGTACCGCTGAATACAGCATCCGATGCTGCATGTGCCGCACTCTGATGGGTTTTATGATGATTGAAGAAGTCGTCGATAGCACCACAATCGGAAGTTACATATCCACTGAAACCCCATTGAGCACGTAGAATTTCCTGCATCAACATATTATTACCACAGCAGGGTTCACCAGCATAAGCATTGTATGCACACATTACTCCCGAAACGTTGGCATCAACAACCAGATCGCGGAAGGCTGGTAAGTAAGTATCCCATAAATCATAGTCGGTAACACGGGTATTGAAACTGTGACGAGTGTTCTCTGGTCCGCTGTGTACGGCATAGTGCTTGGCACAGGCAGATGCTTTGAGGTATTTGGGATGGTTGCCTTGCAGTCCGCTTACAAATGCTTTTCCCATTGCTCCTGTTAAGTAAGGGTCTTCGCCGTAAGTTTCCTGTCCACGTCCCCAGCGCGGATCACGGAATATGTTGATATTGGGAGTCCAATATGTAAGACCATGGTAGATAGCACGGTTTCCTTTGGAAGATGCATCGTTGTAAATGGCGCGACCTTCTTCGGCAATAGCATCAGCTACTTGTTTGAAGGTTTCTACATCCCATGTGGCAGCCATACCAATGGCTTGCGGAAACACGGTTACTTTGTAGTCGGTCCGACCAATTCCATGTAGACATTCGTTCCACCAGTTGTACGAAGGAATTCCCAAACGTTCAATAGCAGGTGTGTTGTTCAGCATTTGTGCTACTTTCTCTTCAAGGGTTAAACGAGAAACCAGATCGGCCACACGCTCATCTACAGAGAGAGCAGGATTCATGAAAGGGTAACTTTGTTGTCCGTGTATTTTTCCTGTGATAAATAAACAAAGAATACATAAAGTAATAGAATAATGTTTCATGTAGGTAATTTTTCTAATTCTTACTCTTATTTTTTTGTTGTCTGAATAACTCCCCTGAAATAACCAATTGCTTCGGCAATTCCCAGAAATGGGTCTTTCATATTCTTCTCATGTTCCAAACTGCATACCCCGGTGTATCCTACTTTGCGGAGCATTTTTACAAATGCAGGGAAATCAATTAGTCCACGACCAATTTCAACCGTATAACCCAGTTTGGTGTTTCCGGTTACATCTTTAATATGAATATCGAATACGCGCGAATGGTATTTCTTTAAATCTTTTATCGGGTCTTTTCCGTTACGTAAATCATGGCCAATGTCGAGACACATACCGATACGCGGATCAAGATCTTTTGTATGGTTCCATACATCATCAGCATCAGGATAAAGGGCAATATCCGGTCCGTGTAGGTGTATAGCATATTTAAAATCGTATTCTTTCACTTTTTTATCTACATAAGGAAGTAGTTCTACATTGGGTACACCAACAATGGTTTTTACTCCAACCCGTTTGGCGTATTCAAAAGCATTGTCTACTTCTTTTTCAGTCTTCATGTAAATGGGTCCAACAGCATATCCGGTAACTCCTTTGGCTGCCAGTTTTTTGTGAAATGCAGCTATTTCCTGGTCGGTACTATTAAAAGGCAAGTGAAAGTCTTTAATACACAAGTATTTTACATTCACTTTCTCCATTGTTTCCAATGTTTTATCCAGATCGAAATTGACAAAGGTATACCCAGCCATTCCTATCTTGAACTTCTCGTTGGTTTCGGGTGGAGGTTGTTCGCCTGGCCTTTCTTGTGCTGATAGCATAAAAGAAAATTGTAGCAAAACAGACAAAAGGATTACAAATCTTTTCATTGTTGAGTGTTTTAAATGGGTTGATAATTATTGTAAATAGAACTCTTTAGCTAAGTTCCCGACCCTAAAGGTATAAATTCCTTTTGGAGTTGCACAAAAATAGATACTGACAATTAATACATCAATTAAAAATGTATTAATATGACAATAAAGTTAGTACCTTTGCCCAGTTTTTAATAGATATTTTATAATGATACGTCAATGCGCCATACTATTTGGCTGTTTAGCATTGGGTGAATTAATTGTTTATCTTACTGGAGTAAAGCTACCTTCCAGTATCATAGGGATGTTACTCCTCACCCTCTTTCTTGAACTAGGCTGGGTAAAACTGCAATGGGTACAAGGTTTATCCGATTTTCTGGTAGCCAATCTGAGTTTTTTCTTTATACCTCCGGGTGTTGCCCTCATGCTCTATTTTGACTTAATTGCTGCCGAAATACTTCCTATTGCGGTAGCTACCATTGTCAGCACTATATTTGTATTATTAATAACCGGCTGGGTACATCAGATTGCCCGGAAAAAGACAAAGAAGAAATGAGTTACCTGGAAAATAAATACTTTCTGATATTTATAACATTTGGTGTTTTCTTTGTAGCTAAGCAAATACAGAAGAAAACCGGATATGCATTACTTAATCCTATTCTGATAACAATTGCTGTATTAATTGCATTTCTTAAGTTCACAGGAATTAGTTATGAAACATATAATGAAGGTGGAGAGTTAATTGAGTTCTGGCTGAAACCTGCTGTTGTAGCTTTAGGAGTTCCTTTATACCTTCAGCTGCGGCAGATAAAGAAACAATTAATACCTATTTTGCTCTCTCAACTGGCAGGATGTGTTATTGGTATTGTATCGGTAGTGCTTATTGCACATGTATTGGGGGCAAGTCGCGAAGTGGTTTTATCATTGGCACCCAAGTCTGTCACTACTCCTATTGCTATGGAAGTTTCGAAAACAATAGGTGGCATACCTGCGCTTACCACTGCCGTGGTTGTATGTGTTGGCTTGTTTGGAGGGATTGCCGGATTTCAATTAATGAAACTTTTGAAAGTTAACCGCCCTATCTCGCAGGGATTATCTATTGGTACGGCTGCTCATGCTTTGGGGGCTTCGACCGCAATGGAAATAAGTAGTAAGTATGGAGCGTATGCTGGTTTAGGGCTTACATTGAATGGAATATTAACTGCGTTGCTTACTCCCACTATTCTTAAGGTTTTGGGATTTGTGTAAAGGTGGTGTAGCTAATTTCAGCGCATAAAAAAAGGCCACTTATCCCAAGCAGCCAATCTTTGTTAACCTTAAATCTAATACTATGAAAAACACAGTGCAAATATATGGTCGTTTGCGTTAACAGCCAAATATTGCGGCTTTAAACGGTGTTTTTATAACATTGCTTATGAATTCAAGGAATATTTTTAATTATTTTGATACGTTTCCATCAATTTCTTAAAATATGCTATCATCTTAGCATAGTTTTCAAGAGAAATATATTCGTTCTCATTATGAATGGTACGTTGTTCGTACTCATTGAGAAACGCAGGCATAAACCGATATACGTTGCGGCTAACCGATTCGTATTTATACGCATCAGTAGCAACAATCGAAATATAGGGTGTTGTTGATGCTTCCGGATAAATCTGTGGTACCAGGTTCCGAATCATAGTATAACCATACGTATCGGTAGACGAAATAGTAGACGGTTCGCGTGCGGCCAACACTTCAATGTCCACATCGTAATCTTTGCACACTTCGCGCACATGCTGCTCAACCATAGCTACAGTATTTCCGGTTAATATACGGAAGTTAGCTGTAATCTCAGCAGTCGAAGCTAATACATTAGACACATCACTACCTTTTGCCATAGTTACAGCTGTAGTGGTACGTACCAATGCATTAGTAGCAGGAGTTTTACTTAGCGTACTCAACAATACTTTTTCTAATGCCCATTTGTTAGCAATTGCTACACGAGCCGGAAATCCCATTGATGCACCTACCTGATCAAGGAAAGAGGATATTGGCGATATCAACTTTGCCGGCATCTGCTTATCATTCAGCTTCTGAATAATTTCAGCCGCATATACCAAAGAACCTTTTGCCGGAGGCATAGAAGAATGCCCGCCCATACCACGAACAGTTATCCGGATGGTACATGAACCCTTTTCGGCAACACCAACCAATGCCAAAGATTGCTTTATTCCGGCTTGTCCGGGTGCAATGATAACACTACCTTCATCATATACAGCATCGAAAGTTATATTCTGTTGCTTAAAGTATTCTGCTATCTTAACTGCTCCTTCGGTTCCTCCTATTTCTTCGTCAAAACCAAATGCAAACCAGATGTCTTGTTCGGGGTGAAACCCTTCTGCAATCAAGGTATCAGCGGCTTCGAGAATAGAGAAAAGCATTCCTTTATCATCCAAAGTACCCCTGCCGTATATTCTGCCATCGGCAACAGCTCCGGAAAACGGAGGATAGGTCCAGTCTGTCTGGTAATTGGTTATTGCTGTCTTTACCGGATCATTCATTCGGAAAACAAGATCACTGGGATCTGTTACGAATGGGTCGTAACCGGCAACAGGAACAACATCGTAATGTGCCAGTAACAGAATTGGTTTACGATTTGTATCTTTTCCTTTCCAGCGGTACACCAAACCGTATTTATTGATGGTTAGTGTATCCATTGTAGCATAAATACCGGGAAATGCTTCCGGTAGGTATTTTTTGAATTGATCGAACGGGTTGTTTGCTGTTAAATGAACATATTCGCTAACTGTAGGTATACGCACTCCTCCAACCAGTCTTTGAACTGATTTTTCGGATAGATCGTATGGTAGTGCAGCTACTTCTTCTATATTTTCTTTTTCAGCAAAAGGATAGATGAGAGTTTTTACTACCAGTATAGAGGCAAATATGGCTAACAGTATAAAAAGAATAAGTATTATTCTTCCTAAATGTCTTTTCTTTTTCTTCTTCCTTCGATGATATTGATAGTAGTATTGTGACATAAGTATTGTTTTGCTATTTACCAGTTAACTACCACTCTGAATTTACCAGTTGGAAGTTCAGGGTTTCCACTGCCACTATATCTATAATAAATTCTAAAATCTCCAGTTGTATAATCAAACCATAAATTATCTATTTCAGTACCACCATTACTGTTATTCCAGTTATCCATATAAGGTAATGGCTGTTGTGATACAAAACCATCTTCATCTAAATATCTATAAATCAGCATAAAACCACAATCAAAAATATCCATTAGTTCTTCTGGATATAAATTATCATAGAAAGAAGGTGTTCTTTGATAATAATAGAAATTATCATCTATTACTTTCCAATCACTTTTTCTTATAGTAAATTCTTCCGAAAGTATAGTTACCCCCGGAGGGCCTTGTGGTCCTTGTTCTCCTTCACACGAAACCAGTGTTGTTGTGGCTATCACTACAAACAATAATGCAAATAATTTTTTCATTTTCTTTCTTTTTAGGTTATTATTTCACTTTCTTCACATATATATTTATGTTCGAAGTTATATCCATTGGAATCTCCATTCCGTTAGCAGAAACCTTGCCGCCTACTTTCTGCACCATTTTCGATGTCATAGGTAAACCCGATTTAATGTCGAACTCAATACTACCTTCCTGTGTACCAGTTAGTTGTCCGTTCAGCCCATTAATGGTCGATTTTACATCAGCAGGTGCAATATTACCGTTTGTTGATTTTAGAGTATAGGTAGTATTTAAATTCATGTCCATGCCACCTGTTCCTATTTGCTGTGCAATTGTCCATGAATCTCCCGCTTTGATGGCCTTACCCGGATATATTTTAAATGCCTGTTCAAAGCTTGCTTTCATTGCTTCATCACCAAACTGTTGCGACATTTGTTGTCCCATTTGTTGAGCTGCCATATCATTTCCCATAGCCTTCATCATGTCATCAATAATGGCCTGCATTCCTTCTACCGATTTAACACTACCATCGGCAGTTAATACCAATGTGAACTTTTTATTCAATAAGCAACTAAATATTTTAGCCATCATTTCATTCACATTGCCCGAAGGAGGAGTTGTACTCTTTGAGTCGTAACTTGCATTAATCATTGCACTACCCAGATTATAAACAACATCTTTGTACATGAATTCAATTGTAGACTCGGTTGCACTTTTGGCAATAATATCCATATCATAGGTAAGAACCATTTTTTGATTCATATCCATTTTCTGGCCCATGATATCCTGACTTATCTTTTGGATCATCTCCATCTGATATTCATATTTGCTACCCTTTTCCGGGTTAAAATTCAGGGTGATTTGTGCCATTGCTGTAAGCCCAACACACACCCATAATACTACAAATAAAGCTTTTTTCATTCTGTATAAATTAATATTGCTGCAAAGCTAAGTAAAAATTTCTTTTGCAACTATTTCGCTGCTTATTATTTTAACCTGATGTGTTGCTATATCTTGATTTCTCCTTACAGAAACAACGAAATAAATCCGTTCTCCTTGCTTCAAGTCAGATAACTCGCAATTCAGCTTAACAGTAGTGGTTCCCATATCACTGCTGCTATTTGTCCACAATAAATCTTTAGCTGCAATGTTATTGCCCCTCATGAGTTTAATTGTTGCAATGGATGACGAAGCCGAGAACTCAAAGTTTATATCAAGTGATATAGAACAATCATTCAAAATTCTTATCATGCTGTTTGCATCTTTGTTTTTTGAAACTTCCCATAAAGCCTGATGGTTTACAGCATAATTAAGATTCAGCCCTTTGTTCATAGCTGTTAACCTCATAGGCAGAATGTAGTCTACACCTCCTTCCATATCAAAATTAAATTTCTCTATAGATCCGGGCTGTTCGTCTGCTATCATCCAGCTGGCCATAATACTGTTGTTTTCTTTAACTTCGGATAGGTCTTCATAAAAATTCCCTTCCGGTTCCGAGTCACTGCACGAAGTGTATATCCAAACAGATATACATACTAAAAACAAATACAAAATACGTCTCATAAATTAATCCTTGTTTACATTTACTGCAAATATAAGCATGAATTAAGAATTATTATTCGGAAAAGCATAAAAATACCCTGTGATGCAAAGATTCTTGTATGTATAGGGCAATTTGTTTCAAATCAGAATGAGAATGAATAAAAAATGCAGTTCATTTGCACCTCAAATGCAGTTCATTTACACCTCAAATGCAGTTCATTTAGCATGCAAATGCAGTTCATTTAGGGTGCAAATGCAGTTCATTTGAGTTGAGAGTTGAGAATTGAGAGTTGAGAGTTACGATGCCGCATGGAACTCTCAACTCTCAATTCTCAACTCTCAACTAGAGTATCAGCAGCAGTTTCTTTTCTATCTTTTTCTACTGATGTTTTCTTTTCTTTTCTTTTCTTTTCTGTTGCCATGGTATTACCATTTTCCTTCTGCCAGCATTTGTTCGCGTTTTTCTTTCCGACTATACTGTGTTTAACTATCGTGTCATTGTAATTTTGCATAACCCGTGTAACATATTCAGACGAGATCAAGGGTTGCCATTTTCCATTCTATCTACAGTGAATAAACTGTGGTTGTACAACACATCATCAATCTATTTACAACGAATGTTATACTTATGTGCAATCAATATCTACTTACATAATGGTTGTTATAAAATAATTATGTAGATTTGCATAGCCCAAAATTTAAGAATAATGAGGATACTTTATTACATTTACCAAATTTGTATAGCTTTACCTATTTTATTAGTTCTTACTATTTTAACAGCTCTGGTAACTATAATCGGTTCACTAATTGGCGGGGCACATATTTGGGGATACTATCCCGGTAAAATATGGTCGCAATTGATTTGTTTTTTTCTATTGATTCCTGTTAAGGTGAAAGGAAGAGAAAAAGTGAAGAAAAAAACATCGTATGTATTTGTTGCCAACCATCAGGGCGCTTTTGATATCTTTTTAATATATGGTTTCCTTGGACGTAACTTTAAATGGATGATGAAAAAAAGTCTTCGCAAGATACCTTTTGTGGGCAAAGCCTGTGAAAGCGCCGGACATATATTTGTAGACCGTTCTGGGCCAAAGAAGATACTCGAAACAATAAAACAAGCCAGAGGATCGCTGAAAGATGGTATTTCGCTGGTTGTATTTCCTGAAGGTGCCCGCACTTTTACCGGACACATGGGCTATTTTAAAAAAGGAGCCTTTCAGCTGGCCGATGATTTGCAACTTACCGTTGTTCCTCTTACCATTGACGGATCATTTGAAATACTTCCCCGAACAGGTAAATGGATACATCCTCATAAAATGGTTCTTACCATTCATGACCCTATCACACCCAAAGGAAAAGGTATTGAAAACATAAAAGCAACCATGGCCGAAGCATATAAAGCGGTTGAAAGTTCCTTGCCCGAGAAGAACAAAGGAATGATACTGAATGATGATCAGGAAGTAGAATAAAGTTCCCTTTTATTGGTATTTCTAATCGTTTTTAAAACGATTATCATTTATTATATTGCATTATGCTTATATTTGCTATATTTGCAATGTTGACATAGATCGAAATACTAAAGTGAATTCAACTAACGCCATTAGCATAAATTTAACTAACGATAACGAGTATCGAAAGGTATTCGATGGTTTCTACGTTTCTTTATGTTTGTTTGCCAATAAATATGTTGAAAATGAAGCTATGTCGGCTGACATAGTACAAGATTGTTTTGTGAAATTATGGCAGATCCGAAGAGAATTTTTCTTTCTTCATCAGGTAAAATCCTTCCTCTATACTTCTGTACGCAATCGGGCTTTGAACGAAATAGAACATTCTAAGATTGTGAATGAATATGCAGAGAAAATAATAAAGAAAAGCAAAGACGGTTTCTTTCATGATAATATTATTGAAGAAGAAACATATAGAACACTCACAAAAGCAATTGATCAACTTCCCAACCAGATGCGTGCCATTATGTACCTGGCTTTGGAAGGTAATTCAAACAACGAAATTGCCGAAAAACTAACTGTATCTATAGATACTGTTAAATCACTAAAAAAGATAGCCTACAAAAAGCTTAGAATATTACTAAAAGATTACTACTACCTTTTACCGCTTATTATTGATGGATTCCGTTGATAAATAGTTTTCCCTATATTTAAGAAAAAACAAAGATTGATTCACCCTCTTTTTTCACTCACCTGTTATCATAATAAACAAGGAAATTAAAAACCTTACATATTATGATGAAACAACAATTCCGTATAGCCGAATTAATTTCAAAATACTTATCTGGACTTCTCACTGAGGAGGAACAGCAAGATTTGAATACATGGCGGGAAATCTCCCCGGATAATGAAAAGCTTTTCCATAAATTATGTAATTCGGAAAACTTTAAGGCTCATTATAAACAAACTCTTGATTTTGATAAAACTCAGGGATGGGAGTTTCTCAATAAAAAAATGAAAACTTACCACCGGCGGAATATCATTCTGAAAATAAGTCGTTATGCGGCCATATTGATTCTTCCGTTAATAGTCGGTATCTGGGCATGGCGGGATGCTTCTTATAATAATTCCATAACAGGACAGCTGGAAAACCAGTTGGTAGAAATTCTTCCAGGCGAAAAAAAAGCCACCTTAACAATGGACAATGGCGAAATTATCGACCTCAAAAATATAACAGCCACCTTTATGAAGGAAAAAGACGGAACATCTATTCTTATTGATTCTACCCAATTGAATTATCAGTTAGCCGAAAATGTTTCTCAAAAAAAAGAGATTATTTATAATAAAATAGATGTACCCCAAGGGGGTGAATACACCTTGACTTTGAGTGATGGTACAAAAGTTTACCTGAATTCAATGACATCTTTGCGATTTCCGGTGAGATTTACAGAAAACGTTCGTGAAGTGGAGCTGAATGGTGAAGGATATTTTGAAGTAACTCCCGATAGTAAACCTTTTATTGTTAAATACAACAACGTGGCGGTAGAAGTTCTTGGAACATCCTTTAACATATCAGCATATACTGGTGAAGAATCTCACACCACACTGGTAAACGGTTCGGTGAAAGTATCTTTGGGAACAGGAGAAAACTGTGTGTTAGAGCCTTCTCAACAGGCATATATCAAGCCGGGCTCCAACTTAATGAATGTGCGTACAGTAGATACTTCACTTTATACCTCATGGATACATGGAAAAATCCATTTCAAAGACGAAAGACTTGAAGACATAATGGACTATCTGGCTAAATGGTATGATATGACTGTTTTTTATGCCGATCCCAGCATAAAAAACATCCGGTTTGGATGTAATGTAAACCGGTATAAAGATATAACACCGTTCCTGGAATTACTGGAACAAACCGAAAAAGTAAAAATAGTTATAAATGGTAAAACAATAACCTTCAAACATAATTAATTAAAAATCAATAGTTATGAAGAAAAACACAGTTAAAGTTAAATCGCACAAGTGTAGGAAGATCCTCACTTCATGCTTTATTTTTCTATTTGTTTTTTCAACAACAGTGAAGGCAATAAACATTGATGTTGCTACCCAAAATGTCACTGCTAAATTTACAGATGTTTCGCTTAAAGATGTGATTTGGGAATTACAGAAGCAAACAGATTTTACTTTCATCTATAGCACAAACGATGTTAAAGGTGTAGTTGTTAAGAATGTAAGCGTTAATAACGAAATTGTAACTCAGGTATTAGATAAATGTCTGAAAGATTCGGGATTAACATACAGTATTCACAATGGTGTAATTGCTATTAAAAAGGTTGAATCTCCTGTAATAACAACTGCACAACAACAAAAATCAGCTGTTGCCGGACAGGTTGTGGATAACATTGGCGATCCGATGCCGGGTGTAAATGTGTTGGTTAAGGAAACCAAACAAGGATCTATTACCGACCTGGATGGACGTTTTTCTATTGATGTAACACAGGGTCAAAAAGTTACATTAGTATTCTCATTTATAGGATTTGCAACGCAAGAAGTGGTAGCAACCGCAGGAAAAGCAATCCGTATTGTTATGGAAGATGATGCAAATGTACTGGACGAAGTTATTGTAACAGGTTATGGTACATTCAAGAAGTCAGCATTTGCAGGATCGGCATCTACAGTAAAAATGACGGAGAAAGAAGATGTGCCTGCGGTAGATTTTAAAAATCTATTGCAAGGTAGTGCTTCGGGAGTACAAGTAAATGCCTCCTCGGGCGCTCTTGGTGGAACATCGAGTGTTACTATTCGCGGACTAGGTTCGTTTAATGCTTCTACAAGTCCGTTGTATGTAATTGATGGCGTACCGGTAATGACAAGTATTTCTTCAAATCTTGATGCAGGTACCGATATTATGTCTACCCTTAACACATCGGATATTGAAAATATCACTGTAATTAAAGATGCAGCAGCAGCTTCTTTATACGGTTCGCGTGCAGCAAATGGTGTGATTATTATTACAACCAAATCGGGCAAAGAAGGAAAAGCATCTTTCAATTTGAAAGCCGACTGGGGATTTTCTAAATATTCAACTCCGTTTCGTGAAGTTATGGATGGTGCTGAAAGACGAGAAACTTTTTGGGAAGGATTATATAATCAAGGTATCTATTTAAAAAGTATGTCGGAAGCTCAGGCAAAAGAGTATGCTGATAAAAATATAGATTTATGGGCGCCTGCACCTAAAGCAGGTACAGCACTTACAGAATGGGCAGATTGGGAAGACGCCTTATATCGTTCGAGTGCTCCTTATCAAAATTATGAATTCTCCGCTTCCGGTGGTGATAAAAGAACCAGTTATTATGCCTCTCTTTCATACAACAATCAGGATGGTATTGTTAGGCAACAAACACTGGAGCGTTATACGGGTCGTTTGAATGTAAAATATATGATGACGGATAAGCTACAACTTGGCGCAAATATTTTGTATTCCCGCATGACTCAACAAGCTAGTTCCGAAGGTTTACAATACACATCTCCTATGTATGCAACCCGCCATAAGGTTTCGGCCTCCGATCATATTTATGAATTAGATGGATCGTATAATGTTAATTTACTCGAAAACGGCAAGCGTAATCCAGTTTCTCAAATGGAACTAAATTACAGACGAAATATTGTTGATCGTTCATTCAACACCATTTACGCAAATTATACATTTATACCCGGATTAGTGTTTAATACTACCTTCAGCCTTGACCATACTAATACTGCATACAAATCGTGGACAGATCCACGTTCAACTGATGGTAGTAGCGATAATGGTTCAATGGGCAGCAATATGTATCAGTTTGACCAAATGGTTTGGAAAAATAATTTAACCTACGATACCAAAGTAGCTGATAAACATAATCTCGACTTCTTGCTAGGTTATGAAACGCACGAGTACAAACGCCAATATCTATCAGGTGGAATTAAAGACTTTGCAACTGTGGAAAAGCACAACATTTCTAATGGTGCAAATATTACCGGATTATCAGGCTATACAGATAAGGGTTGGAGACTTGTTTCTTATTTAGGACGCGTAAATTACAACTTTGATAGTAAATATTATTTAGGAGCAAGTGTGCGTACCGATGGTAGTTCGCGTTTACATAAAGATAGTCGTTGGGGTACATTCTGGTCGGCATCCGGAGCATGGCGAATATCTTCCGAATCATTTATGGATGCTGTGAGTTCAGTATTAAGCGATGTTCGTCTACGTGTATCTTATGGTAGTAATGGTACATTACCAAGTAATTATTATGATTATATGGATTTGGTAAAGTTTGGCTATAAATATAATACGAAGCCTGGAATCCTAGAATCTCAAGTTGGTAACAAAAATTTAAAATGGGAGAAGAACTACAACTTAAACCTAGGTTTGGATTTTAAATTATTTGATAGGTTAAATGTTACTGTTGAGTATTATAATCGTAAAACATCTGATTTGTTAATGGATATGCCATTATCCAGAACAACAGGTTTCAGTGATATTCTAACCAATATCGGTAGTGTACGTAATCAAGGGGTAGAAGCCGAAATATTTGCTGATATTGTTCATTCAAAAAACTTCTCCTGGACATCTTCCTTAAATTTAGGTCATAACAAAAACAAAATTTTGAATTTAGGTGGTGAAGAAGAAATCATTGGTTCATATTATATCAGGAAAGTTGGTCAGCCGTATTATCGTTATTATGTGAAAGAGTTTGCTGGAATAAATCCGGAAAACGGTTATCCTACCTATTATATAAATAATCCGGAAAATCTGGAAGATAGAACAACAACTGAAGACGCTTCTAAAGCTAATTATATAATGTATAAAGGTGCAGATCCCAAATTAAATGGAGGATGGACCAATACATTAAAATATAAATGGTTCGATTTAGGATTTACATGGACATTTACACTGGGTGGATATTCATACGATCAGGGAGCTGCTAAACTGGAACATGCAGGGAAGTCGGAAAAAGGTGCTGTTCAGCAGTTGTATCGTAACAGATGGAAAAAACCGGGTGACAATACCAACATTGAAATGTTTATGGTAGGTAATTCGTACAGTATGGCCAGTGTGGTAAATTCCAGACGTATTCACTCTACTGATCATCTTCGTTTGAAAAGCTTAACATTTGGTTTTTCATTGCCTAAAGATTTAGTTAGAAAAGCATCTTTACAGAATGTACGTTTATATTTCTCAGGGATGAATTTATTAACCTTTGTGGGATATGATAATTACGACCCGGAAGTTCCCAGAAGCGGTGTTGTTGATTTCGAAGCTCCAAAAATGAAAACATTAACTTTTGGTATTGATATTAAGTTCTAACCTATAAAACAATAACACAATGAAACAAATATATTTATTCTCGATTATAGCAGGTATATTGCTCCTGTTTTCGTCATGTGGGAATGGCTGGCTAGATGAAATGGTACCTCAGGAAGAAGTTGAAACAGAAAAAAGTTTAAATACTGCTACCGAAGCCGATTATATGCTAAATGGTATTTACACAGTTTTCCGTAATTATCAATATTACGGAGCACGATACACTTACTATGGTGATGCGAAAGGTGAAGATATGCAAGCACGTGGCGATTCTAAACGGGTTGCCAGATACTATTTGTTAACATGGAATGCAGTAAATGCTCCAAGTAATTTCTGGTCATATCCGTATACAGTTATCAGAAATGCGAATAATGTTATTAAATTCACCAATAAGTTTGATGGGGACGAATTAACCAATGAACTTAAAAATATAAAAGGTGTAGCATTAACAATGCGCGCTATGGCTCACTTTGATTTAGTTAAAGTACATGGCATGCCATACACTAAAGATAATGGTGCCTCTCTTGGTGTACCTGTTATTACTGAGATTTTACCTAATAATGCAAAACCAGCAAGAAATACTGTTGCCGAAGTATATACACAAGTTATTAAAGACCTGGAAGATGCATCTACATTAATTTCAAAATCAAAGAGCGATGGAAAGTTAAATTGGTTTGCTACACGTTTATTGTTATCACGTGCTTATTTATATAAAGGAGATAATACAAAAGCCTATGAAATATCTACCGAGTTGATTGCAGAAGCTACTAAAGGCAATACATACCGTCTTTTTACGAATAAGGAATATGGTGATGCCTGGAAACAACAAACCGGTTCGGAATATTTCTTTGTTATCATGAATGATGCAGCCGAGATTAGTGATTCTAAGGAGTTTATTAGCTATCTGATGCATCGTTCGGGTTACGATGATATAAGTTTAAGTTCGGATTTTATGAAGATTATGGACGAGGACCCAGATGATGTACGACATAAAATAATTGATCGTTACAGCGAATCCAATAGCAGATGGTATTTGGGTAAATATCTATCTCCCAGCTATAGTGTATCTAATATTCCGGTACTTCGCATTTCCGAAGCTTATCTAATTGCGGCCGAAGCAGCAATTAAGCTTAACGATAAAACTGCTGCTACCGAATACCTGAATGCTATAGTAACCCGTGCTAATCCGGAGAAATCAGTGTCGGAAGATGAAGTAGATCTTGATAGAATACTGCTGGAACGCAGAAAAGAATTAGTAGGTGAGGGACATCGTTTGTTCGATGCTATGCGCAACAACAAGAAGATTATTCGTGCCGGCAAATCGCACAGTTCTTCATTGTTAACATCTCAAACAAAAGAATTTGATTGGGATTTCCCATTAATTTTAATGCCAATACCAAGAACAGAAATGAATGTGAATTCAAATCTTGTTCAGAATCCGGGATTTGGTAACTAAGTTTTTACTCAACAAATTTTCTTTTGGGGGTGTCAAATGAATGATCATACTTTTGACACCCCTTTCTCTAAATTAAACGTTTCTAAATAAGACTATGAATATTTGTAGTAAACTAATTTTGTTTCTTATTATTACCGGTTTGGGTACAATAAATAGTAGTGCTATAACCAAAGAAGAGCCAAAAGAAAAAAATGCCGACGGACCATATTTGTTTTACTTACCAGATGGTAACAAACGTATTATATCTGTAGATACAAATGGCTGCATAAAAGATACAATATTTGCATCTACAAATTTTATATTGCCAGTAACGTCCCATTCCGGCAAACACAAATTTGAAGTACAATTACACCCAATTACCCGACAATCTTGTAAATCCCCTAAATCAAAAAAGCTATTTGTTATCTCCGATCCACACGGTAATCTTGATTGCTTTGTAAGTGTATTACGTAGCAACAATATAATTGACGAAAGTTATAACTGGATTTATGGTAAAAACCATTTGATAATTCTGGGCGATGTATTCGATCGTGGAAAAGATGTTCTCCCCATATTCTGGTTAATCTATAAACTCGAAAAGGAAGCACAGGATGCAGGCGGACAATTATCTTTCCTTTTAGGCAATCATGAACCAATGGTATTAGCCGGAGATTACCGGTATATGGATAAAACTTATAAGGAACTAGCAGAAAAACTAAATATAGATTATAGGGATATGTTTGGCCCTGATACGGAGTTGGGTTGTTGGCTAGCTACCCGGAATGCGATGCAGATTATAGGAAACGATCTATTTGTTCATGCAGGTTTGAGCAAAGCTTTTTTAGAAAAAAATCTGTCTGTAGAACAAGTAAACGAAGAATTGAGTAGAGGACTATTTATGTCGAAACAGGAAAGAAAGGAACTATCACCATTAACCGAATTCCTCTATGGAAGCGAAGGACCAATATGGTACAGAGGTATGGTACGTAACGATGAAAAGTACAATCCTTTACATATAAACGATTTGCAATTAATCCTGAACAGGTATAAAGTGAAACGAATTATTGTTGGTCATACCATATTCCCAGATATTAAAACACTATATGGCAGACGGGTTATAACAGTAAATGTGGATAATAAAAAGAACTTTGAGTCTGTTACAGGAAGGGGAATACTGATTAAAAACAGCAAAACTTTTGTAATCAGTGACAAGGGAATTTTAAAAGAACTATATTTGTAAAATTGATGATATGAAGAGGTTGATAAAATTTTGGTTTTCGGAACCCTGGGATTGTGAAATTCCAGGGTTTTACCGTTTTAACCAAATTAAGCCTTATCAGCTCCTTTACTTCCCATAGCAACATTTTTACTACGCTCAATAGATTGAAGGGCCAGGTAATTATCGCCAAAATTATCCATGTTATCAATTTCGGTATCAAACTGATCCTGATGATTTTCTTCCTCAATAACCAATTGCTCAAAAACAGCTTTGGTGGCCGAGTCGGCCAATTCAGCACATTCGCGTGCCCATTGGTTATAATGGTCAATAGAATCGGTTTCCATTTGTTCGGCCTTTTTCAGCATGCCTTCAACATCATGTATTTTTTCAACATGAGCAGAAGTTACCATTTCAACCTCACCTTTGAGAAATAAAATACGTTCGGCTAGTCTTTCCACATGCATCATTTCAACAATTGCAATGCGTTTAAACTGGTTAGATAGGAAATCGTACCCCATATCGTCGAGCCGGAAGTGAAAATACATATACTGATGCACAGCTGTTAATTCCTCAGAAACGGCTTTATTGAGCAGTTCAATGCTTCTTTCTCTTTTAATCATAGTGTTTGAATTTTTATTTGTTACTGTTTTGATAGTAAACAAATAGATTAAAAGAATTGTTTGGAAAGCAAGGTGAAAACAGAGAAAAAAAACCTTATCTTTACATTACAAAAATATAAATAGCATGTTTTTCGATAATTATAATCAGCATAAAGATGCGAAAGTCCGTCCATCATTACTCTGGGAATATGATATGGAGGGTTTTGATTGGCAAGAAATGCGAACTGTAGTTGTACAGCGTGTAATAGAACGTGGACGAATGGACGATTTCTATGCTATACTTAATATGTATGGTTTAGAAGGGGTTAAAATTGCTATAAAGGAAATACCTTATTTGAACCCCAAAGATAAAGCTTTCGTTTGTAACATATTTGAAATTAAGAAAGAAGAATTGAAATGTTATATAAAGAAACAGTTTTCCCATCAACATTGGAACTCCTGAAAAGGATAATGAATGATAGCGCATTGAATGAATTTGTATTGGTAGGTGGAACCGCATTGTCATTACAAATTGGTCACCGTATAAGTGTCGATTTGGATTTATTCTCCAATACATCTTTTGATGAGGAAGAATTATCTGCGTATCTTTTATCTGCGTACGATTTGGAACTGGATTTTATTTCTAAAAGAACAGTTAAAGGTGAAATTCAGGGAGTTCAAATTGATTGCATAGCTCATCAATATCCATGGGTTTCTTCATTTAATATTCTTGAGGGGATTCGATTAGCTAGCTTATTGGATATTGCCGCAATGAAGTTAAATGCGGTTTCGGGTAATGGTACTCGTGTTAAGGATTTTATTGATCTTGCTTATCTGTCTGGTTATATGTCTTTTACTGAGATGTTGAAAGCGTATACAAAAAAATATAATGCAAATCCTGTTATAGCTGTAAAATCTATTACATTCTTTGATGATATTAATTTTGATGAGCCAATAAAAATGATTAATGGTGGGAGATTGAGTTGGAAGAAGATAGAAAAGAGACTGTTGGATATGCAGAGGAATGCTGATAAAGTCTTTGAGTTAATATGAAAGATGTGGGTAACTCTTTCAGAGTTATAGTAGCTTTATCTAGGACCTACCCCGGACAAGCTTTCACAAAGCGCAGTCCGGGGTAGGCCCTGAAATAAACTATTATAACTCTGAAAGAGTTTCCCCATGTTTAGTTAAAGAAAATACCTATCTTTGGCAAATAATGAACCTTTTGTTTATGTCAAACTACCGCCAAATTCTATAGTATGAATAATGTAGGCTAAATAAGCTCGGTGTATTATCTTTCTTCTAATGTAATTCCATCCATACAGAAATAAGCAGGAGTGTTCATATATCCATAATCTTCATCATTATCAGTAGAACTCAGCTCAAATTTAATAACTTCAGCATTTGCAATAGGAGAGAAGTCTACCCATGTCCAGTCTTTGATAATTGTATTTTTTCCATCTCTATAGTCAGCCAAGTAAAAATCAATGGAACCGATTTTTTTATCATTAACATCGTATCCAATGATGGTAAGTTTGAACCAATCTCCATCTTCGAATTTTGTTTTATTTTGGTAACCATCATTACCATCTTTAATAGCAAGGTATGCATAAGTGCTGTTGGTAATCCAAGCCCCTTTAATAGTATAAAGATCTGATTTAAGTAAATTGATTTGTGGAGGATTTGCCATACAAACAGTTAAATAGGTTGTGCCATTTTTCCCTTTACCAGCTATTGCACTATTATTGCTATATCCTGGCGTTGTAACATCTGTTTTGTTGGTATAAGTAAAACCTCCTCCAAAGCCACCTGCCGAATAATAATGACTGAATTCTAAATTATTGGAAGGGTCATTAAATTTACTTTTGTAATATCCCCAATCTAATGGCGGAATAGGTTCTCCATTATCAGTTGTAAACTCACTATTGGCCTCCGTCAATTTACCTTCAAAACTAATAACAACCTGAGCTTTGTCGTCATCACTATCGCACCCAACAAAAATAAACGCTACTGTAAATAACAGTAAGAGAGATAATTTTTTCATAATAAATACTTTAATGTTTATGTTAATTATTAAAATGTAAATCCTCAATTGTAGAAATCTCTGTTGATGATTCTCCCATCCAGCCGCAAACCTGATTAACGGCTGTATAGATCCTGATGAAATCAATACCATCCAGTTTCACAGGCTTGCCCTCTTTATCCACTGCCCAATCAATCTTAAACTGGCAATGTTCTGTATTATTGGCTTGATTATCAGCATAACCCCAAGCGTATGGATATTGCACCCAGTTACTTCCTTCCTGAACCCCATTATCAGGCAATCGGGTACCACGGAAAGTCAATTGATCTTCTTCAATCCAGGCAGGATAATAGGAGTTATCTTTATGAAATGAATTTCTGGGAATGGTACCTTCGTTTCCTTTATTATCAGTCCATTGGATAGCATCCAGAGATGAGGCCGGACGATAATAAGTTATCTCATAATCCCGGATTGCTTTATCCGATGCATATTCGCTTCCGGCAATTTCGTACCATTCATCATCGGGGAGTCCATTGCTGTTACTGTCTTTAGAAACAAACACTATACCTGGTTCGGAACTTCCATTGCCTTGAGAACTCCAACTGGCATTTCCATATATCTTGAAATCATATTCACCCTCAATGTTGCGAATGGTTTGATTGAAGCCAATGGTAATAGATCCGCCATAGGCTCCCAATGTAAGTAAAGAGCGTTTTTTGATCTGTTCGCTCGCAAGTTCCAGAACCTTATCATAACCGAAGCCTTCACGATAAGCAGTAGTAATAGTATTCATAAATTGACTTGGCGCGGGCCTATATTCCAGTACTTTTGTTGCAAAAGCAGTTGGAGCGTTCGGGTTTTCGGGTGCATCATCAATTATACTTTGCGAAAGTTTATCGCTGAACACTATTGTGTTAGGATTTAAACCAACATTGTTTAGCCGGAATTGTAACTGCCCCTGTGGATTGAAACAAAGTACATCTCCTTTCACCTTATAATCATAAGCATCTGTAATATATACATTGCTGCTATATGGGTTAACTGTAATACTGAAAGGTGTTTGAATAACTGTTCCATCCGTTATAAAGTTTTCCTGTTCGGTTTGGCCGGTCGATAGATTGAAAACCTGAATGGTTGATTGTTTTGTTTGATGGTTATAGTTGAACAGATAAGCAAATTCATCGCTGATAGTAAAATCAAGTACTTCTTTGTTCCAGCTTTGATGTACTTCATCTGTTTGGCTATCTATCTGAATAAACTTTTTGTTGCCATAAGCAGTAAGGTCGCCCCTTACGGCTACATACACATATCCATAATTGTCTGATAGAATTTTTCCAGGATTGCTACCTACTGTTATTTTCTTTATTTCGGAAAAGGTGGGAATGTCTATAACCGATACTGTATTGTCGTAATCAGGATTATCCAATCCGCCTGAGTTAGATACATATAGTTTATTATTCTGCACACAAATACCATCGGGATTTCGTCCAACAGAAACATATTTGTCAATAGATAGGGTGGTGGTATCAATCCGGGCTACTGTTCCATCGAATGAGCATACATAGGCTTTACCTTTGTGGAATGCAATGTTACGTGGCTGGCGCGAACTTCCGTTTTCGGTTAATAATGGGATACGTTTTAAAGATATACCACTATGGATGTCGATAACCTCTATCTGGCTGGATACATTGACAACAATGTAGAGCTTGGAACCATATATATCCATATTGTTTGCAGTATCTCCCAAGCTCCGGCGATTAATATTAAGAAAATAATCGGATACAATCTTATTATCATGAAATGTATAACGGGCCAGTGTGCTGTTATTCAGGTTAAACAATCCTTCGGAAAGGATGTAAAACTCTGCTGTTCCGGTTTCCGGTGAGATGGAACCGGTATCGGGGACTTCGTTGATATCGTGCATATCATCGCAAGAATACAGGAATGTGATGCCAATAAATAGAGCAAACACAGAGACACAGAGACACAGAGCTTTTAAACGTTCAAACAAAATCATAATTTAACCTTTATCGTTGCCCTTACCGAACGTCCCGGCATGGGGAAGTACCGTACAATTTCATAATTCTTATCCAGTATATTTAGCATCTCCACACTAATAGAGGTATCTGCCTTTTTAACTTTGATATTCTTGCTCAAGGATATGCTATGGTCGCTATAACCTTTCAATCTGTTATCGGTTAAATTCTGTCCCAGCGCATACCGTTTTCCCGAATGAAGAAAAGAGTAGGAAAGGGTTACCCACGGCGTTTCAACCGTTGCCTGTCCCGAACCAGATGCCCGGGGCGTGTAAGCTATCTGATGTTTGTAGGTTTTTCCTTCCGGGTCGGTAACATCCAATGCCCGTTGATACGTATGATTACCCGATAAATGGATTTGTACATCCTTATGTGGATTCAAGCTGATGCTTCCGGCAATATCTATTCCTTTGATATCTACTTTGCCCAGATTAACCATGCTCCACACAAATATGTTTTTAGTGGGGATGGCCATGATTTTATTGGTTACCTTATTGTAATAAGCATCGACTGTTGCCGATATGTATGGAATAAACTTATTGATTTCTTTTGCATAAGTTACCCCTACATTGAACTGGCGGGTGTTTTCGGGTAACAAATCGGTATTACCTACCTCCGAATAATATAGATCATTAAAGTTAGGTAATCTGAATATGTCTTTATAGAAAGCCCTGATGCGCAACTCTTCATTTACGAATGGTTTGATGGCCACAGTGGCATAAGGAGTTAATTTCCTGTGATTTCCTGCGGCTGCACCCAGATCGGTTTTTTCATTCATAACAGTGGCAAGTAGCGATGCAGATGCCGTTAACCATTCGTTTACATACTTTCCGGCAAGAACCGTAAGCCATGAATAGCGTGTAGGATCAGCAAAATTATTGGTGTTTGCTCTTAACGTGTTTATACTGCCATCGGTCGAAGCAGAGAATGATAAATTATCAAGTATTCTATATAAGAGAGAGGCCGACAAGTAGTATTCCTGTTGGTAGTAGCTATTGTCTGTTTTACCATCCGAACCTTTATAGTCCGGATCGAGATAACGTTGATAACTCCAATTCCATCTGGCAGACGTTTGGAAAACCCACTGTCGGCAAAACTCTTTCTTATACTGAACTTGAGAGAATGTATTTTTATCCCACAAATGTTGTGAGGCATAATCGTAATAAAGGGTGGTTGCTCCCGGTAATCCTCTGGATGATTGATAATAATAGGTTTTAACCCTGAGCTGTTCCTTCTCCGAAAGATTTCCGAATAATCCGGCTTCGGCACGGAATGTTTGTACATCTGTATTTTTTCGTTTTTCGCGCGATGTACTGTCGTTTGCATTGCCGTAGTGCAAGGTATAGGGATATTTGCCATCGGCCGACATCCATTCGCCATTCACCGATAAAGCCCATTTTGTATTTATTTTCTGTTCAACAGATACAGATGGGTTAACCATACCCCACGAACCGGTTTTAAAAGAAACATGTATATTTGTTTTCTTCCCATTTGCAAAATAGGGAGCTAAGGTTTGTATATTCAGAACCCCGGCAGAGGCAAAGAAACGGGCCGGCAGAAAAATATTATCCGATTGTCCGTTGCTAAGTGTTAGCCGGTCAACATTGTCGAGCGAGAATCGACCGATATCTATTTGTCCGGTTTGAGCATTTGTTAATGTAATTCCATCATAACCAACAGCAGTATGCTCGGCCCCTAAGCTACGTAAGGAAACTGTTTTCAGTCCACCAATACCACCATAATCTTTTATGGTGACACCTGCAAAATGCTTCACGGCATCCGATAGTTGAAGGGCATTTAATCCGGTTAATTGCTCTTTTGTTAATATCTGGGTAGGGGCTGCTGCCCGTACTTCACGGGTTTGCAAATGGTTGGAAATAATAACTTCGGGAATGTTGTATATACGTGCAGTATCTACCTGTGCTGTTTGTGCAGATACAGATGAAGAAGCAATAAGCATGCAAATGCTTATAATGCTATACAAAAACCTTGTTGATGCGTTGTTTTTATTCATAACCCAGATGCTCTTTCCTCGAAAGCATTTGATTAATAATAGCGCATGGCAGGTCTTCTGACTTGTTTCTGTTGGTAAGCACCTTCCCGGTTTAAACCAGTGGTAATAGTGTTTGCTTACAACATTAATGAAACTTACAGCAGCGGGACTGTTCGGGATTTTCACCCGATTCCCTTTTAATCACAACCCTGTACAGGGTTTGGTGAACCAATGCGCCGCAAAGGTAGAAAGTTTTTTTAATTGTCCGATACAATTTGGTTTAAATATTTTTCTACCGCTTCAATAACTGCGTCTTTTAATAAAACGTTTTTGTTTTTATCTAATAAATAAAGTGTTGGAATGGCTTTTAAATCATATGAGTTTTTAATCATAAGTTCCTGTTCTTTATCGTATCCATTAATCCAACTACTTGACAGTTCGGGCAAATGGGCTTTCCATTCATCAACTTCCTCGTCGGGATAAATAGATAGAATAGTAAGTTTCTTTTGATCTAAAAGGTGATTGATTAACATGGAGTTTTTCATTATTCTGGTGTACTCTCCACAAGTATGGCATCCGGGGTTATGGAAATAAAGCAATATGTAATCGCTTTTTAAACTGTGCATTTTTGCCTGTTTGCCATTAGCAAGCGTATAAGTAAAATCTAACGCTTTTGTTCCAAGACGGTTTTTAAGTGCCAGTTGTAGTCTGTCTTTGGGACGTATCTTTTCCATATCCAATAGCGAGTCCGAAGCAATCATTGTTTCGAGCACAGGGATGTAGTATTCCTCGTTCCGGACAGGCGAATTGGGGTCACGCAAGTATTTCTCGGCTAGCTCGGTGAAATAATTGAATGTGATTCTTTTTTGTTCGGCTTTCTTATACATGCTTTTAACTGCATTCTGCGCCTCGTTTAATTGTATAAAGTTTAATAGCTGAATAAAATCGACCCATGCTTGTTCGGTTATATCTTTATTAAGATAGCAGGTGTCGGTAAAATCGTAGTTGTCCCAGTAGTGGTTAGCCAGATATTCGGCCCGTTGTTCGGGAGTGCCGTACATGGGTGGAACATCCGGAATTTGGAATTTCAAACTATCTGTTTGGGTTTCGGTAGTTTCTGATTGTGAGTTAGCGCTTGAAGCATTGCTGTTTTTACAAGCACAAAATGATACAAAGCAAATAAATAAATAGCTAATTATATTCTTCATAATAATGTTGAATTGAATTTTAAATTATCTGTCTTTACTGAGGGTGAAAATAAATTCTAAACCACCACTTTGACTTTTCTTTGCAGATATGTTGCCTCCATGAATAAGCACTGCATTCTTTACAATTGCCAATCCCAACCCGGTGCCGCCAAGTTTGCGCGAACGCCCTTTATCAATTCTGTAAAAGCGTTCAAAGATCCTTTGAAGATGTTCTGCATCAACACCAACACCTGTATCCACAAAGCGAAAGTAATAATAATTTTCATCTTCACGGAAATTATTAATTATAATTTGGATATTATTACCTGCGTAAGCAATTGAGTTATCCATCAGATTCCTGAAAATAGAATAGAGAAGAGAATAATTCCCCCTGATTACCAGCTTCTTACTAAGATGATTAATAATGGTTATTTGTTTTTTCTCTAAATCCAGTGCTACTTCGTTAATGATAGTGGCTACCAGCACTGAAATGTCTACTTTTTCCATTTCAATCATATCGGTAGCTTCGTCCATACGTGTTAATACAGATATATCCCTTAGCAAGCGCGCGAGGCGGTTACTTTGCTCATAACAACGATCCAGAAACATCTTAGCTTTTTCTGGTGGAATATCGGGATTGCTTACAATTGTTTCGAGATAAGCCTGAATGCTACTGACAGGTGTTTTAAGTTCGTGAGCAATGTTTTGTGTAAGTTGCCGTTTAACCAAACTTTGTTGTTCTTCCTGTGTAACATCATTTATTGAAACTTCAATACTCATGTCCTGAAAGATTATGCAACGGATTAAAAATATCCGGCCGTTTTTTTGTACACTGATCTTTCTTCGTAATTCGCTTTTCCTTGCTCTCTTCAGTGCTTTTTGAATAAAATTGGTAATTGGCTGAAACTCGGGTATATCAAAAACCTCTTCTGCTTTCTCTAAAGGTTTGTCCGAAATAATATTAACGTATTGGTTAAAAAGAGAGTTAACCAATATCTCTGTTTTATCTTTTTCAAAAACGCCAAGTCCTTCTTGCGATGTTCGTAAGTGAGCAATAAGTTTTTCGCGCTCAATGTACAATGCCTCCTTGGTGTCGTGCAATCGTTGATAAATGCGGATGATATGTTGCGAAATCTCACCTAATTCATCATCGTCCGAGATGTTTTTCAGTATGTCATCATACGGTTCGTTCTTATCAATATGGATAGCGAACTGCCTTAACTGATTAATTGAAATTCCTAACTTATTAGTAACCCGATAGAAGATGCAAATAAGAATTATTGCTAATAGCATGGCATACCACAAATAATGATATTCGGCTTTTAATGTTTCAACTAATTTATCGGAATAAGGAACAGCCGTTCTGATTATGTAATCATTATATTTTGTTGCAGAAAAAAAGTAGTCAACATCTAAGAATTGGGATGCTCTTCTTACATCGGTTCCTCGTCCGTCTTTAAGGGCTTCTTGTATTTCATGCCGGTCCGATAAATTAATAACCGAATCGGTGTAATTCAAAATATTATCATATAATATATCACCATCCGGATTTAATATTGTCAGGCGTAATTCACTCGAGCAAACCAATTTAAGATAATGCTTAAGATCTGCATCGGGCATAGTTTGGATTCTGATGTTTATATTCTCATTGAGATTTTGCAACTTATTGGCAAGCAGTTCTATTTTATGATCTTTCTCGGTGAAGTGCAGAAACAGAAAAAAACTTGCTACAAATACAAGAAACAGCCCTAATATAGAGACGAACAGCTTTTTTCCAAAAGTCAAAGTGCATTTCTTGTATTCTTGCATATCAATGCTTTTATTTAGCTTCGAAACAATATCCGTACCCTAATCTGGTTACTATGCATTTACCATATTTACCAATCTTCTTTCGTAAGCGGGTAATATTTACATCAATGGTTCTGTCTAAAACATATACCTCGTCTGGCCACACATTGCTGAGTATATCTTCGCGAGAGAATACTCTTCCTTTATGTTTAAGAAGTAGAAATAAAATTTCAAATTCTTTTTTGGTTAAAGCCACCTCTTCATTATCAATGTCAACCTTCTTTTTGCCTATATCAATAACAAGGTTTTCGTGAATAAGTTGTTCGGGTAGCTTTTCATTCTTTTCTTTGGTTGTACGTTTCAATACAGCTTTAACCCGTGCAATAACTTCGCGTAACGAGAATGGTTTCGATATATAATCGTCGGCTCCTACATTAAAACCGGTAACAGTATCGTTCTCGGTATCTTTGGCAGTTATAAAGATAATAGGAATATGGGCGGTTTTTTTATCTTTTTTCAGCATGCTTGCCATGCGAAAGCCGGATATCTCGCCCATCATAACATCGAGCAGTAATAGATCGTAGCTAACAAGATCCATTTTTAAAGCTTCCTCTGCCGAGTTAGCAGTATCTACTGCATATCCTTCATTCTCAAGATTAAATTTCAGAATCTCGGTAAGATCCTCTTCATCGTCAACAACAAGAATTTTGTAATCGTTCATTGGTTTGGTAGTTAGTAGCTAGTAGTTAGTAGCTAGTAGTTAGTAGTGGCTAGTTAGTGACTAGTAGTGTTAGATTCTGTTTAGCAACCTACTAGCTACTAACTACTAGCTACTAACTACTAACTTGTTTACAAGAGTTCATTTGCAGAAATTCATGTAATACCTCTACATGATTTCCCATAAGTAGAATATGATGATTTCCTAAAGGGCTTTTCAGGAAATAATCTACAGGAGAATCCAGCCTTACACGTACTTGGGTACGACACATATCTATATAGCTGGTGTTTTCGTTGAGGAAACCGGAAGATACAAAATACTCGTCTAACGATTCGCCACCACATTTCAAAACAGTAACCTCTCCAATAGGTAACAATCCCTGAATGGCTATTCCCATTTCGGTTTCAAAGTGATTGCGGATAATATATTGGTTGGTTTGTTTTGTACCAATTGTGCAATGAGCTAATACAATATCATTATTAATAGTGTTTACCGAAGATGGGTTTGCCATGAATCCTGTTTCGGCAGTTACTGCTTTTGCTATTAATAGTGTAAATATAGATTGAAGATCGCCTTCGCATCCGGCCAGGATACCTTCGTCGTTCAGCAGTGAAAGAGCAAGACAGCCAGTGCTTCCTGTGCGTTCAATCAGTTTAAAACAGCTTAAGGTTATGGCTTTCAGGTTCTCTTCGTCGCATATCCTGCGTAAAGCTCTGTACAAACGCATGGCTTTTAATATATCTTCCGGCGATCCTTCTTTACAGGCTTTTGCTTTTGCTGCAAATTCGGCACAGGCTTCGCCTACTTCATCGTCGGTTATCTGATCGAAGTATTCGTATACACGATCTAAAGAGATATCTACATATTCAATACCCCAACGTCTTTTTGCCAGAAGATAATCTACATTGCTTGCAATAAGCCAGGAAGAGGGTGCGCCGATAACGCCAATGCGGGTTCCTTCAAGTGCTCTTTGTGCTAAAAATGAATTAACCAGTAAGTCGATACGTTTTAGTACGGTTTCAGGATCACCGTGAAGGATTTCACTTTTCATACCTCTCGACCGAAACCATGCTGATGTTTCAAGGGCAGCAGCTAATGAGTTTTTATTCCCGTCGGCCAGCAGAACTACCGGTTTGGGCAGGGATTCAAAACATTTCATCACTTTTCTTTCAACACCTCCGGTAGCAATAAATACCAGGCTGAAGTCATCCTTACTAAGCTTATCTATGTCCTTGTAATTGACTAGGTTTACACTATAATGTTTCTTTAATTCATTTAAAATGGTTTCATGACCTGCTGTTACATCGTCATTGTTGTTTAGAATAGAACTAAAAGTAATGAGATTTATAATCATCTTTGATCGCGATAATTTAAATTGTTTACAAGGCAAATGTATTATTTTTCTTTTAGATATTTATTTAAACAACGTTAATAATCTTACATGCGACTTATAACAACAGCGGTTTCTGCGCAAGCTATATAGAAGAGCAGTCTCGGTCTATATAGCACGGCCCTCTTGTTCTATATAGCACAGCCCCCTCGAGCTATATAGCTTCGACCCCTTGAACTATATAGCGAATTTTGTAATTGCAATAGAATAAAAAGAGAAATACATATAAAAAAGCGGATCAAGCCAAAGCCTGATCCGCGCCATAGATATAAATAATATGTTGGGGGATTATTGCACTTCGGACATATTAGTTTGAGTGCCCGACATTTGATTTATATTTAATTTATCAAAAGAACAGATGTCGTATTGTATTCCGTTATAAATAGAATTTGTACGAACCTTTATTCCTTTATATTTTTCAAGTTCTTCGTTTGTTAATGCTAACTTGAACGAAACAATACCATTAAGTATTTCCTGAGGATAATCATCGTATGCATTGTGCCTTAACTCAAGTACGATATAATTATCGTCTTCAACTGCCTTACTTGTTTCGTTACGTACCAAATTAACCATGTGCAATTCTTTAGGGTTCCGGGTTCCTTGAAATTGGAATTCAAAATTCAAATAATTCCCTCCAAACCAAGCTCTGGTTAAATTAATCTTATCATCACCAATACTATCGGCAGTTGCTTCTGTTAATGGAATAATATCTTTGGTAAGCACATTACTTATAAATATAAGCTCGGCATTGTAATCGTATCCGGTTATTTCTTCTTCAAACAGATTAAAGAATATAATAGCTCTTTGACCCACTTCCCACTTATAGGTGCTACTTATTCTTGAAATATCACTTGGGTATAGTTTTTGTCCGCCATCAAGTAAAAAATAATATTTATCATCATTTTCAATGGAATGGATCGTTGCAATGGAATATCCTTCGGCATCTATCCAGGGATAACTGGAATAATCCGAATCAAGATCACTACACGACTGTGTAAACGGAATCAGGATTAAAGCTAAAACAAAACCAATCCAACTATTTTTCATCTTTTTCATCTTATCAATCTAAATTTTACACTATATACGTTTGTTCAATACTCATTAAACACTACGATAGTTTAAATACTGCATACCTCTGTGTTAAATAATGAAAAAGCAGAAAAAAGCTATAACAACATGCAGTATTTTTGTTGCTGATGTATTTAAGTAATAAACACGTGTATAGAGGAATGGAAGAATTCGAGCTATCTAATCTTTGTAGGGCAGGCGACAACCGGGCCCGCAAAGAACTATATGAGCGGTTTTCCGGATGTATGTTTGGGATATGCCTCCGATATACAGGTGATAGAGATACTGCACAAGACATGCTACACGATGGATTTCTCAAAATGTACTCCTCGTTTGATAAATTTACATGGAGAGGCGAAGGCTCTCTGCGGGCATGGATGGAAAGAGTACTTATAAATTCGATATTGCAAACGTTGCGGAAAAACGATGTACTGAAAAGCACTATCGAAATAGAAGAGGTTTCGGATATATATGAACCCGACGCATCGGATGTTGAAACAATACCTCAGGACACTTTGCTGAAATTTATAAGTGAACTTCCGGAAGGTTATCGTACCGTATTCAATCTATACACTTTCGAAGATAAATCACACAAAGAAATAGCGCAAATGTTGGGTATAAATGAGAAATCATCGGCATCCCAATTGTTTCGTGCAAAAACGGCATTGGCTAAGAAAATAAAAGAGTATATGGCAAACGCCTAATTGTTGATATTGATAATGAAACATAAATATAATGTAATATGAAACAGGATGATGAATTGTGGATGAAGAAGATGAAAGAGATGCTTCAGGATTACAATGAACCTGCTCCACCCGGAGTTTGGAACAGAATAGATAAGGAGCTATCACCTCCGGTTGAACGCAAAATCCAGCCATACAGATGGTGGGGAGTTGCTGCTGCGGTTTTATTACTGGCCGTATCCGGAGTAAGTTATTATTTTCTGCATACCCCTGTTGCCGATAATGTTCGTTTAACAGATGTTCCTGTGGTAACATCCATACCCGATGTAATACCAGTAACCCCTCAACAAGAGAGTGTTGCAGAGCAGTTAACACCAGCAAAAGAAACAACGCCCAAACAATATATTGCTTTGGCAAATAAGTTGTCCAGGGTTATTGGTGAGGAAGAAAATAGAATAACCGAACCCCAAATTGATGGCGATGAAAAAGATGAAACGGGGAATCGGGAACCCCAAACCCCAGACAACGATAGCAATAACCTTGCAGCTGAAAAAGATAACAGCAAAAGAAATACAGGCAAGAGAACGGATTTAGAAAATCATACGCCTATTGTAAATCAAAGCACTTCACGAAAGAAGTGGGCCATAGGATTGTCTGTTAATTCGGGAACAACTTCATTGTTAGATAACGACCAGAACAGTCCGATTATAAGATCAACATCGTCATTATCGGTCGAGGCACTTTCTACTGTTTCAACCAATTCAACAGGTTATGTTGATTTGTCGGATAAAAACCTGGTTTATAAGGAAGGAACTGCCCAGATTGCCGAATCCGAGAGACAAAAAAATCATATCCCTATAACCGTAGGACTCTCTTTGCGTAAAGAAATAACAAATGCTTTTTCTGTTGAAACCGGGTTAACTTATACATTCTTAAAATCGGATATTTACCAAAACGGACAGCAAGGCGAAACCAAAGGTGAGCAAAAATTGCATTATATTGGAATACCACTACGCGGAAACTGGGATTTTGTGAAGTCGAAGAACTTTACAGTCTATTTATCGGCCGGGGGCATGATTGAAAAATGTGTTTATGGCAAAAGGCTTGATAAAGATATTGATGATAAACCGCTTCAATTTTCGTTGAATGGAAGTGTAGGTGCACAATACAACCTTAGTAAGCAAATAGGTTTATATGTAGAACCGGGTGTTTCTTATTTCTTTGACGATGGAACCGACATAGAAACAATACGTAAAGAAACTCCATTCAATTTTAATCTGCAAGCAGGTATCCGATTTACGTATTGAGATTTTGAACCGCAGAGTTACGCAAGTAACGCGGAGTTTTAAGTTTTCCTGCGGCATCGTAATAAAAACTCTGCGTAACTCGCGTAACTCTGCGGTTCAAAATTTTATTTAAAAGAGGGTAGAATAGAAATATTCCATGCCCTCTTTTTTTATTTCCGGTATATTGAATCCGGGACTGTAAATGCCGTAGACCGAAGAACCCGACCCACTCATTGAGGCATATATAGCCCCACTATCGTAGAACATTTGTTTAATGGTTGCTATCTCCGGATATTTTGAAAACACGCTGAACTCAAAATCGTTCACCAAACAATCTTTCCATGTTTCGACTGGTTGTTTTATGATATCTTTAATAGAGCACAATGGCTTTTGAACTTTAATATTTGAAAAAGCATCTTTGGTAGATACAAAGATATCCGGTTTTATAATAACAATCTGATACCCCTTCATACTCAGTGTAATAGGAGTGAAGATATTTCCAATTCCCTCGGCATATACGGGTTGGTTCTTAATAAAAAAGGCACAATCCGCACCCAGTTGAGCAGCATGGTTTTCGAGTTGCTCGTCGGATAGGTTGAGGTTAAATGTGGTATTGAGTGTTTTGAGCATAAACGCAGCATCGGCCGATCCTCCACCCAACCCGGCTCCCAGGGGAATATTTTTATATAAATAGATATCGATATTAGGTAGATTGAAATCTTTATCAAGAAGATTATAGGCTTTTACAACCAGGTTTTCCTGAGAATCGGGTATTACCTTACCCGAAAGCGTTAATACACATTTTGAAGTACGACTGTGTGGGTTTTCAACTATTTCCAATGCATCTTCCCATGGAATGGGATAAAATACAGTTTCCAGGTTATGATATCCGTCCTGACGTTTTTCTACAATATTAAGCCCCAGATTGATTTTTGCATTTGGAAAAGTAATCATCGCAACTATTTAATTATGAATTTATTTTCTTGCTACAAAGTTAGAATAAAAAAAGCAATTAATAAACAGTGAACTGTTCATACTCAATTGATAAATATGTAGCGAATCTCCTTTTAAATAGAGTTGGTAATACTATCTTTGCACTCCCTAAAAGAAATAACAGAAACCCCAATATGGCAGACAGAAAAAGAAATCCAAGAAACTACAGAAACAAACCACAATCTGTGAATGATTACGGACGAGTTCAACCGCAAGCCAGAGAACTTGAAGAAGCCGTTCTTGGTGCTTTAATGATTGAAAAAGATGCGTATGCACAGATTAGTGAAATATTAAGAGCCGAATCTTTTTACGAACACCATCACCAATTGATATATGCTGCAATAACCGATTTGGCAGTTAAACAGGAACCTGTTGATATACTTACTGTTACCGAACAACTTCGGAAAAGAGGCGATCTGGAAGAAGTAGGTGGCCCTTTCTACATAACCCAGCTTAGTAGCAGGGTGGCATCTTCTGCACATATTGAATACCATGCACGTATTATTGCTCAGAAACATCTGGCACGCGAGTTGATTTCATTCACCAGCAACATTCAAACCAAAGCGTTTGATGAAACACTCGATGTGGACGATTTAATGCAGGAGGCCGAAGGTAATCTATTCGAAATCTCTCAGCAGAATATGAAGAAGGATTACACGCAAATCAATCCGGTTATTAACGAAGCTTATGCTTTACTGCAAAAAGCAGCCGCCCGTACCGATGGTTTAAGTGGTTTGGAAAGTGGATTTACCGGTCTGGATAAAATGACTTCAGGATGGCAAAACTCCGACTTGATAATCATTGCCGCCCGTCCGGCGATGGGTAAAACCGCATTTGTGTTATCTATGGCACGTAATATAGCTGTTGATTTTAAAAATCCGGTAGCAGTATTCTCTCTCGAAATGAGTAACGTTCAGCTAGTAAACCGTTTGATAGTGAACGTTTGTGAGATTCCGGGGGAGAAAATTAAAAGCGGACAATTAGCACCTTATGAGTGGCAACAGCTGGATTACAAATTAAAAGATTTGATTGATGCCCCCTTGTATGTTGACGATACCCCGTCTTTATCTGTATTTGAATTAAGAACAAAGGCACGCCGTTTGGTTCGCGAACATGGGGTAAGGATGATTATTATCGACTACCTTCAGCTAATGAATGCCAGTGGTATGTCTTTTGGTAGCCGCCAAGAAGAGGTAAGTACCATTTCGCGTTCATTAAAAGGGTTGGCTAAAGAACTAAACATTCCTATCATAGCATTGTCGCAGTTAAATCGTGGGGTAGAAAGTCGCGAAGGTATCGAAGGTAAACGTCCGCAGTTAAGTGACTTACGCGAATCGGGAGCCATTGAACAGGATGCCGATATGGTTTGCTTTATTCACCGTCCCGAATATTACAAGATATTTCAGACCGAGGACGGAAAAGATTTACGTGGAATGGCAGAAATTATCATTGCCAAGCATCGTAATGGTGCTACCGGCGATGTTTTACTGCGATTTAAAGGCGAGTTTGCCCGTTTCCAGAATCCGGATCAGGACCTGGTTGTGCCATCGCCGGATGAAGGTGCCATTCTTGGTTCAAGAATGAATAGTATACCTCCGGTACCGCCACCTATGCCAGCTGATAATCCTTTTGGGGCAGCTAATGAAGACCCCTTGCCTTTTTAACTTCTTCTATACTTCCTCTTCTGCCGGACTTTGCCGCTGATGACTTTTGGGTGTTGTACCAAAACGTGCGGTAAACTCCCGGTGGAAATAAGACCGACTCAGGAAACCAACCTCAGTCATAACCTTTTGAATGGTCCAATCTGTTGTTTGCAGTAAACGGGCAGCTTTCTCTAATCGGTAATTCTTAATAAAATCGCTGGGCGACAAATCGGATATTTCTTTAAAACGACGATAAAACTGGCGGGGGCTAATCGACATCTGATTAGAAATATAGGGAACTCCAAACTCCTCGTTCGAGAGGTTGTTTTCAAATAAACGTATTAACTCATTGGCAAATCCGGCTTGTTCGGGTGTTTTACATATAAACCCGTTATCCATTTCGCCCGCAGTATCTGTAATAATCTTTGTTTTTTGCGATCCGCGCTCTATGGCCATATACAGAATCTCTTTGATAAAAAGTATATTGTAGGGCATTATCACAAATCCATCTATTAATTGGTGAAAGTCGTTTTTGGTAACCAACGCAGCTTTCCAGGTAATCATAGGTATGAATGCTGTTTTAAGCAAGAGGCCTTTATTGGTTTGTACATACTGAATAAATTTGTGTTCTCCTTCCAGGTAAATCTGCGTGTCGGCCAAGAAAACATCGGGTGTGTTTTTGCTCAGGTAATTGAAGGCTGCCTGAGTTGTTTGTACATGAATAATGGTATAATCGTTTCCCAGTATATCACCAATCAACCATCTCATTTCGTCTTTATCTTCGAGTAATAAAATCGTTTTCTTGTTTTCGTTGGTGGCTAAAGGTTGCTCTTTGGGCAAATGTATGGGCAGTTCAATATTCAGGCCAGTATCGGTAAAGGCAATGGTTCCTTTCATTTTTTTGATGGCGTTGCGGCATAACAAGAAAAATAATGTGTTGTTAAAGTCATTGTTATACCTTGAAACATCATCGTTACTGCCAGTTAAATTTTGTACTAACCTTTGCGCAACCTGCGAGGGTAAAACCAGTTCCAGATTGAATTTGCTATCAATTTTCCGGCCTTTTAATTGCAACGGGAAGCGTGTTTTGTGATTCATAGCCTCCGAATATATATGGTACAATATATATTGAAGTCCGGTTTGCGATAAGTATACAGGCGTATCGTCTATGTTTATGTCATTATCAGATAAATCATTAAACCCACGTTGAATTAACAACCGTATGATGTGTGTGGATGTTTCTTCCGGATTAATTTCTCCGTAAACAGGGAATTCAACAAGAAGATTCTCTATCGGAGGAAGGTTGTTTGCCATTCCTCCGTTATTAAATGCAAAAGCGATTGTTTTTTCGTGAATGATATCCAGCATTTTATAATATTCGGAAGGCATGTCTTTAAAGCGGTAAAGCTGTCCGCACATACGGTAAATGGTTGCAAATGAATTGGATGAGTCATGGAATTGCGCAGATGTATTACCAGGAGTGGTGTTTGAATTTTCGTGCTTCATCAATTCCTTTATTAACCGTTCCCGGCTATAGTATTTTTTTCCTAACCGGATCAGATAAATTGCAATAACAACAGCTGTGAGTATATAAATAACGATGGCCCAGAACGACAGATACCAGGGAGGGAGGATGCTGATATTGAGTGCATACGTTTTGTACTCCTTATCGAATACATCTTTTTTGTATCTTACCTTTAAAATGTATTCGCCTGGGGTTATGGACTGGAATATAGGATTGTTGTCCGAACTAAAAGCCGACCATTCTCCTTTTCCTTTCTTTTCTAAACAATGAGAATACTCAAAGTTGTTGCCTTCTATATAATCGGGGGCAATGAAAGACAGGGAAAAGGTAACGCTTTTGCCTTTCAGTGAAAGCCGGTTGTTTTTTTCGTTATAATAATCGTAGAAGTTTACGGTTTCCATACCCAGAACTAAATCGCGGAAACGTACTTCGGGAAAGTATTCCATTTCGTTCATGCGCTCTTGTTCAAGGTACAGTAATCCGTTAACCCCACCAAAAAACAGATTGTCTGTATAAGGACATTGATAATAGGCATCGTCGCTGAACTCACCAATCTGCAAGCCATTGGTATAATAAAAGGCATGACAAGCATTGTTGGTAGGGCTGTACTTTACCAAACCCTTGTTTGTGCTTAGCCAAAGATAACCATTATCGTCTTCTAAAATGCCATGTATCATGTCGTTAAGCAATCCATTCTGACGATCTATGCAGAATGTAATTGGATTCCCTTTTTTATCAAAACTCAACTTTACTAATCCGGCAGATGTTCCGAGGTAAAAGAAATCCTCTTTTTTATGTATGGAAAGAATATCATTGAGAGCAGGCTTTTCTTTGTTGCTGATTTCGTAAACTTTGTATTCCCAGGTTCGAGTATTAAAACGCACAAGTCCCATGCCTCGGCTTCCAAGCCACAAAATAGAATCGCCTTGGTTTACCATTGGGAAAAAGTCGTTGATTTCTTTACCATTGGTTTTGAAAAGTGATTGCCGTACATGCAATACTTCGATATTGTTCCCTGTTGTTTTAATTACAGCTTTGCACAAACCTCCGCCGGCAGTAGCAGCCCATAGGGTTGAATCATTTTCCTCGTATACTTGGTGTATTCTTTTTAATGATTCTGTGTTTCCGGTTACAGGTATAACTTCATCTTTATTGTACGAATAATAGAATAGTCCCGGTTTATCTGCTGTGGCTAGCCAAAAGCCATTCATGTATTGGCTGGGAATTATTCTAAATATCTGAAATTCGTTTAAATCTCTGTTGTATTGAGCAATATTTTGCTTTAATCCCGGGAGATATACGTGTACTTCCTGTGATTTCTGTTCGGGTTGAAAAGTGGCATAGTTTTGAATACGAATCAGTCCGTCGCCCTTTGTGCCAAACCATAGATCACCGTTTTTATCAGTATAGATGGAGCGAACCTGGCGGGTTAACTTGGGTTGCAGGTCGCGTAGCATAATGTGCGTTGCCAGCGAATGCTTTTTAGAATAGGTCATAACGCCTTGTCCATCTGTTCCAAACCATATTATATCTTGCACCGGATCACGATACACAGAAAATATTCGAAGGCTGCGGTCTATTATTGTTTCGTTATAGTGAGATGCGGCTTCGAGTTTTACCAATCCGTTTTGTACAAATGCAATGATAATGTCCTCAAAGAAGGAAACAATACCTATAATTGTACCATACTTGCGGGTTAGTTCGGCTACATTACGTATGTATATTTTTGTGTTACGCTCAAGGTCGAAAAGAAAGAGATTATTGTCTTCATCAATAAAATTCAGGTTGCCTCGTTGAAAGAAGGTATATATAATCCTTTTTTGGTGTATATTGGTTCGGATGGATGAAAAAGAGGGGTTTTCGACATTAAAATTATCAATCCGATATTTGTAAACAGTATTATCGGTGGGAGAGAACAGCCATAGATTACCACTTTCGTCAACAAAAGACAGATTGCCGGCAAATGTAATATTGTCCTTACCGTGCACTTGTTCAAAGCTTTGCAACAGTGTATTAAAATAATAGATTTTTTGTTTATCAATTACCCAGGTATTTCCCTGGCGGTTTGAACATAACCTGAACTCTGTTTCAAAGTTTTTATAAGAACCCGTAATCCGGCGTTCTTTTATAGAATAGCGATTGATACCTACAGTGGTAGAAATCCATACACATCCATCATCGGCACCATTTACCGAATATATTGAATTGTTTAACAGCCCTTGTTTAGAGTCGGTACGGTATACATACATGTTTTTACCATCGAAGTGGTTAAGCCCATCGTATGTTCCAAACCACATAAAACCTTCGTTGTCTTGATAGATGGAAATTACAGCACTGCTAGACAAACCTTGGGGATAGCTTATGTTTGAAAGAGTATATTCGTCTCTAGCAAATGTGTGTTGAGGTATGATAATATATAGTAAGAAAAGCAGTAATATTGTTTTCATAATGTATTAAATTCTATCGGTTACTTAGAATTTCGATGCTATAAACAAAATGCTTTGCGAATATCGGTATTTATATTTCGATTTGCAAATGGCTTGGCACAAAATGGTGATTCATTTGTTTCTTTTCCAACTTTCGTATCATAAATCATGTGTTTGGTATATTTTCCAAATTGCGGTTTAATAAATTACCTACCTTTGCAGCATCCGGATTAAAAACAAACTCAGTTTCAAACAAACTAATAAACTCAATAATGAAGAAATCTATTTTGGCAGCGATACTGTGCTGCTTTACTTTAGCTTCTGCTCTGGCACAAACCAACGAAAAAACATCGGCAGTTCATGTTAGCTTTATTCCTCCTTTAAGCACACATGGTTCGCAAGCAGCCGAATACACCAATGGCGTTTCATTTAATATACTTGCAGGTGTTTCTAAAAATGAAAAGTATTTCACTTTTGGTGGACTGGCTAACATTATTCATAACAATGCATCTGGTGTTCAGTTTGCTGGGCTTTTAAACACCATTGGTAATGACGCCAACGGATTTCAATTTGCAGGATTGTTTAACAGAACCGGCAACACTACCCGTGGAATTCAATTTGCAGGACTGTATAATCTGGCAGACAATGGTTATGGATTTCAGTTTGGCGGACTGGCCAATACTATAAAAAAAGAGTATAGTGGTATCCAGTTTGCTGGTTTATTTAACTCGGCAAAAGATTTTCAAGGATTCCAGTTTGCCGGATTGGTAAATATTGCAAAGAATGTAAAAGGCGTTCAGTTTGCCGGATTGGTTAACATTGCCGAAAACAGTGACTATCCCATCGGCTTGATAAACATTATTAAGAACGGTGAAATGAGTGTAGGGGTTACGTACGACGAAACCGGAAGTGTAATCGCTTCTTTCCGGTCGGGTGGTAGAGTATTATATGGTATCCTGGGAGTTGGTTACAATCATAAATCCAATCATAAACACTATGTTGCTGAAGGTGGTTTTGGTGCACACATCCCTGTTGTAAACCGTTTCAGGATTAATGCTGAACTTAAAAGCCAATTTATGAATATGTCTTCCTCGGACGAATTCTTAAATAAATCATCTTTCAGTATTCTTCCTGCTTTCAAGTTTACGCCAAATCTGGAAATATTTGCAGGACCAAGTATCAATTATATGAATACAGATGATGTTTCTAATAAGAATATGTTTCCTGGTGGTGATATCTGGACAAAGTTTAAGGACGACAGATTGCAACAATTACATATAGGTTATACAGCAGGCATTCAGTGGATATTTTAATGAACCAAACATTATTATATAAATTTCTTGTTGACAAGCATTACAGGGTATTTCGACATTTGTTACTGATAGTAATAGTGTCGTTCATTACCCTGAACTATGCTTTGCCATTTGATCATTTTGAGGTCTTGGGAACAGGTGTATTTACAATTTATGCATTCTTTTTGTTGCTAACATACCTCATTCCGGTTTATTTTAATATGTATTACCTGATGCCCAGGTATATGTTTACCCACAAATACTTCAGTTATTTTTTTGTGTTATCCCTTCTTATTCTCTGTATGCTGGCTTCGCAATCTATCCTGGAAGATACAGCCTACGAAATGATGGGAATATCTGTAGAACCAACCTATAACTTTAACAATAACTATATATTTATACTCGATTTATTAGGTAACTATTTCCTTACCTACATAGCTTTTGCCGGTTGTACAGCAACACTGTTGTTGCGAAACTGGATAAACGACAATCAGCGGGCCGGACAACTGGAAAAAGAACATTTGCAAACACAAGTAGAACGTGTGAAACAGCAGGTTAACTCCGGTTTCTTGTTCAATACCCTAAATCGTATAGCCTTTATAGGCGAAACAAACCCTGTTGAAGCATCGGCTGTATTGATAAAATTCAGCAAGCTGTTGCGGTATCAGCTTTACGACAGTAACCGCAATGAGGTGTTCCTTACATCCGAGATACAGTTTCTCACCGATTATTTGCAGCTGGAACAGTTGTATTATGAAAAACTGAAATTCGAAATCCGGATAGAAGGTAACTCCTCGTTAATCCTTGTTCCGCCTATACTCTTTATCCCCTTTGTAAGACAACTTATAGGTGGAATAAAAAACCGTATGGACCATGCAAATCTCTTACTGTCATTCAATATTCAGAAGGGAGATAATCTTATATTTACCTGTACAGGCGATATGAAAGCCGACACCAATGGCGAAGAATTTAACTCCATCAGGCAACGGTTAAATGTTCTGTTTGGCAATGGTTATTCAATCGAGATGTTACCGCCGCCTTTCATTATTCCCGAAGGTCATAAAATATCTCTAACCCTCAAACAGGACGAATGGATATGAAAAAAGTAGAACGTTTATTTATCAACTTTATACTCTCGCCCCGTTACAGGGTACAGCGACATTTGGCTTTTATTTTGGTGTTAGCTATCTTATCTACCGATCTTGTTGTAAATATACCCAATTTCGGGAGTGAGTTAACAATATCAATAATAAGCATAGCGCTTTACAATATTTTTATTATCGGAACACAATATCTCAATGCTATGGTTGCTGTTCCGCATTTATTGTTAAAGAATAAATATCTCTATTATATACTTTTTATTGCTGCCATGATATTGCTTATCATAGGCGTACTGATTTTTATCCAAGCTAATTATTATTCTCTTTTCGACGGAATCAGTAAAATAGCTAACCGCTTTTTACTAATCAATATATTGTCCTCCATTTCTATTATAAGCTTGCTCTTTGCTGGTATTACCACAATGATGCTGTTTCGCTATTGGCTGATATCCTCTCACCGCATCACAGAGTTGGAATCGGCCACACTACAATCGGAATTAAAATATCTCAGGAACCAGATAAATCCTCATTTCCTTTTCAATACCCTGAACAATGCACATGCTTTGTTTAAAGACAAGAAGAAAGAAGCTTCGTCTATGCTTTATAAACTGGAAGATTTACTACGGTATCAGATAAACGAGAGTTCGAAGGATGCAATTTATCTGGCATCGGATATTCAATTTCTTACTGATTACCTGAATCTGGAAAAGGTTCGCCGAGACCGTTTTACCTTTACCATTCAGGTTGATGGAGAGATAGCTAATATTCAACTGCCTCCGTTGCTATTTATTCCTTTTGTTGAGAATGCAGTGAAACACAGTCAGGATAGTGAACATCCCTCGTTTGTACATTTACAGTTTACTATAAAAGAGAATCAACTGCATTTTCAGTGTGAGAATTCCAGACCTTCTGATTTCTCCCTGCAAATAAAACCCGGTGGGATAGGACTAAAGAATATTCGTCGGCGTTTGGAATTACTCTTTCCCGGCAAATATGATTTGCAGTTAAGCGAGGAGGAAACAAAATATGTTGTAAATTTGCTGATATTCTAATGTGCCAATATGCCAATGTGAATAATGTGCCAATTGGCTGCGCATACATTAGCATATTATTCACATTAGCACATTATTCCCATTAGCATATTGGCACATTAGCATATTGGCACATTGGCACATTAGCATATTGGCACATTAAAATTCACATTAAAACATTGTCACATTGGCATATTGTCACATTGGCATATTAGAAAACATGAACTGTATTATAGTAGATGACGAACCTCTTGCACGACGTGCTATTGAGATACTGATTGAAGAAACGGGCGGATTAACCCTGTTGGGAATGTTTAACAGTGCCCTGTCGGCCTCCCGGTTTATGGAAGACAATCCGGTTGATCTGGTTTTTCTTGATATACAGATGCCCAAAATGACCGGACTGGAGTTTGCCCGTTCGCTCTCGGCAAACACTTTAGTTGTTTTTACTACTGCTTACACCGAGTATGCAGTTGAAAGTTATGATATAGATGCTATAGACTATCTTGTAAAACCGATAGAATTACCCCGTTTTCAGAAGGCGGTAAGCAAGGCTCTTTCGTATCATGCTCTTTTACAGGGAGATTTCAACACCGCATTGGTAGAGGATGATTATTTATTTATAAAATCGGACAGGAAGTTCTTTAAAGTTGAATACAAGGATATACTATTTATTGAGGGCCTGAAAGATTACTCCATTATTCAATGCGAAAACCAACGCCTTATTACCCGAATGAATTTAAAAAACATCTTCGAGGAATTACCTGCCGGAAGCTTCTTCAGGGTGAGCAAGTCGTATATAATCAACATGTTACATATACATGCATTCGATAACAATCATGTACACATAAAAGGGAACGAGATAATGATTGGTAACAATTATAGAGATGAATTTATGGAGAGGGTGCTGAGGAAAAAGAAGAGTTTGTAAAATTGGTTTTCATTTCTTCTTACTAAAGAACTTCTCAAAGAATAGAATCTGATAATCTACTGCATTCTTCCAATAAGGACCATCGTGGTCTCCCGGGCGAACAATAAAGTCGTGCTGAATTTTATATTTCAATAATTTCTTATGAAAGTCATTGTTAACTTCAAAGAAGAAGTCGGCATAACCACAGTCAATAATAATGGCCAGATCACCATCGTTTATGTTATCTATCTGATTAATGACTGTATGTGCGTCCCATATTTCCCTGTTTTCGGATTCCTTTCCTAATTGTTTAGACATTTCCCAGTTGTTGGGGAATGGTCGAATATCAAGACCTCCACTCATACTGCCAACAGCACCAAACACATTTTTGTTACGTAAGGATAGCCACATGGCACCATGCCCTCCCATGCTAAGTCCGGCAATGGCTCTTTTGCTACGATCTGCAATTGTGGGATAATTGGCATCTATATAACTTATCAGTTCTTTGGCTACAAATGTTTCGTAACGGTATGAAGAGTTTTTGGGGCTATCCCAATACCAACTGTTTTTGCCATCGGGACAAACAAATATAATACCTTTTTCATCGGCTATTTTCTTCAATTCCGGTTTTAAACCTATCCATGATTTAGCATTGCCGCCATAACCGTGCAGCAAATAAATAACCGGATAAGTTCCTTTTTTATCGGGAACAACAGTTACTACCTGTATATCTTTATTCATAGAGGTGCTTCTAACCAATATGGTATCTACTTTCGAGGCATTGGCTACTATGGCCAACAGAAGTACAAACGATAATATAAATGTTTTCTTTTTCATGATTTGGATAATAATGATTTAATATGTTGGTTAGTCTTTACTTTGATATAACGATGAGGGTTTTTAATATCAAAATACAATGTACTAAACAAGATATTATATGAGTGATATTGTGGTTCTAAAGGGATAATAGAGTTAATCCAGACATTTTTTATTCTAGTTTTTGGAAATATAAGGAAAAGCTTATTAATATCTTGAATATCCAGATGAAGTAATACTTTTTCTATAAGCAGTTCGTCTGATATTTCAGAAAGCTTTGGTTTTTCAAAAGACCATAAAGCATGGTTCTTTTTCAAACTATCAAATAATTCTCTTTTTATATCTCTTTTCATACTCAAAATTACATCCTTTTTTCTAATTGACAAATTAATAAACACGAAAGCGCGAAGACATAAAGGAAAAACCAGTCCCTTTGTGCCTTCGCGCTTTCATTTCTTTGCTTTTGTATCTTTATCAATCTCTTCTTCCCATAAAAATCATAATATAGTAAATTAGTGTAGCCAATGAACCCAAAGCAGCCACTACATACGTGTACGCAGCAGAGCGCAAAGCATCTTCGGCCTGTGCATGATTGCGCGAATCTGATATGCCTGCACCATTTAGCCATACCAATGCCCTTTTACTTGCATTTATTTCAACCGGCAAGGTTATGAAACTGAATAGGGTTGTTGATGCATACAGAATGATACCAACTAAAAGCAATTGGGGAAATGACTCAAGAAAAATAATTCCGGCCAACAACACCCAACTCATATATTGCGACGCATACGAAACAAAAGGTACCAATGCACTACGCATCTTTAAAGGCGCATAAGCCCGAGCATGCTGAACTGCATGACCGCACTCGTGTGCTGCTACTGCCGCTGCCATAATACTATTGCTGTTGTACACGCCATCACTGAGGTTTACAGTTTTGTTCTGCGGATTATAATGGTCGGTTAATTGGCCAGAGGTACTAATTACCTGAACATCATAGATTCCATTATCGCGTAGCATTTTCATAGCCACATCACGCCCCGTCATTCCATTTGAAACAGGTACTTTAGAATACTTTTTAAATTTATTCTGTAAATTGAGCTGCACCAGAAAGCTAGCTACTGCAATTCCAATAAAGATGATCCATACACTTGTCATACTCTTTAGTTTTATAGTTATACAAATTAAGCATGCAAATTGTTTGCCAAAAATAAAGTGAGGTAAAGGAGATAAAGGAAATAAAGGAGATAAAGTTTCCATGCGGCATCGTTACTTTATCTCCTTTACCTACTCTACCTCCTTTACCTCACTTTACCTCCTCCTTCTACTAACGTTCTATTGTCTGTGCTCTGTCAGGTCCGATAGATACAATGGTGATTGGGGTTCCCAGTTGCTCTTCCAGGAAAGAAAGATACGCATTGAACTCTTCGGGGAATTCATTTTCGCTTCTCATAGAAGTCATATCTGTTTTCCATCCGTCCAGTTCTACATATACGGGTTCTATACCTTCGGTAATATCGTAAGGGAAATAATCTATTTCTTCACCGTTTACTTTGTAAGCCACACATGCTTTGATGGTATCGAAGGTATCCAACACATCGCTTTTCATCATTATCAGTTTGGTTGCTCCATTCAGCATGATAGCATATCTAAGGGCAACAAGATCAATCCAACCGCAGCGACGTTTGCGTCCTGTTACCGATCCGAACTCATGGCCGAGGGTACAAATCTTGTCACCTGTTTCATCGAACAATTCGGTAGGGAAAGGTCCGGCACCTACACGGGTACAGTATGCTTTAAAAATACCATATACATCACCAATTTTGTTTGGGGCTACACCAAGTCCGGTACAAGCTCCTGCACATATCGTATTCGAAGATGTTACAAAAGGATAAGAACCGAAATCAATATCCAACATGGTTCCTTGTGCGCCTTCGCAAAGTACCTTTTTATCGTTAACAAGCAGGTTGTTAATTTCGTGCTCACTGTCTACCAATGTAAACTGTTTGAGGAATTCAACTGCGGCAAGCCATTCTTTTTCCAGTTCGGTTAAATCATATTGGTAATTCAATGATTTAAGAATCTCTTCATGACGGGCTTTGGTTTGCGCATATTTCTCTTCGAAATTATGAAGAATATCTCCTACCCTCAATCCGTTACGGCTCACCTTGTCTGTATAAGTAGGCCCAATACCTTTACCTGTGGTTCCTACCTTGGCATCGCCTTTGGCTGCTTCGTAAGCTGCATCGAGTATACGGTGAGTAGGTAAAATGAGGTGTGCTTTTTTCGAGATATGGAGTCTTTCTTTCAGGTTATGGCCGGATGCTTCCAGTGCTTCGGCTTCGGCTTTAAACAAAGCAGGATCCAAAACTACTCCATTACCAATGATATTTACTTTATCTCCCTGGAAGATTCCTGATGGAATAGAACGAAGCACATATTTTTGTCCTTCAAATTCAAGGGTGTGGCCTGCATTGGGGCCTCCTTGAAAACGTGCTATCACATCGTATCGTGGAGTAAGCACATCTACAACTTTGCCCTTACCTTCGTCTCCCCATTGCAATCCTAATAGAACATCAACTTTCATCTTTCTTTTTATTTTTTAATTGTTTTCTTTTGTTCTTTCTGGCACAATTGCTGCACATTCCGTAAATATACAGGGAATAATGCGACAATTGAAAGCGTTTTAGTTTTGTTGTTTCAATAACATTCTGCAATGCATCATTCTGAAACTCCGTAACTTTCCCACATTGCATACATATTTGATGATGGTGTGTATCTCTGTTATATGATTTTTCGTATTGGGAAGAGTTAGAGAACTGGTGCTTGATTACCAGTTTAGCATTGATCAGTAAAATTATAGTGTTGTATAGTGTTGCTCTGCTCACCCTGAATTTATCGTGATTCATCATGCGTGAGTAAAGCATGTCAATATCGAAATGGCCGTCGATAGAGTAGATTGTATCAAGTATAGCATAGCGCTCGGGAGTCTTTCGATGCCCGTTTGCTTTGAGATATTCGGTGAATATCTGCTTTACTGTTTCTTTCACATTCTGCGTTTCCATCGCGTTTGTTTATTACGGCCAACAAAGTTAAGCTTTTTTGTGGAAACACAAGATGAGAAACGCAGATTAACGCAGATTTTCGCAGATTATGTTTTAATTATTAATCTGTGTCAATCTGCGTTAATCTGCGTTTTAAGATATTAATCAACTACCTCTTTTACAGCATTGTAAAGTAATTGCTCCGATTCGGAAGAAGAATCCGCATAGCCCTCTACCAGCCGACAAGCGGCAAAAGCATTTTCTTCGCTATGTTCCATAAACCGACGCATTGCAGTAAGGGCAGCATTGCGTACATGATATGAACCTGATAAAATGGCAGTAATGGTTTGATCAAGAAATTCGCCTGCCGCACGCTCGTCCATATCGCCTTTTTTCATTAATAAACGGGCAATGGTAAGGAAACCACATACCTGAATGTATTCGCGTTCGTCGGCAATCCACTGGAAAGATTTGGCTGGAGCATAAGGCAGGTGTTGGAAGAGGGTCATACTGGTAATCTCGGCTATTTCGATGTTTTGGATATCTTCAGCCCAGATATCTGCTATTTCGGGATAGAAAGTATCTACCGGTTGTAGCAAGCCTGCCAGTATTTTGCATTCGCGGATATTTTCTTTCCACAATGCTTGCGCCAGTTGATGATCTTTTTCATAACCGGCAGCTATTTCTTTAATGCGGGGAAGCTCAACTCCGAAATTCAATTTGTAGTTAAGCCCTTTTTCGCGCATGCTTTGAGACACAACTCCATTCATAAATAAGCGGAGTTGTGCCTTTATGTTTTTAATCTGTTCGTTCATATGAGTATGAGTTATGAGTTATGAGTTATGAGTATTGAGTTATGAGTATTGAGCTACAAAGTTAACAAATAAACCTGTAATTCATTACTCAATACTCATTACTCACAACTCATTACTCACAACTCATTACTCACAACTCAATACTCTTTGCTGTATCGTAACATCTGTTCGGTGTACCCTTCGGTATAGGTAACTTTTACATCGGTTATTTTTCCATCAGCATTGGTTACAGCTTCATATACCGGATTAACAAAACCTTTGTATGGAGATAGGTTTAATTTTTTGTATCGTTCAAGCACTTCATTGTGCAATGCCGGATCTACTTTCACTGCATATTGTTCTACAATATCACGAGCGGCTTCAAAATCTCCAGTCGACTTAATCTTCTGGATTATTCTCAATAAATCACCAAACAGGGTACGTAGTTTTTGGTAATCGTTAATAACCACATAAGTTTTATTGTTTTTCTTTACTAACTCAACAACTTTGTCGGCTGCACCTTTTTCGTATACCCAACGGGCAATTAGCTGACGGTTACGCATGTGCGATTCTTCAATATTGTTACCCGGCTCAATACGTACCAGTTGAGTCATTAAGCCATTCATCAAGTACGAATAATATTCTGATTTATAGGCATCCATATTTGGAGTTAATCCCAACTCAACCAACTTAGGATCGGCCACATAATATAAACCAAATAAATCGGCACGGGTTTCTTCAATGGTCGATCCATAAGCTCTCAAAGCATCTGGATCAACTCCGGGAAGTAGTTTCCCCGATCCATGTCCCAGACATTCGTGCAGGTCGGTATGCAGGTTTCCGGTAAGATCACCATATTTTTCCAGCAGTTCTTTTTCAGTATCGCTGTAAACAAACTCTTCGTTGAATCCGTTTCCGTGGGCGGCTTTATTGTAGGCATCGGTAATATTGCCAATGGTTACAGATTTAGAACCATGTACGCTTCTAATCCAGTTTGAGTTAGGAAGATTGATACCAATGGCTGTTGCCGGATAAAGATCGCCTGCCAAAATAGCAGCTGTAATAACTTTGGCCGAAACCCCTTTTACTTCTTCCTTTTTAAATTGCTTATCGGCCGGCGAGTGATCTTCGAACCATTGTGCATTATTGCTGATAAGTTCGGTGCGGCGGGTAGCTTCAAGATCTTTGAAGTTTACCAACGATTCCCAACTGGCTTTCATCCCCAACGGATCGCCATAACTTTCAATAAATCCGTTAACAAAATCAATTCTTGAGTCCAGGTCTTTTACCCATAGAATAGAGTAGTCATCAAATGTTTTAAGATCGCCTGTTTGATAAAACTCTATCAGTTTACTAATAACAGCTTTCTGGCTATTGTTTTCGGCCACGGTTTCGGCTTTCTGCAACCACGAAATAATCTTTTTAATAGTTGGCCCGTATAGTCCATCGGCTCTCCATACCTGCTCATATATTTTAGATCCTTCTTTTACCAAACGGCTGTTTAGTCCGTAAGATACCGGGGTGGCGTTTGTGGTATCTTTCATGGCTAAATAAAACTCTTCGGCTTCAGTTTGGGTTACCCCATCGTAATAATTACATGCCGAGGTTTTTACCAAATCTTCTCCATCTGCCTGGTTTACCCGTTTAGGCATTACGGTTGGGTCAAAAATCACCGGAAAAATAAGATCGCAAAACTGTTCAGTAGTTTGTCCTTCCAACAAGGGTAACTCCGATTGGTCGGCCTTTCGGATTTCTTCTCTTAAAAACTCTTCCGAGAAACCGGGAACAAATTTATCCATTCCGTAGTGATGATGAATGCCACTCGAAAACCATACACGTTTCAGATACGTGGTTAGTGCCACAAAGTCGGCATTGTTTTTATCACCTTTATAGTTAGTATATACGGTTTCCAGCAATTTTCTTATTGCCAGATTGTATTTGCCGTTTTGATCGAAAAGAATATCTCTTCCTTGTAATGCTGCCTCGGTAAGATAGTATATTAATTCTTTTTGTTGAAGAGTCAATTCTTCAAAGCCGGGTACTTTATAACGCAATATCTGTAAATCGGCAAACTGTTCTACAGTGTAGCTAAATTCATTATTCATTTCCTGAGTCTCTTTATTATTACAACCAATTAAGCCGGAAAACGCTGTTACTCCGGCTATTAATTTAACGAATAAATGCTTGTTCATGCTTTTTTGTTTTCGGGATGGAGTATAAAAAGAAAAAGGAAATACTATGAAATTCCTTTCGCAGTAGTTCCTTTTCACTGTCTCGAATTGTGCAATTCTTATTTCTTGCTTGCGTGTTTTTTACGATATCCGTTAGGAGTTTCGCCTACATTTTTGTAGAAAGCAGCATAGAAAGACTGGCGGTTGGCAAATCCAACCATTGCACTAATTTCTTCTACATTTTTATCAGCATATCTCTTATCTGTTAATAAATGCAGAGCATCCTTAACTCTGTATTCGTTTAACAGGCACGAGTAGTTCATTCCAAAACGTGAATTTACTACTGCCGATAAATAACGTGTGTTGGTTTTGAGCTCCTTTGCTAAATCTTTAGCAGAATAGTTGGGGTCTCTGTACTTCTTTTCAACAACTACAATGTTCAAGATTTTGTCGTACAATTCGTCTGCCAATTCTGGTCTGATTAAAGATCTGTAAGCAGCTTTTTTCTCCTTCTTCTCCCTTAAATTGTAAGGGCGTTTTTTTGGAGCATCCTGGTTTTTGTTTTCTAAATCACTCATTGAATAATTAACTGGTTAGTATAAAATAATACTCGTAAATACTCTGTTTCTTTTATGAATTATTTAATGATACAAACTTCGTGTATTTTTTTTTAATGTGCAACTTTTTGGTGTGTTTTTTTTCTTAACGATCGATAAAAAAAACTTTGAACAATGAACAAAACAATAATTGAAGCGTTTTATTGGGTTATTCCAAAAACATTGTTACATCTTGCAGGTGCTATTATCTTCCTCTTAAATGCCTTATAACAGGATAAACAGTTAAGACGAACGAGGTTAAAATAATCTTTTGAAGACTAATGTGTTAGGGGTAACTTCGCTTATTTTTATATCTATATTTTAGTTGAGCCGAAGCCTGTTTTAATAATAAGCGGGCATTTAATCGTACACACAGGTAAGGCAAATTTATCCTTTAGCTATTCGTTAACGACATTTCTGTAGTTGTTCGCTTAATTCTGATTTTGGAATACCTAAAGAAATTGCCCGTTCAAAATCTTGTTTCGCTAATTTCTTTTTGTTTTGATGAAGATATAATTCGCCACGGTAGATGTATGCATCGGGCGATTCGGGATTTATACGGATGGCTTCTTCTAAATCAATCAAAGCTACATCTAATAGTTCCATGTCTATTTCAATTCCGGCCTTCATCATATATAAGGTAGCATCTTGAGGAAATTCAATTAGCATTCTATTTAATATATCGAGTGCCTCGGTGTACTTTTTTTCTTTTTGATTGAGCGATACCAACCCCAATCTTCCTGAATAATGAAGAGGGGCTTCTTTTAATAAACGGTCGTAATCTAAACGGGCAGCATTAAAATCTCTGCGTGTAATGTAGATATAAGCACGCATAAGTAGGGCTTCGACATTTGTTTTTTCCAGGTCGAGCACCTGGCAGTAGTCAATGTATGCTTTGTTGTTTTTTCCCAACTCCATATTTACTGTAGCACGGTTTAGTAATATAGGTATGGTGAAGGGGGCAATATTTAAAGCATAAGTAAATGATTCTTCGGCAGCTTCGTATTTACCCATTCGCTGCTGAATGATTCCGATATTAGAAAAAAGCATTGCATTGTGCGGGTCGGTTGGCCGAAGCTTCATGGCTTCCCTAAATGCTTCTTCGGCTTGTAAAAGGCTATCTTTTTCCATTAAATCTATGCCGCGTTCCGATAGTTCCTGATAGGTTTGTGCAAAAACCGACAACGATAATGATGCAACTGCCAACAATGTAAATACCAGTTTTTTTATTGATTGCATGGTTTGTAAATATTATAATTGCGGCAAATATAGAAAAAATGCGTATTTAAACTAGCACAATGCCATTATATTTGTATTAATATAGAAGTTTTTTTGCATTTTATCTATCATTAATCATCTGTTACAGTAGTATAGAATGGAAGGAGTTATCGCTTCGCTAGGAGTTAAAGGAGTTAAAGTTTTAGATGCTCTGAAGTAATCCAAGCTATATAGAAGAGCAGTCCCGGTCTATATAGCATTGACCCCTCGGTCTATATAGAACAAGGATGCTCAGCTATATAGCTTGAGGATGCTCGTCTATATAGAAAGATATTTTACTTGCATTAGAACTTCTGTTGTTTTGCATCAAAACGATGATCGAACTGCATTAAAACTGTGCTTGTTTTGCATCATAATTGTGTTCGTTTTTGTATCTAAAAAGTGTTAAACACAACTCTGTAACAACAAAAATAACACCTGTTAACAAGTTTGATAATCCAACACAAAAAGCCACCATTCTATTTGATACATAGAGTATAAGCCTTGTTTTATATCTGCAAAAAAAGAAACAGATGGCAGAAAAAAGGGATAGCAACCCTATAACAAAAGAAGAGAAAAGAAGAGAAAAGAAAAGAAAACAGCAGAAGAAAAAGAAAAAGAAAAAGAAACTGCTGCTGCTGTTGAAAGTTGAGAGTTGAGAGTTGAGAGTTGAGAGTTACGATGCCGCATGGAACTCTCAACTCTCAACTCTCAACTCTCAACTATTTCAAAACTCTCAACTCTCAACTATTTCAAAACTCTTAACTCTGATTCATTTTTATGCAAAAAACATTCAAACTAATTGAGGAAATATTTCTCTATTTATCAATAAATCATTTACTTTGTGCTGATTTTTAGGAAATGATACACTATTGATTAAAACTAATTTATATTGTTATGAAGATTTCACACATTGAGCATTTGGGAATTGCGGTTAATAGCATTGAAGAGGCACTTCCTTATTACGAAAATGTATTAGGACTCAAATGCTACAACATCGAAACTGTTGAAGACCAGAAAGTGAAAACAGCCTTTCTTAAAGTAGGCGACACAAAGATTGAATTGCTAGAGCCAACTAGCCCTGAAAGCACAATCGCCAAGTATCTTGAAAACAAAGGTCCTGGTGTTCATCACATAGCATTTGCTGTTGCAGATGGTGTTGCCAATGCATTGGCCGAAGCAGAAGGAAATGGCATCCGCTTGATTGACAAAGCACCACGCAAAGGAGCTGAAGGACTGAATATTGCATTCCTGCATCCAAAGTCAACACAAGGAGTATTAACGGAGTTATGCGAACAATAATATGCTAATGTGCCAAATATGCCAATGTGCTAATTAATATAGCTAACAACCGTGCGCAGCTAATTGGCACATTGGCATATTAGTCGCATTATCAAATTAAAATATTATTAAATTCTTAAATATAAAACCAATGAGTAACCAACTTGAAAAAGTAAGAGAGCTTATTGAGCTACGTACTAAAGCACGTTTAGGTGGTGGCGAAAAAGCTATTGAAAAACAACACGCAAAAGGCAAATACACAGCACGCGAACGTATTGCTATGCTTTTGGACGAAGGTTCTTTTGAAGAACTGGATATGTTTGTTGAACACAGATGTACTAACTTCGGACAAGAAAAAAAACATTTCCTTGGTGATGGTGTAGTAACCGGATATGGTACCATCGAAGGAAGATTAGTGTATGTTTTTGCACAGGACTTCACCGTATTTGGTGGTTCACTGTCGGAAACCATGTCACTGAAAATATGTAAAGTAATGGACATGGCAATGAAGATGGGTGCCCCGGTTATTGGTATCAACGACTCGGGTGGTGCTCGTATTCAAGAAGGTATTAATGCCCTTGCAGGATATGCCGAAATATTCCAGCGCAATATCATGGCATCGGGTGTGGTTCCACAAATTTCGGGAATCTTTGGCCCATGTGCCGGTGGTGCTGTATATTCTCCTGCACTTACCGATTTCACTTTAATGACAGAAGGTACTTCATACATGTTCTTAACCGGTCCTAAGGTGGTAAAAACCGTAACCGGCGAAGATGTTACACAAGAAGAGTTAGGAGGCGCAAGCGTACACGCAACCAAATCGGGGGTTACTCATTTTACTGCAACTACCGAAGAAGAAGGTTTGCAAATGATACGTCGTTTGCTTAGTTTCCTTCCACAAAACAACCTGGAAGAAGCCCCAATTCTTAACTGTACCGACCCTATTGACCGCTTAGAAGATTCGTTAAACGACATCATTCCTGATAGCCCTAATAAGCCTTACGATATGTACGAAGTAATTGGTGCTATCGTTGATAACGGCGAATTTATGGAAGTACAACCCGATTATGCAAAGAACATTATCATTGGTTTTGCCCGTTTTAACGGACAATCGGTTGGTGTTGTTGCTAATCAGCCTAAATATCTTGCTGGTGTACTCGATAGCAATGCTTCGCGTAAAAGTGCACGTTTTGTACGTTTCTGCGATGCATTCAACATTCCTTTGGTTACCCTTGTTGACGTTCCGGGATTCTTACCAGGAACAGGACAGGAGTACAACGGTGTAATTCTTCATGGTGCTAAGCTGCTTTATGCTTATGGCGAAGCTACTGTTCCTAAAGTAACAGTTACCTTGCGTAAGTCGTATGGTGGTTCGCACATTGTAATGAGCTGTAAACAACTTCGTGGTGATATGAACTACGCATGGCCTACTTCCGAAATTGCAGTTATGGGTGGTGCAGGTGCTGTTGAGGTATTGTATGCACGCGAAGCCAAAGAAGCTGCCGATCCGGCTGCATTTATGGCTGAAAAAGAAGCTGAATACACTAAATTGTTTGCTAACCCTTACAATGCAGCTAAATACGGTTATATCGACGATGTTATTGAACCAAGAAATACTCGTTTCCGTATTATCCGCGCATTGCAACAACTGCAAACTAAAAAATTGTTGAACCCAGCTAAGAAGCACGGTAATATTCCATTGTAATAAAGTAATGAGCAATGAGTAATGGGTAATGAGTTTTTTCCCAAACTACATCACTTATTACTTAAAACTCAAAACTCAAAACTCAAAACTTTAAAAGTATGAATAAAAAAAGAATTGGAATATTTATTGCGTTGGTTGTAGCAGCTTTTATGGGTATTCAGGCCCAAGGTGCTAAGAGTCTCCGTATAAATGAAATCCTGGTAGTTAATGAAGAAAACTTTCAGGACGATTATGGGCTTCATAGTGCATGGGTTGAAATATTCAATACATCGTTTGCTTCTGTAAACATTGGTGGTTGTTACCTTACCGACGATTTAAATAATCCTACAAAATATTCTATTCCAAAGGGAGATGTGTTAACGCTGATCAAACCGCGTCAACATCTATTGTTCTGGGCCGATGCTAAACCATCAAGAGGAACTTTCCATCTTAATTTTAAATTAGATCCCAATAAGGCGAATACAATTGCCCTGTTCGACTCGAATGGTAAAGATTTGATTGACTCGGTTACTATTCCGGCCGGCCAAGTTGCCGATCAGTCGTGGGCACGAGTAGAAGATGGTAGTACCGAATGGGTACAAAAAGGAGGAAACAACAGTAGCTATGTTACTCCAAGTACCAATAATATGACTTTGGATAAGAACGATAAAATCGAAAAGTTCAAAGAACATGATGCTTCGGGTATCGGTATGGCATTAACTGCAATGAGTGTTGTGTTTTCCGGATTATTAATCTTATTCTTAGCATTCAAGTTTGTAGGTAATACTGCCGTTAAGATGGGTAAACGCAATGCAATGAAAGTGCATGGAATTACTGATAAAGCCGAAGCTAAAGAACAAAAATTTGGTCAACGTGCCGGCGAAGAGTTTGCAGCAATTTCTATGGCAATGCACGAATACTTTGAAGATGTACACGACTTTGAAGATATGATTATTACAATCAACAAAGTTAAGCGTACTTACTCGCCATGGAGTTCGAAGATTTACACATTGCGCGAAACACCTAGAAAATAATAAAATCGAGAATAAAGAATTGAGAAGTAAGAAGTTAAGAATAAAACGCTTGCTTACTACTTACTGATAAATTCTAAATTCTAAATTCTAATTTTAAGAACAATGAAAGAATATAAATATAAAATTAATGGCAACCCGTACAACGTGGTAATAAAAGAGGTTGAAGGTAATCTGGCCCATGTTGAAGTTAACGGTACTCCTTATAAAGTAGAACTGGAAACTCCGGCTCCTGTAGCAGCGAAGAAAATAACACGTCCTGCAGCACCTCCCAAAACACAAAGTGGTGCTCCGGTTGTTTCATCTGCACCCAAAGCAGCTAAGAAAGATGGAGTTAAATCACCATTGCCAGGTGTAATCCTTGATATCAAAGTTAAGGAAGGAGACGAAGTGAAAAAAGGACAAACTGTTATCATACTCGAAGCCATGAAGATGGAAAACAATATCAATGCGCATAGAGATGGTAAAGTAGCATCTATTAATGTAAAATCAGGAGATTCTGTATTGGAAGGTGCAGACCTCATAATCATTGAATAATTATGGGAGATTTCTTTTCTTTTTTAAGTAGTAACCTGGTTGATTTCTGGCAATTTACAGGATTCGCCAATGCTACATATCAACACCTCATAATGATTGTAGTCGGGCTGGTATTTATTTATCTGGCTGTGGCTAAGGAATTTGAGCCCATGCTGCTAATCCCCATCGGGTTTGGTATGCTTATTGGTAATATTCCGTTTAATCTGGATGCTGGGTTGAATGTAGGTATTTATGAAGAAGGCTCCGTACTTAACATTTTATATCAGGGGGTAACCTCTGGTTGGTATCCGCCACTCATATTTTTGGGCATTGGGGCAATGACCGACTTCTCGGCACTTATTTCCAATCCTAAATTAATGTTGATTGGTGCTGCTGCACAATTTGGTATATTCGGTGCTTATATTATAGCTTTATTATTGGGCTTTGAACCAAATCAGGCTGGTGCTATTGGTATTATTGGTGGTGCCGATGGTCCTACAGCGATCTTCTTATCATCTAAGCTTGCTCCTAACCTGATGGGTGCAATTGCAGTATCGGCTTATTCGTATATGGCTTTGGTACCTGTAATTCAACCTCCTATTATGCGTTGGCTAACAACCGATAAGGAAAGAGTTATCCGCATGAAACCTCCCCGTGTTGTTTCGCATACCGAGAAAGTAATATTCCCTATTATCGGTATGTTGCTTACTTGTTTCCTTGTACCTTCGGGTTTGCCATTGTTGGGTATGCTTTTCTTTGGTAACTTACTGAAAGAAAGTGGTGTTACACGTCGTTTGGCAAACACAGCAAGTGGTCCGTTGATTGATACTATCACCATCTTGTTAGGATTAACTGTGGGTGCTTCTACTCAGGCTTCTCAATTCCTTACCTTAGATTCAATCTTGATCTTTGGTCTTGGTGCAGTATCTTTCGTTATTGCTACAGCATCGGGAGTATTGTTTGTGAAGTTCTTCAATTTATTCCTGAAGAAAGATAATAAAATCAATCCGCTTATTGGTAATGCCGGGGTGTCTGCCGTACCCGACTCTGCTCGTATTTCGCAGGTTATCGGTTTGGAATATGATCCAACCAACTACTTGTTAATGCATGCTATGGGTCCTAACGTTGCAGGTGTAATCGGTTCGGCTGTTGCTGCCGGTATCTTGCTCGGATTCTTGATTTAAGATTTTATATCGCGACCTCCTAAGGTCAGAATGATTATAACGGCTGTTGTTAGAGATAACAATGGCCGTTTTTCTTTTTCGTTTGGTTAGAGGCTGAGTTGAACAAAAATAAAAACACAGAGTCACAGAAGCACGGAGCTTTTCCTTGTGCTGAACACAGAGGCTTCGCTTTTACTCAAAAATAGGCCAACGGCCTTATAGCTTCTAGCGTAGGTCAACGGCCTACGCAATGATGTTACATGAAAATGTGAGGCTGTAGGCCTCGAAGCGTATTTGTATGCAAGCTCCGAGGCTTACAGCCTCGCATTCCATGTGGTATCCTTCATCGTAGGCCGTTGGCCTACGCTAGAGGCTATTAGGCCGTTGGCCTATTTTGAGTTTTTGAGTATTGTACGACAAAAGCGAAGCCTCCGTGTTCAGCACAAGGAAAAGCTCCGTGTTTCTGTGTCTCCGTGTTTTTATTCAATTCCCCTCTGATTTGAACAAAATTGATGAAATATGAATAATACAGGCTAAAAGCATGTTACCTTTTTATCATTTCTTTCTCTTTATAGTAGAAGGCAGTTAGTAAGAGGCGATTTAAGTATTAGATATATTAATTATTAAACTTGTTTGTATTATGAAAAAAATTATTTCTTTAGTAACTCTCATTATTGCAGTTTGTATTACAGCATCGGCCAATGAACCGGCATTTACCGCAACTAAAACAGGCGTTGGTCCAATAAAATTAGGTCTTGCTTTTAATAAGATCCCTGCCTCTGTTGATAAACTCTATGACACAATTAAAAAAGAAGTTGAGGAAAACGAGATGGATGGCGATGTAACCTATGTGAAGTTTACTTTGGGTGATACCCATGTAATGAATGCTTATCTGGATCATAATAATAATATTATGTCCATTGAAGTTCTGGGTTCAAATATTAAATCGGCAGGAGGTATTGCTCCGGGCACTAAGCTAAGTGTTCTTTTTCAGAAAGGAGGAAAGGTTACAGTTTATAACGACGGAAGCTATGATATGGAACTTAACGGTTATAAATATGAGATCACCGGAATAACTGATGCCGGATTTAAAAAAGTACAAAATAGTTATATGACTGGCGCAGAAGCAAAACTAACTGCACGCGATTTTGGAAGCGATGCGGTTGTGGGTAGCTTTGTGATTTTCTAAAATAGACTATAGATTAATGATTTAAACACAGAGTCACAGAGCAATAATTCTGTTACTCTGTGTTTAACATATCACCCTTTCAACATATACCCTTTCTTCGGAATAGAAACAATGGATACCCCTGCATCCTTTGCCAGAGCTCTTCTTAAATATGTAATCTGCACATTTAAAGCAAGTGAGTTGGCATACGAATTATCACCCCATACAGCATCCAGAATTTGATTACGGGGAACTGCCGTATCAGGATTCTTTGCCAGTATCCGTAGTATTTCGGCTTGGCGTGAGGTTATCAACGTTTTATTATTGCCAGTACGTAGCTCGTTGGTATTGAAATCAAATACAGTATTACTGAATTTATATGTTTCTTCTTCTACGCTCTCCAAAGAATAGAGTTCGAACCTTTCGCTTATTCTTGCCAGTAGCTCTTCGGGATAAAAAGGTTTTGCCAGGTAATCATTGCCTTTCAAACTAAAACCTTTCAAGCGGTCGGACTTATCCGAACGGTCCGAAAGAAAGAATATAAGTGTGTGTTTATCTGTTTCGCGGATTTTTTGAGCTACTTCAAAACCATTAAGGCCGGGCATGTTTATGTCGAGTAAAACCAGATCGGGTTTCACTACCGGAAACTGTTCCAATGCTTTTTCACCATTACCGGTATAGGTAACATCGTAGCCTTCTTTCTCCAGAAACTTTTTCAGAATCATGGAGTATTTTAAATCATCGTCGGCAAATAATATTTTTAGTGGTGCTTTCATTGCGGTATGAATAATGTGATCGAAGTACCTTCGCCTATATGACTTTGCAAAGAAACACGTCCCTGGTGGGCTTCACTTATTAGTTTCACATAGCTTAACCCCAGTCCCAATCCCGGAATGTTATTATCGGGCAGGTTGCTACCCCGGTAAAACTTGGCAAAAACCCGGTCTTGCTCTACTACCGGAATACCGATTCCATTATCGGATACTGTTAGCCATAACTCATTCCCCTTTTTACGTGCTTTGATTTCTATATTCACTTTATCGCCCGAATACTTAATGGCATTTTCAATAAGATTGCTCAGTACGTTTGCCAGATGTATTGGGTCGGCATCAATCATGGGCGATTCCATATCGAAATATCTTGAAAACTCCACTTGTTTACCATTGGGGATATTTATGAGGCGGATTACTTTCTCTGTTAGTTCGTGCAGGTCAAAGTGTACAAGGGTTAGTGGAGTATCATCGCTATCGGCCCGTACCATATCTTTCAGTTTATTGAGGTAGGCCGAAAGATTATCGAGCTCAAACATGGAGTCTTGTATAACTTGTTCGGTAATGATTTCGTCGGACCGCATGTCTTTATCGCCCAAAAACGACACAAAGGTTTTAAGCGTTTGAACAGGACGTTTAAGTTCATGAATCATGGTGTTGACAAAGTTCTGCCTCAACTCGCCAATCTTTTTTTGTTTCAGGATGGTTTTAATCTGAAAAACAAGACAGCCAATAAGTATCAGGATAAGACTAAAGGCCAGAAACAATTGTACAGCCATCCGGGTAAACAGCGGTTCAACCGGAATGGCAGTTTCAACTATAATTCCTTCTTTTTGAAACGGACTATATGCATAGGCCACCTGTAATCCTGGATTGGTTATGTGCCCTGTTCTTGTCCAACTAATTCTGTATATAGAATCATTCTGTGGCCAATCTAGCATTGTAAAACTATGTCCGGGGATATGGGCTGTAAGCAGCGAGTCGAACCTTGCTTTGCTGAATGGGCTGAAATGGTTGGTTACAGCCATATCCATAAATAATTGTATACTGTCTTGCGGTAGATCTCTGTTGATTGAAAGTGATAATGCCTGGTCCTTATCATTAAAAGGTAATATTTCCTCACCAGAATAATCTAAGGAATCTATCCGTGAAAGAATATTGCTTAGCTGTTCTTTCTTTTGTGTTTTTGATAAAAGTGAGTCTTTATCGTAAATAAAAGCAAAAGCTATTTTCTTTAAGTCTTTGTGCGTCTCTTCATCGCCATAGCTTGTTCCTTCAAGGTTTGTATTTATAACATACGAATAGTTTGATTTTACTTTCTTTTTCCTTTCCATAAAATCATCATATCCTACCTTGTACATTTCTTGCGCAAGCTCTTCCGAATAGGCATCTAATACAAATTCATATTGATTGTATAACCAATATGCCTGTACCCCAATCAAAAGAAGCGCAGAAAGTAGGGACAGGACCCACACAACACGAATTCTCTTCTCCATTTACCAAAAATGTTTCCGGCAAATATATAAAGGACATGCAAACAATGCAACCTGTGGAGGTGTTTTTTATGTGCGAGTAATAAATTAGTAATAGTTAATATAAAAATTACCAATCGAATGCTTTGACTGTTTTATTGTTGAGTGCCAGTTCTTCAAGTTTCTTTTTATATTGAATACTTCCTTCGCTAATAATGCGTCCTGTTTCTTCTGCCTCGGTACCAAATATAACAACGGGAGTTTCCCAGTTCATTCCTGCATGTAAAGCACTGGCCTGATACGGGCGTAAAATCTCGTCAATGGTAAATTTATATTTACCGCCACTGCGGTATGCATTGCAATCGCTACCGGTTGTAACAACTATTTGCAAGCATTTACCCAGTACAACTGGTGTACGCGAAAGGGAATAGAATATTTCGTCCATCCACTTTTTAAGCATATATGGTGCCGACATCCAATATATCGGGAACTGAAATACCAGTACCTCCGAATCAAAAAGGATATCTGTCCATGTTTCAAGATCCATCATCTGAATTTGTTCTTCGTATAAATTGTAAACTGTAACAAACTCCAGATTCTTTACCGACTCCATTAATTCTTTATTAGCTTTCGACTCCGGCAAATTGGGGTGTGCTAAAATAACTGTAACTCTACCACGCTCTTTTGTCATAAGTTTTAATGTTCTATGTTAATATTTTAATTAGGATAACATAAAAGAAACAAAATATTAGCAAAAAGGTTGATTGAGTGATGAGTAATGAGTGATGAGTTTTGAGTGATGAGTAAACGATGCCGCATGGCAACTCAAAACTCAAAACTCATCACTCATTACTTTAAGCGTAATATTTCAGTAATATTTTTAGATGCTTCTCTGCGGTGGAGTTCGGGTTCATGGCAAGTGAATCTTCATGCAAATAATTTGCTGGATAAGAGGAGGTATGGATATACACAGTATTCTTCTTTGCAGAGTTATACTTCGTGGATAGATGTTCGGGGAAGGGAGTTTTTGGTTGAGGTGGGGTATCGGTTTTAAAATACTGTAGTGAATAACAAACTCCCAATGAAATCACTTCATCGGGAGTCTATAAAATAGTTACGTAATAAAATTATGACTAATTAATTCAATTCTGATACTGCAAAGGTAATGCTGTTTGAATATACCCGCAATACCTTAAAGTAGGTATTTTGCGCTACAACAACACAATACCAGCTTCAATAATTACTCCTTTATCATACGTTCTTGCTTTATTATAATACCGGCTTCCTCCATATCCCCCGGTGACAAATACGCCCAGTTGCTTTGATACTTTGTATTCCAGATTAATCCTTGCCTGCAAAGCATAGAGGCGAGCAGGAGTATGCTCGTTTTTCTTTTTGTTATTGAATAATTCAATATGCTGAAAGCCAAGGTCACCGCTTATATACAGTTTCTTATACAAAGGTAGTTCCAGCCCCGCCCGGTAGAAAGCCGATGCAGAGAACTTATCACTAAAATCCAGATAATAAGGACCTACACCTAATATGGTGTAAAGTAACTTATTCTTGAAACGGGCAGCAACATTCATCTTTGTTGCATTTCCGCCAAAAAACATCCATTGTACTTTGGTTTCGGGATTTGCATTTACCAATCCTAGCTGAAAGCCTTTAGTCTTTTGATTGTAGTAATTGAAGATTCCTACCTGAACCCCATTTAACTCTTCGGCCATATTAACAGAACCCAGTTGCAAACCAGAAGCTTTGTTGCCTGCAATGTTCATTCCACCGGAAATCTGAACACCAGCTGCATCTCTACCAGTGATATTTAATAATCCGGTAACCTGAACTCCACTCGTGCTGCCACCAACTACATTAGACAATCCGGAAACAGTTACTCCTTTGTTTCCTTCGCCAACAATATTTGCAAGACCAGCAATGTTTACACCCGCAAATTCATTTCCGGCAATATTTAATAAGCTACTAACCAGAGCGCCTTTTGAATTATCACCCGTAATATTAGCCAATCCTGCTGCAAGTAAACCTTTGCTTTCGTTCCCTGCAATGTTAATAAGGCCGGTTATGCCTATACCTACCATGCTATCGCCCGACACATTACTGATTCCCGAGATTTGTATTCCTTTCATTTCTCCTCCGGCAATATTGGCAATTCCGGATACCTGTATGCCCAGCGCACTGTCGCTAACAGTACTAGCCAGTATATTTATACTAACCCCCTGTAGCCTGTTGATGGCACTAAGTACCCCCAAGTTGAAATAAGTAGTTTGATCACTCTCTAATGGCTGGGTGCTGATGCCTTTCCACAACGATAAATTAATTCCGGCACTTTTATTTTGTCCCTGTAAGGAAATGGCAGCCAGTAAAACAGCTGCCATTATTAATAGTTTGAACCTAAAATTCATAATTCTTAATTTCATATTACAGAATGGAAGGAGTTAAAGGGAGTTATCAGGAGCTTTGCTCCTTAGGAGTTATAGCTTTAAGATACTTAAGAGCATTTAGAGCATCTAAAGCTTTAACTCCTTTAACTCCTAGCGAAGCGATAACTCCTTCCATTCTTAACTTCTTTATCCTTTGGCTTCCTGATACAAGAAACGTTTAATACTCTTTTTGGGTGTCTTTTCAAACTCTTCCGGATAAACTTTCATTTTGGCTATCTGGCTGTAAGCCGGAAGCGAGTTATTCAGTGTAATCCGGTTTTCTTCCATAACCCTTTCCATATCTTCGGCTTTTAATCCATTGGCAAATGCTTCATCAAAGTCGGGATATACCAGTCCAACCAGTTTACCGTTTTGCTGCACAATAATACTTTCCGATACATAAGGCAGGTTGTTAAGCTTGTCTTCTATCTCTTCCGGATAAATGTTTTGTCCGCTGGCACCTAACAACAGGTTTTTGCTTCTACCTTTTATGGTAACATTTCCTTCTGCATCCATTACGCCCAAGTCTCCGGTATGAAGCCATCCATCTTTTAAAACTTCTTTGGTAGCTTCCTCGTTCTTGTAATAACCAAGCATTACGTTATCGCCACGGCATACAATTTCGCCTACTACATTTTCGGGGTCGGGCGACAGTATTTTCACTTCCATTCTAGGCGTTCCCTTTCCGCACGAACCCATCTTAAACTTCTTCCAGTCTTCGTAACAGATAATTGGTCCGGTTTCGGTCATACCATAACCAACAGTATAAGGGAATTCAATCATTTTAAGGAAGTACTCTACATCCTGGTTGAAAGCAGCTCCACCCACTACAACCTCGTAGAAGTTTCCACCGAACGCATTGATAACCTGCTCGCGAACGGCTGATTTAATTTTATCGTTGATGATAGGTACTTTCAATAATATCTTCATTGCAGGAGTCTGCAACTTAGGAAGTACATTCTTCTTTATAATCTTTTCTATAATCAGAGGTACAGCAATAACCAGGTTGGGTTTAACCTCGGCAAAGGCTTGGAATATAATCTTCGGACTTGGGGTGCGGGTGAGGAAGTAAATGTGGCAACCTTTGGCAAACTCATATAGAAACTCAAAAGCCAACCCATACATGTGTGCCATTGGAAGCATGGAAATCAGTTTGTCGCCGGCTTTAAGGTTTAATACCTGATAAGCAAAAGCAACATTCGACCATAAACTGCGGTAAGGCAACATTACTCCTTTTGAATAGCTTGTAGTACCCGAAGTATAATTGATTACAGCTAGTTCTTCTCTTTCTTCCTCATGGTACTTAACATGTTCTTGCCGGAAGTTCTTAGGATATTTCTTCCCAAACATTTCATTCAGATGTTCGCGGGCATAATCAAGTTTCTTGCTACGCGATACCAGGATAGAGAAATCATCAATGGCAAGAATACCTTCGAGCAGGGGCATGTGACTTTCGTTCAGGTTCTCCCAAACCATATCGCCAACAAAAAGCAATTTAGCTTCAGAGTGGTTAACAATGTTATGAACATTGTCTGATTTAAACTCGTGTAGTATAGGAACTGCTACTGCTCCATAGGTAAGAGCTGCCAGGAAAACTACTCCCCAGTGCGAACTGTTACGTCCACAAAGTGCTATTTTATCTCCTTTCTTAACACCGCTCTCCTCAAAGATGATATGTATTTTCTCTATTTTTCGGGCTACATCTTTGTATTGTAAGGTAGCGCCGTTATAATCGGTCAAAGCATCCAGATCCCAATTATTCTTTATACTATTCTCAATATAAGCAATAAAAGTTTGTTCCATACCAATTGCACATTTGTTTCTAATTTGCGCAAATATATGTTTTTATCACTTCACTCCAAACATTTTAGCCAATAAAATACAAAAAAAGCACGAAAGCATGAAGGCGCGAAAGCATGAAGGCGCGAAAGCACGAAGGCGTGAAAGGGTACAAATCTAATAATCCGCACAGTATCCTTTCGCGCCTTCGCGCTTTTACACATTCTTAACCCTTAGCTATTCACCTTAAATCTCTTTCCAGTACCCTTGGCATGTTCCTCCGTAGTTCTCTTTGGAAAGTTCTGTAGTTCTCTTTGGGAAACTCCGTAGCTTTCTGTGGAAAACTCTGTAGTTCTCCGCAGAAAACGCTGTAGTTTTATAAAAATAAAATGCGGGAATGGCAGTAATTTCAAATCACTAACATTCCCGCATTATACCTGCATATCTTGCGTTATGCCAAAGATACGAAATTTCGGTGATATATGCAACTATGTATTAACATATAGAAACACTTGGATATGCATAAAAAAGATACCTTTGTATTTTCTACTAACTACTAACTGCTAATAAATGAGGCATTGTTTTCTTATCATAGTAATCCCTTTACTATTTATATCCTTTTTGGTTTCCTGTATTGGTACCGCTCCAACTAAGGAAGTGCAGTTAATCGATTCATTGAACAGACGGGCTTACAATTATCGTTATAAAGACCTTGAAAAAACTTTCGAGTCGGCATGGATTGCCTACGAAGAGGCTAATCTGTATACTACCGGCAAGGCAGAAGCATGTAATAACCTGGGTTTTTATGCCTTTATGCAAATGAACTTTGATAGGGCCGAACAATTTTTTCGCGAAGTATATAATCTAACGCAAAATGAACTTGAACTACTGATTGCTGATGTTGGATTGATGAAAATCTATCAGCGTACAGCCATGAATAAGGAGTTTTACGACTATCGTAATAATGCCATTCAACGCATAAAACGTATTGATGAAGATCGTAGTTTATTTATTGAAACCAATGAAAAGAAACGGTTAAACTTTGCACTGACAGAATTCTCTATTGTTTCGGCCATTTACTATTATTATCTGCAACAAGTGCCGGAAGCGCTTATGTCGATAAACGAAATTAAGCCCGATATAGAATTAGTTAATGATACCAGCCAGATATTGTATTATCACTATATAAAAGGATCGGCTTCGTTAACAGGCGAAAGCACCCCCGACGGCAGACGTTTGGCCGAGTTTGATGAACTGTTTAAAACCTGGCGACTCGCATCGCAGGGAGATTATCTTTATTTCGAAGGAAACGGTTTGCAGGGATTGGCTAATCTGATGATCTCGCCGGATAATCTTCGACTCTTTATGAACAGGCGGTCGCATGCGCTGTCTCAATTTGGGCTTCCGGTTGATTCATTGTTGCCTTTGGAACTGGCACGGAAAGCATTGGCTAAGTTTCAGCAATACAATGATATTTATCAGATTGCAGGGGCTTATGTGTCTATCGGCCGGTATTTAAACGAACGGGGATATCATCAGGAAGCGTTAGACACATTAGTAAAGTCTTTGGAATGTGTAAACACCCACCACAGAATGTATTATACAGATATACATAACAAACTGGATGGGTTAAAACCGTATGTAGAAAAAGATACCATATACACAGAAACCACTTGGATGGCTGGCGAAAAGTTTACGGTGAAAACAGTTCCGGAATGGATTTCCCGAATCCGCGAGCAGTTAAGCGTAGCTTATGCCGGGTTAGGAATGAAACCCCAATCGGATTATAACCGGGATATCTATTTGGAGATTCTTAAAATCACCCGGCAGAATAAAGAATTAGAAAGCAGGTTTTTGCTTTTGCAACAAGAGTCTCATCAACTCAACTTTCTGTTGCTTTTTGTACTTGTGGGGTTTATTCTGCTTATTATTCTCTTCTGGATATTTAATAAGCACTCGCAGAAACGCAACCGTGAACATACAGCCCGCTTAGAATTAACTCTGGATATTTGCCAGAAAGTAACTTCGTCTATCCCATCCGATGTAGAAGATGAGGAAGATATGGTGAATGAAATCTGTGCTTCTATCCTGCCCGACATGAATAAACTGCTGGGAGCTCAAAACGTATCTATTCGGTTGCCCGATGCCCCGATACCAGTTGCTGATGAGGCAAACAATGCAATATCATCATTTTCATTATATGTGCCTGATAAAGAAGAGCCTCTAGGAGTTTTTGTTATAGCTACAGATCGGGTGTTGTCGAAAGACGATCAGGCACTTGTAAATATAATCACTCCGTATATTGCATGGTCTATAGATAATGGTATGACCTTATTGTCGCTAGGCGATGAACGGGAAAGACTGGAAAAAGAAAAATATATATACGAACAGCACATTGCCCGAAGCAAGCGCGAGAATATTATAAAGAAAGCTTGTTTGGCCATTGTTAACGGCATTGTGCCGTACATTGACAGGATTATAAACGAAATCTATAAACTTAGGGAAAAAGGATTTATTCACAACAAGGAGGTTAAAACAGAAAAGTATCAGTATATAGATGAACTGGTTACCACCATAAACGAGTACAATGATATCCTTGCTTTGTGGATTAAGATGAAACAAGGTACATTGAGCCTCAATGTTGAGAACTTTGCTTTGGAAGAACTTTTTGACTTGGTGAAGAAAGGCAGGAAAACCTTTGAAATGAAACAGCAAAGTTTTACCATTCGGCCAACCGAAGCCATAATCAAAGCCGATAAAGCATTGACCCTTTTTATGATTAACACTTTGACCGAGAATGCCCGAAAATATACTCAGGAAGGCGGCGAAGTAAAAGTCTATGCTCATACTACCGAAGAGTATGTAGAAATATCTGTTGAAGACAACGGCAGAGGCTTATCGCCCGAAGATGTAGCTTTGATAAAAGATGAAAAGGTATACGACTCCCGAATGATAGGGATAAGCGATGAGAAGGCAGAAGATCTTAAAAAACTGAAAGGTAGTGGTTTCGGGTTGATGAATTGTAAAGGGATTATCGAAAAGTATAAGAAAACCAATAAACTGTTTCATGTTTGTTTGTTCAGTGTAGAAAGCAGGTTGGGCAAAGGCAGTCGTTTCTTTTTCCGGTTGCCATTGGGCGTGCGCAAGAATCTGATGTTGTGGCTGGGCATCTTTATGATGTTTGGGTTCTCTTCTTGTCACAAACAAAATCAACCAACCAAAATTCCGGCTTTAGATTCGCTCACTTTGGCCGAGAGCATTGAATACGATCGGTTATTGACTCAAGCTTCATTATACGCAGATACGGCATATTACTGTAATGTTATAGAAGAATACGAAATGGCTTTAACGTATATTGATTCTTCCATGACGTATTTAAATAAACACTATAAACAATACTCTTCAAAGCAATTGGCCTATATGTCTTTGAATGATAATGATATTCCGGCCGAATTAATTTGGTGGGACCAACCTTTCACCTCCGACTATAATCTCATTTCGGATATGCGGAATATAGCTGCGGTTTCTTTCTTATCATTGAAACAATGGGAGGCATATACCTATAATAACAAAGCACATACAGCGGTTTACAAATTGCTTCACGAAGATCAATCGTTGGAGGCTTTTTGTTTGGAATTAGAAAGATCAACCGGGAACAAAATAGTTGCTATCATATTATGTGCACTTTTGTTGATTGCTTATTTTATTGGATATTATGCTTTTTATATGCGTAAGCGATTACTGGAAAGATGGAACCTGGAACAGGTATTAGATATCAATAAGCAGATTTTTTCTTCTTCTATAATCCGTACCGAAGATTCGCTTGAGGCCTTACAGCGCGAAGAAAATGCACTGAAAGAAATTCCCTGGAAGATAGTAAAAGAAGGCTTTGAACCAATTAATGAGTTGATTGAAATAAATACATTGGGATTAGCTGTATATAATGAAGCCAAAAACAGATTGGAGTTTTCATCTAATCCGGATCTGGAAGATATTCCTCCAATAGTTCAGCACTGTTTCCACGATAAGGTTCATATATCAGAAGGTAAATTTCAGGCATTTCCATTGATTGTTGATGCCAGCGGAAAACATCAATGTGTAGGTGTGCTTTATCTGGAAAGACAGGAAGTGATTGAAAAAGAAACAGATCGGTTGTTGTTTGAGCTGATTGCGCGCTATGTAGCAACTGTTGTTTTTAATGCGGTTGTTAAACTGGCCATGCGCTACCGGGATATAGAATCTGCTTATGAAGATACTCACCGGGCCTCGTGGGAAGATAGCATGTTACATGTTCAGAATATGGTGTTGGATAACTGTTTGTCGACCATTAAGCACGAAACAATTTATTATCCCAACAAAATAAAACAGATCATCAACAAACTATCCGAAGAGGGTATCACCGAAGAAAAAGAGAAAGAATATATAGAAACCATTAACGAACTCATAGATTATTATAAGGGTATCTTTACCATATTGAGCTCGTGTGCTTCGCGTCAGTTAGAAGAGGTTACTTTCAGACGATCGACTATCAAAACAGATGATCTGTTGATGTATGCTACTAAATATTTCAAAAAGCAGTTGAAAGCAAAAAAGATAAATGTAACTTTGAATATTAATAGTGGGTTGAAGGATGTATCGGTGGTTGGTGATCTCAATCAGTTGTATTTTTTGTTTGAGAATCTTATTAACGAAGCATTGTCCTATCCATCAGATGGCGAATTGATTATCCATACATTGCTTGAAAATAACTTTGTGAAGTTTTTATTTACCGATACCCGGAGGAATAAAACCACAGAAGAACTGAATAACTTGTTTTATCCCGATCTGGCTCGTATGGCAGGTAACACTGGTGAGTTAAAAGAAACCGAATATCTTATCTGTAAACAAATTATTCGCGATCATGATGAATATGCAAGTAGAAGAGGATGTCGTATCAATGCAGAACCGGCTACTGATGGTGGCTTCACTGTTTATTTTACGATACCAAAAAGATAATATATGAGAATTTGGAACACAGAGACACAGAGGCACAGAGGCGACAACGTGCCACCTGCGAAGTTTTAATTAAAAACTCTGTGCCTCTGTGTTCTAATTAATAGTTATAACTAATAACATAATATAGAATGAGCAACAACAAATTTAAAGTAATCATCGTAGAGGATGTTAAATTAGAACTGAAAGGAACAGAAGAAATCTTTCGTCATGAAATACCCGATGCCGAAGTTATTGGCACCGCTATGACAGAGAAAGAGTTCTGGGACCTGATTGAAGTTCAAATCCCCGATATGGTATTACTTGATCTGGGGCTTGGCGGATCAACAACTATAGGTGTTGAGATTTGCAGAAACATCCGTAAAAAGTACAAAGATGTGCGGGTGCTGATTTTTACAGGTGAAATACTAAACGAAAAACTATGGGTTGATGTACTCGATGCCGGAGCAGATGGAATTATTTTAAAAACAGGAGAGCTACTCACCAAAACAGATGTTCAGGCTGTGATGGATGGAAAGAAACTTGTATTTAACTATCCAATCCTTGAAAAGATAGTTGAACGGTTTAAGAAGTCGGTCGAGAATGATTCCAAACGTCAGGAAGCTGTTATCAGTTATGATATTGATGAGTATGATGAACGTTTTCTTCGTCACCTGGCATTAGGATATACCAAAGAAATGATAGCCAACCTTAAAGGAATGCCTTTTGGGGTAAAATCACTCGAAAAGCGTCAGAACGATTTAATCAGTCGTCTTTTTCAGAGTGGCGAGAGGGTTGGTGTTAATGCTACCCGCCTTGTAGTTAGGGCTTTAGAATTACGTATTATCGATTTGGACAACCTGGAACCGGATGAAGAGTAAGTGGCGAATGCTTCACCCTGCCACCATGTTCTTTCTGCTCACGGTGGTAGTTATTTTTCTCTCGTGGATATTCGATGTCTATGGGCTAAGTGTTATACATCCACAAACCGGGCAACTAATAATTGTTCAAAACCTGTTGAGTCCGGAAGGTATTCGTTGGTTGCTTAAAAACGTTGTGACAAACTTTACCGGTTTTGCTCCTCTGGGCATGGTTATTATTACTATGTTCGGAATAGGGGTAGCGCAACACTCTGGGTTTATAGCTGCCTGTATCCGTGCATGCTCCAAAAAGATACAACATAAGAAGAGTGTTATATCAGGTGTTATTTTCACCGGTTTATTAAGTAATATAGTAGGCGATGCCGGGTATATTATTTTGCTTCCTATTGCAGCAACGTTGTTTTATTCGGCCGGTATGCATCCCATTGGGGGCATAATAACCGCTTTTGTTTCTGTAGCCTGCGGATATAGTGCCAATATAATAATCAGTACACTTGATTCCATGTTATCCCGTACCACTCAGGAGGCTATTGTATCTTCGGGCATAAACGCAGATACTATCGGACCACTGTCTAATTACTATTTCATGTTTGCTGCTACCTTTTTTATTGCAATAATCATATATGTTATAACTATCCGGAAGTTAATGCCGGCATTAGGCGAGTTTAAAGGTGTTGTTCGTTTCGAAGGATATAAACCTATCTCTAAAAGAGAACGGCGGGCACTCATAGTAGCATTGATTGTTGGAGCAATTTACATGCTCATAGTGCTGTGGGCTACTTTTTCATCATGGGGTATGTTGCGTGGCGTAACCGGCGGATTAGTTCGCTCGCCATTCATAGTTGGTATATTATTCATTCTTTCTCTGTGTTTTGGAATCATGGGGATGGTTTATGGATTTATTTCGGGGAGGTACCGTACTGATACTGATGTTGTAGATGGTTTGGTACAGCCCATGCAATTACTGGGTGTTTATTTGGTAATAACATTTTTTGCTTCGCAAATGCTTGCTTGTTTTGAGTACTCCCAGTTAAACAAGTGTATTGCCATAATGGGTGCAAACCTAATAGCTGCTGTCGAATTAAATAGAATAAGTACATTGGTGTTATTTGTTCTTTTTGTTGCTGTAATTAACCTGATCATGACTTCGGCAACAGCAAAATGGACATTCATGGCTTTTATTTTTGTTCCTTTCTTTGCCAAAATGGGCATCTCACCAGATTTTACTCAATGTGCTTTTCGTATAGGTGATAGTGCAACAAACGGAATAACTCCTTTCTTGCTGTATATGCCATTGGTGCTTACATATATGCAACAATACTCGGAAAGTTCTACCTATGGTACCTTAGTTAAATATACATGGAGATATTCCGTGACGATATTGTTATTCTGGACTATCTTATTAGTTATCTGGTATTTAGCTGGCTTCCCTCTGGGGCTCTAATAGATAATGTTATATTATGGAATAAAAAAATAGTAAAAAGTATTTTGAGTTTTCATAAAAAGAACTACCTTTGCACCGCAATTAAGGCTGGTTCCGTAGCTCAGCTGGATAGAGCAACGCCCTTCTAAGGCGTGGGTCAAGCGTTCGAATCGCTTCGGAATCACAAAAAGGCAATCCATGAGGGTTGCCTTTTTTGTTGTATTGTGCTAAAAAAGCCCCACCTTTATGGCAGGGCTGTACCTATGCGGCTCACCATAGGATTTTTATACCAGAAAGCAGTCTTAACTTAAAGACAATGAGCCTAGCTTATTACTAATATCTTTGATGGCAAAGCGCAATGTTTCTAATTCATTTTCGGTAAAGTAAACTGTTTTTCCGTGCACTTTGTTACCATTCATTCTTTGACTTAACCATGCTTTTGTTTTATGAAAATAGTTTTTTGCGATATACGAGAATGAAACAATCTCGGATATCGTTTTTAGCTCTTTTATTATTTCGGCCTGTTTCTTTAGTTTTTCTATGTCGGCTTTCGCTTCGGAAAGTCCTTTGTTAATAAATTCGGATATAACTTGTTTATCCTCTGACGAAGTGTATTTGCTGGCTATTAAATCAAGCTGTTTGTTGAAGTTAGCTCGGTTAATATCGTCTGTTAGCCCTATGTACTTTTTAAGTTCCTGTAAGTCGTTATCTATCTCTTTCATATCGTTAAATGGTTTAATCCCCGAAGGGCTTTGGTTAATCAATTGTTTCCAATTCTTTCAGAAGTTTTGAAAGGTCTTCTAGCATCAGATTAATTTGCCTATCCTTTTCTTCAGTGGTTGCCCCAATAACATCGGCTAACCTTGAATAATCAGAGATGTTTGTTTTGACCTTTTCAATCTCTTTCAGAATTTCTTCTTTGCTCATAATTCAAAGTTTTAAGTTAATACTCTTATTATCTTTCTGGTATTACAAAGATAGATAAACTTTTGTTTATCTGCAAATAAGTGTATTTGTTTTAAGAAGCAAGCTGTAAGCCCGTTCGATCTCCAGAGTTTTAGCCGGCTTTAACCTAAGCTTAGCTATGCAAAAGGTATTCACTTTTTTGTGAATATTATAAATAAACACTATTTTTGTAGTATTAAACACAGTTAGCAATGGTAGTAACTTTTGAGGAAGAATATTTGCAGGAATTATACGAATTCGGGGTGTGTAGCAGTAAAAAGCATCGGTTTCAGCCTGGCGTTATAAAGGCTTATGTAAAGTGTATCTCTCGACTGCTAGAGGCTCAAAAGGTTGAAGACTTATATCGGTATCAATCTCTGCGTTACGAAGTCCTCAAAGGTGATAAACTCGGAATTTCCTCTATCCGGGTAAACGATCAGTACCGTATAGAATTTATTGTAAGAAGCGAAGACTCCGATCCTGTTATCACTGTGTGTAATATATTAGAATTGTCAAACCACTATAAATAAAAGCTATGATTAAGATTAAAGGGGTTGATCCCAAAATGATAGCAAACAACCTTACTCCATTTGAGCCTACACATCCGGGTGAAATACTAAAGGATGAAATAGATTATAGAGGCATTACGCAGCGTGAACTTGCATCTAAGATAGGCATATCTTACACTCAACTCAATGAAATATTGAACTGTAAGCGCCCAATAAACACAGAGGTTGCATTGATGGTAGAAGCTGCATTAGGGCTTGATCCTGAAGCATTAATAAATATGCAAACACGCTATAATATGCAGATGGCTCGGAAAGATACTACTTTATCGCAGAAACTCGAAAAGATTCGAAGCCTTTGCGCATCGCTTCTATGAGGAGAAAATTGAAGAACGCCCGTACATGTCAAGTTATGTACGGGCGTTCTTTAATAATACCAATCCAATTTACATAAGAATACTAGCCAATTCACTTAGTTGGCTTCTCTCTCCTTTGACAAGATTTACATGAGCAAACAGATTTTGTTCCTTCATGCGGTCTATCATATAAACAAGACCATTCGACTCGCTGTCCAGGTAGGGCTGGTCAATTTGTTGAATATCACCAGTGAATACCATTTTAGTGCCTTCGCCTGCGCGGGTGATAATTGTTTTTATTTCGTGAGGAGTAAGATTCTGCGCCTCATCGATAATACAATATGTTTCGCTTAAACTCCTACCTCTTATAAATGCAAGAGCTTCAATAACAAGTTGGTTGCTTTTTTGCAACTCATCAATTTTCTTTATTTCGGTTGAACTAGGTGCAAACTGGTTTTTAATAACATTCAGGTTGTCAAACAAAGGTTGCATATATGGTGCTACCTTTTCGTTTGCATCGCCGGGAAGGAAACCAATGTCTTTGTTAGACAAAGCTACAATAGGGCGGGCCAGAAGTACCTGTTTGTAATCATTCAGATTGGTCAAAGCAGCTGCTAATGCCAATAATGTTTTTCCTGTTCCTGCTTTTCCGGTAATAGCAACAAGTTTAATATCCGGATCGTTAAGCACTTCGAAAGCAAAACTCTGTTCAGCATTGCGGGGCTCGATACCGTAATTCTTGCTTTTACGTACCCGGTGAACAGTATGTGTAAACGGATTATAGCGTGCAAGCACACTGTTACGATCGCTTTTTAAAATAAAACATTCGTTAGGACGAAGCACATTTTGAAGTCCGAGTTCTTTGGCATCAACACCCTCTCTCGATGAATATATTTCGTCAATCAGTTCGGCAGTAACATCGTAGCTTTCGTTCGACTTTTCAAATATATCCGCATTAATAACTTTGTCGTTGATATAATCTTCACAAATCAAGCCTAACGAACGGGCTTTCATCCGTAGATTAATATCTTTGGTTACCAGAATGGTTTTGGTATTCGGATTTTTCTTTTCAAGGTAATCAACAACAGCAAGTATCTGATGATCCGGCTTCCGTTCGGGAAACGAGGCTTCTACCTTTTCCGATTTAATATCGCCCGGAACAACAAAAAGGTTACCTAAACCTTCTCCAAGTGATACTCCTTCGTTGAATAGTCCGTCGGACGAAACCAAATCAAGCTCACGGATAAATTCGCGTGTATTGAAGTTTATCTGCTCGTTGCCCTTCTTGAATTTGTCGAGTTCCTCGAATATAACAATTGGCAGATAAATATCGTTTTCCTGAAAGTTTTTTAAACAGTTGTAATCGTGTAGAATTACATTGGTATCGAGAACGAAATTCTTTTTATTTCCCATGGTTATTAAAATTAAGAATTAAGAATTAGAAATTAGGAATTGAATAAAGATTGTTTTATTACTTTTGCCAATATAAAGAATAAACCAATACCAAACAAGTAGAAAAATAATTTTCAATTCGCAATTTTCAATTTTTAATTTATGAAGATGAATTATACCGAAACGCTTGAATATCTATATACACGAATGCCGATGTTTCAACAGGTTGGCAGTAAGGCATATAAAGAAGGACTGGAAAATACTCATGCTCTTGATACCTATTTCGGGCATCCGCATACAAAATATAAAACTATTCATATTGCCGGCACCAACGGTAAAGGAACCACATCGCACACATTGGCTGCCATATTGCAGCAAGCCGGGTATAAAGTAGGGTTGTACACCTCTCCACATCTGGTCGATTTCAGGGAACGGATACGTATAAACGGAGAAATGATTTCCGAAAAATATGTTATTGAGTTTGTGCATAATCATCGTGCTTTCTTCGAACCGTTATATCCTTCTTTTTTCGAAATAACCACAGCTATGGCTTTTCTTTATTTTGCCGAGAAGCAGGTAGATGTAGCAGTAATCGAAGTTGGTTTGGGGGGAAGGTTGGATTGTACCAATATCATCAACCCCGATCTATCTGTAATAACCAACATTAGTTTTGACCATACATCATTGTTGGGAGGTACTTTAGAAAAGATTGCAGCCGAAAAAGCCGGAATAATAAAACCGCATACCCCGGTTGTAATTGGAGAAACAGTTGCCGAAACTCGTGCTGTTTTTCAGGAGAAAGCAACAGAGGTGAATGCTCCTATTGTTTTTGCTGAAGATGAAAAGTTATTGACCAATGCAAAAATAGAACCGGACGGAACCTGGTTTTACGAAACAGCGTACGGGCATTTTCATGGAGAACTCCGGGGATTGTATCAGGTAAAGAATACAAATACTATAATATCGGCTGTCCATCAATTAATTAATATAGGATACGATATAACAGTTGTTGATGTAATGCATGGCTTTGAATATGTTACCGAACTAACTGGTTTGTTGGGGCGGTGGCAGATTATGCAATTGCATCCGCTGGTAATTTGTGATACTGCCCATAATGTTGCCGGTATGAAATATATTGCTGAACAACTAAAAATGTTGAAGTATCGTGAATTACATATTGTAATCGGAATGGTGAATGATAAGGATGTATCCGGGGTAATCTCTTTGCTTCCACAAAATGCTCATTACTATTTTACACGGGCAAGCGTAGAACGTGCATTGCCCGAAAATGAGTTGAAAGAGATAGCCGGAAGCTATGGACTGCATGGTGATGCTTATCCGGATGTAGTATCGGCTTTGAAGGAAGCACAAAAGAAAAGCCTCCCCGAAGATGTTATCTTTGTAGGAGGCAGTAACTTTATTGTTGCGGATATGTTATCTCACAGCAATACATTCAATTTCCACTAAAGCTTGTTTAGGTAACTCCTTTACAGCAAAAGCCGAGCGGGCAGGAAAATCACCTATAAAATAAGAAGCATATACTTTATTCATATCAGCAAAGTGGGCCATATCGCTTAAATACACTGTTGTTTTTACAACATTATCCATGGTAAGCCCTGCTTCATCAAGAATATGTTTCATGTTTTCAAGTGATTGGCGTGCCTGTGCTTCGGCGCCTTCTGGCATTTCTCCGGTTTCGGCATTGATGGGCAATTGTCCGGAAACAAAAATAAGTCCGTTTGCTTCTATTGCCTGGCTGTATGGGCCAATTGCTCCCGGTGCTTTTGAACTATTAATTACTTTCTTCATTGTTTGATATTTAAGTTTAATATAGAGTTTAAAATAAAAACACAGAGACACAGAAACACTGAGCTTTTCCTTGTGCTGAACACAGAGTTATTGTATGACAAATTCTTTGAACAGATTCTTATATTGAGTTTTTGTACGACAAAAGCGAAGCCTCTGTGTTCAGCACAAGGAAAAGCTCCGTGTTTCTGTGCCTCTGTGTTTTTATTCAATTCAGGCTAAAACAATTTTCGAAGATAATAAATCATTTTAAAAGAAAAAAGTTCAGCTTCGTGCAGTATTTTTAAAAACCTTGCATTTACTAAATAAGAACAAAAGATACAGACTAGCTTTAACCCAATTGAAAAACCTGAAATTAACTATGTCGGAGATAAAATAAGCCATTAGTATTTATCTATCTCCATCAGAAGAGATAGCCCGTGAGGGTATATCTCTTCTTTTGAATTATAAACCCTGTTACTTAAACACCTGTTTCATAGACCGTCCTACCCACACTTGTGGTTGTTCAAAATTGAATATTGTAGCTATAGTCGAGGCAACATCAAATTGCATCATGCTTTCTTCAAACTCACCAAGCTGTTTTATATTCTTTCCGGCAATAATAAAGGGTGTTTCCATTTCCTCCATGGTTTTGCCACCATGTCCTTTATTAATACCACCATGATCGGAAGTGACAATGAAAATAGTTTCGTCCATCATGCCTGCATCATCTACTGCCTGAATAATCCGGCCTACATAGCCATCTAATTCGGTTAACTTATTGTAATATTCAGGTGTATCGTGTCCGTCGGCATGACCCACATGGTCGGGATTATCATAAATAATAGCTACCAGATTAGGTTTCTTTTCGGTAATGTATTTTACAGACATGTCGGCCAGTAAAGTAGGATTCTCGCTATAATCCGGTGCAATAGCGTGGTAATTGAGTGAAAGAGTATCTACCACATATTTTATTCCGTTCCACTCGTACAAACAACCAATTTCGGCATGTGGTTGAGCATCTCGCAATAGCTGAAACATGGTTGGGAATATGTTGTTTTTATAAATCACCCGTGATGGAAGTTCAGGCGTTTGCGAACCCCAATCGGTATAGCCATGTAGTTCAGGACATGCTCCCATAAACATCGAAGCCCAGTTAACTGCACTCGACGAAGGTAATACACTTCGCTTTTGCAAAGTATAGCTTCCCTGACTCATTAGTTTTTTAACATTAGGCATATCAGCTTTGGCAACGCTGTACGATCCCCAGCCATCCAGTCCGATTAATACTACGTGTTTGGCTTTAGCTTCCGGCTTCTGTTCTGTCGGTTTGTTAGTAGAGCACGAGATGATAAGTGCAGCTACCATTCCTAGTAATAAAGTTTTTTTCATAAAAGATAGATAATTGATTTATAAATAAAGGCCCATAATGTAATCGTTCATATAATACCCGTTTCCAATATCAAAATCTCCTTCGCGGAGTTTTTTCATTCCCATTCGTTCATAAAATTGCAGTGCTTTGTTGTTGCGGTTTACGTTTAGTTCCATTAAACACGGTCCGGGATGAATTTCTTTAATATACTTAATAGCATGTTCAAACAGCAATTTGCCTATGCTATGTCCTTGAAATGTAGGCAAAACATATATTTTTTGTAAATGAAATAAGTTCTCTTCCTGCTGTTCTACCGATACATATCCACAAGGTTCACCATCCAGTTTACTGATGAAATACACATGTCCGCTCTCAGTCATTTGCTTACATATATTCTCAGGCGAATACATCCAGTTAAACATGTAATCTAGTTGTTTCGGCGAAAGTATTTCGCAATATGTAGCAGGAAAAACCTGTGCGGCAAGTTCATTAATAAGTGAACAGTCGTTTATTGTAGCTTTTTGTATAGTTATCATTTTATCCATTTTTTGATTAAATAAGTTCTATAACAACAGTGCAAAGATAACATCAACTAACCGATTTTACCCAATCTTTGTTGGAATAATTTTATCGGAGATACATATTTGTATCTCTACCTAAAGTATGGGTTAGGCAAAAGTTGGAAAAACGAGGGCTTTGGTTCAAATCAGAACCAAAAATGCAGTTCATTTGCACCTCAAATGCAGTTCATTTACACCTCAAATGCAGTTCATTTAGCATGCAAATGCAGTTCATTTAGGGTGCAAATGCAGTTCATTTGTAACACTAGTCTTTCAGGTATTCCATTTTGGTTCAATTCAGATTGGAATTGAAACCTTTTGTAGGAATGGGTACGCAGATGAACATCAATTGCACAAAAAATATCCGCAGGGAAAATAGTTCAACAAAGATTGGGTAGAATCAGTTGGTTGGTGTTATCTTTGTACAAAGAAAAACGTTCAACTAAATGGATATTCGAACAGAAAACGTAATACGTTATATGATGCCCTTGCGTGAGGGAGGCTCCTTACCTGCTCTTGCCGAGGCCGATGATGGATTTAAATATGTGTTGAAATTCAGAGGCGCCGGACATGGAACGAAAGCCCTGATTTCGGAATTTGTGGGTGGTGAGATTGCCCGCTTACTCGGCTTAAAAGTACCCGAAATAGTGTTTCTACATTTGGATGAGGCCTTTGGCCGAACAGAAGCCGACGAAGAAATACAGGATTTACTGCAATGGAGTAGGGGACTTAACCTCGGTTTACACTTCCTGTCGGGTGCGTTGACATTCGATCCGGTTGTAAATTCTGTAGACGAGGATACTGCTTCGTATGTGGTTTGGTTGGATTCTTTGTTGATGAATATTGACCGTACTGTAAAAAATACAAACCTGTTGATGTGGCACAAAGAATTGTGGCTCATTGATCAGGGAGCTTCTTTGTATTTTCATTATACTTGGACTAACTGGGAAAAACAATCCATCAGTGCTTTTCCTCAGGTAAAAGATCATGTGTTGTTGCCTTGGGCTACTCAATTAGATAAGATTGATACTATCTGCAAGCAAAAACTATCTATGGATAAAATCATTGATATAATCAATACCATCCCTAACGACTGGTTAGAGTGGGAAGGAAACGATGATACCATTGAAGAAAAAAGAAATGTATATATTGAATTCTTTAAAAGAAGAATTGCCCATTCGGATATATTTGTAAAAGAAGCACAAAATGCAAGAAAAACATCTGTATGAATATGCTGTGATTCGTGTGTTGCCCAAAGTGGAACGCGAAGAGTTTATTAATGTAGGAGTCATTCTTTTTTCGAAAAGAAGCAAATATCTGCGGAGCAAATTTCTGGTGAATGAAAATAAACTAAAGCTTTTTTCTACCGAACTGGATATTGAATCGCTACGCAAACAACTGGAAACTTTTGATAAAATATGTGCAGGGAGTTTTAAAAGAGAACCAATTGCCTCTATGGATGTTGCCGAAAGATTTCGTTGGCTTACGGCGGTAAGAAGTGCTTCAATACAAACATCACGTCCACATCCGGGCTTGGCTGATGACTTGGATGCTACTTTCAACAAATTGTTTCAGGAGTTGGTTATCTAAACCATAATTGTTCTCTGTGATTGAGTGTGCGAATTATTTTAATATAACCAATAAACTTTCTATTCGGAAAGCTGTTACTTATTAAAGAACTATCGTTTAATTAAAATAATAAGTATTATGGCTTTACATTTAGTCGATTCTGAAAATAGCGAAAGCATTTTCGATCTTTATGCGCAATCTGCCGCTACGCGAGAGATTCCAAAATATAAAATGTGTGAGAACTCTAACGATCCGGAGTTGGTAAAAGACCTGTTGCTGGACGAGTTATTGTTGGATGGAAATGCAAAACAAAATCTGGCTACGTTTTGCCAGACCGATGTGGATAAAGAAATTCATGAGTTGATGGATAAGAGCATCGACAAAAACATGATTGATAAAGATGAATATCCACAGACAGCCGAAATAGAAAACAGGTGTGTACATATATTGGCCGACTTATGGCATTCTCCTAAAAGTGCAGAAACTATAGGGTGCTCAACAACCGGATCGAGTGAAGCTGCTATGTTAGGTGGCTTGGCTTTGAAATGGAAGTGGCGCCAGAAAATGCAGAAAGCAGGAAAACCAACCGACAAGCCAAACATTATAACAGGTCCTGTTCAAATTTGCTGGCATAAATTCGCCAGGTACTTTGATGTGGAAATCCGTGAAGTACCTATGGAACATAACCGTTTATTGATGACACCAGAAGAGGTGTTAAAACGAGTAGACGAAAACACAATAGGGGTTGTACCTACATTCGGGGTAACTTTTACTTTAGAGTATGAAGATGTGAAAGCCATCAGTGAGGCTTTGGATCTTTTGGAAAAAAAAACCGGATTAGACATTCCTATCCACGTAGATGCTGCCAGTGGCGGATTTATAGCTCCGTTTATTCAGGAAAAAATTGTTTGGGATTTCCGTTTGCCACGTGTCAAGTCCATTAATGCATCAGGGCATAAATACGGTTTGTCGCCTCTGGGTGTGGGTTGGGTTGTATGGCGCGAGAAACAAGATCTTCCCGAAGAACTGATTTTCCGTGTAAATTACCTGGGTGGAGACATGCCTACATTTGCATTAAACTTCTCTCGTCCCGGTGGACAAATCATTGCTCAGTATTATAATCTAGTGCGTCATGGTAAAGATGGGTACAGGCGTATTCAGCAGGCTTGTCTGGATCATGGAATCTACATTGCCGAAGAAGTGAAAAAACTGGGTATATTCGATTTGCTTTATGATGGTAAATCGGCATTGCCGGGAGCCGCATGGATGCTAAAGAAAGGTGTTAATCCGGGCTTCAACTTGTATGATTTATCAGATAAAATGCGTGCACGCGGTTGGCAGATAGCATCGTACTCTTTGCCCGCTAATTGTCAGGATATGGTTATTCAGCGTGTATTGATCCGTCATGGATTCAGTCGCGATATGGCCGATCTATTCCTCGAAGACCTGAAGCGTAGTATTGCGTTCTTCCATAAAAATCCGGTAACGCATGGTTCTTCTCAGGAAGATGCAGGAGGATTCCATCATGGTTAATATGCCAATGTGCCAATGTGCCAATGTGAATAATATGCCAATGTGAATAATGTGCCAATAATATGCCAATGTGCTAATAAGAATGCGCAGCTAATTAGCACATTATTCACATTGGCACATTAGCACATTACTCAAAAACAGCAAACATTTTATCAAAGTTAATGGTGACTTTATTGTGCAATCGTATAAAGTCGGCCCCTAGAGAACCATCATATTGATCAATGTTAAGTCCATCGTTGGTGAAAACATCTATTTGGGGAAGTGTAACATTGTTACCTCCAACTTGAATAGGGAAGTTGTTTAAAGTATATGTATTGATGTATTTCACTCCACCGAATCCACCAATTCCTCCACCTTTTTTAAGTTTACCGTTTGCTTCAATTTCTTCCTCGTGTTCCACAAAATATTTAGAAGATAATCCGATATTGCTACCAGTATCAAAATGCAATAATAATCTTTCTTCGTTAGAAAAAGCTTCAATGTAGGGCTGTCCTCCTTTTAGCATCATATTTGATCCGGTAGAAGGCAATGCAGATTGGCGTAGTGGGAATACAATTTCTTTTTTCTGAGGATATATCTGGCATTCGGCCATAGCTTTTATGAAAACCGAACCCAAAACAGCATCAAGTTGCAATGTATCAACAGGTAACAGATTGTCGCCGGGAGCTATTATAAAGGCCACATTCTTATAAACGATCTCACCAATCCGCATTCTTTCAGCCTTTCCCAGTTTTACAACTCCATTGGTTATACCATAAACAACTACCGAATCATTAATAATTTTGATGTTGTTTTCGCGTGCAAATTTCTCGGTTACCATATTGGTAGAATATCCTTCGCAACCGGTATCAAAGAGAAACGGAACGTCTTTGCCGTTCAGATTTGCATTTACATACATAGCATGTTGCAGAAAATCTTTATGTTCAATAATAGGAATTGTGCAGTTTTTGGCTGGTCGTTCTATTTCCGGTTTCATTAAATCGCCCAATGCAACCAAAGCACATTGAGATAAAAATATAGTTCTGGTATTTTCGTCAAGCCCGTCAAATGAATCAGTTTGGTTTACATAGTTTATCAACATATCTGCTGCCGAAAGATACTTTCCTTGATATCTTAAGTTCTCGGCTATCAGTGCAACACAAGTAGTTATACCATTTAATCCCAAACTTTCTTGGTGGTTGGTAATCAATGTACTTAATTTCTTTATAGCCTCATCGGGTTTATTAAAAGCGGTGCTGATAAATGCTTCGGCCATGAGTTTAACTGTAGGATTTTTTATATTCCCTTTTTCCTCCTGGTATCTTTGTTTTAACTGTAGGTAATCACCGTTATTTATCCAGAAAGTAATTTCGTCATCAGCAGTTTGCGAAAATACATTTCCGCTAATGATTAATAATAAAATTAATAGTAGATTCTTTATTTTCATATCATTTGTATAATAATGGCGTCAAAGGTAATGAAAATGCAGTTAAATATCTTTTTATTCCTGATGAATAGCTGACGGATAAAATTATAATTTTAATTTTGCAGCATATTTTAACAGCACTCAATGTAACTTTATAAATATACTATAGTATGGAATGGAATAATACCATAATCGAGAATTTACAATGGTCGGATACCATTATAAATCTTGAAGGTAAGCAACGGGTAGCCCGGGAAATTGCTGCAAAAATGAAAGATGGAGATGTAATTGGGGTAGGATCGGGGTCGACCGTATATGTGGCAGTATGTGCCATGGCCGAACGAATTAAAAAAGAAAACCTTCGCATTCAGGTTATTCCTGCATCACTTGAACTGTCAATGACCTGTGTACAACTGGGTATTCCACAAACAACTCTCTGGGATAAAAAGCCCGACTGGACTTTTGATGGTGCCGATGAAGTAGACCCTGACATGAGTTTAATTAAAGGAAGGGGAGGTGCCATGTTTAAAGAAAAACTATTGATTGCAAATAGCCAGGAAACCTATATAATAGTAGATGATTCAAAGTTTGTTGATCGCTTAGGTTCTAAATTCCCAGTTCCAATAGAAGTATTTCCCAATGCATTATTGTATGTTGAAGAACGTGTAAAATCTTTAGGTGCAGTAAAGGTTGAAATGCGTATGGCGAAAGGCAAAGATGGCCCCATCTTAACCGAAAATGGAAACTTTGTTTTGGATGCCTGGTTCGATTCTATTGATAAAGGAATGGAAAAAGAAATCAAACAAATAACCGGGGTTATTGAAAGCGGATTATTTATAGGGTATAATATAAAAGTGCTTTCTATTTAGAGTTTTGAGTAATGAGTAATGAGTTTTGAGTAACGATGTCGCATGGTAACTCATTACTCATTACTCAAAACTCATAACTCAATACTCTTTTTGTCAGTTTTTAAACCTCAAATGTATTATTTTCCCCCTTCTTTTAAATCATTCAGTATATGTTTGTAACCAAACATAAATACCACAAGAAAATGATTAGAAGAGTAATTGTATTTTTTATACTTGCTTTAATGATAGGCAAGTTATGTGCAGTAAACAAAGAGTCGGTTTATACCATGCGGCCCAATGATGCCGGAGCCGTATACTTTACCTCGGATAATTATCCGATAACTGCCGATGGTAAAACCGATGTTTCCCAACATTTACAAGAAGCAATAAACAAATTAAAGCTGGAACAAAATTTTGGAATAATCTTCATTCCCGAAGGAACATACAAAATAACCCGTACTATTTATATTCCTGCTGCAATCCGATTAATAGGTTATGGACAAAAGCGTCCAATGTTTGTGTTGGCTAAGAACTCTCCGGGATATCAACAGCCGGTAGAGAACGATAAAGGCAAAGCCAAATATATGTTCTGGTTTACAGGCGGAGTAGTAAAGGATGAAAATAATGTAAACGATGCAAACGCAGGAACTTTTTACAGCGCCATGTCAAACATCGATCTGAAGATAGAAGACGGAAACCCTCATGCAGTTGCTTTGCGTACACATTTTGCCCAACACAGCTTTGTTAGCTATATGAATGTGTATATTGGTAAAGGAAAAGCAGGCCTTTACGATGTAGGCAACGAAATGGAAAACATGGCCTTCTATGGTGGAGAATATGGCATTTATACAACTAAAGCCTCTCCGGGATGGCCTATGATGATGGTCGATACTTATTTTGAAGGGCAACGCAAAGCAGCTATTCAAAGTCAGGAAGGCGGACTTACCATAGTAAATATGCAAGTAAAGAATGTTCCTACTGTAATTGATATAGAACCCAATTACCACGAAAAACTGTTTATAGAAAACTCAAGGTTCGAGAATGTTAGCGGACCGGCAATTATTATCAGTAACGAACATAACTCTAACAACCAGATATCACTAAGAAACATTGAATGCAGCAAAGTTCCCTTGCTCACTAAATATAGAAGAATCTCACCCCGTTTATCTGATTAAAAACTATGATCATGGTTTGCAAATGCAGGATATGGTTTCGGAAGCTGTATACAAAACAGATTTGAATATTGAGCCTATAAAAAAGCTATCCCCAGTTTTAATAAATGATCTGCCGTTAATTCCTTCAATGACTTCGTGGGTTAATATAAAAGATCTGGGAGCGAAAGGCGACGGAGAAACAGACGATACAAAAGTATTTCAGGAAGCTATTGATAAATATCCTGTAATCTATGTACCACAAGGTTGGTATCGTTTTACCGAAACAGTAAAAATGAAACCCGAAACCAAACTGATTGGTTTGCATCCTTTTGCCACTCAATTTATATTGAAAGAAAGCACACCTGCATTTAGTGGATTTGGTTCTCCCAAGCCATTACTGGAATCTTCCGAGGGGGGAAACAATCTATTAAATGGTATAGGAATCAATACTGGTGCCTATAATTACCGCGCTGTAGGTTGTAAGTGGATGGCAAATGCCAAGTCTTATTTCAATGATGTAAAATTTGTGGGTGGTCATGGTACCATGCGTAAAGGTCCTTATACCCCTTGGAGAGGTTATGGACAATCCAAGATAAGTTCTCCATCCGATCCGGTACTTCTAACAGGGAAAGACAAGGCATGGGATACTCAATACTGGAGTTTGTGGGTAACTAACAACGGCGGCGGTACATTTAAAGATATATGGACTGCAAGTTCATACAATACAAATGGAATCTATGTAAGTAATACTTCAACTCCGGGACGCATCTATGCTATGTCTATCGAGCACCATGTTCGTAATGAAGCACATTTCAGAAATGTTTCTAACTGGAAGGCTTATGCTTTTCAATTGGAGGAAGAAGACAGGGAAAGCCAAGACTGTCAGCCAGTTGAATTGCAGAACTATAGTAATATGCTTTTTGCCAATTTGTATATGTTCCGTACCATTCGGTTAGCTACTCCGGCACCTTACTCTGTGCGTGTATGGAATTGTAAGGATATTGAGTTTTTGAATCTTCATAACTACAGTCAGATAAAATATACTACCGATTTACCAGTTTATGATATTAATAAAAACATAGAAGTACGCCCTTGGGAGTTGCAGCGTTTGGTAATAAGTGGAAATGAACCGAAGCAAGAATGCGGTGAAAGCATAAACGGAAAAGTCAGAAAGCTGGTATCCGGCTTTGAATTTGCCGAAGGTATTGCCCGTGATAGCAAAGGAAATATATATTTCTGTGAACACAGAATGCGACGTATCTATAAATGGGATGTATCGAAAGAACAAATATCGCTTATAGCAGATTTCCCTTGGAAACCATTGTCGTTAGCGTTCGATACAAAAGACAATCTATTGGTTGTTTTCCGTTATGACTCTCAGCCGGGATATATGGTTAATGGTGAGCAGGAAAGAATATCTGGCTTACCCGATGCCGGAGGTACGTCATTCAGCGGTTGGGGGAACTCCGGTTTTGCATCCTGGGTGTATACCATTGATCCGGCTAACCCGGATGAGTCGATCAGATTATTACCCAAAAAGAAAATGGGAGAGATAAAGAATGTACATAAGGCCCTTTACCCTTCAAACAGGTGGAGAGACTTTCATGATTTCAATACAGTGGCAGTGTACTATCCGGAATACTGTTTTGTTGCACCGGATGGAGTAACAATAATTCCCGAACATTATGATCTGGCACGTTCATCGGGTGTACTGGAAGCCTATCCCGGAAAACCGTTCTATGCATCGGATGAGTATGATAAGAGAATGGTAAAAATGGATGTTGCTCCGGATGGTGGCTTATCCAATCTAACTTATTTTGTAGAGAGAGGCGAGTTTGGCTCGGCCGTAGATAACAATGGTAACTTGTATGTAGCCGATGGCCAGATTTATATATATAATAAGGAGGGCAAACAAACTGGTATAATCGAAGTTCCTGAACGGCCTTCTACTATTCAGTTTGGAGGAAGCGATGGTAAAACACTGTTTATTACCGGACGGACAGGATTGTATTCGGTGAATCTTGAGTGATGAGTAATGAGTAATGAGTTTCCATGCGGCATCGTTAACTCATTACTCATTACTCAAAACTCATTACTCAAAACTCAACATACCACTTGTATGCTCTCGCAATCCCCTCTTCCAACTCAATTTTATGCTTCCATCCCAAAGCATGTAACTTTGAGGGATCTGTTAGTTTACGAAGAGTTCCATCCGGTTTATCGCTATTAAAGCGAATCTCTCCCTGATAACCAACTGTACTTTGTATTAAAGCAGAAAGATCTTTGATGGTGATTTCTTTTCCGGTGCCGATATTAATATGGCAATTTCGTATTTCTTTTCCAGTACCTTTCAGATTATTGAAATCAACCTGCTCCATGATATAAACGCAGGCATCGGCCATATCTTCGCTCCACAGAAACTCTCTTAACGGTTTTCCTGTTCCCCACAGTTCAACACAGTTTGCTGATATGCCATACTTATTTAATGTGGTAGTAATTTCGTTTATATTATTGCTTCCGGTAATTCCTTCTACCGGACGTTTATTTAAGTCTTGCTTTATAGCTTCCCAATCATTATTCATTAGGCATTTAGCAAGATATATTTTCCGGATCATTGCAGGTAACACATGACTTTTCTCCAGATCGAAGTTGTCATTGGGGCCATATAAATTGGTTGGCATTACTGCAATGTAGTTTGTACCATATTGAAGATTAAAGCTTTCGCACATTTTTAAACCAGCTATCTTGGCTATGGCATAAGGCTCATTGGTGTACTCTAATGGAGCAGTGAGCAATTCATCTTCCTTGATAGGCTGCTTGGCATCTCTGGGATAAATACATGTGCTTCCTAAAAACAAAAGCTTTTTTATGTTGTGTTTGAAACTCTCTCCAATTACATTTTGCTGAATTTGAAGATTGTTATAAATAAAATCGGCCCGGTAAGTATTGTTAGCCATAATACCACCCACATAAGCAGCTGCAAGAAATACGTATTCCGGTTGCTCTTTGTCGAAAAACTCTCTAACAGCAACCGCATCCATTAAATCGAGTTCGCTGTGAGTTTTACCAATTAAGTTAGTGTACCCCTTTTGTTCAAGGCTTCTCCAAATAGCAGACCCTACCAGTCCGCGGTGTCCTGCTATGTATATCTTTGCTTGTTTATCCATGTTTTGTAACTGTTTTTAAATCATTCTCTATCATAATACGAACTAATTCCTCGAAACTTGTTTGATGAGGATTCCATCCTAAAAGTTTCTCGGCTTTTGCCGGATTTCCTAAAAGCTGTTCTACTTCTGCAGGACGGAAATATTTAGGATCAACCTCAACCAATACTTTACCAGTCTTTTTATCAATACCTTTTTCGTTTAAGCCTTCACCTTCCCAGGTTAATTCAATGCCAACTTCTTTGAAGGCTAATTCACAAAACTCACGAACGGTATGTTCTTTGCCTGTAGCAATCACAAAATCTTCCGGAGTATCGTGTTGCAGCATCATCCACATACATTCAATATAGTCTTTGGCATATCCCCAGTCGCGACGGGCATCCAGGTTACCAAGGTATAGTTTATCTTGTAGCTTATGATAGATGCGGGCAACTGCCAGTGTAATTTTGCGACTCACAAAAGTTTCACCTCTGCGTTCGCTTTCGTGGTTGAATAATATTCCGTTTACTGCAAACATGCCATAGCTTTCGCGATAATTCTTAGTGATCCAGAATCCGTATAATTTGGCTACACCGTAGGGCGAACGTGGATAGAAAGGAGTGTTTTCATCCTGTGGAATCTGTTGTACCTTACCATAAAGCTCGGAAGTAGAGGCTTGGTATATTCTTACTTTCTTCTCTAATCCCAGAATGCGTACAGCCTCTAATAGTCGTAAGGTACCTATGGCATCAGCTTCGGCTGTATATTCGGGTACATCAAAGCTTACCTTTACATGGCTTTGGGCTGCCAGATTATATACCTCATCCGGTTGAATTTGTTGGATGATGCGAACCAACGAACTGCTGTCTGTCATATCGCCATAATGTAGTTCGATGGTACGCTGTTGTTTCATATCACGTACCCACTCATCAAAATAAAGATGTTCTATTCGTCCAGTATTAAAAGAAGATGAACGGCGGATAATGCCATGTACCTCATATCCTTTTTTTAAAAGAAACTCAGCAAGAAAAGAACCATCTTGTCCGGTAATACCGGTTATTAGTGCTTTTTTCATTGTTTGTTCTGTTTTTTTTAGAACACAGAGACACAGAGGCACAGAGTTTTAAGATACGAGGCTAATTTAAAAACTCTGTGCCTCCGTGTCTCTGTGTTCTAAATAATTATTCTTTATTCGTTATTTTGTCAACAACAAGTGCTATAGCACCATCTCCTGTAACGTTACATGCTGTACCAAAGCTATCCATTGCAATGTAAAGTGCAATCATAAGTGCTTGTGCCGATTCGTCGAACCCTAAAACAGAGTGCAGAACCCCTAATGCAGCCATAATTGCACCTCCCGGTACTCCCGGAGCGGCAACCATGGTAACTCCCAGAAGAAGAATAAATCCGGCAAACATTGGGAAATTGTAAGGCATTCCCTGCATAATCATTAACGCCAAAGCACACGCTACAATTTTCAGTGTACTACCAGATAAATGTATTGTTGCGCACAAAGGTATAACAAAACCGGCTATTTTAGGCGAAACCCCATTCTTTATTGCTTGTTCTAAAGTAACCGGAATGGTTGCAGCCGATGATTGTGTGCCTAATGCAGTGAAATAAGCAGGCAGCATTCTGGCTAAAAGTTTAAACGGATTTTGTTTAACAACTAAACCGGCTATACAATATTGCAGTATCAATAAGAAAACATGTATAGCAAATATAACCCCAATGATCTTGATAAATACAATTAAAATAGAATATACCTCTCCCGAATGAGTCATATTAAGAAAAATGCCGAAGATATAAAGAGGTAATATGGGAATAATAACCGAGTGAATAACCTTAATTATAATATCCTGAAAGTCTCTGGCTACATCCTTCAGTGAATTACTGTTTAAATGAGCCAATCCTAATCCTAAGGTAAAAGCAAGAATTAATGCTGTCATCACATCCATTAAAGGAGGTATTTTGATGGTGAAGAAAGAAGTGAGTCCATCAGCTTTAGCTATTTCATCGAACGAAGAACTACCGGCTTCAATCATGGAAGGAAAAAGAGATGCACCTGTAAAATAGGAAAGGAAACCGGCAAAAACAGTCGAGCCATAAGCTATCAGCACAGTGATAAGTAATAATTTGCCTGCTTTGTTACCTATATCGGCTATGGCAATTGTAACTAATCCAACAATTATTAATGGTATTGTAAAACCAAGAAACTCACTGAATATTGAATTAAAGGTAATAAATGTTCGAACCAGGATTGACGGAAGGAAATTTCCTAAGAGAATGCCCAAAGCAATAGCAATAATTATTCTGGGCAATAAGCCGATGCGTATCTTTTTCATATTATTAAATTTATGTGCGACACAAAAATAGTAATTTTTAATTCGTTGAACAATTTATTCAAGTTTGTTGTTATGATGCTAAACGTTGGCGACATTTATCACAAAAATCATGATGGAACAAGTAAAATCTACAATCGGATTAATAGGATTGGCTGTGATGGGAGAAAACTTATCTCTCAATCTGGCTAATAATGGTTGGCGGGTTTCTGTATACAATCGTACTGTACCCGGAATTGAAGAAGGAGTAGTTGAACGCTTTATTAATGGGCGTGCAAAAAACAAAAATATACAAGGTTATACCAACATTGGTGAATTTGTAGCGTCTATTTCAACCCCACGAAAAATAATGATGATGGTTCGTGCCGGAAGCCCGGTTGATGAACTGATGGAACAATTGTTTCCGCATCTGGCTCCCGGAGATATTTTGATTGACGGAGGCAACTCTAATTACGAAGATACAAACCGACGGGTTGCATTGGCCGAGTCGAAAGGTTTTCTCTTTGTAGGTGCCGGAGTTTCGGGAGGTGAAGAAGGTGCACTGAACGGTGCATCTATAATGCCCAGTGGATCGGCAACTGCATGGAACGAAGTAAAACCAATTTTGCAAAGCATAGCTGCCAAAGCCGAAGATGGTACTCCTTGCTGTGAATGGATAGGTCCTGGTGGTTCCGGTCACTTTGTTAAAATGATACATAACGGCATTGAATATGGCGATATGCAAATAATAGGAGAAGCCTATTGGGCTATGAAACATATCCTGAAAATGGATAATGAAGATATGGCCAATGTATTTGCCCAATGGAACAAAGGGAAGCTGAAAAGCTATCTTATTGAAATAACTGCCAACATATTAAAACACAGAGATAAAGATGGTAGTTATTTGATTGACAATATTCTGGATGTAGCAGGTCAGAAAGGTACCGGGAAATGGTCGGTTATTAATGCCATGGAACTGGGAATGCCTTTAGAACTAATTGCTACTGCTGTATTTGAGCGAAGTTTATCGACCGAAAAAGTGCTTAGGCAGGAAGCTGCTCAAGCTTATCCCCGTACAAGTGCAGAGCTAAACTATAATAAAGAAGAAGTACTGCAACATATTTATGATGCACTGTATGCTTCTAAAATAGTATCCTACGCACAAGGGTTTACTGTACTGGCCAAAGCTTCCGAAGTTTTTAACTGGAATCTGAATCTGGCATCTGTTGCCCGTATGTGGCGGGCCGGATGTATTATTCGTAGTGTTTTCCTGAACGATATTGCTGCTGCTTTCGAATCTGCTGGAAAACCGGTTCATTTACTGATGGCGCCTTATTTCAAGAAAGAGATACAGGATGCTTTTGCTGGTTGGAAACAATTAATTAGTTATGCAATAACAGAAGAATTGCCGGTTCCGGCGTTTTCTTCCGCACTTAATTATTTTTATTCGTTGACATCAGAAAATCTGCCTGCAAACTTAATTCAGGGGCAGCGCGATTACTTTGGAGCCCATACATTTGAAAGAGTGGATGATGAGCGTGGTGTATTCTTTCATGAAAATTGGACAGATAAAAACGAGAAACATGCATGACAGGAACATAGATAAACCATTAGCGATAGTAATATTTGGTGCTTCGGGCGATTTAACCAAGCGTAAATTAATGCCGGCCTTATACTCATTGTTCAGAGAAAAAAGGTTGCCCGGTACATTCTCTGTTTTGGGAATAGGCCGTACTAAATATACCGATGAAGATTATCGGCCATATATTTTGAGCGAATTAAAAGAGTTTGTTAAACCGGAAGAGATAAACGATAAAGAGATAAATAATTTCATTTCTCATCTGCATTATCTGTCGATGGATCCTTCGGTAGTGAACGACTATCCTTTGTTGAGCGCAAAATTAGCAGAACTTACCAGCAAAGACATAGAAGGAAATATCCTTTATTACCTTGCCACTCCTCCTTCTTTATATGGTGTTATACCGCAACATTTAAAAGCAAACAACTTAAATGGTAGCAATACCCGCATAATAGTAGAGAAACCATTTGGTTATGATTTAAAATCGGCTCACGAACTGAATGCTATTTACCGGTCGGTATTTACTGAAAACCAAATATTCAGAATCGATCATTTCTTTGGGAAAGAAACAGTGCAGAATATTCTTGCATTCCGGTTTGCCAATGGAATATTCGAACCTCTGTGGAACAGGAATTACATTGACCACATTGAAATAACAGCTGTAGAGAATATGGGGATTGAACAGCGTGGCGGATACTACAACTCATCCGGTGCTTTACGCGATATGGTTCAGAATCATCTGGTTCAGCTATTATCACTTATAGCAATGGAGCCTCCTGTTGCATTCAACCCTAATGATTTTAGAAATGAGATACTTAAAGTGTACGAGTCGCTTGCTCCGTTAAGTAAAGATGATTTGCAGCATAATGTTATTCGGGGACAATATATAGCTTCGGCAGATAGAAAAGGGTATCGGGAAGAAAAAAACATTCCGGATGACTCGCGTACGGAAACGTATATTGCCATGAAGCTGAATATTAATAACTGGCGGTGGAGTGGGGTACCGTTCTATATACGAACAGGTAAGCAAATGCCTACCAAAGTAACCGAGATTGTGGTGCATTTCCGCAAAGCTCCTCATCAGATGTTTAAAACGGATCTTGATAATCATAACATGTTGATTATCCGCATACAACCTAACGAAGGCATTCTTTTGAAAGTAGGAATGAAAGTACCCGGATCGGGTTTTGAAATTCGTGAGGCCTCTTTGGAATTAATGTATGATAAACTGGATGGTTTACCTGTAGGCGATGCTTATGCCCGGTTAATTGAAGATTGTATTTTGGGTGATCCAACACTCTTTACCAGAGGCGATGCGGTAGAAGCATCCTGGTATTTCTTTGATGCAATATTAAAATCCTGGCAAAGCAATACGGCTCCTCCTTTATATGGATATCCGGCTGGTACCTGGGGACCGAAAGAAAGTGATACATTAATGAATACATATAACACGAAATGGACAAATCCATGTAAAAATCTAACCAACTCTGATCAATATTGCGAACTATGAAATTAAATGTATATTCAACAGCGACAGAAACGGCATGTAAACTGATACAATATATCAATGAAATATTAATGCAAGAGCCTGATAAAGTATATAATATAGCCTTTAGCGGAGGATTAACCCCGGCTTTGATGTACGATTTGTGGGCCAATGATTTTGTTGAATCAACCCCGTGGAACAGAATTCATTTCTGGTGGGTAGACGAACGCTGTGTTCGTCCGGAGAACTCGGAAAGTAATTATGGACAGATGCGTAGCTTGTTATTAAACATAGCCCCCATTCCCCATGAAAATATTTTTAGAATTAAGGGCGAAAACAAGCCCGAATATGAAGCTGTACGATACACTACATTGGCAAAGAAGCTCATTCCATTAAGAAATGGGCTTCCGTTGTTCGATATAGTATTACTTGGAGTAGGTGATGATGGCCATACCTCTTCCATATTTCCCGGACAAGAGCATCTATTGTCATCTCCGGATATATATGAGGACACTTATAACCCACATACTGGTCAAAAGCGTGTGGCGTTAACAGGCAGAACCATTCTCAATGCCTCAAAAGTTATATTTCTGGTAACCGGAAAAAATAAATCTTCCATAATAAAAGAAATCTTTTCGGGTGGCGATAGCTACCCAGCCTCTTATATTGCTAACCATGCAAATAGTCCGGAGTTCTTTATGGATGAATATGCAGCATCAGAAATATAAATTTATTCTTGTTTTCCTCCTTAGATATATTTAATTTTGCTGTCAAAAGAAAATAACTAAATAGAGAGCGATGAAAAATGTAACAATCTGGGGTATTGTATTATTTACCCTAATGAGTTTTACCGGCTGTGTGAGTGGAGATAGTGATTTGTGTGGTAAAAATGAACAAGGCGGAGGTGCAAATATTCAGGAAGGAGATGCATTACCAACTTTTTCGGTTAAACTAAACGATCAGAGTATAATAACAAATAATTCTTTAGACGGAAAAGTATCTGTTATTCTTTTATTTACAGTAGTATGTCCTGATTGCCAAAAACAAATTCCAATAACCGAGCGCATTTACGATGATTACAAAGACAATGATGATGTTGTTGTGTTTGGAATAAGCAGGGCCGAAGGCGAATCTACTGTTGGCAAATTCTGGAATGAGCATCAATATGCAATGCCTTATTCGGCTCAAGATAAATGGGATATATATAACTTATTTGCCAAATCAATAGTACCCCGTATTTATGTGTCAAGCAAAGATCGGATTGTAAGAAGAGTATATACCGATAAACCTTTAGCAAATTACGATGAACTGAAAGTGCTGATCGAAGAGCTGTTGAATGAGTGAGTGAGGTAAAGAAGGTAAATGTGCCAATGTGGCAATATGCCAATGTGCCAATTGCTGTGCAGATACGCATGGTAATTGGCACATTGGCATATTAGCATATTGGCACATTTTTTTACCTCCTTTACCTCCTCTATTCTTTATACATTATTAACCCTTCGTTCTCCTTTAAATCTTCGCTCAAAATCCTTTTCCAGCTTTACTGGCATGTTTCTCCGTAGTTTTCTTTGGGAAACTCTGTAACTTTCTTTGGAAAGCTCTGTAGCTTTCTGTAGAAAACTCTGTAGAATTCCACAGAAAACTCTGTAGTTTTACAAAACAAAATACGGGAATGGCAGTAATTTCAAATAACCGACATTCCCGTATAATCTTATCTAAAGATACAAAAATCTTGTGATATATGCAACTGTGTATTAACATCCGGTAACACTCGGGTGTTGCAATTTGATTGTGTTTTGTGTGCTTATCTTGTATTTTCTGCCATGGGTGATCCTGAAATAAGTTTGTTCTGTTTTATCTTGCTATTAAAATGATAGTGTTAAAAAGAATAGTTTTATTCAATAAAATGATTTATATTGAAATAAACTCCTATATTTGCTCCATCATTATACCCTTAAATGGCTCATGAAAACAAAAACAATTGTAACTGGTGTAATCGGAGCAGATGTACACGCTGTAGGCAATAAAATTATAGCCTATGCTTTAGAAAACGAAGGATACAACGTAGTTAACCTTGGCGTAATGGTATCGCAGGAAGAATACATTGCTGCTGCCCTCGAAACAAATGCAGATGTTATTCTTGTATCATCCCTTTACGGACATGGAGAGATAGACTGTCAGGGGCTTCGCCAGAAATGTGAAGAAGCAGGGCTGAAAGATATCCCCCTGTTAGTTGGTGGAAACCTCGTAGTAGGAAAACAAGACTTCGTTGAAGTAGAAAAACGTTTCAAAGAAATGGGATTTACCCGTGCATACCCTCCCGGAACAGCTGTAGAAACCACCCTTGCCGATTTAAAAGAGATATTAGGCCTATCGTAAAACGCCATGAACATTCTCACTGTAGATTTTGGTAGCACTTATACCAAACTTACGCTGATTGATACGGCCGAAGCTGCTATTATAGGTACAGCAAACGCCTTTACCACCATTAATACGGATATTATTCATGGCTTCAATACAGCTGTAGCCCAGCTGACACAGAAAATAGGAGCATTTACTTACGAAAAATTACTGTGTTGCAGTAGTGCCGGCGGAGGTTTGAAAATGGTAGCTCTCGGGCTGGTTCCCGAACTTACTGCTCAGGCTGCCCGGTTGGCAGCATCAAGTGCCGGAGCCAAAGTAATCCGAACCTACTCTTTCGAAATATCACGTCGTGAACAAGAAGAAATCTATGCCATCAATCCGGATATAATTCTGCTTTGCGGAGGTACCGATGGCGGTAATAAAGAAGTTATTATTGCCAATGCCCAACGCTTGTGCGAGGTAGAGAGAGACTTTACTGTAATTGTTGCAGGAAATAAAAGTGCATCTCACGATATAAAAGAGATATTCGAAGCTTCGGGCAAAGATTACATGATTACCGATAACGTAATGCCTACCTTTAACAAACTGAATATTGAACCTGCCCGGAAAAGTATCTGTGATGTTTTTATACGGAAAATTATAGATGCGAAAGGGCTATCCGAAATTCAGCAGATGGCATCTGTACCCATCATACCTACTCCTTTGGCCGTTATGGACGCATGTGAATTGTTAAGCAAAGGTACGGATAAAACTCTGGGCATTGGCGATTTTATGGCTATTGATCTGGGAGGTGCCACCACCGATGTGTATTCCATGGCCGACGGATTGCCGCACATGAGTAATATGCTGGTGAAAGGCTTGCCCGAACCCTTTAGCAAACGAACTGTAGAAGGTGATCTGGGAATGCGTTACAGTCTACATTCTCTCATCGAAGAGGCTAGGGTAGAGGATGCCCACCAACTGGCATGGGCCGAAAAATGCATCGCTAATCCTGATACCATTGCTACCTGTGCCGAAGAGCAACACATGGACGAGGCATTTGCACATAGTGCCGTGCAGATAGCAGTTGAAAGACATTGCGGTTATATGGAAAGTTCTTATACTCCATTGGGCGAAGTTTTTACCCTCACAGGGAAAGACCTCACACACCTTATATATATAATAGGTATAGGGGGAGCCATTATTAACAGTTCCAACCCTGCCGATATATTAAAAGGAGCTTTGCACAATCCGTTAAAACCGCATCTTTTGAAACCACATCAGGCAGAATATCTGCTCGACAGCCGATACATCTTTGCCTCGATGGGACTTTTGAGTCGGATAGAGCCGGAACTGGCTTTGCATCTCATGAAAAAAGAAATTGTACAACATAGAAACTAAAAAAACAATCATAGAAATGAAACTTAGAAACAGGAAACTAACTCAGGACGAGTTTTTTAAAGAACGTGAAGAGGTACTTCAACAATGGCCTACGGGCAAAAATGTAGATTTTGAAGAGGCTGTACAGTATCAATTAAACATCGATAAAACCAAGCGTTTTGGCGAGAAACTGGCAAAGGCAGATGCCGCCGGAATCACACTGATACAGCCCCGTGCCGGTGTTGCTCTCTATACCGAGCACATTAAACTGTTGCAATACCTCGAAACCGAAGGTGAAGCCGATTTACTACCCAGCACCATTGACAGCTACACCCGCCTGAACCGCTACAAAGAGGCCGAAGTAGGCATTGAAAAGAGCAAGGAAAGCGGACGTTCTATGTTAAACGGTTTTCCCGCAGTGAATTACGGAGTAGACATTTGCCGGGCTGTGACTTCTTCGTTGCAAAGCCCGGTACAGGTGCGTCACGGAACCCCCGATGCCCGATTACTTACCGAAATAACTATCGCCGGAGGTTTTACATCTTACGAGGGTGGTGGTATTTCGTATAACATTCCTTATTCTAAAAACCACTCCTTAGAGAGCACCATTGCCCATTGGCAGTATGCCGACCGCTTGGTGGGCCTTTATGAAGAGGCTGGGGTATCTATCAACCGCGAACCTTTCGGCCCGTTGACCGGAACACTTGTTCCTCCCTGTATCTCTAACTCTGTAGCTGTAATAGAAGCCCTGTTGGCTGCTACTCAAGGTGTAAAAGATGTAACTGTAGGTTACGGGCAATGCGGTAACCTGATACAAGACATTGCTGCTATACGTTCCCTGAAAACCATGACAAGGAAATACCTCGATAAATTTGGCTTTCACGATGTGCGTGTAACTACCGTGTTCCACCAATGGATGGGAGGATTCCCACAAGATGAATCCAAATCGTTTGCTGTAATATCATGGGGAGCAGCTGCTGCAGTGCTTGCCAACGCTACTAAAGTAATTGTAAAAACACCGCACGAAGCCATGGGCGTTCCTACCAAAGAAGCCAATGCCGCCGGATTGAAAGCCACCAAGCAGCTTACGTCTATGTTGAAAGACCAAACATTTGTGGACATTCCTGCTGTAGTAACCGAAAGCCACATCATTGAAGAGGAAATGCAATGCATCCTTAACAAAGTTGAGGAACTAGGTAAAGGCGATTATGTGTTGGGAACCATTGCTGCTTTCGAGGCTGGTGTAATAGACATACCTTTTGCACCGAGCAAATTTAACGCCGGTAAATTGATGCCTGCCCGTGACAACACCGGAGCAGTGCGTTTGCTCGACGCCGGAAACGTACCATTGACTCCCGAACTGAAAAACTTCCACCGCCAGAAACTGGAAGAACGGGCTGCATTCGAGAAACGTCCCGTAAGTTTCCAAATGGTGGTCGACGATGTGTATGCCATCGGTAAAGGGTTCCTTGTAGGAAGACCGCATGGGAATTAGGAATTAAGAATTAAAAATTAAAAATTGAAGCATCATGAAAATAACAAATGTACTTTGCGCTCCCGGAAAAACCGGATTTTATTTCGACGATCAAAAAGCTATTAAAGCCGGTGCCGGACACGATGGTGCCTTTTATACAGGTACCCCTATGACCGAAGGTTTCACTTCTATACGCATGGCAGGCGAATCTATCTCTGTTCTCTTTATTCTCGAAAACGGTGCTGTAGCCCATGGCGATTGCGCTGCTGTGCAATACTCTGGTGCTGCAGGACGCGATCCGCTTTTCCTGGCTAAAGACTTTATTCCCCTCATTGAGAAAGAAATAGCTCCTTTGTACATAGGCAAAGAAATAACTACTTTCAAAGAGCTTGCCAACCTGGTAGATAAAACACTAAGCCCTTCTACAGGTAAAATATACCACACAGCTATTCGCTACGGAATAACTCAGGCCTGCCTCGATGCTGTTGCCAAAAGCCAATCAAAACAAATGGCCGAGGTAATTGCCGACGAATATGGTACTACCGTATCCGAGACTATGATTCCGATCTTTACCCAATCTGGCGACGACCGTTACATCAACGCCGACAAGATGATAATGAAAGGTGCGCAAGTGTTGCCACATGCCCTCTTTAACCATGCCGAAGAGAAAACCGGTCTTCGTGGTGAAAAGATAGAAGCCTATATTGAGTGGCTACGTAAACGCATTATACAGTTCAGCCCCTACGAAGGCTATCATCCTGTTATCCACATTGATGTGTATGGAACGCTGGGAATTGTTTTCAATAATGATTTTGAAACCATAGCTACTTATATTGCAGGGCTTGAAAAAATAGCTGCCCCCTTCCGCCTCCGTGTAGAAGGTCCTGTAGATATGGGCGAAAAAGAGGCTCAGATTGAAGCACTGCGCATTATCCGTGAACTCCTTGAGCAAAAAGGATCGCAAGCCGAAATCGTGGCCGACGAGTGGTGCAACACCCTCGAAGATATTCAAGATTTCACGCTGCGCCGCGCCGGGCACATGATACAGATTAAAACACCCGACCTTGGAGGTATCAATAACTCCATCGAAGCTGTTCTCTTCTGCAAGCAACACGGCATTGAAGCCTACCTTGGTGGTACTTGCAACGAAACCAACCGCTCTGCCGAAGTATGTGCACATATTGCTATGGCCACATCGCCAGTGCAATACCTTGCTAAACCCGGTATGGGTGTAGACGAAGGGTATATGCTTGTTTTCAACGAAATGCAACGTATACTTGTACTAAAGAACAGATAATTTGTAAATTAGCATTCAAAATCCGATAAGATGGAAGAATTAAGAATACTTTCCCCAACAGCCATCCTTGGCTATGGGTTCCCTATGGCATCCTTCGAGGAAGGCATGAAACGTAATCCTCATGTAATAGCTGTAGATGCAGGATCTACCGATCCCGGACCCTATTACCTCGGTGCAGGCAAATCCTTTACCGATTACAACTCAGTGAAACGCGATCTCGAAATCATGATTCCCGCCGCCATCGAAGCAGGTATTCCTGTTATCATTGGTACCGGTGGTGGTTGTGGCGGACGCCCTCATGTAGCTTTTAATCTCGATATAATTAAACAAATAGCCAGCGAAAAGAAGTTAACCTTCAAACTAGCTGTTATCCAGTCCGAACTGGACAAAGAACTCATTAAAGAAAAACTTGCCAATGGCGATATCGAACCCCTCTTCCCAGCTAAACAAATCACAGCCGAAGATGTAGATAACACTGTTCGCATAGTTGCTCAAATGGGTGAAGAGCCCTTTATCGATGCCCTTAACCAAGGTGCTAACGTAATTCTGGCTGGTCGTTCTTACGACCCTTCGGTATTTGCTGCCCTTGCCATTAAAGAAGGTTTCGACCGCGGGCTCGCCATACACCTTGGTAAAATACTCGAATGCGCTTCTATTGCTGCTACTCCCGGTAGTGGTAGCGACTGTATGTTTGGCTACCTCCATAAAGATGATTTTGTGCTCGAACCCCTTTCGCCTTTGCGTAAGTGCACCACGCTGTCGGTAGCTGCCCATACCCTCTACGAAAAAACAAATCCCTATATGTTACCCGGTCCTGGAGGCGCCATCGACCTGTACGGAACCACCTTTACCCAACTTACCGACAATACAGTGAAAGTAGCCGGAAGTAAATTTGTTCCTACGGACGATTACTTTGTAAAGCTCGAAGGAGTTAGGAAAGTAGGTTACCGAACCATCTCAGTAGCGGGAGTCAAAGACCCTGTAATGATTGAAAAGATCGATCAGATAGTTGATAGTGTAAAAGCCCGCGTGAAAGACAATTTCGAGGCTTATGGTATCACCGATTTCTTCCTCGACTTTAAGATATATGGTAAAAATGGTGTTATGGGGCTCTTCCCCGGTGCCGATAACCGTACCGCTCACGAACTTTGTATTGTTATTGAAGCTGTGGCCGACACACAGGAACGTGCCGATACCATCTGCGGTTTTGCCCGTAGCACCATGCTCCACTTCGGCTACGAAGGACGTATCTCTACTGCCGGCAACCTTGCGTTCCCTTTCTCGCCTTCCGATTGCAAAGTAGGAGAGGTGTACGAATTTAATATATACCACCTCATGAAGGTCGACAATCCTTCCGAGTACTTCCCTGTAGAGTATATACAATTCACAAATGGTAAATAGATTACAATTATGGAATACAATTTAAGAGATATAGCTTCTGTAATACGAAGTAAAAATTCGGGCCCTTATGAACTAACGTTCGATATCATTTTCAAAGAATTCGATATGTATAATCAGGTAAAAGCGGCCAATGCTATCAACGAACCGGCTTTTGCTCAATTGTACAACATCCCCCAGAGTGATATCATCAAACTTGTGTACTTCGATCCGGCCAAAGCTGTTAAAATAACCATTGTGCGCCCCATTCCTTCGGGTGCACTTGGCGAAACCGATGTATATGGTGCCCAGCAACATTCTCCTTTGTTGGGATATACCATTCAAATTTAATTATTATGCGAAACCTCATACAAGAATACTCTGTCTTTTCACAGTACTTCGCCCCTCACGGGCGAGAGCGACTTTTATTCTTGGGAGAGCAAATTGCCCAACGCCACCTTACTTATACCGACAGGCTAATTGGTATAGTAGGAGATGCCGGTTCCGGAAAATCATCCCTCATCCGGGGGATGTTTCCCGGACTTGAGCTCTCTAACGACGACGATATGCTCAATCCACGTAAGATAATGCAGGTGCGCGACCTCTTCGAAAACGTTCAGCAATCCACTACCTATCACATTGATATGCGGTTTCAAACCGCTTTTACCCAGATGTACGAGATTGTTGACTTTGTACGTAATGCGCTCGAACACAAACGCCGCGTTATAGTAGAACACTTTAACCTGCTATATACTGCTTTAGGCATCAATGCCGATGTACTTGTGGGCATAGGCGAAGAAATTATCGTTACCCGTCCAAGCATCTTTGGACCTCAGCCTCAAAGCATTTACGATATTGTATCAAAATCGCTCCACTACCGTAAAATAGCACATACCATTGAGGACATTACTATTATGATCCTCACTACCGAGTTTGGTATCAACCGTAAAATTATGTATGCCTCGGATATGCGTAACGGCTTCGTGCTTAAATTTACCGAAGAGGTTGACCTTGACTTCGAACTGCTCAACACGCGGGTGAAGGAAGAAATAGACCGTCATCTTGATGTGTGTTGTTGCGATGAAGACCATATTCTTATCGGCAATAAAAAAGTAGCCTGTAACTTTCCCCGTTTGCATGTGCTCAACACTTCCGAGATCGAAGAGTTTACTTTTATCAAACGCTTCATTCCCGATCCTAAAACCAACACATATTGTATTGTTGGTGTATTGAGCAACAACGAAAACATTGCTATTGACAATTTAAATACTGTTCATTTCCTTCAACGTAAAAAGATATGAGACAAATTGCCACAGATAAAATCACTAACCTGGTAGAGAAACTCTGCATCGAAGCCAACTGTGTGCTTACCGACGACATCTTTAACTGCATCAAAGCCTGCCACTGTACCGAAAAATTTCCTTTGGGTAAAAACATTCTTAACACCCTTGTCGAGAATGCCCAAATAGCAAAGAACGAAACAGCCCCCATCTGTCAGGATACCGGCATGACTGTTGTGTTTATTACCATCGGGCAAGATGTGCACATAACCGGTGGCTCTCTCGAAGATGCCATTAACGAAGGTGTGCGTCGTGGATACGAGAAAGGATATTTGCGTAAATCCGTTGTGTCCGATCCTTTGAACCGTGTAAACACCAAAGACAATACACCTGCCGTTATTCATTACGACATTGTTCCGGGCGATAAATTCCACATCACTGTTGCCCCTAAAGGCTTCGGTAGTGAAAATATGAGTGGGCTAAAAATGCTGAAACCTAGTCAGGGGTTACAAGGAATTAAAGATTTTGTAATTCAAACCGTATCCGATGCGGGCGCCAATCCTTGTCCTCCAATCATTGTGGGTGTAGGCATAGGCGGTACTATGGAAAAAAGCGCTTACCTGAGTAAAAAAGCATTGCTTCGTTCCGTAGGAGAGAAGAATCCTGATCCAACATTAGCAGCTCTGGAGGAAGAACTTCTCCAGTCAATCAACCAATTAGGTATCGGTCCGGCCGGCTTCGGAGGAACCACCACCGCTTTGAGTGTAAACATCCTTACGTATGCCACCCATATTGCAGGCCTGCCTGTTTCGGTAAACATAGGCTGTCATGCTACCCGCCATGCCGAAGGCAATTTATAACGATAAACAGCAAAAAAGATTATGGAAACTAAAAACATCATAACCACTCCTTTTACCGACGAAATAATCCGCAGTTTAAAAGCAGGCGATTTGGTTTACATCTCCGGAGTTGTTTACACCGCAAGAGATGCTGCTCACAAACGCATGTGCGAATATTTAGACGAGGGTCGGCCTATGCCTTTCGACTTTACCGGAGCTGCCATATATTATGCTGGTCCATGTCCTCCCAAACCGGGAAAACCCATTGGCTCTGTAGGCCCTACCACAAGTGGAAGAATGGATTTATATGCCCCACGCCTGATGGAAGAGGGTCTTAAAGTAATGATAGGCAAAGGTTTTCGTAGCCCCGAAGTAGTAAACTCCATTGTTAAACATAACGGCATCTACTTTGCAGCTATTGGTGGTGCAGCCGCTCTGATGGGTAAATGTGTTGAAAGCGCAGAAGTTATTGCCTATGATGAACTGGGCACAGAAGCAGTAAGACGATTAGTGGTTAACGAGTTACCAGTTATCGTAGCAGTTGATAGTCAAGGTAGAGATGCATATAAAGAAGGTAGAGAACACTTCGCCGAGGCTTAATCCTTTAAAATAGAATACATTTTCATATCAATAATATTCCCATTTTTGAAGGCATTCTTTCTGAGAGTGCCTTCAAATTTAAATCCACATTTTTCGAGTATCCGGCAAGAAGCAATGTTATGAGCAAAAGGTTCTGCAAAGATTCTGATAATGTTGGTATGCTTGAAAATGTAATCGCATGTTTGTTTTATAGCACTCGTGCCAATACCTTTTCCCCAATAAGGTTCTGCAATGTAATATCCCATTTCTGCTGTTCTGGCATGGATATTAGTTTGACGAAACACACCAATACTTCCTATTGCTTTGTTGTTAGCTGTGATTGCAAAAGCATAAGTCATCTCTTTATCTGCATTGAGCATTGCTGTTATAAATTCTTTTGCATCTTGTACAGTATAAGGAAATGGAATTCCATCTCTTAAGTTATCGAGTATTTTTTTATTATTCAGTGCTTCAGCAATGTTCTCTGCATCTGCTAGTTTCCAAGGGCGTATGTTATATTCCATAATAGTATTTATCTACAATATTACTACTTTTTTTATTAATATGAATCTCATATGTTGAAATGTCTAACAAATAATTACTTTTGTATTCAGATAACATTTGCCTGAAAGGCAATATCGTTCAAAAAAATATGGAAATAAAAAAAATATCTCTCATCGTAGGAATTGTTATATTCCTTATAGGCAGTTTAATTGTTTATCCAATTGAAAGTAGAGATATAATTACTATAGAAGAATTAAAATATACTTTTTCAACTTTGATTACAGGTACATTGATTGCTCTTTATGGATTATTAGGTTCTAATATTTTAAAAGGTCTATTGTTCTTATTCTTCTGGATTTTAATCAGTATGTTATTTATCTATCTATGGGAAGGCGATGGCTGGGGGCGTGGCATAGTTGTGTTTTGGTTGGGCTTACCCTCTGGGGTAATTTCAGGAACACTGTTTCTGATAATTAATCACTTTTTCTTCAGAAAAAAATCAAAAAGTAAAATACAATATATAAAACAAGTAGCTACTTTAATTGTAATCTATGTAATAGTAGTATTGATTATGAAATGGGGTGGTGATATTTTATTTTATATGTAACAATAACAAACTGATAAAGAACATGATAAATAGAATCATTATATATTTAGAACAAAAAAGAAACTACAAAATGAATAACGAAATAAAACTCAAGAAACGGAAAAACAGAAAACAACAACATCCTAATAAATTGGAGAACTAAGATATGAAGAAAATAAACAATGTATTATGCATTTTCCTTTTTGTTTTTTGGTATCTGCTTATTGCTATGGGGGTACTTTATTTAACTTGTGAAGCTATTGGGAAATGGGAAATGGAATATAAGGAAGTTCCTCTTGCAGGAGTCAAAGGATTGGCCGGTTTTGTTGGAGAATTACTTATCTGTTTAATCTTTATTGGTATTCTATTATTAGCTATTTTCATATTTTCGTTTGCTTTTTCCAAGTCTGCAATGCCCCATATTATTTGCTCTCGTCCTAAGAAGTTAGAACCAAATGTTTTTTTCGAAAAAAATGTTTCAGGCGTACAAATCAGGGCAGATGATAAATTTATTATTTTTGAAGACCGACCAACGAAAATCATCTATTGGATTTTTGGAATTATCCTTTCTGCTTTTTTCTTTGCTCTTGTTTTAACTTGGCAAAATGGAGATTTTTTCTCTAATGGGACTGGCATTTTTTCTTTTGCTACATTACTCTTTCTTATCTATTTTATCAACATCATTGTTCATCCGGTTAAAAGAGTTGTTTTTGACAGAATGAATGGAACAGTAAGTTTACCAGGCATATTTGGCATATTTCCTCGAAACACCATTCCTTTTAGCGAGGTGCAAGTTGGTGTTTTTTATGGTCATATGATTTTTCAATATGCCAAATATCTCCATTTGGGTGTAACGGTTTGGTACGAGTATAATGCAGAAACGTGGTATATGTTGTTGCAATACATGGACAAAAATTATCCATTACCTTGTGGTAGTGTTTTTGACCCATACCGTAAGCAGGATTTTAAACGTAGGCAATCAGAAGGATTTCCAAAACCAACATGTATGTCTTATGTTTGCCTTACAGATGAAACATGTGGGTAAGCTGAATATATAGTTTAGGGGTGCTATCTTGTTTTATATTTTTTATTATGGGTACTATACTTCAATATTAAAGAAGTAAAATGAATATTCGTTTTTGTATCATGCCGGTGATACAAAAGTATCACGCTTGTGATACAAAAGTGTCTTAGGCTTGATACTTTTGTACCACCCTGCTTGGTACTTTTGTTTCAAGCTTAAAATAATCGGTGAAACTTTTTTCTCAGGGTTAAAAAAGCAGTGGTACTGTAAGTTGTTGATTATCAACTTTAATTTTTGCTAAAAATAACATTGTTGAGATCGGGTTAAAACATTAAAACATAACATTATGCTTCAGAAACGTATAATTTCAATAATATTATTAATTACAGTATCTAATTCTACTGTATTGGGGCAAAATAGTTTGCTAGATAGTCTGTTCTCATTTGTGAAGAAAAATAATGAGGTCGAAGTAGATATTGACTTATTTGATATTGATAAATTTGAAAAGAATAAAAAAGGAAATATTTATGAATATCAGGAAAAAGGACAAAGAATTGTGCTAACGGATCTTGGTAACTGGTATCGAAAAACAATCTATTATAAAAATGGTGTATTTGAAGACCATATTAATTATTATAAAAAGGAGTTAACAGTTAGAATGATTTCCAGACGATTTTATACAATGTATGTTGGCAAAATTAGATATTTCAATGCTTTTGGTAATTTAGAAAAAGAACTTGATACCGATTTGCCATTTCCGTATTCTATTTATGATTTAGCTACTTGGATAGAAGAAACACATGGTGTAAATATACTTCAATATAGAGAAGGTTATAGGGTAGACCGTAGCGAAAATCCATACCCACACTATATGGTTCGTTTTATTACTCAGGACGGAAAGCCTGTTTTATACAGTATAGATGGTACAAATGGAGAGGTGTTTTTTCAGGATATTAATGGAGAGGAGAAAGAAATAAAACCTTTTCCATCTTTGAATAATTAATGTGATGAATTCTATGAAAATGTTATTTATTCTATTAATCGCTACACACTATTCAATTTCTTTATACTCACAAGATTATAAATTGAATTTGGAGGATATTAGAAAAGAGGTAGCTTGTATTAATAAGGAAATAGTATTCAAATCCATTTTAAGCAACAATGGACAAAAGAATATACCTATTACAGAGTATGATAGAGTGATTGAAGATGTGGCATATATTTATTTCGACATAGAGAACAATATAAAGAAGTCAATACACTTGAGAAATCACCCTGAATTTGCAGGATTCACAATACATTATTATGGGAACTCTGGTGATGTTATTTACACAATAACCCAGAATCGTTCTTCTTTAGAACCAGCTATTTTAGGAGTTAGAGCATTAAGAAATTCCAAGTTGATTTATACTGATATTCAACTAAATAATGATAACAATGAAATAATTGAAGCAAAAGAATTTTGGGGTGGTGAAGATATTGTTTCGGGAGATATAATTTACAATATTAAATCCATTGCAGATTTAAAAAAGCACTTGCATCAGATTTATAATATAAAAGAAATCAATTCGGAAGATTCTGTACGGGTATTATTCAAATTATCCATTGATGAAAAAACATTTATCAATGTACGTAGATTAAATTTAAGAGCAGAACCAAATCTAAAATCAAAAATTACAGAAATAGGAGGACTTGGAACCGACAGTTGGGCAGTACAGGTGTTAGATACAATAAACTATGAAAATCAACGATGGTGCAAAATAGATACACATAAGCATGTGGCCTATGTTTTGGCTATATTTCTTGAACCAATTGAGTCAATTCAATAGCAGTAAACAGAAGTAAGATGTATGAAAAGATAAAAAAAGGAATAGATAATTATGTTGAAAAGATATATTAATATTATAGTATTTATTTTATTGTTGATGAATTCGTGTAAATATTCAGCTAATCAAGATAAGCAAGTAGGTATTTCTACTGAACAAGCAGTGGTGCCTGATAGTATTAATCCTTATGGAGATTTAGTTAGAATTTATGGTAAAGACTCTTTGTGTACATATTCTCCAGATGGTATCCTTAAATATATTGAATATTTAGATGTAAATACTCCTATTCATTTTAAATTTTATTCAAAGGACGGTTTTCTTGAGAGAATAGAATATAATATGATTAATTCAAACTTAATATCAGAAGAATTCTATTTGGAGTCTGGAATATTGAAATACCGAGAATCAATACCGGATTCCTCTTTTAGCCAAGGTACAGATAGACTTAGAGAATGTTTCTATGAAAATGGAAAATTGAAATTTGTAAAAAAATACAGCTCGAGATATGCTCAAAATGGTCCAGTAGGATTGCAAAAATATTATTCTCCAGAAGGAAATATAATTAAAACCGAAGATTACATTTACCCCATAGAAGAAAAACCATACATAATTATAATAGAATATTATGATAATGGTAAATTAAAATCAGAAAAATCTTTTTATAATAATGCAATTTTTGAAAGCGATGAAATAGATCCTAAAGGAACATGGAAGTACTATGATAAAAACGGGGTGTTAATAAGTACTGAAGAATACGGAAAATAATTCATGCTAGAGGAAATCTTCCCAATGAGGGTCACCTTCAAGAATACAAATCAATAAATATTAATTCAATTTTATAAAAGATGAAAAATATTATATATATTGCCCTGATACTAACTTTTAGCTTGAAAATAAATTCCAAAGAATATTATGGATATCATTACCAATTTTCTTATTTTAGTTTTATTTCTAATCAAAGTTTTGGACTTCCGATATCTGAATTCGGGAATGGAGATTTAGCTCGAATGTTTGAAATTTCGGCAGAATTGAACGCTTATATTAAATCAAAATCCTCACAAAATGGAATCAAAAAAAAGATTGTGTATGATATTTGTGGATTTGATTATCAGCGAAAGCGCTCTTTACTCGAAGTTTATGAAAGTAAAAATGCTTATCACATAAGTATCAATACAGAAGACTGTTCCAATTATGGCTATTTCCTCACTAGAGAAGATTTGTTTGATATAGTAGAATATATATATGCTCCAAATTTCAAGCCCTTTTATATAAATCGTAAATTAGATAAAAAAAAGGATTTAGGTAATTTGCATTTAATTCAAATGGAGCCAGATTATGAAGTATATGATTTAGATAGTATAGCTATTAAATCTATTCATGGAGAGTTTAAAGTGTTTTGTAAAGAGAAAGACCTAAATTTGATTTTAAATCCACCATTTGCAGCTCCAATCAAATATCATAATCGTTATTTAATTATAGATAGTTCTTGTATTCATATAATAGAAAATGGACGTTTAACAAGAAAACAAAATGTAGAAGCAATTCTTGAGAGAGGAGCCTGTGAATTCAATTATCCCAAATGTGCTATATATTCAGAATGGATCAATTTTTATGATTTTGATAATGAAATATTATTTAGCTATTCATACAAAAAAAATAAAATATATGACTTGAGATAAAAATATCAAAGAAGTAATGAGTAACCCAGTAATCCATATGAAGATGAAATTTTTAGATATAATAGTGTTTTTATTTTTTTGTATAACAGTCCATTGTCAATCCATTAATACAGAAGATGAACTTGTTTTTCGCAAAGTTTATTTAGACAATGGATTATTAAAAAGTTTCGTAAATAATCAGGATGGCTATACCTGCTTATATATTGATAAAAACAAATTTATAAGGAAAATGATCGAAGATTATCGCTATCCAGAATCTACTTTCTTTATTATATCTACCTATTCAAATAAAGGATTATTAGAAAGGGTGTTATTTTCAAGAAAAGAAAGTGAGGGTCAATCTCTTTGGGGTTATTGTAATAAGAGCAAAGTAAATGATTCAATTTACTATAATTACGAAATCCAATCAATGAATGATAGTAAAATAGAACATGTTGAATTTTGCACAAATACATTTATTGATATTCTATATTTAGATATAAAAGATTTGACAACACAAAATAAACTTTTATCCAGATTAAATATAGATAAACTAGAGATACCTGATGATGCCAAGTTAGTTCGTTTCAACCCTCCTATCAAAGGGAAATATGCGTATGTTAATTCCAATAATGTAAATATACGAAAAAGTGCTGACTTGAATAGTAACATAGTTATACAAGTAAATGTTGGAACGCTTGTTGAGATAGTCAATACATATGAGCAATATAATAGTATATGGTATGAAATCAAGTTTAAAGAAGCATTTCTGGAAGCATATAATGAGAAAGCAATATATGTGAATGGAGATTTTCTTGAACCAATTGAGTCAATTCAATAACAGTAAACAGAAGTAAGATGTAGATAATTATGTTGAAAAGATATATTAATATTATAGTATTCATATATGGATCATGCTCCAGAAGAACAGGAAATTCTTACAAGTGAGGGCTGTGATTGCCCAAAGTCTAAGTAACAGCTTTTAATCTAAATTTAAACATATAATTGATTAGAACAATGAGAGTCGCTAAAATAATAGTTTTGCTCCTGTTGGTATCTAACTTTTGCTATTCTCAAACAGATACATTGTTTTCATACAATGAATTTAAACATTGTTTTCAAAAAACAAATCCCGAGCAATTGATACCAAAAAATCATTTTACACAATTTCTATATTCATTACCAGAGCATTGCTTTTATTATGCTATTGAAATGGTTGAATGCTCAAATGAGTGTGTTTTTTTCGTGGTCAGACAAGTCATAGATGATGGTGAAGAACCAATAGATAATAAGCTATATCTGGTATTTAAAAACGGAGAATTGGTTGATGATTATAATCCTTATAGTAGTAATAGGATTTTGGAAATACACATTGAAGGGGAAGGAGGAATATTAAGTCAAAACTATAAAATCGAAAATGATAGTAGTATAATTATTACTTATAATGAATCAGAATGTTGTCTTTCCACGGGATATGATACAGTTATTGAGCATTCTAATACTATAAGATATTCTATTACCAAAGAAGGGAAATTGCAGATAAAAGATATTCTGAATGCCACTTTTTCATCCCCTTTCTTTGATATAGGTTACCTTAATTCAAATAACCCTGTTTCGCCACAAAAGGATGAGCCTTATGAATTAATTGTTAAAAATATGATTCAAAAGATTCCTATTTACCAAAAAGACATCAATATATATTTCTACATTAAAAATTCAACCCCCAAAAAGACACCTCTTTTCTTTAGTTCTAATAAACAAAATGTAATAGATGAATATATACCAGATAAATGTTCTACTTCATCTTCTCAGTTTACAGATGTATTTTTTAATCAACCGATTCAAATAAATGTATCACCAATAAATATTGTAATGGATACTGATGGTTTTTTTACTCCCAAAAAAGAAATAGAAGATGAATAATAACATGAAAAGGCTATCAATATTTTTGCTTTGGCTTATGAACAGCTATTTCTGTGTGTCTCAGGTTGATTTTATTCGTTTTTTAGAAGAATTATCTCCTAAAGAAGTTGTAATCTCGTCAAAGATTAATCAGAAATCCAACACTTATTTTGATTTAATACAGAAAAAGGTAAGTTTTAAACATCAAGCAGATAGCTTAGAAAGCTTGTTCGTTTATATAAATGAGAATGAGAGATTTTCTATCTATCACATGTTTTGTCCTGATTTGTTTCAGAAAGATAAGTCGGATATTAATTATGTATATATTGGTTTATATGATAAGGCAACAATAAGATTTTATCTGATCAAATACCATTTGAAGGGATATTATACTTATAGCAATAGAATTAGAAAAAATAAATACTGTTTAAATATAAATTTGCCACCTAGGATAACATCAATTATTGAATTGGATAATAATTTAGTACCTATAGCTGCCATTAGTTTTTCTTTGGTTTCAGGTATTCCGATTGGCAATTTGGGTTTCATAGATGGTTTCTTCAAATTTAATATTCAAGATTCCAATGTGTTAATGAAAGAAATACTTCCTCCATATAATTTAAAAGTAAAAACGGATACATATAATCAAATAGCAGAGTTGCTTTCATGGATAAAACACCAGAATTATCTCAAAGCAGATTGCATTCAAAATACTCCAATATTTAGTTTGGAATTAGGAAAATATATAGAGAAAGCTATATTCGATGCCCACGATTATATTTTTCTGACAATTACTCCTGACATTAAAAAAATAAACAGAAGCCTGCACTGGCATATTGTTGAATTGTTTAAATATTGTATGAAGCATAAATACGATTTTTATTGGTTAACTGCTTCGTCTGCTGCTGAAATAGATAAATGGAAAAATATCAATAAGATACAATACCCTTTCAGGCATTTTATTCCTTCTTTTGAAGATGCTCTGCCTGAATATCCATTTATAGAGAAGCCATTTTATTTGGTTGATGAACAAATTCTTAAAAAACAAATCAGTAGTGAATATGGAGTGTTAATAATTAAGAATGGAATCATATTAGAGAGGTGGGATGGGTGTTTAGATAAAAAAATAGATTTTCCTTTCAGTAAACAAAAAGAAATAAAAACTAACCTGAAAGCGCTGTTTTATGAATTGGAGCCTCTTTCATGGTACTTTTTTCCTGATTAATAAAATAATGGCATTAATATCTTTTATATGAGTAAAATAGCTATATTATTTTTTCTGTTATTAAATACTCTACATGTATTTTCTCAACAAGATACACTGCTTGTTTATCTGGAGAATGATACAATAGACTATTGTGTTAATCTTGTTTTTGAAAACCCATCTAACGATACTATTTTTATAGCAAATAGATATGTACATAAACGGGATATAGTACCTTATAAGTCTTCATTGGGAATTATGATCAATTTTTATAAAAATAAAGTGTCGATAGGTAAAGTATGGGATTACGCTCCTTTATATTTTGAAATTAGCAAAGACTATGGTGATCGAATACCGATATATCCTTTTGGGAAAATTAAATTAAATATTGTGTTACCTTGGTTTTATTCTGAAAATGAAATAAGAACAGATGAATATGGTATAGATATCAACATATCATGGAAATATGTAAATCGCTCAAAAAGGTTATATAAAAGTGCTTGTGTAACAACAAATTATTTAAATTTAGAAAACAGTGGGCAAAGACATTGATATGCTGAGAATTTCTGTTCTTAATTCCTGTTCTTTTTTGTAAGCGGAGTTAGTTAAATAGCCCATTGAGGCTAAGATATTTCTGACTTTAGGTTGGGTTGCCGGGCTGGTGAAGGGGCATATCAAGCTGAAGGTGTAGTTATCTCTTTTCTATGGTAATAGAATACCGCTGAAACGGACCTTGAGGCAAATCCTTGAAAACAGGATCGCAGGCCGAGATGTAGAAGCGATAGGAGATTATTTCTATCGGTTTGCATGTGAATGCCGGATACCTTTCCTTTCCAAACGAGAGGGTCATTTCCCAGATACTGCGGCGACTGATTCCTCTGGCAAGGCCGGGTCTCCATTTGGGCATTGTTTGTACTGCATGCATAATTTTGTGGTTGCATCGCTTGCCGAGCCCTTTGACCAGTGTTGGGTCTATGATGCTTCCATCTTTATTTATGGTGAATCTTACAACAACGTCTCCTTTTCTGCCTAGTCTCACAGATAGCGGATAGCCAACAACCTTCTGCATGTATTTCTCCAGAAACGTTTCATCACCGGGAGGAGAGGTGAGGTGTTCGGGCTCAATGAATTCGTACAAGGGTGGAACGCGTCTGTTCACAAATGGCTGCTCTTCTAAGCCGGGTATTTTGAACTTGAACAAGAAAGCACACTTTGCGCTGGTGCTTGGAACGTTTTTCTCTGTCAGTATCCATTCGGGCATTTGTTGCAGGGCACTCTTTATCAGTTGTTCGCACTCTGAGTCGAACCCCCAAGCGGTAGCATACATTACTCTCCCCAGACTGTCCACCTCGCAGTTGGCATGTACAATCCTGTTTTCTTGCAGCGTATCCGGAAAGTATATCCGTGCTTTTAGAAAGCTTTGCAGAGAGTCTTCTCCTCCGGGGAAAACGGGGTAGGCGGGCTTTGTCTGTACCACCGATTTGCTGGTAGAGCAGGCACAAAAGAGGAAGAGAATGGCCAATAAATAAAGGTACTGTGCTTTCATGCAGTTTATTCTTTCTCGATGGTAATGAGATAGTTTTGAAATGGTCCTTTGGGCAACTTCTCGAACACAGGATCGTCGGCCGAGAGAGAAAAATGATAAGACATTATAATATCCACTAATTGGCAAGTGAACTTCGGATACTTTCTTCCTCCAAAGGAGAGAGTCATCTCCCAAGTGCAACGGTGTTGGGCTCCTCTGGAAACGCCGGGTTTCCATCTGGGCATCATTTGCAATGCCTTTATTACTTTGCGGTTGTGCCGCTTGCCAAGTCCTTTGATGATAGTAGGATCCATCGGCATTAGCAATCCATCTTTATTTATGGTAAATCTTGCAATGACATCTCCTTTTCTGCCCAATCGCACAGGGAGTGGGGAGCCAAGTTCCTTTTGCATAAACTTCTCCAGAGCGTAGATCCCACCGGGAAACTCCTGCTTGTAGAAGTTGAGTCTGAAGCATTCGGGATCTTCCTCTATGTTGGACTGTTGCTCCTCTAAGCCGGGTATTATAAACTTGAACAAGAAAGCACACTTGGCACCGGTACTTGGAATGTCTTTCTCTGTCAGTATCCATTCAGGCATTTGCTTTAAGGCATTCTCTACCAGCAGTTCGCACTCTTCCGATTTATATCCCCAAACGGTAGAGCTTGTCACTTTTCCCAAACTGTCTATCTCGCAGTTGGCATGTACAATTCTGTTTCGTAGTAGTGTATCCGGAAAGTGTATCTGTGCTTTTAGAAAGCTTTGCAGAGAGTCTTCTCCTCCAGGGAAAACGGGGTAGGCGGGCTTTGTCTGCACCACCGATTTGCCGGTAGAGCAGGCACAAAAGAGGATCAGAATCGCCAATAAATAGAGGTGTTGTGTCTTCATAAATAAAGTTTTAAAGGTGGTCATCGGTTGTTTAATCCTGTTTTTATTTGTAGATCAAAACTGACAGGTCTTCTTCTGCAAACATTTCGTTTGCAACCTCCAGCAAAGTTTCGCCGGATAGAGACTCATCATTGAATCTTAATCGAATGGATTTGTAATGCTTTGAAAATGAGCTGATTGATTTTTGCGTTCGAATCTCACAGACGTTCATCAGACGACCGTTGAGAGCAAAAAAAACGGCTGAAAAGCCGTTTCCGTGATCCGCCTGGGGCTCGAACCCAGGACCCCAACATTAAAAGTGTTGTGCTCTACCTGCTGAGCTAGCGAATCAATCCTTTATTGCGGTTAAGCGGGTGCAAAGGTATAACTATTTTCTTTAACTCCAAAAATATTCCACACTTTTTCATATCTTTGCGTCAATTAACAACATATACATTATTAATATGGCTGACGATAAAAAGATTATTTTTTCAATGGTTGGGGTAAGCAAAGCATTCCAACCCAATAAGTATGTACTGAAAGATATATATCTGTCTTTCTTTTACGGTGCAAAGATTGGAATTATCGGTTTGAACGGTTCCGGTAAATCAACCTTAATGAAAATTATCGCCGGGCTTGAAAAGTCTTATCAGGGTGAAGTTGTGTTCTCTCCCGGATATTCTGTAGGGTATTTGGAGCAGGAACCTCAATTAGATGATACAAAGACAGTAAAAGAGGTGGTGATGGAAGGCGTACAACCGATTGTTGATGCATTAACCGAATACGAAGAAATAAACCTGAAATTTGGTGAACCGGAATATTACGAAGATTCAGATAAAATGGATAAACTCTTTGCTCGTCAAGGAGAACTTCAGGATATTATTGATGCTACCGATGCTTGGAACCTTGATAGTACGTTAGAGCGTGCCATGGATGCCCTTCGTTGTCCGCCCGAAGATCAGTTGGTGAAGAATCTTTCCGGAGGAGAACGTCGACGTGTTGCTTTATGCCGTTTATTACTTCAAAAACCTGATGTATTACTACTCGATGAGCCTACCAACCACTTGGATGCTGAATCGATTGACTGGTTAGAACAACATTTACAACAATATGAAGGTACGGTAATCGCCGTAACTCACGACCGTTATTTCCTTGATCATGTAGCAGGTTGGATTCTGGAACTGGATCGCGGTGAAGGTATTCCATGGAAAGGAAACTATTCTTCGTGGTTGGAACAGAAAACCAAACGTATGGAGATGGAAGAAAAAACAGTTAGCAAACGTCGTAAAACATTAGAACGCGAATTGGAGTGGGTGCGTATGGCTCCGAAAGCCCGTCATGCCAAAGGAAAAGCCCGTTTAAATTCTTACGATAAATTGTTGAATGAAGATGTAAAAGCCAAAGAAGAGAAGCTGGAAATCTTTATTCCGAATGGCCCCCGTTTAGGAAATAAAGTAATTGAAGCCATTCATGTAGCAAAAGCTTACGGAGATAAATTACTCTTTGATGATTTAAACTTTATGCTTCCTCCTAATGGTATTGTTGGAGTAATTGGACCTAATGGTGCAGGTAAAACCACGCTATTCCGTCTTATTATGGGATTGGAAACACCCGATAAAGGAACATTCGAAGTTGGAGAAACCGTGAAAGTAGCTTATGTAGATCAGCAGCATAGTGATATTGATCCTAGTAAGAGCGTTTATCAGGTTATTTCCGGTGGTAATGAATTAATTCGTATGGGTGGGCGTGATGTAAATGCACGTGCTTACTTATCTCGTTTCAATTTCTCTGGTGGTGATCAGGAAAAGCTTTGTGGAGTGCTTTCTGGTGGTGAACGTAACCGTCTTCACCTGGCAATGGCCTTGAAAGAAGAAGGTAACGTATTGTTGCTCGATGAACCTACCAATGATATCGACGTAAATACTTTGCGTGCATTGGAAGAAGGTTTGGAAGAGTTTGCCGGATGTGCCGTAGTGATTTCGCACGACCGTTGGTTCCTCGACCGTATTTGTACACATATCCTTGCTTTCGAGGGTGATTCGAATGTATTCTATTTTGAAGGTTCTTATTCGGAGTATGAAGAGAATAAGATGAAACGTATGGGTAATGTAGAACCTAAAAGAGTAAGATACAGAAAGCTTATGGAATAAAATAACCTCTTGAATATGCTATTGCCCTATATAATATTTTTTGCAAATATATGGCTGTTGCAATGAAAAAAAGTAAGTATTCTATATTCAAGAAACTGTTTTTATTACAAAAATATTAAATATGCAGCAATAATATGTTGTATAACATGAAATTATATATCTTTGTACCGAAAATAAATTTGCATAGTTTATTTATGCTGAAAAAATCAAATGTTTAACAAAAATCTGAAAACAAAATGTTGAAAGAAAAAGCTGGTGAAACCGCAGGACGTATCTGGAATGCCCTTGAAGGTACTGAAGGATTAACAGCTAAACAACTGAAAAAAGCTACTAAATTAGTGGACAAAGATCTTTTCCTCGGACTGGGATGGTTATTGAGAGAAGATAAAGTTTCAGCTGAGGAAGTTGAAGGTGAACTTTTTATTAAGTTGATCTAAGAGAACACTAAACTGATAAAAAAGATGCGTTGATACATTTGAATGTTATCAGCGCATTTTTTTATTTTCTTGCATTTATGTATCTTTGCGCACTTATTAACGATTAAAGCATAGAATGAAAAATATACGCAATTTTTGCATTATCGCACATATTGATCACGGTAAATCTACTTTGGCCGACCGCTTATTGGAATACACAAAGACAATTCAGGTTACTGGAGGGCAGATGCTCGATGATATGGACCTGGAAAAGGAAAGGGGTATTACCATTAAAAGCCATGCTATTCAGATGGAATATACTCATAACAATGAAAAATATATTCTTAATTTGATTGACACTCCGGGACACGTGGATTTCTCTTATGAAGTATCCCGTTCTATAGCTGCCTGTGAAGGTGCTCTGCTGATTGTAGATTCAACACAAGGCGTACAAGCTCAAACAATATCGAATCTTTATATGGCCATTGAACACGATCTGGAAATTATTCCGGTAGTGAACAAGTGCGATATGTCTAACTCCATGCCCGAAGAAGTAGAGGATGAAATCATTGAACTGCTTGGATGTAAACGTGAAGAAATAATCCGTGCATCCGGTAAAACCGGTATGGGAATAGAAGATATTTTATCTGCCGTAATAGAACGTGTACCTCATCCTAAAGGCGATGAAGAAGCACCATTGCAAGCCTTGATTTTTGACTCGGTTTTTAACTCCTTCCGTGGTATTATTGCATACTTTAAAATAACAAATGGCGTAATTCGATCGGGGGATAAAGTGAAATTCATCAATACCGGAAAAGAATATGCAGCAGATGAAATCGGAGTGTTGAAAATGCAAATGGTTCCACGAAAAGAACTACGCACAGGTGATGTAGGATATATAATTTCCGGAATTAAAACTTCTAAAGAAGTAAAAGTAGGAGATACGATTACGCATGTAGCTCGTCCTGCTCAAAATGCCATTGCCGGATTTGAGGAAGTTAAACCAATGGTGTTTGCCGGGGTATATCCCATTGAAGCAGAAGACTATGAAAACCTGCGCTCATCATTAGAAAAATTACAATTAAATGATGCTTCCCTTACGTTTCAACCCGAATCATCGTTGGCATTAGGATTTGGATTCCGTTGCGGATTTCTGGGATTACTCCACATGGAAATTGTGCAGGAACGATTAGACAGGGAATTTGATATGAATGTGATAACAACAGTACCCAATGTTTCATATCAAATATACGATAAGCAAGGAAATATGACAGAAGTTCATAATCCTGGTGGTATGCCCGATGTAACTTTGATCGATCATATTGAAGAACCTTATATAAAAGCATCAGTTATCACAACTACCGATTATATAGGCTCTATAATGACTTTGTGTCTGGGCAAAAGAGGCGAATTGTTGAAACAGGAATATATATCAGGAAACCGGGTAGAGCTACACTATAGCATGCCTCTTGGTGAAATCGTTATTGATTTCTATGATAAGCTTAAAAGTATTTCCAAAGGATATGCTTCTTTTGATTATCACATGGATGGTTTCCGTCCTTCTAAATTGGTAAAACTGGATATTTTGTTAAATGGCGAATCTGTTGATGCACTATCTACCTTAACCCACTTTGATAATGCGTACGACTTTGGTCGCCGTATGTGTGAGAAACTAAAAGAACTCATTCCACGTCAACAGTTCGATATTGCCATTCAAGCAGCTATTGGTGCTAAAATTATTGCTCGCGAAACAATTAAAGCTGTGCGTAAAGATGTTACAGCTAAATGTTACGGAGGTGATATCAGCCGTAAACGTAAGTTGCTTGAAAAGCAGAAAAAAGGAAAGAAGAGAATGAAACAGATTGGTAATGTTGAAGTTCCACAAAAAGCATTCTTAGCAGTATTAAAATTAGATTAAGAATATAATTCTTTTCTTAATTAATACCAGTTTCTTATATTTGCATAAAAGGTTTCTATAGAATACTGTGATTTCTGTATTAATCGTATATAATTTAGTGAAAATTATTCCTTTAATCTAATATAAACAGGATGAAGGTGTGTCAAAAGACTTTTGACACCCTCTCATTTAAAATAGAAAATTATGGCTTTTTATCGCAGAAAGTATATTGCTTGGATTAGTGTTATGGGTAGTGCGATATTATTCTTGGCTGCTATTCTGGCAGCTGTTATCGCTAACTCATCGTTTGGTCCTGCATATTGGGAGTTTATGTCCAGTGAAGTTCATTTACAGATTGGACGTTTTAATTTGTTTTCGCATGGAACCCATTGTCTAACCGTTCATGAACTTATAAACGACGGTTTAATGACTATCTTTTTCTTCTGTGTTGGGTTAGAAATAAAGCGCGAACTTCTTGTTGGAGAGTTATCTTCGTTTCGTAAAGCTATCCTTCCTTTTATTGCTGCCTGTGGCGGTATGGTTTTTCCAGTATTAATTTATATTCTTATATGTCCTCCGTCTATGCCAGGAGGCGAGGGGGTGGCTATTCCAATGGCAACCGATATTGCATTTTCTCTGGGCGTACTCAGTCTTTTGGGTAGTAGGGTGCCTTTATCATTAAAAATATTTCTTACAGCTTTTGCGGTAGTCGATGATATTGGCGGTATTCTTATTATTGCCATATTCTATAGTTCTCAGGTACATGTAAGCTATCTTCTTTGGGCATTACTGATATTTGTAGTTCTTTATTTTATAGCCAAACGCGGCCCTACAGCTAAAACCTTTATAGTAATAGGAGGAGTGGCAATATGGTATTTGTTCTTGCAATCAGGTATTCATAGCACAATATCGGGTGTGTTGTTGGCGTTTGTAATTTCGGCCAAACCGCAATTAAATGTAGGAAAATATATTGAGCGGATTCGTCGGTTGATAAACTCTTTCCCAGCCATGGAGTCGGAAAGTATTGTGTTAACAAACCAACAAATTGCTAAACTGAAGCGTGTAGAATCAGCTTCGGATAAGGTTATTAGTCCGTTGCAATCTATGGAAGACAATTTGCACAATACAGTAAACTATATAATTCTTCCTCTTTTTGCTTTTGCCAACGCCGGTATTGTTTTTAATACACAAAGTGGCGCTGTTGTTGGCGATGTTACCTATGCAATTGGTCTTGGATTAGTAATAGGAAAGTTTTTGGGTATTTTCTTGTTTACTTGGGCTGCAATAAAATTTGGAGTAACCAAAATGCCGCCAGGTATGAATTGGAATAATGTTGCCGGAGTAGCTCTATTGGGTGGTATTGGATTCACAGTTTCTTTATTCATATCCAATCTGTCTTTCGGTGCAGATGCAGTATTATTAAATCAGGCTAAGATGGGTGTTTTAGGAGGTTCATTAATAGCAGGGATACTTGGTTTTATTGTATTGAACAAAACGCTACCACCCAAAGATTCTTTAAATTAAATTGATTTTAATTCCCACAGTAGAGACGCAATGCATTGCGTCTTTTTTTAATCATGTAGTGCTTGCGAAGCGTGGATCTTTATGCTATTTCTTGTGTTTTATTTATGAATCCCCTATGGGGATTTGTGTTCATATGTTTTGTTCTTCTATTGATATGAATGCCCTATGGGCATTAGAATGTGGATTATGGATATTAGGAACCAATAATTAGTTGCCCAATTACCATATAGCATATTTACAGAGTTGCCCGTAAGGCATACATATCAATAGAATAACATATTACACAAAAACAAAATCCCCATATAGGGGATTCATATTCTTTATTTCGCTTTTCGGGCTGGATTGAGCCTCTCAAATTTATTAGCCACAGAAAGTTTTCGATGAAAAAAGCATCATAAGTCTCATAGATGATTTAATGTGTTAATTATCAAATATTTAATTTATGACAGTTCGCTAAAAAGTAAAACATAAGTACCATTCGAAGTATCATAACTCATAACTTTTTTTCATCCCGGTAGCATAAAGCCTTTCTCCCGGTAGGATAAACAGTTTCTCCCGGTAGGATAAACAGTTTCTCCCGGTAGGATGAACGCTTCATCCCGGTAGGAGAAAAGCTTTATCCTACCGGGACAAAAAGTGCAGTAAAATATCTGTTTGTATATAGGCCGGAAGGTCAATGCTATATAGAACAAGGGAGCGATGCTATATAGAACAAAGGCATTCAGCTATATAGCCTGAGGCCACTTTGCTATATAGCTTGCATAGATAAAACTTATTCCGCCATTTCTTTCAATATCTTGAAGTGCTTTATAATCCCACCGAAGTCTTTATCGTTGCACACATCGAACTTTTCCCAAAGATCGTTCATTATAACTGCGCCTCCAAAACCAATGTCTTTAACCTCGTGTATGTTTTCCGGCGAAATACCACCAAAAGCCATAACATCTGTATCTATATATCCTTCTTTCACAACCTTACGCAATTCTTCGGCAGAGAAGTTCATGAAGTTGTTACTGCTGGGATCAGAGTCGTAGATACCTTTCAGGAAAACGTAATCGTAGAAATGTTTTTTCTTGCGTAACTCTTCAATTGAACGGCACGAACAACTAACATGGCCAGCATAATCATGCGGTTCCTTGGGATTTCTCATATTTAAATGAATCCCCATTAAGTTGTATTCCTCTTTCAGGTAAAAATGTTCGTGAGTAACTATACGCTTGTGGTATTTTTCGGGAATCAAAGTAAGAAGCCTCTCCGAGTACATGGCCGAGGTTTCGGGCTTTCTTAAATGAAGGATATCCAACCCCTCTTCGAAAAGCAGTGTAATAATTTTATCTTCTTCAACAAAGAAGTATGGAGCTGTGATTACAATTAACTTCATTTTACCTTAACCATTTTATACAAAGGTAACAATTAACCAGATTGAACAGATAGTAATATTGTGAAAATTTGTTAGGACAGCTTTTCTAACATGCGTCTGATCGTAGTTTTTACACCCATTGTGTAATAATCTAAGTCAGCATTTTCGAGGTACATTTTAAATTCCAACAGCAAATCGGGTTCTTTTTTACATAACTTGTATGCTGTTTTTATAGATAATGCTTGAACCCCTGTTGTTTCTTCGGGCGCAAGCATTTTGTTAAAACAATAATCAAGTAAGTTTACAGGGAATGGTTCGGGAATGGGCAAAGTAAATAAAATGGAGAGAAGTATTCTTTTTGTTCCATCGTGATGAGAACTTAAAAGCCTGTCGATTAATTCGTTCTGTTTATTGGCGAACCATTCAGGGTGTAATATCGCTAACTTTTCGCAAGCCCATGTGGCCCTCCAGGAAACCTTGATTTCTTTATCATCCATTAAATTATAAATGCGATCAAAATCTTCCGGATAATGATGTACGGATTCAACAATGTCATCGATATATGCTTTACTAATCGGACCTGCCAGGAGACAACGAAAATCCTCAATTCTTTTCATGTTATGTGCAATTTTAAAATGCAAACATAACAATACTTCTCTGATTAGAAAACAAGAAACGCGAATGAATTTTAGCCTGAATTATTCATATTCAAGAATGGAAGGAGTTAAAGGGAGTTATCAGGAGCTTTGCTCCTTAGGAGTTATAGCTCTAAGATACTTCAGAGCATCTAAAGCTTTAACTCCTTTAACTCCTTTAACTCCTAGCGAAGCGATAACTCCTTCCATTCTTATTTCATTCTGGATGCTACTACATTCCAATCAATAATTTTCCATAATGCTTTTATATGGTCTGCTCTGCGGTTCTGAAAATCTACATAATAAGCATGTTCCCACACATCAAAACCAAGAAGAGGGGTTAAGCCCGCACGTAACGGATTGCTACCATTTGCCTCTTTGGTAATATGAAGTTTACCATTCTTATCTACCGATAACCATGCCCAACCCGAACCAAAAAGAGCAATGCTTTCTTTTTCGAATGTTTCTTTAAACTTATCGAAACTTCCAAAGTCGCGTGTAATAGCTTCTGCTAGTTTACCAGTTGGTTCCGTATTGGCTTGATTAGGTGTAAACTGTAAAAAATACAGTGTGTGGTTTAATACTTGTCCGGCATTGTTAAATATGCCGCCATCGGGTGCAGTAGCAACAATTTCTTCAACTGTTTTGCCTTCAAACTCAGTTCCCGGAACAAGGTTATTCAGGTTGTTTACGTACGTTTGAAGGTGTTTACCATAATGTAAATCAATTGTTTGCTGACTGATTACAGGTTCCAATGCGTTATTAGCGTATGGAAGTTTAGGCATTTCATATGTCATAACTGTCATAATTAAAGTTAATAATATTGTGTTCATAATTTATTCGTTTTTTGATAAGACAAAATTACTGGGTATGTTTTAGTTAAACAATCGTCTTTGTCGATTTGTTCGGAGATGTAATTTGTTTTTTCTATAACAAAGAGTTTTGAGTTATGAGTAGTGAGTTTTGAGTTGCCATGCGGCATCGTTCTCAAAACTCAAAACTCAAAACTCATTACTCACTACTCATTACTCACTACTCAAAACTTTTTTGTACCTTTGCAGCCGGTTTTATAAAAAGGAAAAGAATGATTACAGCTTCGAACGTATCCGTTCAATTTGGTAAAAGAGTTTTGTTTAAGGATGTAAATCTTAAATTTACGAGTGGCAATTGTTATGGTATTATAGGTGCCAACGGTGCCGGAAAATCAACCTTTCTGCGTGCAATATCTGGTGATCTGGATCCCACTACAGGTTCAATAACTTTGGGACCCGGTGAGCGGCTTTCGGTATTGAGTCAGGATCACTTTAAATGGGATTCGTTTACAGTGATGGATACTGTAATGATGGGACATACTGTGCTTTGGGACATAATGAAACAGAGAGAAGTATTGTATGCCAAAGAAGATTTTACCGATGAAGACGGCTTGAAAGTATCGGAATTGGAAGAAAAGTTTGCCGAGCTCGATGGATGGAATGCCGAAAGTGATGCAGCCTCCCTGTTAAGCGGCTTAGGTATTAAAGAAGATAAACATTACTTGTTGGTTGGCGACTTAAGCGGAAGCGAAAAAGTACGTGTAATGTTAGCTCAAGCCTTGTATGGTAATCCTGATAACTTATTATTAGATGAGCCTACCAACGACCTTGATATGGAAACCGTGATGTGGTTGGAAGAATATCTCTCTAACTTTGAACATACCGTTCTGGTTGTAAGTCACGACCGTCACTTCCTTGACTCTGTTTGTACACATACTGTTGATATAGACTTCGGAAAGATAAATCAGTTTGCCGGTAACTACAGTTTCTGGTACGAATCAAGTCAATTGGCTTTGCGTCAACAACAAAACCAGAAAGCCAAAGCTGAAGAAAAGAAAAAGGAACTGGAAGAGTTTATTCGTCGTTTCAGTGCCAATGTGGCTAAGAGTAAGCAAACTACCAGTCGTAAAAAGATGCTCGAAAAGCTGAATGTAGAAGAAATCAAACCATCTTCACGCAAATATCCGGGTATCATATTTACGCCCGAAAGAGAACCAGGTAACCAGATTCTGGAAGTATCCGGGCTGAGCAAAAAAACAGAAGACGGTGAGGTACTGTTCAACGACGTGAACTTTAACGTTGAAAAAGGAGATAAAATAGTATTCCTTTCTCGCGATCCGCGTGCAATGACTGCCTTGTTCGAGATTATAAACGAAAACATAAAACCGGATACAGGAACCTTTAAATGGGGTGTTACCATAACAACTGCTTATTTGCCTTTAGATAATACTGCATTCTTCGAAAGCGATCTTAATCTGGTTGACTGGTTAAGCCAATACGGTGAAGGCAACGAAGTTTATATGAAGAGTTTCCTGGGCCGTATGTTATTCTCGGGCGAAGAAGTGCTTAAGAAAGTAAACGTACTCTCCGGAGGTGAGAAAATGCGTTGTATGATTGCCCGTATGCAGTTAAGAAATGCCAACTGTTTAATATTGGATACACCAACCAATCATCTGGATTTGGAATCTATTCAGGCATTTAACAACAATCTTAAGTTGTACAAAGGAAATGTTCTCTTCTCTTCTCACGACCACGAATTTATTCAAACCGTGGCCAATCGTATCATTGAATTAACCCCCAATGGTATTATTGATAAGATGATGGATTACGATGATTACATAAGTTCCGATCATATCAAGGAACTACGTAATAAGATGTATAATTAACTGGTTTTGAGCTTAGCGTTTTGAAATTTAAGTTCTTTTTCCTACATTTGGCTATCACAAATCAAGAAAAGAACATTAAGGGTGAATACGAGCTTCGAATCACTGTTTATTACTTATTATCCAAAAATAAAAAACTTCCTGGCAGGATTTCTAGACTCTAAAGAAGAGGTAGAAGACCTGTCGCAGGATGTTTTTGTCAAAGTATGGCAAAACCGTTCCCAGTTAATTTACATTGATAATCTCAATGCCTACCTTTACCGCATAGCCAAAAACACATTATTCGATTACATCGAAAAGTCTCGTAAACTACACTATACCCGAACTTCCGGTTTACCCGAGGTACCAACAACAGATGCAATTGAAGAACTTCTCTTCGCCAACGAATTAAATGATCTTATAAACCTCACCATTGATAAAATGCCGTTGCAGCGGAAAACTATTTTCACCTTCAGCCGCAAAGAAGGCTTGTCCAATGAAGAAATAGCACAGCGTTTAGGCATTAGCAAAAGAACTGTCGAAACGCATATCTCAGCTGCATTATCAGACATTCGCAAAGTAATTTCTCTATTTCTGTTATTTTTTTAAGATTCCACTACGTGCGTTTTCTTTTTTTGCCGTCATATATAAAAGAAGGTAAAGTGATTTTTTGAAACGCAGATTAACACAGATTGACGCAGATTAATCTCTAACCTGATATTCCAGAATGGAAGGAGTTAAAGGGAGTTATCAGGAGCTTTGCTCCTTAGGAGTTATAGCTCTAAGATACTTCAGAGCATCTAAAGCTTTAACTCCTTTAACTCCTAGCGAAGCGATAACTCCTTCCATTCTATAGTAAATAATCTGCGTAAATCTGCGTTTCAAAAAGCTAAAAGTACAATTAAAATGGAAGAAAACAGAATAAACAAAATACTTCAGCAGCTCATTGATCATGCTATCCCTAAAAGCTATCGGCCTATAGTTAGAGAATGGTTAATAACCAACGAAGACCGCGAAGCCAAAGAGCAGGCTTTGCAAGCTATTTGGCAGCAAACATCTTCCCAGTTGGAAGACCTGCCGGAAGAAGCCCTTAAAAAGACTTTGGAAAAGATAAGAATAGCCGATCGAAAACAATCGCATAAACTATTCATGCACAAACTTGGACGATATGCAGCCATCTTACTGTTACCGCTTATAACAGGGCTTGCTGTATGGTTGTTATCCAACAATAATCAGGAGTATGATCCAACAATGATTGAGTACTTTGTGCCAAACGGTGAAAGACAAACCGTTGTTTTGCCTGATGGTTCTTCCATACAAGTAAATGCAGGATCTTTACTTGTTTATCCTTCCCGGTTTAGTAAAACCCGGCGACAGGTTTATTTATCCGGCGAAGCTAACTTCTCTGTCGAGGGTGATCCGAAGCGACCGTTTATTGTACGTACGGACGATTTACATATTGAAGTACTTGGAACCAAGTTTAATGTTCAAGCCTATCCGGGAGGTGGTTTTATAGCAACAACACTCGAACATGGATCCGTAAAAGTATACAAGGAGGGTAATCCCAACGAAGCTATATTAATGACGCCTAGCGAGCAGTTAGTTTATCTGCCTCATGAAAATCAATTTAACATCACAAAAGTAGATGTAGCCGATTACTCGGCTTGGGTAAATGGTGAATTACGCTTTGTCAATAAAAGCCTTGACGATATACTCTTCACAATGGAGCGCAGGTACGATGTGCGTTTCCTTGTCGACCCGCGAATTAAAGGAACAGATCTGTATACAATGAAGTTTAAAACACACGAAACGATTGATGATGCTCTTTATGTATTGGAAGAAATACTTGGAAATATTACCCATGAGCGCGAGGGGCAAACAATACGTTTACAATTAAAAGAAAGGAGGCGAACCAGGTAAAAAAGGAAGCCGGAAAGAGCTCCTAATTCACTTCCCGGCGTCTGAAATCAACCCAATTATTTGTAGAATACCGCTAATCGAGTTAACTAACAGTTTTAAATAATCTGATACACAAAGATATGAAAAAAATATCCTTGCAAGTTCCTCTTGCATGTAAAATAAATCAAAAAGTTATTATTTTCGTCCTGTTTATTTGTACAACACTAATAGGAAACGCCCAAAATCAAAGAATCACTTTCTCTGAAAACAAAACAACAATTCAAAAAACATTTCAGGAAATTGAAAAACAAACAGGCCTTTCTGTAGATTACAACCATAGTCGTTTAGATACAAGTAAAAAAATAAACCTCAATCAAACTAATCTTTCATTAACCGAAGTGTTGAATGAAGTATTGAAAAACACCGGATTTACGTATACTATAGAACGTGGTCATGTAATAATAAAGGAAGGTGTAAGCCAAACTCCTGCCAATGTGTCTACACTGTATCTGTCGGGTGTGGTGCTCGATGAAAAGGGTGAACCGATTATTGGCGCAAACATTCGTGGAAAAGATGCTACTACCGGAACCATTACCGACATAGATGGAAAGTTTAGCGTTGAAACCACCATCGGAGCTGTTCTTACTGTATCTTATATAGGATATGACTCGCAGGATTTGGCAGTAACCCAAGGAACCAACAACATAAAAATCACCCTTAAAGAAAATCAGCAATTGCTGGACGAAGTTGTAGTAATTGGATATGGTGTTGCCCGTAAAACCGATCTGACAGGTTCTATAACTCAGGTAAAGGCCGAAGATTTGAGTAACTATACGCACGCTAATGTAACCGACCTGCTAAGAACCAGTATTCCCGGAATGAGCATCGGATACAATTCTACCGCTAAAGGCAACAGCGATATGTTAATTCGTGGAGAAAACACACTAACAGCTGGTTCGGGGCCGCTTATTGTTGTAGATGGAGTGATTTACAATGGTGACCTTTCAGACATCAATCCGAATGATATTGAGAAAATGGATATTATGAAAGATGCCAGCTCGGCCGCTGTTTATGGTTCGCGGGCTACCAATGGTATTGTAGCTATAACAACAAAGAAAGGAAAAAGCGACAAACCTATTATTAACTTCAATGGAACTTTTGGGATATCCACAGCTGCAAACCGGGTGAAACCTTATGATAAAGACGGTTTTATTAGGTGGCGTTCGGATATGTTTAAATCTGCCCACAGTGCTACTGTTGCGCAAGAACCGTGGAGCCCTTTCGACGATCCACGTACCATTGACTCGCAATACCTCAACGAATGGATGGCATACCACAGTACCAACGAAGAAAATATGATTGATGCCTGGCTATCCGGATTAAGATTAACCGGTTTGGAAATTGAAAACTATAAGGCTGGAAATTATATAGACTGGGAAGATCACATCTATAAAACTGGTATCAGGCAGGATTACAACCTCAGTCTTTCCGGTAAAAAGAACGACATAACCTATTACTGGTCGCTGGGATACATGGATAACACAGCCCTCACCATTGGTGATGAGTTTTCTACCATACGTTCAAGGGTGAACATTGAGGGAGAACCGGCTAAGTTCTTGAAGGTAGGTTTGAATGCACAATTCTCTTATCGCGACGAAAGTTCTGTATCGACCGATAACAGCCAGTACAGGGCACTTACACCTTATAGTAGTTACTATGAAGAAGATGGTATAACACTAAGACAATACCCCAACGAAGACAATCAAGCCTCGCACCCGGTATTAACCCGTAAGTTCAGAACACAGGAAAAAGAGTTTTTTACACTCTTTCCTAAATTGTATGCAACAGTGAAACTACCGTTTGGTATTACATACACAATGAACTATACTACCCGGTTTGTTTTTTACCACGATGATATTCACGATTCTTCCGGGCACCCGTCATGGGGGTTGTTTGGAGGTAAAGCCTCTCGCGAAAACAAACTGAACAGAGAGTGGCAAATCGACCATATTATCAACTGGAACAAAACGCTTTTTGATTATCATAAGTTTGATATTACCCTACTGGCTAATGCTGAAAAATACAGGGGAGACGGAAGTAAAATGACCAATCAGGGATTCTATCCAAATGATAACCTTGGTTATCACGATATGTCCATCGGTACCTTGCCCGAGCTTTCCAGCGACGACAATGTACGTACCTCTGATGCATATATGGCACGGCTCAATTATGGTTTTAAAGATCGATACCTACTCACTTTATCGGTACGTCGGGACGGCTCTTCACTATTCGGTTACTCCAATCCACATGCCACATTCCCCGCAGCAGCTTTGGGATGGGTTCTCTCCGAAGAGAAGTTCTTCAAAAATGATGTTGTTGATTATCTGAAACTTAGAGTTAGCTGGGGGGTAAATGGTAACCGGGATATTGCCAACTATTCTGCTCTTTCTAAACTGGCAGCCGAAAAGTCGATAAATGCAGAACAGAACGGCGAATCTATTACCATTCCTGCTTTAGGGATAAATACCATGGAAAACAAAAAACTGAAGTGGGAAAAAACAGAAGCATATAACTTAGGAGTAGATTTCAGAATACTGAATGGTATTCTCAACGGTTCTGTCGAAGTCTATAATATGTCTACCACAGATGTATTGGTAAACCGCCAGCTACCAACCGTAACCGGATATAGCAGGGTATATTCTAATCTGGGAGAAGTAAAGAACAAAGGACTTGAGATTAGTTTAAGCAGTACCAACATCAAACGCCATAATTTTGAATGGAGATCGAATTTTCTTTTCTCCATGAACAGAAATAAAATAGTTTCAATTACAGGCGAAAAGAGTGAAGTACTTGATAAAGATGGAAATGTAATAGGCTGGAAAGAGCCCGATGATATTGACAATGGCTGGTTTATCGGACAATCGAAAGATGTGATCTGGGATTATAAAATACTTGGAACCTGGAAAGTAGGGCAGGAAGAAGAAGCTGCCAAATGGAATCAGGTACCCGGCGATTTTATTCTGGAAGATGTAGATAACGATGGCTTGATGACCGATAAGGATAAACAATTCTTGGGAAACAAGCGACCCAAATTCTCGTGGACACTAACCAATAGTTTTACTTTATTTAAAGACCTTGAAGTATCTTTCATCTTATATTCGCTTTGGGGTCACAAAGCTGCCTATGATTTAGCCAAGCATTCTGACCACGTGGAAGACCGGAAGAATACCTGGGATATACCTTACTGGACACCCAACAACCAGCGAGACGATTTTGCCCGTTTGAAATCTACATCAGCCAAAGGAGTTAAACATTCTGCTTGGTTCAACAAATCGTACATACGGTTAGAAAACGTTGCTCTTGCATACCGCGTTCCGAAGAGATTCTTCAGTAAAACACCTATCGACAACCTGAAAGTAACATTCAATATCAGGAATGCAGGGCTGTGGGCTACCGACTGGAAGTTTGGAGATCCCGAGGATGGAACCCGTGCACAAAGAATATATACTTTTGGTATTAATATGACACTCTAATAGAAACATAAAATACAACGAAATATGAAAAAGATTATTCATCTTAAAGTAGCATTCCTACTTGTTGTTGCAATGGCACTTCATGCTTGCGGCAGCGATTTTCTTGATCCCAAACCTCTGTCCATTTATACTCCCGAGAATGTTTTAACAGACGAAGCCGGTTTACAGGCTGTTGTAGATAAAGTTTTGAAAGAACTTAGAACAGAGTATTGTACAGATCAGGCCCCGTTTCTCACCAACATGAAATACTCTGATGTGGCTGTTGATGGATCTACCGATAAGGCCACTCCCTGGCAAGACTTAAATAACCAGATGTTACCTGATGGTAAAAATAATGACTTTGCTTTTACAAGAATCGGATGGTATTGGGATAATGCATACTTCAACATTAAAAACTGTAATGTGGTAATAAGTCGTGTTGCCGATGCTACTTTTAAAACCGAAGAGAGACGTAATGAAGTATTAGGATCGGCCTATTTTCTTCGTGCTTACCGTTATTATATGCTAACACTGCAATTTGGTGATGTTCCTTTTGTAGTTGAAGAATTAACTGAACCCAAAACCGATTTTTACAGCACATCTAAAGAATCTATTTGGGTAAAGATGATCAAAGACCTTGAGTTCTCTGTAAAACATGTACGCGAAGGAAATCTAGTATTGGGTGGGCAGGTTACCAAAGCTGCTTGTAAGCACTTGCTGGCTAAATACTATCTGCTCGAAGGTAGATTTGATGATGCTATTAAAATAACATCCGAAGTAATAGATGGCGGAGTACACCAGCTTTGTACCCAACGTTTTGGATCCGACAAAAGTATTGCCGAAAAAGATGTAGTGTGGGATATGTTTCGGATTGAGAATAAAAGTGCTGCCGAAAATACCGAAGGTTTATTAATGACCATAGACCGCTATGCTACGGAAGGAAACACCGGTGGAGTGAACACCATGTACAATGCTATTCCTAACTTTGGCCAAACCGGAGCTATTAAAACACCGAATGGAGCCAACGGCCTGTCGGATGCTGCTAAAAACGAAATTGGTTTGGTCGAGAAATATGGAAGAGGTATAGCCCGCGTGCGTCCTACCTATTATTCACAAAAACAGGTTTGGGTAACGAATGGGGTAGAAGATTTTAATGACTATCGTCACCGTACCGATAATGGTAACTGGATGACTATGGAGATGCTGGTCTATAATAGTCCTGCATTAAAGAAAAACGGAAACGAATGGTATGGTAAACCGCTTCAACTGTACAATGATAAAAATGAGTTGTTGTGTAAAGATACCATCCGTTGTTGGTACAGTTGGCCACATTACAAAGTGTGGGTTCCTGATCCAGACAGGCTACAACCCAAAGGTGGACCGGGCGACTGGTATATCTTCCGCTTGGCCGAAACTTATCTGCTGAGAGCCGAAGCCTACATCTGGAAAGGGGAGTGGGAGAAAGCTGCCAAGGATATAAACACCATCCGTCAAAGGTCTAATGCCCAGTATATGTATACAGCCAACGATGTTGAGAACCAGAAAATAGCTGCTGTACTCGATGAGCGTGCCCGTGAATTATATTACGAAGAACCACGCAAAGTAGAACTTACCCGCATGGCTGTTATTTTTGCTCGTACCGGTATTGCTGCTCCAAGTGGTAAAACGTATACCTACGAAAAAATATCCGACGATAATTTCTGGTACGATCGTGTAAACGAGGTTAGCGACTTCTATAATAAAAATGTGCGTACGCCTTACGGTAATTATTATACCTGCTCGCCGTTCCATATCTTCTGGCCGGTTCCTTCGTATGCTATTAACTCAAATAGTCGTGGGGTAATTAACCAGAACAAGGGATATCCAGGTACAGATAAGAATGTGCCAGCGTTGGTTTATCAAGAATAGGAGGTAAAAAATATGCTAAAATTACCCACAACTCTCACTCTTTCCATGAGCACTGGTTTGCTCTTGTTAGGCTGTCAAAAACAACCAACTGTTGTAAAGCAGCCCAATATCTTGTTTGTTATCAATGACGACCAAAGCTTTGTCCATACAAGCTTTGCCGGTTCAAAGTTTGTAAACACTCCCGGATTCGATTACATAGCTAAAAACGGAATCTATTTCAACAATTGCTATGCGGGTTCTCCGGGAAGTGCACCATCCAGAAGTACATTGGTAACAGGACGTTATCACTGGCAGAACGAACAATCGGGACAACATGGTTCCTCTTGGATGAAAAAACATGTTCCCTTTGTTGATGTGCTTGCCGCAAACGGATACCACACCGGATTTACAGGAAAAGGGGTAGGCCCTTTTCAATACGCCCGTAACGAGAATGATTCATTATGGAGAAAGCAGAATGCTGCCGGACAACCCTACAACAAACACCGCTATAAAAAAGGTGACCCTTCGGATGTTCGTACTGCAGGCGGTATAGAATCAATTAACTATTATGAGAACTTCCGCGATTTCCTTGAGCATCGAAACCAGAATCAGTCTTTCTACTTTTGGTATGGCTCAACCGAGCCTCACCGGGCGTATGAAAAAGATTCATGGAAACGCAATGGAAAGAACCTGGCCGATGTTGATGTGCCTGCTTTCATGCCCAATAGTGATGTTATTCGGGGTGATATGCTCGATTATGCTGTCGAAATAGAATGGGCCGATATGCATTTAACAAAAATGCTTCATCATTTAGATTCAATAGGAGAATTAGATAACACCATCGTTATCGTAACAGCTGATAACGGTATGGCTTTTCCCAGAGCAAAAGCCAATTGCTTTGAATATGGTGTGCATGTTCCTTTTGCTATAAGCTATCCCAACGGCTTTCCTGGTAAACGGCAGGTAAACGATCCTATCAGCTTTGCAGATATCGCTCCTACACTTCTTGAAATGGCGGGTGTTAAACCGGATGGTATGCTTCCTATCTCTGGCCGAAGCATGGTAAACATTCTTAAATCAACGAAAGAAGGTATAGTAGATGAAACAAAGAAGTATGTTCTTGCCGGTCGTGAACGTCACTCTTCTTCCCGATGGAATAACTTAGGTTACCCACAACGGGCTATCCGCAGTACTGAGTATCTCTATATCTGGAATATGAAACCTGAACGCTATCCCGCTGGTGCACCAGATGTATATGCCGATGTGGATGATTCGCCATCCAAGTTTTTCTTGCAAGAGGAGGAATCAAATCCTGAAATAGCTCCGTATTATGAGTTAACATTTGGGCATCGTCCTGAAATAGAATTCTACAATATTAAAGATGATCCATACTGTTTAAATAACCTGGCAGGTAATACTGTTTATGCAACGATTGAAACAGAAATGAGAACAGCGTTAATGAAGGAATTAGAAAAATCAGAAGATCCCCGGATTGTAGGACCTGATAAGGATGTGTTTGAAAACTATATCCGATATCTTAATATGAGGGAGTTTCCAAAACCAGACTGGGCTAAATAAATCACAACCTTGAAAACCTGAAAGGGTTCAGCCCTTTCAGGTTTTCAGGCTTATAATTTCCCTAAAATCTTATCCATAACCCAGTTCACTGTTGTAGCACTTTCACCATCGCAATTACAGATGGATTTGCCCAGTAAATGGTCAACAACTTCCTGAATAAGTGGTTGTTGTACATGTTCCGGATTAGGAATAATAAATTCCTCAATACCTTTCTCGGTTTGTAAAAGAATAGGTTCATATGTAAATACAGAGAAAGTAATCTGTCCTTTATCACCAATAATCTCTATACGGTCTTCTTTGGCCGATTCATGAGCAACAAAACACCATGAGCCCGAGCCCACTAAACCAGAATCAAACTGAAAACAGGCACTGAGGGTATCTTCGGCTTCGTATAAACCTCCACGGTTGGCTTTGTACCCACTGGCTTCTAATATATAACCAAGCATTTCCTGTAAAAGATCAATTTGATGGGGTGCAAGATCGTAGAAATATCCACCCCCTGCAATATCTGGTTGAACACGCCAGGGGAGTTCCTTGTTGTTATAATCGAGTTCGCGTGGAGGTTGGGCAAAGTGTATTTGCACATTAATTACGTTTCCTACAGCACCTTCGTTTACCAACTCTTTAACTTTAAGGAAATAGGGCAGGTAGCGTCTGTAGTATGCCACAAAGCAGGGCATTCCTGTTTCTTGAGATATCCGGTTTATACGCAAACATTCTTCGTAATCTACCGCCATAGGCTTCTCTATGTAAACCGCTTTTCCTGCTTTCATAGCCATTATGGCATAAGTAGCATGCGAGGAAGGAGGGGTAGCAATATAAATGGCATTTATTTCAGGATCATCTACCAGTTCCTGAGCATCGTCGTACCATTTCTTTATATTATTTTTCTTTGCGTATGCTTTTGCTTTCTCACCATTCCGGCTCATAACGGCAATTACCTCCGAGTCGTTAACTTTTTGAAAAGCCGGTCCGCTTTTTTGTTCGGTTACACTACCGCAACCAATAAATCCCCATTTAATCATATCTATCTAATGTGCCAATGTGCTAATATGCCAATGTGCCAATAATCTAATGTGCCAATGTTAATATGTCAATGCAACAATGTGCAAATGAAATAAAATGCGAATATAATTATTATTAAGTAAGTATTCAAAATTAATTCATTAATTAAAAAGCAAGCATCTACCCCAACAGGTCTTCAAGGTCCGACAGGGTGTGTTAGAAATAAGCCGATTATACGCATGGTTCATATTCCTGTTTTTACGTTCATATGATTGAATGCATCATCGAAACAGCATACAGCGGACAGATACAAATATGGCGAATAGCACCATTGGCTTCATTATCAATATAATCAAAAGCACCAAAGTTCTCTAATGAGCACCGGACAGCTTTCGTGAGCTCCTTTTCGCGCATAAACAACCACAAGCTTTTCATTCCACCTTGTGTTCCCGCCTTTACTTCTATTGGTAATACAGTTTGTATATGGTTTGTAAGATAGTCTATTTCCGCCTGTGAATTCTTGGCTTGTCGTAACCAATAAAACAAATCGTGACGAATATTCGGACTCTGATAGCGTAATATTTCGAGACCGGCTATTAGTTCGGCCATTGGACCTTTGTTTATTAAATCTGTCGCACTACTTGTGAGAATATGCGTTGTAATTTGTGTGGTATCACCAATCGTCATATTAAGCAAACGAAGCATCAAACCTGTATCAATGAGCAACATCTTTCGGTAAGAATTATCAGCTTCACTACCCAGTGGTAGCCCATTTGCATCGGTGCGCGTTACAGGTATGAGAATACCTGCAAGTATCAACATTTCAAGAGCTTTCTTTATTTCGTCGGTCTTGTAACCTCCACCAACTTGAGAATAAACGTATTTTTGTGTAACCTGAACTGCAGCACTGCGCATTGTGAAACGAAGAAGCATAGGATCGACTTTCTTTCTATATTTAGGAAAATCATCTTCATAGCCTATAATAATATCATCTTGTACTTCCTGGCACTGTAGGAAGTCATGCGTATCAACCCATTTACTTACAACTTCGGGCATGCCCCCAACGAGCATATAGGCACGCAGCAACTTAACCAGTTTATCGTGGAGGGGTTCGGATATTGGATTAACAGGCGAAGCTTGATTACGGACTTCCATAAGCAGATGCTCACCATTAGCCTTGAGAAATTCATCAAATGTCATAGGAGACATAAACATGGAGTGAATACGCCCTACACCGAAAGTCGGTAATTCCTCTAACGCAAACTCTAAGAGTGAACCTGCTGCAATAACGTGAAGACCGGGCATATCTTCCTTAAAGAAACGAAGCGACATAATAGCTTCAGGGCATGCCTGTATCTCATCGAGAAATAACAATGTTTTACCTACTTTAATGAACTTACCACACATAGCAGCTATTTGGGGAATTATTTGAGTAACGTCAAGATTCCCTTGGAACAGAGCCTTATACTCTGGTTGCTTCTCAAAGTTTATTTCCACATAACTTTCAAACTGTTTGCTAAGATGGCGTACTGCCGTTGACTTTCCTACCTGGCGTGCGCCACGCAACAATACGGGCTTGCGAATATCGCGTGATGCCCACTCGGACAAATAGTTATCTATAATTCTTTCGTAATACATCCTAACTTGTTTTGATTATAGCTACAAAGCTAGATGAAAAATAATATCCAAAGAAATAAATCATCCAAAACTAGAAATATCCAAAGAAATAAATTTGTAAATATTGGTTTTTTCCAAAGTAAAATACGGATAGTTTGTTGTTACACACGGTTCGTCACATTGGCACATTAGTTCCTCTTGAAGTATTTGGTTTTGAGTTTAGTATATTCATCTTCTTGAAGGAAGTTGGTAAGCCAACAATTCAATGAATCGAGTAGGATAGGTGATTTTTTGTTAACTCCCCAACTGTAGAACTGGGTGAAGCTTATACCGGTAGTTATATCTAATTGTGGAAATGAGTCGATAGATGCCTGAGCAATATGTTCATCAACTACTGCATAATCGATATCAGCATGAGCTACCATTGCCATAATTTGTTCAGGTCCATATTTATCTATTTCGTTGATATAGATTGTATCTGCTATTTCGGCTTCCAGATTGCGGATGCGTAAAATAGAAGGTGACCCCTTTTCTACATATACGGTTTTATTAGCAAGGTTTATCTGGCTTTGAATATGGGTGAAAGTACTGTCGAATTCGGGTTTACGTTGTACCAGAATTTGTTTACTTAGTGTTATTGGAGTAGTAAGTGATAAAGAGTCTTTCCACTCGTTGGTGAGCGGTATTCCATAGGCTATAATATCATACTTGCCATTATTTAGTCCGTGGAGTCTTTTTTCAAAACTCATTTCGGGAACAATGTTTAGAAATAAACCTTTGTTACGTGCAAATGCTTTTACCAGTTCATAATGAAACCCACTGATAGAGTCGCTATCGGCATAAAAACTAATAGAATTGTACTCTGTTACAACATTTAAAGTATCGCTTGACAGAATTTCGTTGTAATCCCTAATATGTATTGGGCTTACTTTACTATCTTTTCTGGGCCAAAGTGCAGATAATAAAACAGCAATTACTGCTATTGCAAGGTATTTAACTATTTTGGCAGTTGTGAGTTTCATATATAAGATTAGTCGTAAAAATTCCAGGATAATCCTAATCTTAGCAATCGCTGATTAATAGGATAATGAGGAATAAGGAATGAATTCTCGTCGCCCATACCCTGATTAATATGAGTCATCATTACAAAGAAACGTGTACGTTTCAGATGAAAGTTTGCATACACATTTATAATAGGGTATCCACCAATTTGTACCTGTTCGTCTGCATTGTTTGTTTGCAGATGAAATTGTTGAATACCAGGTGCATATACCGGAGCATAATATTTACTAAAGTAGCGCATATCTACCCCTAACTGTAAACTCAATACTTTCTTGGCTAGCTTGGCATCCAGATACAGGTTGGAGTACAATGAGAGTTCGGGTAAAGGCAAAATGTTTTTATTGCTGGTTTTCTGATAGGTAACCTCATTGTCAAAGTGTAGAATGCCCAGGTTTAACTTTTGGTTGAGTTGTGCCGAAAATACCTGAATGTTATCAGCAAACTGTGCAGGTTTTGCCAGATTATTAAAATAAGTGTAGTTCTTAATGTTTTCAACACCTGCTTTAATGTTTGTACCCCAGCGCCGAATGTTTAATTCACCTTCTAGTTTGGTACGGAACTCTTTATCCATATCTTCATTATCCCACCAATAATGATTGGAGTGGTAATGTCGCATATAGAATGCCGGCAGAAGATTGGTAACAGAACCTCGGGCTATCAGGTTTACAGTATCTCTTCCCAGTCGCAGATTCAGGTCGGCATTTCCTGTTACCCGGAATTGGCCAATAGCTTCTCCGGCCAACCCAATTTCTCCGATTGCATTATAATGCAGAAGGGTTCCTGCTCTTTTAGATAATTCTCCACCAACAAAAACTTCTTGTTCGGTATATATGTTTTTAGTGATAGAGTCCTTATCCATTAACTGGTATCGGTTGTATTTATGCGAAATATAGGCTGTTAATCCGGCTTTTGCATATTTATTAAATCCTTCAAGTAATGCAATACCAAAAGTGTTTTTTACACCAATATAAGTGGTTGTATCTTTGGTGTTATTGCTACCCCAGTTAATTATTTTTTCAGGGAAAAAATCGGCTTCTCCTTCCGATATAAATTTATGCTTTGAACGTTCTACTTTTGCTGTGTGGATAAAACTGGTAACTGGTACAAACTCTTCAATAGTATCGTTTTCGTTTACAGGGCTGATTGCATCCCGATAAAATCCCAGGTTATAACGGTGGGTAAGATATACATAAAAATGATTGTTGTAATTCCAGGTCGAACTTAAATTAGTAGGAATATCTCTTCCAGTGTATTCTCTGCCACCATTGGCCATTAACTCAGGGTCTGTTATATAACGGTCGTCTGTAATTCCGCCATTTTCGGCCATCTTCATATTGAATGAATTGAACACAATATGCGCTCTGTATTTATCGCCTACATAACTACCAAAAAGTCCCGCTTTGAGGTGTGCCGTTTGTTGATGATTGTAAAAGCCACGTCCGTATAAATAATCGAAGTTAAACCCAAAAGCCAACGCCTTATTTACGTTAACCGAAAAATATGATTTAAAACGTTCCTGACCATCAATTTTACCTCCGGCTTTATAATAACTTAGGTTTGTATAGGGGATATTACTGTTGGTAAAGATGTGCTGATGAGGTAGAGTTAGAAACTCATCGTAAAGAGATAAAAAAGGAGATAATGATGACAGTGGCCGATTAAAGAAGATGCGCGATAATCGGGGTGTACCAATATTACCAAGGTGGCTATATTCGCCATTAACCCCTGCTGCCAGATTTGAGTTTTGGAATTGCAGATGTACTGTGTCAACCGGAAGTGGAATAATGTTTCCTAATTCTTCACTGATTTTCCACATATAAAGCCGGGGTGGCAAACTAATAATTTCTACTTTGTTATTCAAACTATCCGGGTCGGTAGCACGCATTGAAGGGTCCATTTGCGGATCCATTGAGTTGAGTGGCCTCTGGTTAGGAGTCTGTGCAAGAACTACCAGTTGACAAATTGAAAAAAGAAGCAGATATGTAAGTCGAATTCGTTTCATATTAGCCGCAAATATAGCAATTATGAATATTGAATGATGAATATTGAATTATAAATTATGAATTATTGTATTGGGTATTGAGTAATGAGTTGTGAGTAGTGAGTTTTGAGTTGCCATGCGGCATCGTTCTCAAAACTCACTACTCATCACTCAAAACTCACTACTCAAAACTTATTGATAATTTCCATTCCTTTATGAATAGCGGCTTCATTCATCGGAATTAGGTGGTGATGGCGTTCAGGGAGTGTTTTTTTCAATCCTTTCAGTACATTTTCAATTGTTACAATAGGGCGTAATTTTAACAGTCCTCCCAATACAATCATGTTAAATGCTTTGGCATTTTTCATTTCGTTGGCTGCATCCATAGCATCAATACGGTATATATTGATATCTTTACGGGTAGGAGGGTTAATTATGCCATATCCATCATATATTAGTGTACCGCCCGGCTTAACTTTGCTTTCAAATTTTTCGAGCGAGGGTTGGTTTAGAATAATGGCAGTATCGTAACTACTTAAAATAGGAGAGGAGATACGATCGTCGCTCACAATAACAGTAACATTTGCTGTACCACCACGTTGCTCAGGACCATAAGCCGGCATCCAACTAACTTCTTTGCCTTCCATCAAACCTGAATAGGCCAGGATTTTTCCCATCGACAAAACTCCTTGTCCACCAAAACCTGCTATAATTATTTCTTCTTTCATAATATCTAATATGCCAATGTGCCAATGTGTCAATATGCCAATTATTGGGATTGCAATGTGCCAATTATTGGGATTGTTTCTTGGCTGTTTTTATAATGCTATTAATTATTTTTTGTAACTCCTTTATATCAGTTAATAATGTTTCTTCAAAAGGGTAATCTTCAGAATGTTTGCACAATAATAACCAATATTCAGTTTCATCAGCTTCTTTTGCTGCAATTTTTAATTTATGGATAAAATCAGCTCGACTTTCACAATTTTGTGCTTCTCTAACATTTGCTCCAACCGATGTTCCACTTTTTAATAATTGATTTGCAAGAACGAATTTTCTTCTTTTTTCCAGCTCCTCAGTATATTTTATTATTGTTAAAGCAAATAAGAAACTTTTGTCTAAAATAATATTTCCCATAAAGTTAATGTGCCAATTATTAATGTGCCAATATGCCAATGTGCCAATGTGCTAATTGGCTGCGCGTAATATGCCAATTAATATAATATGCCAATGTGCTAATATGCTAATTGGCTGCGCATAATATGCCAATGTGTAAATATACCAATTACTAATGTTATTAATTTATTAATGCGCAGCCAATTAGCATATTGGCACATTAATAATTGGCACATTGGCATATTAGCATATTGGCACATTATTATTTGTCTTTTAAATCGCCTAGTGGATAATACGAAAACATATTTTCTTCCATCCACTTGTTCGATGCTTCCGGAGTCATTTTCCATCCTGAGCTACATGTAGAAACAATTTCTACAAGGTTTGAACCTTTACCGGCCATTGAGTTTTCGAAAGCTTTGCGGATTGCTTTTTTAGCTTTGCGAATAGCCGGAACCGATTGTACAGACTGACGGGTAACATAAGCCGTACCCTCTAATTGAGCAGCAATTTCGGTCATTTTTAAAGGATGACCATGTATTTCAACATCGCGTCCGTATGGGCAGGTCGATGTTTTCATACCCATAAGTGTTGTTGGAGCCATCTGTCCACCAGTCATACCATAAATAGCATTATTTATAAATATAATGGTTATGTTTTCACCACGGTTTAATGCATGAATGGTTTCGGCTGTACCTATACAAGCAAGGTCACCATCGCCCTGATAAGTGAATACCAAGCGGTTTGGCCATAATCTTTTAATACCCGTTGCAACAGCTGGGGCACGTCCATGAGCTGCCTCTTCCCAATCTATATCCAGGTAATTATATGCAAATACAGCACAGCCAACAGGAGAAACACCAATGGTTTGTTCTTCCATTCCCATTTCTTCAATAACTTCGGCTATCAGTTTGTGCACAACTCCGTGACTGCAACCGGGGCAGTAGTGCATGGCATTGTTATTCATGAGAGTTGGTTTCTTGTGAACCAGATTCTCGGGCTTGATTATATCTTCTTTTGTTATCATATCAGTTTCTTTATTTCAGCAGTAATTATCTGTAAGTAAACCGGATTATGAACTCCACTACTTTGCATACAAGAGCTGCTCCGCATACATAAATAAACACCATTTTATTATCTACCGTAAGGTAAACAATTATAGATATTAATGCACCCAGCAAAAATATCATATTCAATATATTACGTACTTTGTTTACGTTCATCGTTCAATTTACCATTTACGGATTTACCATTTACTATTATTGATTTACAATGTAACTTTAATTGCAAATCGTAAATAGTTTAATCGTAAATCAGATGAGTTTTTCTTTTAAAGCTACAACAATTTCATCCGGATCGGGAACAATGCCACCTAAACGGCCAAAATGTTCAACTTTAACTTTACCATTTACCGCTAGCTTGATGTCTTCAATCATCTGCCCGGCATTTAATTCAAGAGAAAGCATACCTTTTACTTTGTTGGCATAAGCAGCAATAGCTTTTGTAGGGAAAGGCCATAAAGTAATGGGTCGCAATATACCAACTTTAATTCCCTCGGCACGTGCTATCTCCATGGCTTTCTGACCAATTCGGGCCATCGATCCAAATGCAACTATAAGGTAGTCGGCATCATCGCAATTAATTTCTTCGTAGCGTACTTCGTTTTCTTCAATTTCTTTGTATTTAGCTTGGAAACGTATATTGTTTTTTTCCATAGCATCTGGTTGAAGCTCGAGCGAAGTAATAACATTGGGCTTGCGGTTTTTCGATCTTCCGGTTGCTGCCCACGGACATTGCTCAATTGTTTCTTCGTCCGTACGACGAGGTTTCTGAGCCGGAAGAACTACTTTTTCCATCATTTGCCCAATAACACCATCGGCAAGTATAATGGCAGGATTGCGGTATTTAAATGCCAGTTCAAAGCCCAGACCAACAAAATCGGCCATTTCTTGCACAGAAGAAGGCGCCAGTGCAATTAACCGATAGTCGCCATGACCACCACCTTTTACTGTTTGAAAATAGTCGGCCTGACTGGGTTGTATTGTACCAAGTCCGGGTCCTCCACGCATTACGTTCACAATTAAACAAGGCAATTCGGCTCCTGCCAGATACGAAATTCCTTCTTGTTTCAGGCTTATACCTGGACTGGACGAAGAGGTCATTGCCAGTTTTCCGCTACCGGCAGCACCATACACCATGTTTATAGCAGCAACTTCACTCTCTGCCTGAAGAACCACCATACCTGTTGTTTCCCAAGGTTTGAGTTCGGCTAACGTTTCTAATATTTCAGATTGAGGGGTGATAGGGTAGCCAAAATATCCATCGGTGCCGCAGCGAACAGCGGCATGGGCTATTGCCTCATTCCCTTTCATTAATACTACTTCTTCCATTATTTTTGTTTTAATTTGAGTTGATAGAGAGAGTAAATAAAGTTGATAAAGTTGATAAAGCTGATAAAGTTAATAGAGTTAATAAAGTAAATAGAGCTGATAGAGCTGATAAAGTAAATAGAGCTGATAGAGTAAATAGAGCTGATAGAGTTAATAAAGTTAATAGTTCTATATGTTTTCCTTTATTATCTTTATCATCTTTATCCCCTTTACTACTTTATTTCCTTTATTATCTTTATCATCTTTATTCCCTTTTAATCCTATATACAGAAATGCAACCATCCGGACAAACTATTGCACACGAACTACATCCGTTGCAGGTGTCTTCCAGTATTTGTTGGGCAAAATTGTATCCACGTACATTAACGTCTTTACTTAGTGATATTACATTGAGCGGACATGCTACTGTACAAAGGTTGCATCCTTTGCAACGCTCTGTATCAACAACTATTGCTCCTTTAATTTTAGCCATAATTATTAAGTTCGTTTATTGATTGTACATATCTTTATTATAGAAATTCAGAATATCGATAACCATTTTGCGTGCGTCGGCAGCAGGGCTTTCAGGGTTAATATCAATTGCCAATTGATAGTTATTTAGTGCTTGTTGCCAGTTTCCTTGCTTTCGAAAAGCATTACCCAGCAGATAATAAGCTTCATCGTGCGAAGGACTGTTTTTATCAGATAAGTATATGGATAAAGTTTCAATTGCTTTATCTACACAACCTTCATGAATTAAATTTTTTATGGTCGTTAGTTGATCCATTGTTCTTCTTTAATATTCGCCCTACAAAGATAATCTTTATTTGTATAAGGTATTCTATCCCTATGTGAAAAATGAACAATGAATGTAACATCTAACATTATTTCATCGTCTGTATATTTTGAAAACCTCATTGGTAGCATCTTAAGAAAGTATTTAAATCATTTGGATTTTATATTGATACTCATTACTTTAGTACTAACAAATATGCAAATAAAATGGCAGGACTATTTAAATGTAAGGTTGTAAGACCTATGCGCGAACTGATACTTTATTCTTTTTTGCAAATTGCTCTTTTTACCTTAAGACTATTTCCTCGTCAGTTGATTCTCTTTGTTCACGAGCATCTGGCAGTGGTCTTTTTTAACATGCTGATAGCAACGCGTAATCGGGTATTACTACATCTAACATGGGTGTATGGTTGCGAAAGAAGTCCTCGCGAAATCTATAATATGGGTCGTGGATTATTTGTAAATCTGGGTAAAACTTTTACCGACTATATACTTTTCTCCAAACTAACAACTCGTCACCAATTTAGCCAATATTTCGTTGTAGAAGGCGAAGAACATCTCAAAGCTGCTTACAAAAAGGGTAGGGGAGTGTTGTGTTTGATTCCTCATACTTGCGGTTGGGAGTTTTCGGCAATTATGCCACCGGTTTTAGGATATGAAACGTCGGCTGTTAGCCGGGAAATACGAATGAAATCGCTCAACAAAATAATGGTTAGATTCCGCGAAAAAAGGGGAATGAAAAACATCTCGCGTTATGGTAATGTTTATAATTCGTTGAAGCTGGTTCTTGAAAAAGGAGAGTGTTTGATTATTATGATTGATCAAGACTCTAAACGGGTAAAAGGTGAGTTTTTAAAGTTCTTTGGCATGGATGCATACACCCCGTTGGGGTGTGCCCGGTTGGCAATAGACACCGGAGCTGCTATTGTGCCAATGGCCACTTTCCGGCGGCCGAATAATACATACGTTTTTAAAATTCTTCCCGAAGTTCCTTTACAGCTTACGGATAATATAGAATACGATTTACGATATAATACGCAGATACATAACAATATTCTGGAAAAGCTAATTAGTGAATATCCCGAACAATGGGTTTGGATGCACAAACGTTGGAATACTACTCCACAGACCCTCGAAGAGCATCTCCGCTTAAAATGCAATTCAAGCAATAAATTGAGTGTCAATAATATTATCTCTCACAAAGTTGTAAAAATATAATTGTTTAATTGATCTTCAATTTACTGTTTTCGTCGCCAAAAAGGTTGTCTCCTAATGTAGTGGGATGGTCGCCGGTTACAATTACTTTTTTGAGGTTACCACATCCCATAAATGCCCCAAAATCAATCCGGTTTACGGTTGGCGGTAGTATAATTTCGCCCATCAGTTTTTCGCAATTACTAAATGCCCGTTGGCCTATTGATTGCAGATTTTGAGGTAATTTAATAGCCATCAGATATTTTTTGTGCGAGAAAACAAAATCGGGAATATGTGTTGCCGATGTGTTGGATATATCAATAGAAATAAGATTTGGCATGTAATCGCGCATAAGCAAAAAGTCTGTATCCTCTAACTTACCTTCTATGGTAAGATAATGAATATCGGTAGGTTTATATCCGCTTTTTTGAAGTACATCCCGTAAATTTTCAAAAGTTCCTATTTGTATGTCGGCAAAAACCGGGTTTCCTTCCAGTAATGTAAAAGTACCCCATCTTTTGTTGAAACGATATTCGTCGCGGCAACCCAGTGGAACAAAAACAGCTGTAGTATTATCGGCTAAAGCGCCATCGAACAAATTAGGAGGCGTTTTTTTAATTATTTGCAGAATCTTTAAGTTGGTGCATCCCATAAATGCATTGTTCTCAATATTCTTTATCTTTTCGGATAATATAATATGCCTTAATGATTGTTTTCCTGTAATTTTTTCGCCAACCTTAGTACTGAAAGCGTATGCCGGAATACAGTTTTGTGGATACAAATAAAAGTTGTCGTGATGAGTACCCTCTTTACCAGTATACATTCGTATTTGTGCATTCGATATATCCAGAACCTCCAGTTGTTTGAACCCGTTTCTTAAATGCTTAAAGTCAATGGCATTTATTTTTCCGGTTACGGTTAAATGAACAATTTTGTTAGCCTGTTCCTCAGTGAAATTATTAATAAGGGTTCCGGCTTTGTCTACATAAACCCTTACTGTGTCTCCGGTTTGTGCAGCAAGTTTACCTGTAATTATTACTATCAGTAATATGCTTGTTAAAAATATCTTCTTCATTGGTTTGTTGTTTGCTTACACAAATCTACAAAAAAGAATAGATAAACCGGTATTAAAAAGCATAAAATAAATCTGAGTCGGTAGCTGCTACTAAATCTGAGTCGGTAGACACTAAATCTGAGTTGGTAGTTACTACTAAATTTGAGTCGGTAGACACTAAATCTGAGTTGGTAGTTACTACTAAATTTGAGTTGGTAGACACTAAATCTGAGTCGGTAGTGCTACTAAATTTGAGTTGGTAGATAGGCTAAAATGTACAAAAACAGCGAATTTTGGTAATACTACTAAATCTGAGTAGGTAGCTGCTACCTACTCAGATTTAGACTATAATAGTAGTATTATTATTAACTCTCCCCCTGACCCCCTCAAAGGGGGAAAAGAGTGTGTGAGTGTGAGTGAGCTACAAAGAGAAAAGGAAACTATAATATTTCCTTTAAGAAACTCTGGGATTTCTCACCGAAAATTTTAGAGTATTCTACCTAAAACTCCAGAGTTTTAGCAACACATGGTGTAATTGTGATTTTTTTTGTGAGCACTGTTTGCAAACAGTGCTCACAAAGCATCTAAAACATGCTGTAAATGGTTTTATATAGTGTATTTTTGTGGCGTTGCAACATAGTATTAATCATTTAAAACGAAAAATGGCATGAATATGAATCCATCTTCTGATTATTATTTGAAAATCACAAATTTGGGGAATATTAGTACTTGTGTTATAGAGAAAGGAAAATTCTATGCTTGTTTTACCGATATACCCAACCCAGAAGAAATTATCTATGAAACCCCACTAAAGAGAGCAGTGGGTGTAGAAGTATTTCACGGATACCATCACATTTTCAAAAGAATTAAAACACGTAAATTACTAAAGAAGTATGGATTTACTGATAATGAAATATCATCCTTGTTAGAAGAGTTTAAACTAGACTATAATATTCGTGCAGATAAAATATGGCATGTTTCGATTAAAGCATCTTTGTTGATTGATATTTTATTTAAAAATAAAGATCTGATTTTTTTTAGTGCAGGTGGTTTGTCATTTCAGTCAAGAGAAAAAATATACTCTAGAATTTATCAGAAATTACAACTTTATCCCAATAAGACTGCTGTTGTTTTTGAGAATGTTGTTTTTTACGATAAAACAGAAGTTGAAATTGTATCCAAGGAGAGTGTAGATAATTATTTGGAATGGAGAGAATCGCATGAAGTTCAATCGCCTTATTATGTTAAATTTAAAAACGTTGAAGATATAGTATCTTTTGATATAGAAAAAGGCGCTTTTTATTCCTGTCACACATCAATTCCGGATTTAGCAAAGAAACTATCCAAGGCTAGCTATCCTAATGCTACAGGTGCTGCTGGAATTATTTATGAAAACAAGAAAATATTTAAATATACAACAGTAGAAAGATTCTTTAAAAAGCATATATGGAACAAGGATACCAGAATAGCACTTTATAATGAATTTGGATTTAAACTGAATAAATTAATAAATAGGCTTGAACCTTACATAAAAGCTTCCATATTGATTGATTTGTTATTTGGGAAGTTTGATAAGGTTATTTTCTTTGATATGAGAGATTGGCCTTCGGATATATATCCTCAAATTATTAATCGTATCAACAAGAAGCAACAAGAATTTCCTGAAAAGACAGTTGTTGTTTTCGAGGAGAATAAGTTATATGGGAAGACTTTCTTTGAATTAGTAAACAAACAAACGAAGTGACTGCGGTGAATGAATATTGTTTAAAAATAACCAATCTTGAAAATAGTACCTCTTATACTATTGAAAAAGGAAAATTTTATGCCTGTTTTACCGATATACTAGATCTAGGGAGAATTGCGAACAATAACTTTAGTGATACTATAGAAGTAAACACAGGGTTGTTTAAAGAGTTTTTTACTCTCTTTAAAAGAATTAGAGTACGTAAATTATTAAAAAAGTATGGGTTCACTGATGATGAAATATCATCATTATTTGAAGAATTTAACTTAGAAAAAAATATTCGTGCAGATGAATTATGCCATATTTTAATAAAAGCTTCTTTGTATATTGATATATTATTTAAGCAGAACGATCTGATCTTATTTAACACTATTGGCCTATCTTATCAAACAATTTCTAAAATATATCATAGGATTTATCAGAGAATGCAACTTTATCCCAATAAAACTGCTGTTGTTTTTGAGAACATTGTTTTTTACGACAAAACAGAATTTGAAATTGTATCCAAGGAGAATATCAATAATTATTTGGAATGGAGAGAATCGCATGAAGTACAATCGCTTTATCATGTTAAATTTAGAAATGTTGAAGATATAGCATCTTTTGATATAGAAAAAGGCGCTTTCTATTCTTGTCATACATCAATTCCGGATTTAGCAAAGAAACTATTTAGGGCTAATTATCCAAATTCTGTAAATAAAGGTGGAATTGTTTATGAAAACAAGAAAATATTTAAATATACAACAGTAGAAAGATTCTTTAAAAAGCATATATGGAACAAGGATACCAGAATAGCTCTTTATAATGAATTTGGATTTAAACCGAATAAATTAGTAAATAGGCTCGAACCTTACATAAAAGCTTCCATATTGATTGATTTGTTATTTTTTAGTAAATATTTTAATGAGGTTATTTTCTTTGAAATGAAAGATTGGCCTTCGGATATATATCCTCAAATAATTAATCGTATCAACAAGAATCAACAAGAATTTCCTGAAAAGACAGTTGTTGTTTTTGTAGAAAATAGATTATATGGGAAGACTTTCTTTGAATTAGTAAACAAACAAACGAAGTGACTACGGTGAATGAGTATTGTTTAAAAATAACTAACTTTTTTGTCACATACAAGTGGCGTTTTTCAAATATTTAGTAATTTTGTCAAAGAAGCCTTTGAAAAACGAGAAAAGAAATACATATCCAAAAAATAGTAATATGCCCGAACAACAAAATATAGAATACAAATCCTCTTGGCACAACAAGTATCTGGAATGGGTTTGCGGTTTTGCCAATGCACAAGGTGGTAAAATTTATATAGGCAAGGAAGATTCTGGAAAAGTCACTGGAGTGGAAGACTATAAAAAACTGATGGAGGATATTCCAAATAAAATCAGAAATCACATGGGAATTTCCGCTGATGTAAATCTTTTGCGGGAAGATGATAAATACTATATTGAGATTGTAGTCCAACCATATTCAGTGCCTATCTCGCTGCATGGTCAGTATTTTTATCGTAGTGGGAGTGTAAAGATGGAACTAACTGGAAACTCACTAAATGAGTTTCTTCTCAAACGTTCCGGTTTGACTTGGGATGAAGTAACTGAGCCGAGGGCAACTTTTGACGATATTGATGAAAGGGCTTTCAAAGCATACTTGGTTATGGCTAAAGAAAAAGACCGTTTGCCCGATGTGGAAGGATTAACTATGGAAGAAATCTTTGCTAAGTTACGACTAACTAAAAATGGAGAACTTACACGTGCTGCAATAATCCTTTTCGGAAAAGATCCAAGGTGTTTTTCTACGAATGCTTTTGTTAAGATCGGACGATTTAAAGGGGATGCAGACTTACGTTTCCAGGATGTTGAAGAAGGCAATTTAATTGTTTTGTTGAGAAACGTGTTGGAACGATTAGACCATAAATATCTTACTCGCTCCATTGAATTTAAGGGTATGCTTCGTTTGGAACACAGCGAGTATCCTATTCCGGCACTTCGTGAAATGCTTCTCAATGCACTAGTACACCGTAAATATATGGGATCATTTATTCAGATACGTGTATATGATGATAAGATAACTATTTGGAATGACGGTGCATTACCTGAAGAAATTACGTTGGAGTCACTCAAACACGTTCACTCATCCCATCCACGTAATCCGCTTATTGCCGATGTTTGCTTCAAAGGAGGACTTATCGATTCTTGGGGACGTGGCACAGTTCGTATCATTGAAACTTGCAAGGAAGCAGGGCTTCCTGAACCCGAACTCACAGAACGTGATGGCGGTTTCTTGGTAACTCTATTTAAGGATAATCTTACAAAAGAACAATTGCTTAACCTTGGGCTTAATGTAAGACAGATAAAGGCTGTTCTCTATGTGAAAGAAAAAGGAAAAATCACCAATAAGGAGTATCAAGAGATGAATGAAGTGTCAAGAAATACAGCAAGCAGTGAATTAAAAGAATTAGAGAATGGATTTTCCATACTAATAAACAAGGGGCAAGGAGCAGGAAGCTTCTATGAGTTAATTGCACAATAATTGCACAAATTGCATAAGGATTGCACAATAATTGCATCAATTACTTCAGAATAATCATACAGTTTACTTTTTCTTCTAGGAGTTAAAAGTTCAAAAAAGGTTATTGTCTGAAAAGCTTTAACTCCTATATCTCCAATTAACTCCTTCCATTCTTGAATATGAATAATGCAGAGGCATTATGAAATGTAAAATTTGACACAACAATGAATGCTTATCTTAGAATAAATGGCTATTTTTGCTGTTTAATTATCGATTATGGAGTTAGAAAAAGAACAAATTGCTAATAAGCCTATTATGCCGATATGGGTTTCTATACCTTTATTCATAATTGCTTCGCGTATATTAATGCTTGTAACTTCGGTGGTATATGTTTCGTTTGAACAGTTAATTAAAACAGACTCGGTTTATGTATCACTATTCAAAGAGATAATTCAGTGGTCTATTCTGGCTGCTGTAACAACATTCACAGCATATATTTTTTTGAAATACATTGATCTGGTTTCTCCAAAGGAATTAGGATTAAGTATAAAAGGAAGGGCAAAAGATTGCCTTGGGGGATTTCTTTTGGCAATTGTGTTATATGCAATAGGCTTCTCTGTTTCGTTAATGTTGGGTGCTGTTTCTGTAACAGAAGTACATTTTGATTTTCTTCTTCTTACTTTAAATCTTCTTCTGTTCTTTGTTGCTGCATGGTTCGAGGAAGTATTATGCCGAGGCTATATTCAAGGACGTTTAATGACTAAAATGAACAAATTTCTTGCTTTGGGCATTACATCAATAATATTTTCGGCATTGCATTTAGGTAATCAACATATAGATGTGCTTCCGATGATAAATTTATTTTTGGCAGGAATTATGTTAGGAGCTTCTTTTTTGTACACACGTAATTTATGGTTTCCCATTGTACTCCATATGTTTTGGAACTGGATTCAGGGCCCGGTGTTGGGATACGAAGTTAGTGGAACTGAACGATTGTCACTATTAACACTTTCATTACCCGAAAATAATATAATAAATGGTGGAGCTTTCGGATTCGAAGGGTCCATTATCTGTACTGTACTTTTAATATTAGCCTCAGGGTTAATAATTCTTTGGGGAGAAAAAAAGTAGAACACAGAGGCACAGAGTTTAATTTAAAAAACGAAAATTAAAATCTCTGTGACTCTGTGTCTCTCTGTGTTCTAAATGAATTTTAGATAATATTTAAAAAATAAATAATTATGAAATCAGACATTGAAATAGCTCGCAGCATAGAGCTAAAAAAAATTAAGCAAGTTGCCGAGGCAACAGGTATTCCTCGAGACGAAGTTGAAAATTATGGGAGGTATATTGCTAAATTACCTTTGCGGCTGATTGATGAAGAAAAAGTAGCCAAAAGTAATCTGATTCTGGTAACAGCCATTACTCCAACCAAAGCCGGTATTGGTAAAACAACCGTATCTATAGGCTTAACACTGGGATTAAATAAGATTGGAAAAAATGCAATTGTGGCTTTACGCGAACCTTCTTTAGGACCATGCTTTGGCATGAAAGGAGGAGCAGCCGGGGGCGGATATGCACAGGTGCTTCCAATGGAGAAGATAAACCTGCATTTTACTGGTGACTTCCATGCTATTACATCGGCCCATAATATGATTTCGGCTCTGTTGGATAACCATCTTTACCAATATCAGGATACTTGCTTCGGCCTGAAAGAAGTATTGTGGAAAAGAGTTATCGACATAAACGACCGCTCTTTGCGTAGCATAGTTGTGGGACTGGGACCAAAAGCCAACGGAATTACTCAACAGTCGGGATTTGATATTACTCCCGCTTCCGAAATAATGGCTATTCTTTGTTTATCTAAGGATGAGGATGATTTACGTAGACGATTGGAAAATATTCTTCTGGGATTTACGTATCAGGACGAACCTTTTACTGTAAAAGATCTGGGTGTTGCCGGAGCCATTACAGTATTATTGAAAGATGCTATCAACCCCAATCTGGTTCAAACAACCGAAAATACAGCTGCTTTTGTACATGGCGGACCATTTGCTAATATAGCCCATGGTTGTAACTCTATTATAGCAACCAAAATGGCTATGACTTATGGTGATTATGTTATTACCGAAGCTGGCTTTGGTGCCGATCTGGGAGCAGAGAAGTTTTATAACATTAAATGTCGTAAATCGGGACTGCAACCTAAGTTAACTATTATTGTAGCTACGCTTCAGGGACTGAAAATGCATGGCGATGTTAGTGTAGAGCATATAAAAGAACCCAATGCCGAAGGTATTAAGAAAGGTCTTAAAAACATAGATAAGCATATACAAAATATGCAAAGCTTCGGACAATCGGTAATTATTGCTTTCAATAAATATGCCAGCGATACAGACGAGGAAATAGATATTGTTCGTAAACATTGCAAGGAGATAGGAGTAGGGTTTGCAGTAAATAATGCCTTTACCGAAGGTGGTGATGGAGCTATAGAATTGGCCAATCTGGTTGTTGATACCATCGAAAATAAACCCTCTGCACCACTGAGCTTTACGTATGAAGATAGCGATACCGTATCTGCTAAGATAGAAAAGATAGCAACAAAAATATATGGTGCAGCAGAAATAACATACAGTTTGGAAGCCCGGAAAACAATGAAGCTAATCGAGAAGATGGGAATCTCTCATTATCCGGTGTGTATAGCTAAAACACAATATTCATTCTCGGCCGATCCTAAACAGTATGGGGTTGCTAAGGGATTTGAAATACATATCCGCAACATTGTTATTAATAATGGTGCCGAAATGATTGTTGCTATTGCGGGTGATATACTTCGGATGCCAGGATTACCCAAAGAACCACAAGCGCTTCATATTGATATTGTAGATGGTAATATTGAAGGGTTGAGCTAACATGAAAATAATAACCTATAATGTAAATGGGCTTCGTGCAGCTATTGGCAAGGGTTTCCCTGAATGGTTGGCACAAGAGCAACCAGATGTAGTTTGCTTGCAGGAAACTAAACTGCAACCAGACCAATATCCTTTTGAGTTATTTAAGGAAGCAGGATATCACTCGTATATCTTTTGTGCCCAGAAGAAAGGATATAGTGGAGTTGCAATCTTATCGAAAACGGAGCCCGATCATGTGGAGTATGGAATGGGGATAGAAGCATACGATAATGAGGGACGCTTTATCCGTGCCGATTATGGTGATCTTTCTATTGTAAGTGTTTATCATCCATCCGGTACCAGTGGCGAAGAACGGCAAGCATTCAAAATGGTTTGGCTGGAAGATTTTCAGAAGTATATTGAGGAGTTGCAGAAAACGCGTCCTAACCTGATTCTTTGTGGTGACTATAATATCTGTCATGAGCCAATTGATATCCATGATCCGGTAAGAAATGCAAAGAATAGTGGTTTCTTACCCGAAGAACGTGAGTGGATGACCCGATTCTTGTCTGTTGGTTATATAGACTCTTACCGTTATTTATTTCCTGACAAAAAAGAATATACCTGGTGGAGCTACCGGTTTAATGCACGTACAAAAAATAAAGGTTGGCGTATTGATTACTGCATGGTAAGTAAACCTGCCGAAGCACTTATCAAGGATGCCCGGATATTAAATAATGTGGTTCACTCCGACCATTGTCCGATGGTATTGGAGATTTAAGCACATTCGCCACGAAGTGGCAGGTTAATTCAGCCCCAGGCAACGCCTGGGGGAATAACAGCAACACTCTAGCGCCCTGATAAGGGCAGTTTATTGAGTTGGGCTTTCAGCCCGCTTTTATGGGATGTTTTCCATTCCCCAGGCGATGCCTGGGGCTGAATTGAGTCGGGCTTACAGCCCGTAGAACGTAGATTGTAAACAATACAAAATATTCCGAACATGACTGGGTTAAAACCCCTATTCAGTTTCTTCGTATTGTTTATAAGCACCCCTTAGTTGAGGGCAAGTTAAACTGATATATATCCCTTTTTATAGCCATTTTAATAGCACGTGCCAATGCTTTAAAGATACCTTCTATCTTATGGTGTTCATTCTGACCTTCGGCTTTGACATTCAGATTCATTTTTGCACCGTCGCTTAACGATTTAAAGAAGTGCAAAAACATTTCGGTAGGCATTTCTCCTATTTTCTCCCGTTTAAACTCTGCATCCCATACCAACCATGGTCGGCCTCCAAAGTCCAGGCATACCTGACAAAGGCAATCGTCCATAGGCAAGCTGTACCCATATCTTTCAATACCCCGTTTGTTTCCAAGGGCCTGATGGAAGCATTCGCCAAGGGCAATAGCAGTATCTTCGATGGTATGATGTTCGTCTACATTCAGGTCACCGTTTACCTTGATAGTAAGATCTATTCCTGAATGTTTGCCTATTTGTTCTAGCATGTGATCGAAAAAGCCAAGTCCGGTAGAGATATTGCAGGTACCATTACCATCCAGATTCATTGATATGTAGATATCTGTTTCTTTGGTTGTACGACGAACTTCGGCAGTGCGTTCACCGGCAAAAAGAAATTCGGTTATTTTATCCCAATCGGTTGTAGCTAAAGCACAATAAGATTCGAGTTGTTTATCTTTTAATGATTCAACAGAATCTTGTAAGTAGATGGCTTTGCATCCCAGATTTTTGGCTAATTCAACATCGGTTGCACGATCACCGATAACAAAGCTGTCGGACAAGTTGTATTCGGGGTTATCGATGTATTTGGTAAGCATTCCTGTACGAGGCTTACGGGTAGGGGCATTGTCTTCGGGGAAGCTTCTGTCAATCAGGATATCATCAAACGTAATGCCTTCTCCGGCAAAGGTTTTAAGCATCAGGTTATGTGCCGGCCAGAAAGTTTCTTCGGGGAAAGACTCTGTGCCTAATCCGTCTTGATTGGTGACCATAACGAACTCGTAATCGAGCTTGGTACGGATAAAGTTCAGGTTACGGAATACCTTTGGATAGAATTCCAACTTGTTGAGAGAATCTAATTGATAATCAATGGGTGGTTCGATAACCAGGGTACCGTCACGGTCTATAAATAATGCTTTCTTTTTCATAATTAGGATATTGCAGTGTAGGGGCATCCCTTGTGGGTGCCCTGATGGAATAATACATTGCAAACCATCATCAGGGCACCCACATAGGGGAGCCCCTACAGCATGTGGAATTGTTTTAATGTCTCAATCAATTTATTATTCTCTACCCGGGTACCAACTGTTATGCGTAAGCAGTTGCCACATAAGGCTATATTGTTTCTGTTGCGTACAATAATTCCTTCGCCTACCAAGTAATTGTAAATCTTACTTGCATCTGTAACTTTAGCCAGAAAGAAATTAGCATCCGATGGATATACCTTCTCAACAACTTTAAGTTTAGCAAAATCCTTCATGAGTGTTTTTCTTTCCTCAATCAGTGTTTTAACCCAGCGTTCTATCTCATAATATTTATGAAGTATTTCCATTCCTTGTTGCTGGGTAAGTTGATTTACATTATACGGATATTTAATTTTATTCAGGATATTAATGATATCTGTGGATGCAAATGCCATACCCAAACGAATACCTGCAGAAGCCCAGGCTTTAGAGAATGTTTGTAATATTACAAGATTAGGATATTTATCGAGCTCTTCAATGAAAGAAGGTGCTTTGGAGAAGTCGTTGTATGCTTCGTCCAGAATAACCAATCCTTCAAAGCCATTGATAATTTTTTCTATTTCGGAACGCAATAGATCGTTACCAGTAGGATTATTAGGCGAGCAAAGAAATAGTAGTTTGGTATGATTGTCGGTTGCTGCAATCAACTCATCAGCCGAAAACTGAAAATCGTTGTTTAATAGCACCTTACGGTATTCTACATTGTTCACATCGGCACATACCTGATACATGCCATAAGTTGGATCAATGGCAACTACATTGTCAACACCCGGTTCGCAGAAGGCACGGAAAACCAAATCAATGGCTTCATCGCTACCATTACCTAAGAAAATGTTTTCGGGTTGTGTTTTCTTTATACGGGCCAACTCATGTTTCAAATCCCATTGTAAAGGGTCGGGATATCGGTTGGTTGGCGCGTTATATGGATTTTCGTTAGCATCCAGAAATACAGATGCAGTGATTCCTTTATATTCGTCACGGGCTGAAGAGTATGGCTTCAGATTCCAGATATTGGGACGGGTTAGTTCTTCGAGGGGCTTCATTAGGAATTAGGAATTAAGAATTAGGAATTAAGAATTAAAAATTAGGAATTAAGAATTAATATGAGTTTGCACTAAATGCCCATAGGGCATTCATATCAATAGAACAATACGAATCTTCAATCATCACAACTCCATTAGGAGTTGCATAACATGTACGATGCAACCCGTACCGGGTTGTGATTGTATTTTGTTGTTGGCTTTCTATTGAGATGTATGCCCTACGGGTATCTTTACTGCTAATCCTCATTAAGAATTTCGGGTTTTAAATATTTTGTTTAATCTTAGTGTTACTGCGTTTTTATGCGCATCGAGTTCTTCGTTAGTAGCCATAATTTCTATAGCTGGTCCTAAAGTAGTTAACCCTTCTTTGGTTATTTCCTGGAATGTGATTTTTTTGGTAAAGCTATCCAAACTAACACCACTGTATGCTTTAGCATATCCGTTTGTTGGCAAGGTATGATTCGTTCCCGAAGCATAATCACCTGCACTTTCCGGAGTATAAGGGCCGAGGAATACAGAACCGGCATTGGTTATCTTCTCTGCAACATCCTGATAATTTGCTGTTTGAATAATAAGATGTTCGGGAGCATACTCGTTAGTGAGGCTGATTGCAGTATCCATGTTTTCTACCAGAATCAGTTTGCTGTGTTTCAACGATTGGGTAGCAATATCTCTACGCTCAAGGTGTCCTAACTGTTTTTCAACTTCAAAAGTAACTTCTTTTAAAAGAGATTCGGAAGTGGTAATTAATATCGCCTGGCTGTCGATTCCATGTTCTGCCTGTGATAATAAATCGGAGGCAACCAAAGCAGGGTCGGCTGTTTCGTCGGCTAATACCTCAACTTCCGATGGGCCGGCTGGCATATCAATCGCTACATCGCGTAGACTTACCAATTGCTTGGCAGCGGTTACATATTGGTTACCCGGACCAAATATTTTATAAACTTTAGGTACGCTTTCTGACCCGTAGGCCATGGCAGCAATTGCCTGTACACCACCTATCTTGAATATTTTATCTACACCTGCAACCTGAGCCGCAAATAAAATAGCCGGATGTATTTTACCTTCTTTATTAGGAGGGGTACAAAGCACAATCTCTTTGCATCCTGCTATTTTGGCAGGAACAGCTAACATGAGCACTGTAGAGAATAGGGGAGCGGTTCCACCCGGAATGTAAAGCCCTACTTTTTCAATGGGTACAGCTTTCTGCCAACAGGTAACCCCATCCATGGTTTCCACCTTTTTGCTTTCAAATTTTTGTGCAGCATGGAACTTTTCAATATTCTTCTTAGCCAGATAGATTGCTGATTTGAGCTCAATGGGAACCAAGCTTTCTGCTTCTTTTATTTCTTCTTTAGTAACATTGAGTGTTTTCAATTTTACTTTATCGAAATGAGATTCATAAGCCAGTATAGCTTCGTCTCCATTCGATCTTATCTTATTGATAATGGCTTGAACATTATCGAATAAGCTTTCAATTTGCAGTGATGGCCTTTTAAGAATACTTTCCCATTGTTCTTTGGCCAGATATTTGATTGTTTCCATATTTATAGAGTTGGGAAGGAGGTAGAGTGAGGTAAAGTGAGGTAAAGTAATTAGATTGATTCTTTACCTCACTTTACCTCCTATACCTCCTTTAATTCTTATTATAATATCATTTTCTCAATAGGCAACACCAAAATACCTTCTGCTCCTAAAGCTTTAAGTTTGCCAATGATTTCCCAAAATCGTTTTTGATCGAGAACGGTATGAACCGAACACCAGCCTTCTTGTGCCAGCGGCATAATGGTAGGACTCTTCATACCAGGTAATACTTGGATGATTTCATCTACCCGGTCAGAGGGGGCATTCATCAATACATATTTCTTATCTTGCGCTGTTTCTACTGCATTTAAACGGAAGAGGAGTTCATTGAGAATTTCTTTTTTCTCCTCACTCAATTCATTGTGAGCAATTAACACAGCTTCCGATTTCATAACCAGTTCTACTTCTTTTAACCGGTTGCTTACCAATGTGGAGCCAGAACTTACAATATCGAAAATGGCATCGGACAGGCCTATACCCGGGGCAACCTCTACCGATCCGGTGATAACATGAATTTCAGCTTTTACTTCGTTTTTCTTAAGGTAGTTCTCAAGAATAACAGGGTAGGAGGTTGCTATTTTCTTTCCGTTGAACCATGATACACCCGGATAGTCAATGTCTTTTGGAATAGCTAAAGCCAATCGGCATTTGCTGAATCCCAGCCTCTTGATAATTTGAGCATCTTCATCCTTTTCCACAAACTCATTTTCGCCTACAATACCCAGATCGGCTATTCCTGTAGCTACTGATTGTGGAATATCATCGTCGCGAAGAAACAAAACTTCGAGTGGAAAGTTTGATGACTGTACTAATAAGGTCCGTTTTGACGGACTTAATTTAATGTCTGACTCACTTAATAATGTCATTGTCTCTTCAAAAAGACGGCCTTTGGCTTGTACTGCAATTCTTAACATAATTATATTTACTATTTTACGATTTCTTGGTTATACAATAAAAAAAGGCTTACCTATGGGGTAAGCCTTACTATATTATTTCCACACAATATCATATATGCCCACCGCGTTAATCGTTAGGTAAATGATGATGATGTGTAGTTGCAATTCTCATATATTTTATTGTTTATTGCGACAAAAATAAAGTATTTTTATGAATATACCAAACTTTTATCACAAAAAATCAATCTTCGAGATCACAAGATGTGAAATTCATTTCATTTCTGGACTTTTCTTGTGAAAATGTAAAGTAGGTACAAATAGCTTTGGTACAAAGTTCTTTCTGTGCATTATACAAGGAAGCTTCAACAATAACTATGTTTCTCTTTATTTCTTTAATGCTGGCCCGTAGCTCAATCTGTTCATCGCGTGTATCAACAGATTTCATATAGCGGGTTTCCATTTTAGATGTTACTCCGGTAGTTTGTAGTTTACGCAGAATAATCCAGGCACAAATCTCATCTAACAAAACGGCTTGTATGCCACCATGTAGTGTGTTTATCCAGCCTTGATATTCAGGACGGGGCTTCCATTGGCTTATAACTTCGTCGCCATCTTCGTAAAACTCCATTTTTAAACCAGCTTCGTTATTGGGTGCACAACCAAAGCAGTTGTAACCTTCCAAATCTTTCCAAGGATTAATTATCTTTTTCATCGTTTTGAGTTATGAGTAATGAGTTTTGAGTGATGAGTTGTGAGTGATGAGTTTTGAGTAATGAGTGATGAGTAGTGTTGAATGGTGAGTTTTGAGTAACTCACTACTCACTACTCATAACTCACAACTCACTACTCATAACTCTTCAGTCCTGTTTCAAGGAACTCTACATATTTATCAATATCCTCATCATAAGCATACGACTTATTTAAGGGTTTACCTTCGTTATCAATCAGTACATAAAATGGTTGTGCGTTTGCACCGAATTTAACACGTTGCAGATAACTCCATTTATCTCCTTCGGTACGGAGTGTACGTTCCCGGCCGTTTTCGTTGATCTTTATTTGTTCGGGAAGCTTGGTTTTGTTGTCTACAAACAAGGTAATAAGTACATATTCATTATTAATAAGGTTGCTTACCTTAGGATCGGTCCAAACGGCAAGTTCCATTTTACGACAGTTTACACAACCATAGCCGGTGAAATCCAACATTACAGGTTTGTTGTGTTTACGTGCGTATTCCATACCAGCATCGTAATCGTCGAACTTGGCATGTACTTCGCTGGTATATAAATTGAAATCCTGAGTGTTCATTGGTGGCGCAAAAGCACTAACTGCTTTTAAAGGTGCTCCCCAAAGACCAGGAATCATATATACAGCAAAGGCCAGTGAAATTAGTGCAAGGAAGAAACGGGGTACAGACACTTTATTACCTTCGTCATCGTGTGGGAATTTGATTTTTCCTAATAGATAGAAACCTAATAAACCAAAGATTACAATCCATAGAGCAAGGAATGTTTCACGATCGAGTATGCCCCATCCATAAGCCAGATCGGCAACAGAGAGGAATTTTAATGCAAAAGCAAGTTCCAGGAATCCCAAAGTAACTTTGATAACATTCATCCAACCTCCTGATTTAGGCATCGACTTAAGCATGGAGGGGAAAAGTGCAAATAAGGTAAACGGTAAAGCCAATGCCAATGCAAAGCCAAACATACAGATGGCAGGGGCAACAACATTACCCGTTGTGGAGACTTCTACCAGCACGAAACCTATGATGGGGCCGGTACACGAGAACGAAACAAGAGCCAATGTAAAGGCCATCAGGAAGATACTGATTAAACCGCTTGTCTTCTCAGCTTTGCTGTCTACCGAGTTACTCCATTTAGAAGGAAGTGTTATTTCGAAAGCACCAAAGAAAGAAGCTGCAAAAATAACCAGCATCAGGAAGAAAATGATATTGAATATGGCATTTGTAGATAAAGCATTCAATGCATTTGCTCCAAATAGCAGTGTGATGGCAATACCAAGGGTAACATATATAACAATGATAGATATACCATAAGTAACAGCATCGGTAATACCTTTTTTCTTGTCCTTTGTACGTTTCAGGAAGAAACTAACAGTCATGGGGATAATTGGCCATACACAAGGAGTAAACAAAGCCAGCAACCCACCAACAAAACCGGCAAAGAAGATGTATAACCACGACATGTCTTTCTGTGAGGTTGTTTCACCAAAACTCTGAAGCTCAGTAATAACCGGAGCCCACCAATCTGATGAATCAGCAGCCGGATTGGAGACTGTCTTATCTTCTGTTTTTGATTCTAACGAAGCAATATCCAACGGCTCGGTTGCAATTATTTGTTTAGAACCCTCAGTCTGTGTTACAACTCGCTCAACATCCGAAGATGCTGTACCATTGGCTTTAAAAGGTACTTCCATAGGTGGCAAACAGGTTTCGTCATTGCATGCACCATATTCCAAATAGCCTTCAATGCTGTAGTTCTCTTCAGTGAGTTTCAGTTTCTGAACAAATTGTCCTGTAGTTTCAAAGTAACGAACATTCATCTGGAATATATCGTCGAACTTCTCTATTTCTTTACCTCGTGGTTTAAGTTTACCACTCAATTCAATACCTTTACTTTTTTCTACATTGAAAGTAGCCGAGATAGGTCCATCTTCCAAATCGGTTGAGTAAACATGCCATCCGGCTTCAATAGTAGCAGTGAAAACTATTTCAACTTCATTGTTTGTTAGTTTCTTGAATTCACTTTTAACCTTAACCGGTTCTAATATCTGTGCATTCAATCCCGCCAGAAAAAAGAATAATATACTGGTAAGGAATAATGTTTTCTTCATAATGAGTTTTTTGTTAAATGGTATAATCTACACAGGCACGGTTATCTTTGGCATCGGCAATAATTTTACCGGCTTCAACATGTGCAGGGTGGGTAGCGTAAACTTTCACATCATCCAGCGAGTCGAATTCACTGTATAACGCAATATGCCAGGTTTCTCCGGGATTTATGTTTATGCCTACCTCTATTTTACGGATAACATCTATAACCGGAGGCAGGGCCTCAATAGCTTGTTTAAAATTGTTTGCTATTTCCTGTTTAACATCAGCAGGAATTTCATCTTTCAGCTTAAATAATACAATGTGCTTTACCATACGTTGCTATTTCGATATTTGTTTTTATATTTGCACAGTTGAGCTTTAAAAGTCTCAACAGATTGACAATATGTTACTTAATCCAAGCACAAAAATAAGTTTTTTGTTTCAAACTATAAACTTAAAGGCTCAAAAACCATAAACTTATAGGGAATGTTAATAATAGGAATTGCAGGTGGTACCGGATCGGGTAAAACCACAGTGGTACGTAAAATAGTTGAGAGTCTGGGAGCCGGTGAGGTAGTTCTCTTACCACAAGACTCTTATTATAAGGATAGTAGCCATGTACCACCCGAGGAGAGGCAGAATATTAATTTTGATCATCCTGATGCTTTTGAATGGGAATTGCTTTCCAGTCATGTACGAAACCTGCGCGAAGGAAAGAGTATTGAACAGCCTACCTATTCTTATTTAACTTGTACCCGGCAAGCAGAAACAATTCATGTAGAACCACGCGATGTTATAATAATAGAAGGCATCCTGGCATTGTGCGATGATGAGTTGCGCAGTTTAATGGATTTGAAAGTGTTTGTTGATGCCGATCCCGACGAACGTCTTATCCGTGTTATTCAAAGAGATGTGATTGAACGGGGCAGAACAGCCGAAGCTGTAATGGATAGGTATACCCGTGTATTGAAACCCATGCATCTGCAATTTATTGAACCATGTAAACGTTATGCCGACTTAATTATTCCCGAAGGAGGAAATAACAAAATAGCCATCGATATACTAACGATGTATATAAAGAAACATCTTTGATTCTAAATGAAAAAAACTGTATACATATTATTTATACTATTAACTCTTTGGGCTTGTAAACGGCAACAGGTTCAGCAACAGCAAGACATGTCGGCCTATGATTTACCACAAATCCTTGCCAAAGGCGAACTTGTGATTCTTACCCTGAACAGTTCAACTTCTTACTTTAATTACCGGGGACAGGATATGGGGTTTCAATACGAACTGGCCGAACAATTTGCTCAGGAATTAAAATTGAAACTGGAAGTTAAAGTAGGAAAAAGCATTTCCGAACTACTTGAAATGCTGGAAGCCGGTGAGGGTGATATTATTGCATACAATGTACCAATTGTAAAAGAATTAAGAGATAGTGTTCTTTTTTGCGGTGAAGAGGTAGTTACCCATCAGGTAATTGTTCAACGCAACCGGAAAGACGAACTGCTGACGGATGTAACACAATTGGTTGGGAAAGAAGTTCATGTACAATCGGGCAAGTATTATGATCGGCTTGTGAATCTTAACAATGAATTAGGAGGCGGTATTATTATAAATGAGGTAAACAGCGACAGTATTTCTATAGAAGAACTTATAACACAGGTTTCAAAGGGAGAAATCCTTTATACAGTATGTGATAATGATGTGGCTCTGCTGAACAAGACGTATTATCCCAATCTGAATATAAAGATGGCTATCAGTTACGATCAGCGTTCTTCATGGGTTGTTCGAAAAGATTGTCCTTTACTGGCAAGTACCGTGAATATGTGGCATGCCGAAAATCATACATCACCGGCGTATGAGGCAAGTGCTAAAAAATATTTTGAGATTAGTAAAGCAGTACCTTATACAGCCATCCTCTCTTTACAGGATGGAAAAATATCTCATTTCGATGATCTTTTCAAGAAATATTCTCAGGAAATAAACTGGGATTGGAGATTATTGGCAGCTCTTGCCTATACAGAATCTAATTTTGATTCAACAGTAGTATCGTGGGCCGGAGCACGAGGGCTTATGCAACTTATGCCTGGTACAGCACGGGCAATGGGTGTACCCGAGGGGATGGAAAACAACCCGGAAGAAAGTGTGAAGGCGGCTGTAAAATATTTAGGTATTACTACCCGTAATTTGTATTCCGTATCGGATGCTGATGAAAGAATAAACTTTGTGTTAGGTGCTTACAATGCCGGATTAGGACATATTTATGATGCTATGGCGTTAGCCGAAAAATATGGAAGCGACAGGAATATCTGGTATAACAATGTAGAGAAGTATATTTTGCTAAAGAGCAATGAAGAGTATTATAATGACCCTGTTTGCAAACATGGATATTTTCGCGGAATAGAGACTTATAACTTTGTAAGGGATATTAATTCGCGGTTTGAGACTTATAAGGCGAAGATAAAAAAATAGTCTGGACCTTTCCTCATAAAGTCCAGACACCTATTAGTTCCTATACCAATGCTTGCCCTGCCCTAAGCAAAAGCATTTCCTTTGGTACAGATGTTTGTATTGCATTTTTTAGAATGTCCAGCAAACTATTACGTACATAGTTTCTATGATATATAATTCTGATTTCGCGTGTAGGCTTTGGTATAGCGAACGGACGAACAAATGCTTGTTGATCAACATTTAATTGTTTAGTAGCAAGTTCAGGAATAAATGTAATGCCATGACCGCTTTCTACCATTCGCATAAATGTTTCCAGACTTCCCAGGTTGTATCTTATTTGATTCAGCTTAACCGATTCCTGCTGACAGTAGCGCACTAACTGGTCGCGAAAACAGTGTCCTTTATCCAATAGCCATAAGTGATTGGTATTAACTTCGGAAGTTTTAATTAGTTCGTTTTTAAATACAAGTTCTTTTTTAGATACATATCCAAAAAACTCTTCGTAAAACAGGAACTCTTCTTTAAGGTTCAAATCTTCGGGATGAGTAGCTGTAATGGCAGCATCAATCTCATCGGATAAAAGGCCTCTTTCAATTTCGTGGGTTTGTTTCTCCATAACCCGGATATCAATCTCAGGATGACTGTTTACCAGTTGAGGAAAAAAACGGGGAAGAAGATAAGGAGCAATTGTTGGTAATACAGCCAATCGAAGAACACCGGATAGGGTATTTTTTTCTTCGTACACAATTTCTTTTACTTGCGATACCTGTAATTGAATTTGTTTAGCCTGTTTCAGTATTTTTATTCCTATAGCTGTAGGGGTAACAGGTTGAATGTGGCGGTCGAATAGTTTTACGCCAAGTTCATCTTCCAATTTTTGCACCATAGCACTTAATGTGGGTTGGGTAACTCCACAATGTTCCGCAGCTTTGGCAAAGTGACGATATTTATCTACAGCCAAAATGTATTCCAATTGTTGTATTGTCATTTTCTATATTGTATTTATGTGAATATAGTATTTATCTATGCAAAGATAACAATTTTCTGGCTTCTTCTCGCATGTGTCGGGCAGTGGTAGCTTGGGTGTTTTTTTCTTTTTCCAATACTAGTTGGGCCATTTCCTTACATTTAGCCGGATTCTTATAATTGGATTCGTTATAAAGCTTGGATAGAAAATAGTATGGAAGCATCCGGTTAGGTACCATATTAGTTGATTTGATATAGTAGCTTTCGGCTTCTGTATAATTGCCTTTCAGATGGTGATTTCTTCCCATCACATCATAAATCATAGGGTTGGAACTTAGTTTGGCAGACTCTTCCAATACTTTATTCGATTCATCGTATTTGCCCAATTTGTGCAAACAATATCCATACTCATACAAAAATGCAGGTTTATGTTTTAATTGGTCATACAGTTTTTCATATCCCTCATGGGCCGAACTGTATGCAGCAACATGGAACAAACGTTGGTACTTTTTCCATTCTTTGCTAACATAATAATCATTCATTTTCCACCAATGAATACCAAATAAACCAATAACAATGGCTATTCCTATCAGCCACAACCGTTGCTGTTTCATAATAAAAGTTCTCTTATAAATTCATATTCAACAATGAATAACAAACTTACTGACTGAATTGTTGAGATACTTTTATTTTTTTAGAGATGAATGCTTTATTCACTCATTCGTTGCTGCTCGTTGATTAATTCTTTGTTCTCTTTGGCAGTTTTGATATACTCTTTAACCAAGGGGTTATTCTTCAATGCGTATGGTGCAGCATTTATAATATCTTCTATTTGAGGAGTTAAAATAGGGTATGGCATACTTGTGCCCAGTAGAATAAAAACATAAGGACCTAACACGTTTTCACCATTGCTTACAATGAAATCTTTTACAAGCGTAGTCATTTCTTTGCCTATAACTTCGCTTTTTTGAAGTATTTCTGCTTTTACTTCATCCAGACCTCTCCCTTCCAGGATAAGACGGGTTTCGGAACGTTCCAGTTCATACAAACGATTTTCTATTTCCTGTCTTTTATCCAGAAAGTTATATAGTAAATCATTCATGGATGTACCCCGAGCGGATAAGTCGTTGTAAGCCAGCGATATTTTTATTTTTCCATTTTCTAAAATCAATGGCATAATACTTTGATTGTCCAGAAATAGCGTAGCCATTGCAACAGAATCTACCTGTCCTTTCATGGTAAAGAAACCATGAATAACTTCTGCCGAATCTACAGCCAGCCACTGGTTGTTCTGGTAGACTTTTAAAAATATGATTTTCCCATCCATGTTAGACATTGCTGTATTTCCTTCAATAGCGTATTTGGGTGTACATGAACAGAAGAAAATACTCAAAAGCAAAATGGATAATAATTGTTTCATCTAAAGGCCATTAATGTTTGTTTTACAAAAATACAATCAATTAGTTATCATCCGAAAAAAATTATCAATATTTAAAACTTCACAGTCGGTTTTATGTTTCATTGGATGTTTAAATTACCAAACAGTAATTAATTCAATTAGATTTTTTATTTTTGCAGCTAAATGACATTACAATATGTCATTAAAATATGCTTAAATCATATATCACATTATAAAAACTTTAAGAAAAGAGTATGAATAAAATTAAATTGTATTTGTTGGTGCTTTTGATTCCATTAGCATTATCAGTAAAAGCTGACGAAGGAATGTGGTTGTTGCAATTAATGCAGGAACAACATGCTGTTGACATGATGAAAAAACAAGGGTTAAAGCTGGATGCTATTGATTTATACAACCCTAATGGTGTTTCGTTGAAGGATGCTGTAGGCATATTTGGTGGTGGTTGTACTGGCGAAATCATCTCACCCGAAGGGTTAATTCTAACCAATCATCATTGCGGATATTCTTTTATACAACAACATAGCTCGGTCGAAAACGATTATCTAACAGATGGTTTCTGGGCTAAAAGCCGGGAGGAAGAATTGCCAACTCCCCGTTTAAAGTTCACTTTTATAGAAAGAATTGAAGATATTACAGACATTGTAAATCAGCGGATTGCTGCCGGAACAATAAGTGAGGCAGAATCGTTTTCGCAAAAATTCCTTGCCGAACTGGCTAAAGAGTTACATGTAACAAGTAACCTGAAAGGTAAAAAAGGTATTGTTCCGCAAGCACTTCCGTTCTATGCCGGAAACAAATTCTATCTTATTTATAAAAAAGAATATACGGATGTGCGTATGGTAGCTGCTCCGCCATCGGCAATAGGTAAGTTTGGAGGAGAAACAGATAACTGGATGTGGCCACGCCATACCGGCGACTTCTCTATGTTCCGTATTTATGCAGATGCAAATGGCGAACCAGCTGACTATAGTGCACAAAATATTCCTCTGAAAACTAAAAAGCATCTTTCAATATCTTTAAAAGGAATTGAAGAAGATGATTATGCCATGATCATGGGCTTTCCGGGAAGTACAAGCCGCTACCTTACAGTATCGGAAGTACAAGAGAGAATGGATGCAACCAACTCGCCAAGGATACTTATTCGCGAGAATAGACAAGCCGTTCTTAAAGAGGTAATGAACGCTAGCGATAAGATACGTATTCAGTATGCAAATAAATATGCCGGTTCATCAAACTACTGGAAAAACTCTATTGGTATGAATAAGGCAATTGTTGATAATAATGTATTGGAAACAAAAGCCGAACAGGAAGCAGCCTTCCAGGAATTTGCAAAACAGAAAAACAATCAGGACTATATAAATGTAGTAGCCAAAATAGATGATGCTGTTGCTCAAACACAGCCACTACGTTACCAACGTACTTGTTTAATGGAAGCTTTCTTTAGTGGTATTGAGTTTGGTGTACCCGATGTAGTATTTAAAGAAATGAAAACAGCTTTGGAGCAAAACAACACTGCTAAATTTGATTCTTTGAAAACAGGTTTACAGGGCCTATATAATCGGATTCACAATAAAGACTATGACCATGAAGTAGATCGTAAAGTAGCCAAGGTGCTGATTCCGTTATATGCAACCATGATTGAACCGGATATGCGTCCTGAATTCTATTCGATTATACAAAACGAATTCGGTGGTAACTATGATGAATTTATTGATGCCATGTACAATAATTCTATTATGGCAAACAAGGCGAATTTTGAAAACTTCCTGAATGCACCTACTGTTGATGCAATAGACAAAGATTTGGCAGTTAGATATTACAGTTCGGTAGTTGCTAAGGCCAGGGAACTAACCTCGGCTCTTGTTCCTTTAACAAACGAGTTGAATATTCTTCATAAAACTTATATACGTGGATTAGGTGAAATGAAACTTCCTGTACCATCTTATCCGGATGCTAACTTTACAATTCGGTTAACTTATGGTAATGTTGAATCATATCGCCCCAGAGATGGTATACATTATAAATATTATACCACAACAAAAGGTATTCTGGAAAAGGAAAATCCTAATGACCGTGAATTTATTGTTCCTGCCCAACTGAAAGAACTGATTAACAATAAAGATTTTGGCAGATATGCTATGGCCGATGGTGAAATGCCGGTATGTTTCCTTTCTACCAATGATATTACAGGAGGTAACTCCGGAAGCCCGGTACTAAATGCAAGAGGCGAACTGATTGGTTGTGCTTTTGATGGCAACTGGGAATCTTTGAGCGGTGACATCAATTTTGACAATAAGAAACAACGTTGCATCAATGTGGATATCCGTTACATTTTATTCATTCTCGATAAATTAGGAGGATGTGGACATCTGATAAACGAAATGACAATTGTTGAATAAATAACTATGAACACAGAGACACAGAGAGCACAGAGATTATCTATATTTAAAACTCTGTGTCTCTGTGTCTCGTATATTTGCATCATTAATGATCCGTTATTTCTCCGAGTGTTGTATATTCGTAGTTAATACGGAAAAGAATAGTCTCTCAATTGTGCC
>NZ_QVMJ01000022.1 GCF_010500955.1 Bacteroides sp. 519
TATAGTTCTGAGGCTTGCATAAAATATTATATAAAAATTAAATGCAAAGATACAGAACAAGGAAAAGACAATATAGGCGACAAAGCGGAGACGCTTACTGTTATGATACTTCGAATGGTACTTATGTTTTACTTTTTGAGCATCTATCATAATGTAACAAACTGAAATACAGTCCAATAAGTGCGTTATGATACTTATGATGGTTTTTTAGGCGAAAATCTTCTGTAGCGAGTTGAATTGGGCTACCAGAATTTTCATTTAGTGCGACCAACAGCAAAAGCATTTTCCATCCTATCTTGTTCTGCAGATGATATTTGGTACCTCTTTGCTTCCTGTCGCCAACCTGCAACAGCTGTTTTTGTGCTTTCAATAATAGTTTGTGCCTCTTTTTTTTCAATCCTAAAAAAATCAGAAACACTTAAAACTAAGTCTAAATCCAAAGAATTATCATCCAGATTAATATTCAGCTTTAGCCCTTTCCCATCTGGGTTTGGGTTGATATCGTATGCAGGAGAAAGTGACCACCCTTTGTTGTTGAGCAAAAAACCATGATTGCGTAGATGATCATCCGTATTACTGATACAAACCGAAAATGCAATACGCTTAAAGAGTTCTTTTAAATCTTTACCTACATCAGACCCATGTTTAATGATAAATTCGGCAAGTTCCAGATAGCTAACATCGTCATCGGCTCCCGTTCCATCGGTGTATCCAAGCAATGTCATAGCAGAAGCAAAATGTATACGGTTGCCTGCTTGGTCTCGGTCGAATCGTTTAGTCAGATAAGTATGATGCTTATTATTAAACTGTCCTACTTTTCCTGTTGCACAGTTTATTCCAGCCTTCTTTGCAAGAGAATTGACTAACATTTCCCAAGCTCCGATATTTACATCGTCATTCTTACTGGGAAACTTTGCAATCCATAAAAAACCATCAGTATCTTTTATATTTGCTTTCGGACGTGCTCCACCCAACGAAGAACCGGGAGCATACAGCATGTTCAGCCATTTCAAAAGTTCGGGATTATCTTCTTCCAATCCTTTTTCATATTCAAGGCTAGCACTTTCAAGTTCTCTTATGGAGGTCCATGGGGGAGTAGTATAATTTGTGCTATTGTCTAAAAAAGCACCTTCTTTATCTGTTTTAAAACGTAGACCTCCCATCCGTAGTGGATCGTATACACCAAGCAGGAAATCTGATTCAAAAAGGGTTCTTGATCTTCTAGCTTCTTGTTTTGCTGAAGCTATTTCGCGGCGCTTCATTAAAACGCGCCCCCATCTGTCGGGAGATGAATCGAGAAACATTCCGAAGTTTAATTTATCATCACGTAGATGCTGAAAGCCGGAAAAAAGAGATAAATCCGGATCCAGAGCTCTGGCATTACCAGATTCAAGCCACTCGTCATCATACTGAAAAGAAAAAATTTCTTTTCCTCGTATCTGATTCACAGTCAGGGTTCCCATAAAATGCGGATAGTTTAAACCTATCCAATCGGCATATACATATATATTCTTTGTTTGCTCTCCCATACCCTATTTTTTTGAAGAGCCTCGTCCTAAAAGCAATTCGGCATCTTGTAGTTTGCGTCCTAATATATCGTCGCCTGCAAGTTTGAGGATGTCTTTCTCCAGCCCAAGAACAAATAACACTTGGGCATACACCCCGAAGGAAACAGTAGGAAGCCCTTTTTCTACTTGCCACAGAGTGGAACGAGCAATGCCTGCGCGTTCTGCTACCTGCTCCATGGTAAGATTTCGTCTGAGGCGAGCTAATTTAATGTTTTCGCCCATCTCTTCAAGGATTTTACTCAAGCGAGGTAATAATGTCAGTCCTTTACTTTTCATAAGGTTTTATGTTTGATGCAAAGATAAGATTATTGTTTGATGTTGCAAACAATTTAGCAAGTGGTCTTATTTTTTATCTTTCACTCATACCTTGATTTCTTCCCAACCAACGCCAATTCAGCACACTCTTTCAGGCCGCAATTAGTTGATTCGGCAAAACGTTTCAAATAAGCTTGGCTGCTGGGATCTTTCCATTTGCTCATTGCCGAGAGCAAGGATTCGCGAGGATCTCCAAGTCCGGTAATAGCTATTTCCTTCTCATCTTTGCTATCCAATAATGAAATTATTGTTTTTATATCTTCTTCCAAAGGCTTCATCTCGTCGAAAGCTAAAATATTTGTTGCGCCGTTTAAGACAGAAAGGTTGCCGTTTTTTAGCAAATCAATTACAGGTTTCGCATCGGTTAAATCGCTACGCTTTAGTCGCACATACGATCTGGCTGCGGCAATGGTTATCATATCGTGCGGTTCGTTTCGGTTGATAATCAGTTCGAGGTCGGGCAGTGCTTTCGTATAACCAATTCTGCCTAAGGATAAAATCATTTCGGTTTGGGTTTCCCACGTGCGTTTATCTCCTCTTTCTTTTATGTAGGCTTCATAAAGGGCATCACCTAATGCAGTGAGCTGATTTTTTCCTACTTTCTTGGCAGCGCTTCTCCGTTTTGTACTCTGTGAGTTTTGCAGGTCGGTAGCTATTTGAGAGATTTCTTCCAAGGTTAATTGTTTTTTTGCCATATTCTTAATCTTTTTGTCCTCTATCAATTATGTAGCTAACTTTTCACAATTTTCTCTACTGTCATTTTCGTAGGCTCGATGTCTCCACCATCGGGGTGAAAAATCCAGAGTGAATTATTATCCTGATAGTCTATGAACAAAACGGCTTCATTCTCGTACCCGATTGTCAGGCAATTGGATAATTGGGCAAGAGAGAAGGTTTCTGTATTTTCTTCTCCGAACACCTCCTCCAGCGATTTGGCGTAGGCTTTCAGAGAGGTAATTCTTAAACAAGAATTGCCGTCAATACTTACTGTTTCGCACAGTTCATTGAGGTTGTAGAGGTGGAATTTGCTTTGTCCGCGAACTATTGAAACGTTCGGTTTGAACATCTTGCTTGTTAAATAATCCAAGTACGATGGCGGTATCCTGATGTTTTGTTTTTCAAGGGTTGTAAGCAACTCTGTGGTGGGTTTTAGCTCTTTTGCAGCTTTCTTGTTCGGATCTGAAAATGCAGCTTTAGCCTTCCACTCCACAGGATTGAAGCTGAATTGTGTGGAGCACTTCGGACAGTGAATAAACATGAACGTCATTCCTTTTGTTATTGCCGATTGCAAGAATTTATAGTCATATTCGCTCATGTCTTGTGCTTCGAATTCTTCTCCGCAAAACCAAGTGTAGGGGCAGATTAGTTTTTTCATGGTCTTCTTCGATAGTGTCATTGCAATCATTATACTGCGAATTTATATATATATCTTCTGATAATCAAAAAAAAATTCGATATTTGTACATCTCAATATTTTAAGCATAAAATTGTAATAGACAAATGAACTACACACCAGCCAACAATAAAGATTTTGAAGCTTTTGCAAGTGAATACCACAAAGAAGAAAAAGAAATCCTGATACTGACAAGTGACTACTCGGGAGGAGCAATAAGATTCGGAAGTTCGTGGGCGGCGATCGCTGATTTTCTTGCATATATCAATCTTTCCTCAAATGAGTTAAAAAAAGGAGACGGAAGGGTTACCTGGCTTCTATCTGAGGAAGAGAATAAGAAACACAGTTTTTCTTATCCTTATTATTTCAAGGAAGGAACAATTTATCGACTTAAAGTAAGGGATTTGATAGACAAGACAGTTCCCGAAGGACGATTGCCTTCCTTCTGTAATCGCTTTATGGTTGTTGAAGTTCTTGAAGAAAATGTAGAGAATGATGAGTTGCTCGCCATCTTGGCAGAGTATCGAAAACCGGTAAAAGTTGTAGATGAAATATTGGGAGAACTTGAGCTCAATAAAGACATGGAGATGTTTGAAGGAGCTATCGACTGGCTTGGAGAGGAAATCACTATCTATTTAAAGGTAAATATTAACAACAAAGCCAGTTGGACGAAGGCCATAAAAGCATTGCGCACGTTAGTTGAGCAGCAAAAACAACAAGACTCTGAATTCCGCAACTTTGCCGCAGAGCATCTTACCCGCTTGGCAAATGACTGGCGAGACTGGCGAGACGATAAAGAAACCCCGGAAATATCAAAAACCGATTTTGCCGACAGGATAAGCCTTTCTGAACTAAAAATAACCTCAAGTGGAAATTTTGCAGCCTATTACGATGATGATGATATGTTTTTGTGTCATGCAATTACAGTGTCGGGGAATATTAAAAAAGGGCTGAAATCGGCAACGATAGAGGGGTAATTGCTTACGATTCTTCTTCATATTCCCACTCGGCATTAGAACTCTCCCTCCATGCGCGCCAACCGTATTGCAAATGATAAACTTCATTGATTGAGGGATCGAGCTTTATTATTTCTTCCAGACAAACGAGTTGTGCATCATCTGTATTGGGTTCGGAAGTTGTATGAAACTGCCAGTTGCCATCTTTATTATGATATACAAAGAGTATTGGTTCTCCTTCAAAGGCTTGTTTGGTAGTATATACACCCAGATTTCTTTCTTCATAAAATTTAAAATCCGTGTTTCTGTCTAATAATGGTTGGCGGAATTTCCAATCGGGGTTGAAGGCTTTATCCCAAGGAAAATTATGTTGTTTGTCCGGCCATACAATTTGCAATAGTGGGAAATCGAAACTATTGTCATAAAACCAACCGGCATACCCCACATAATCGGCGTAAAACTCTTTCTCTACTTCCAGAAATTGAATATCATAGCCTTTTAGAAATCCACCATAGGGTTTGCCCGGCTCAAATGAAGCACCTTGTTTTATCAAATCCCGAGCATGATTTAAAATGGCTCCCATAATTTCATTGTGCAATCCAAAGCAAATTATTTCAGGGTGGTTGAACTTCTTATGAAGCCCAATTGTGTAAACAAATCCGGGTAGATAATTGTCTGGCTCAATCAGCGCCAAGTGGCAACCATAAGTTTCAATATTGCTTAATATTGTTTTTTTGGCTTCTCTGTCGTGATGGGTGTGGTTGTCTTCTATCATCTTACAATTTAATCATTACGCTGCGAATTTATATATATATCTTCTGATAATCAAAAAATATTCGATATTTGTGCATCTCAATATTTTAAGTTTTGAAGCAACAAAAAGTGTAACCCCTCTGCAAAATGCTTTTTTACATTCGATTTTGTGATTTTCCCATGCATTTTTATATCTTGCACAAGATTTTAAATTAGATCATCAACTATGTTTCATTATTAACTATACCACAATGTCTAACAAAAGAAAATACCTCATATTTGCCGATTGGCAGAAAGACCACTCATACACTCCCTATTTCGATGCCTGCACACAAGCCATTCTGGACGGAACGGCACGGATATCAAAGACACGATACGAACCTGGATACCCACAATATCCTTGCTTCCGCGTACAGGGGCACGAGGTGTTGGTCGGTGCAGTATTGGAATACTATCTATATCGGTTGGGGGTTGAAGGATTCGACTACGAAAAGGCTCGTAATTTCTCTGAACGAATGCGCCAACTTGCCGGTTTCTCGTTCGAGGTTCGTTATCCGCTCAGTCAATGGGTGAAACGATGCCTACGCAATCCCTATTTTCAGAACGTTGCCCAAGAAGATAGTTTTTATGAAAACTGGGTATTGAACCCTAACGAAGCACACGATTTCATTCCCGAAGATATGTTCAAATTTGCCTGTTATGTGGCTGTTTGTCATACAAAATATGATGCAGGAGATAGCTATACAGCCCAACAGATTTTTCAATATGTAACGGCTCTTGGTTCGAATATACCTACACAATTAAAGAAGAATGGTAGTGGAACCCTGCCGAAAGAAATTATTGAGTATAAGGACGTTGCCCTTTCGTGTAAAGCCAATGATGCTTTTGCAACTATCAAAATCACGATGAAAGAGGATACTGAACAAAATTATGCCCAAACACTCGACTTTCTTTGTACATTGCTGGAATCCGAGTTTCCACGATCATATTCTATCGACTTCCGCACTCCCTCTAAGAAATTGTTGCCAATAAAAGGACTTCCCAAATGTGGTGTCCACTATTTGTTTGCAGGCGCTATACACTATCCTGCACTATACAAAAAAATAGAACGTTATGCACGGTTGGCGATGCAAGAGTTTGAATGGTATATCAATCTACAAGCCGAAAAATGCGCCATACCTGGCACATTTGCTGTCTTTGCACTTGGTATTACCGACGAAAAATATCATACACTTGTGTGCGATTATCTATTGGTTTGCGATGGCGAACACCAAAGTTTGCAAGGTGATTTCGTGTTAGCTTATATCGAAAAGTATGGTTTTACAGAGAAAGGGCTGGAACTTTATCGCCTATGCGAAGAAAACATGCAACATCTGCCAAAACGACTAATAACACTCTATAAAAAGAAATAAATTATAAGTTAGCAGGTACAAACAAAATAGCAGGTTCTTTACCACATTTCCAAAATAATGGTTAAATTTGCACTCATGAATCAACTGGCTTCACATATAGAGATACTGCTTTTGGAAAACGATTGTGTTGTAATTCCCGGATTTGGTGGTTTTATTGCACACAATGTATCCGCAATATGGAATAAAGAAGAAAATTTATTTATTCCACCTACACGTATCATAGGCTTCAATCCACAGCTTAAAATGAACGATGGATTATTAGTACAATCGTATATGAAAACATATAAAATTGACTATAATGAAGCCAATAAACTTGTACAAGAAGAAACAAGCACTCTTATCAGCACACTCAATAATGAAGGAAAGATAGAATTACCTTTCATTGGCGTAATTAAATATTCGGCAAATGAAAGTTATCATTTCTCGCCATATAACGAAAAGTTGAATTCGCCCACTTTATATGGATTAAATTCTTTTGGTATTCAAGATCTAACCAGCTTATCGAAGAAAAACAATGAACCAACAAAAGAATTAACTGTTTCATCACCCAAAAGAAAACATCGTATCAATCCGATGTGGAAAAATGTGGCAGCAGTTGCGGCAGCTATCATTCTGTTTTTCTTTATGTCTACCCCAATAGAAAACACATACATCGAAAACCAAAGTTATGCTCATGTTTTTCCCGGCGAACTTCTGGATAAGATAAAAAACGAATCGCTTATAACAACACAAGTTGTTACCTCAACCGACAATAAACAAAATAAGAAAACAGAGCAAACTACACCAACCAAACAGGTTACGCCGGTAGCTGCTAAAGAAGTTAAGGTTCCTCAAACCGAAACTCAAAAGATAGAAACTCCAAAAACTGATAATACACCAAAAGAAGAATATAATTATCACCTTATAGTATCCAGTGTAAGCAATGAAGCTGATGCGGAACGTATGGTTAATAATTTACGTAGCAAAGGTTATTTAGGAGCAAAAGTTATTCAGAGCGATGGAAAAATCCGTGTAAGTATTGCCTCCTATGCAACTTATAACGATGCTTCAAAAGAATTAAAAGAGTTGCGTAAGATAGAATCTTATAAGAACGCCTGGTTATTGGTTAAGTAAAAACATTTTTCATGAAAAGAATCCTTTGTCCGAAGTGTGAGAATTATCTATCTTTTGACGAAACTAAATACAGCGAGGGACAATCGCTTGTTTTCATTTGCGAACATTGCGGAAAACAATTTAGTATCCGCATTGGTAAATCCAAAATGAAAGACATGCATAAGAATGAAGACCCAGATGCTGAAACTGCCGGGTCTGAATTTGGATACTTAACTGTAGTTGAAAATGTATTTGGCTATAAACAAATACTAAAACTAAAAGAAGGAGATAATGTTATTGGCCGCCGTTGTGTAGGTAGTGTAGTTAATCAACCTATAGAAAGTGGTGATATGAGCATGGACAGGCGTCATTGCATTGTTAATGTGAAACAAAACAAATACGGGAAAATAATACATACCTTGCGTGATGCTCCAAGCCTGACAGGTACTTTTCTTATGAATGAGTTATTGCAGGAAAAGGATAGAATTCAGATAAAAAACGGAGATATAATAACAATTGGTGCTACAACCCTTATTTTCCATAAGGACGACTAATTAGTGAGAGAGACAGAAATGAAAAAGGATGCCTTTTGGCATCCTTTTTCATTTCTTTATTCTTTTGGAAGATTTACTACCAGATTTAATTCATCTAATTGCGCAGGATCAAGACACGAAGGAGCATCCAGCATAACATCACGTCCGGAGTTATTCTTGGGGAACGCAATACAATCGCGAATTGAATCAAGACCGGCAAACAACGACACAAAACGATCCAATCCATAAGCTAATCCACCATGAGGAGGAGCACCATACTTAAACGCATTCATCAAGAATCCAAATTGTTCTTGCGCACGCTCGGGTGTAAAGCCTAACAAACCGAACATTTTATTCTGTAAAACACTATCGAAAATACGGATAGAGCCCCCTCCTACTTCAACACCATTTATTACCATATCATAGGCATTGGCACGAACAGCACCCGGATCAGAATCCAGCAAATGAATATCTTCCGGTTTAGGCGAAGTAAACGGATGGTGCATTGCCATGTAACGTCCGGACTCTTCGTCCCACTCTAACAATGGGAAGTCAACCACCCACAAGCAAACAAATTTATCCTTATCACGTAAACCTAACTGATTACCTACTTCCAAACGAAGTTCATTCAATTGTCTGCGGGTTTTCATTGCATCATCGCCTGATAGAATCAAGATTAAGTCGCCCGGTTTTGCTCCGAATGCTTCTTTCATTTGTTGAAGCACCTCCTGTGTATAGAATTTATCGACACTTGATTTAACTGTTCCATCGGCTTCTATACGGGCATAAACCATACCTTTGGCACCAATCTGAGGTCTTTTCACATAATCGGTTAACGCGTCCAGTTGTTTACGGGTATAGGATGCTGCACCTTCTGCGCAAATTCCACCGACATAAGCTGCATCGTCAAATACAGGGAACCCGTGACCTTTCATTATGTCCATCAATTCAACAAACTGCATCCCAAAACGAAGATCCGGTTTATCGCTTCCATAATACTTCATTGCATCGTGCCAGGTAATACGTTGAAATGGTTCAGTTATATCAATACCACGAATGCTTTTGAAAAGATGTTTCGACATTCCTTCGAATGTACTCAATACATCTTCCTGATCCACAAAGCTCATTTCACAGTCAATCTGGGTAAATTCCGGTTGACGGTCGGCACGTAAATCTTCATCGCGGAAACACTTTACGATCTGGAAATAACGGTCGAATCCCGAAACCATCAATAATTGCTTTAATGTTTGAGGCGATTGTGGAAGAGCATAGAACTGCCCCGGATTCATACGTGAAGGTACAACGAAGTCACGTGCCCCTTCGGGGGTAGAACCTACCAGAACAGGAGTTTCAACTTCAAGGAAGCCAAGTTTATCCAAATAACTCCGTACCTCAATAGTCATTTTATGGCGAAGTTCCAGATTGGCACGAACTACATTACGGCGTAAATCCAGGTAACGATACTTCATACGAATATCATCACCACCATCTGTATTATCTTCAATAGTAAAAGGGGGAGTCAAAGCTGCATTTAATACTTTCAATTCGGATACGATTATTTCAATATCTCCGGTAGGTATATTCGCATTCTTATTAAAACGTTCGTTTACTGTACCAACAACCTGAATTACAAATTCACGTCCCAGTTTATTGGCCTGATCGCACAATTCAGCGTTAACTTCTTCATTAAAAACTAATTGTGTTACGCCGTAACGATCGCGAAGATCAACAAACGTCATACCTCCCATTTTGCGGGAACGATGTACCCATCCTGCAAGGGTTACTTGATTATTCACATCAGAGATTCTCAACTCTCCACATGTATGTGTTCTAAACATATATAATATTTTTAGTTAATTTTAATCCTTCTTAGTCAGTTTCTTTATGAATTCTTTATTTCTCGAAGTTATATCATTAAATATTGCTTCATTCAGGGTTTTTAATCCATTTATATAACCAGAAGCTTTATCAAGCATATTGGTGTTACTCTTTTTCTTTTCCGGAGGGATAATAACCTTTAGCCCTTTCGTTATTACCTCAACATCTATATCTTTTCCCATTTTAATAGGATCACCATCATAATGCACCACCCCTTCACACATCCGGTGAATGCGCAGGTTCTTGCATCTGAAAGATTTAATGTGACTATTCTGATCGATTGTTTTATTGAATAACTGAAAAGCAAGTGAAGGTACATCCAGTACAGTAAAAGGTTCGAGTATGGTAACATCCAGCAAACCGTCTGTTATTGTAGCTTGTGGAGCTATATAGGCATTATTGCCATACTGCGAAGCATTTCCGCAAGCTATTAAGAATGCTTTGTACTTTTGTGTACCATCTTCGGTTTCAAGTTCGTATGTTTCAGGTTTATAATTCAAACTTTCCAGCAATGTTTTTTCAAGATAGGTAAGCGGACCACGTCTTCCTGCTTCTGCAAATTTTAGGCTGACAAAGGCATCAAATCCTACTCCGCAAGTACAAAAGAAAGATGTGCCATTTATTTTTCCGTAATCTATTGTTTCGGTAACGCCTTCATTTATAACTTGAAGAGCCTTTTTAACCTCTAACGGTATCCGTAAATGCCGGGCAAGCCCGTTTCCGGATCCTAATGGTAATATTGCCAAAGCAGTATCTGTGTGAACTAGAGAACGTGCTATTTCATTTATTGTTCCGTCGCCTCCCACTGCAACAACAATATCTATATTATCTTTAGCTGCCTGCGCAGCTAGTTCTACAGCATGGCCAGCCCTTTCAGTATATGCAATTTCCCAAGTAAATTTACTACTATCAATTATTTCACCAAATAACTTAACAAGAGAATCCTTATTCTGGGTTCCGGAAATAGGGTTTATTATGAAAACTATTTTTTTCATTTTAAATGAATGAAAAGTTCAGGGTTTGTATACAACTCGCTTGACAAAAGTAATATATTTCTCGCAATTGCAACGTACAGATGTCAGTTAAATCCAAAAAGTGAAGTTTTTCCTCTTAAAAAGAACAGTTAAATACATATTTTATTATCTTTGACCCCGATTTTTAAACTTGTATTAAAAAGGAAAGTAGAACAACTGCCAAATGTTATATTGTTATAAATATATGGCAGACACTGAATTTATTTAAACGACAATTCGATGGGATTATTACAAGACAAGTTAACAAAGTATGATCTTCCCCAACAAGTGAAAGCTAAAGGAGTATATCCTTATTTCCGTTGTATAGAGAGTGAACAACATACTGAGGTGGTAATGAGCGGTAGAAAAGTGCTGATGTTCGGTTCAAATTCTTATCTGGGATTAACCAACCACCCCAAAGTTATTGAAGCAGCTGTAGAAGCCACAAAAAAATATGGTACAGGATGTGCCGGGTCACGCTTTCTCAATGGTACTTTAGATATTCATATTGAACTGGAAAAAGAACTGGCTCAGTTTGTTGGTAAAGAAGATGCTATTATTTATTCCACAGGTTTTCAGGTTAATCTAGGTGTAGTATCATGTGTAACCGGCCGGGAAGATTATATTATCTGCGATGAGTTAGATCATGCATCTATTGTTGAGGGGCGCCGTCTCTCATTTTCAACAGCTTTAAAATTTAAGCACAACAATATGCAGTCTCTCGAAAAAGAGTTGCAAAAGTGTAAACCTGAATCTATTAAGCTGATAGTTGTTGACGGTGTATTCAGCATGGAAGGCGATATCACAAACCTTCCCGAAATAGTTCGTCTGTCTAAAAAGTACAATGCAAGCATCATGGTCGATGAAGCTCATGGTCTTGGGGTTTTAGGAAGACAAGGAAGAGGAACCTGTGACCATTTTGGATTAACCGACAATGTTGACCTGATTATGGGAACTTTCAGTAAGTCACTTGCTTCTTTAGGTGGTTTCATTGCTGCCGACGAATCTATTATTAATTACCTGCGCCATACTTCACGTTCCTATATATTTAGTGCAAGTGCTACTCCTGCTGCTGTTGCTGCTGCAAGAACCGCATTACACATTATGCAGAATGAACCCGAACGCCTTCAACAATTATGGGATAATACCAATTATTCATTAAAGTGTTTCCGCGATCTGGGATTTGAAATAGGTAATACTGCCACGCCGATTATTCCTTTGTATGTAAGAGACATGGAAAAGACATTCATGGTTACAAAAATGTTGTTCGACGAAGGCGTTTTTGTTAATCCGGTAATTCCACCTGCATGTTCTCCGGAAGATACCCTGATTCGTTTTTCACTGATGGCTACTCATACCAGAGAGCAAATAGACTTTGCTATTGATAAACTGGTGAAGTGCTTTAAGCAGTTAGATATATTGTAAGAATATTCTGATTTAAATATTGAAAAGCCTGTAAAGCAAGTGTTTTACAGGCTTTTTTCTTGTTTAAACAATAAAAACAGAATAATAAAGTAGGGTATTTGTATCTTCATGCGGTATAATAATAAAAAGCCGGACAGGATGTTACGCAAAACAGAGTTTAAACAGTTATTCGACACCTATTTCGATACGATTCGAAGTTTTATCTTCTACCGTTGTGGTAACGAAGATATGGCATCGGATATGGCACAGGATATCTTTATGAAGATATGGGAAAAGCGGGAACAGTTGAATAGCCATAATCTGAAATCATTATTATATAAAATGGCAAATGATATGGTTATCAGCAATTACAGAAAAGATTCAACCCGTTTTGACTTTGAACAAAGTATGACAATCAAAGAGAATGCCAGTTTATCGCCTGAGGAAGAATTTACTTTTGAAGAACTTGCATCATCATACGCCAAGGCATTGAAACAGATGCCGGAAACGCAACGAATAGTTTTCTTGATGAGCCGGAACGATGAACTTAAATACAGTGAAATTGCGAAATATCTGAATATCAGCATAAAAGCTGTAGAAAAGCGAATGAGTGCAGCATTACAATTTCTAAGAACAGAATTATTATAACCATAGAAAGATGAAAACAGAAGATATTAAAATCACCCCGAAGTGGAGTAAAAGTAAAGATGAAATCTGGAATGAAGCTTTCTCCGGACTTGAAGAAACCGCTCCAAGGATCAGGCATTTTTCTTTTTGGAAATACATAGCCGCAGCCACCATTACACTTGTAGTTGTTGGTAGTTCATTTGCCTATTTTTATAAAACAACTGAAGTTGCAAAACGAGGTTCGCATCTGGCAGTTACTTTACCCGATGGTTCTAAAGTAGCTCTTAATGCAGACAGTAAACTCAGCTATAAACCTTATTGGTGGTTTGTTTCAAGAAAAGTAGAGTTAAATGGTGAGGCGTTTTTTGAGGTTAAGCGTGGAAGTAAGTTTACTGTTGAAGCTCTTCAAAACGAAATCCGTGTATTAGGTACAAGTTTCAATGTTTTTGCCCGTTTAGAAAAATATAGCGTTACATGCCTCACCGGAAAAGTAGAAGTCAGAACGGATAAGGGAAAAAACATACTAACATCCAATATGCAGTTAAATTTGCGAAATGGAATTCTTGAAGTTTCCAATAACATTGATGCTTTACCATTTGTCAGCTGGAAAGAGAATAAATTCTCTTTTATTGGAGTTCCACTAGTCGATGTTATGAAAGAAATTGAACGTCAATATAATATTCATATATCTACAACTTCAAATTTAGATTATCTTTATACCGGCAATTTCTCTAAGAATAAAAAGCCGGAAGAAGTGCTCGAAATAATAGGAAAGGCCTTGGGAATAACCCTCAATATAGAACAGTGAAAAAAAGTATTTTAGCATTCATTATATTGGTTATATCTGCTACCGCAGCTCTTGCACAAGAGTTGCGGTTAGTTGTTACAGATAAGCCTCTGAATACTGTATTGAACACACTCAATACAGAAATATCTTACAATGATAAAGCACTCTCCAAATACACCATATCTGTATCAAAAACATTTAAAACACCCGAAGAAGCCATTACCTATTTACTTAAAGACACACCTTTTAGGGTAGAAAAAATTGGTAGTGTTTATGTTATTTCTCCTATTCCAACAAATTATAAGCAAGAAAAGACTGTTCGTAAAACATACACTATATCGGGCAACTTATCCGATCGGTTAACCGGCGAACCCCTACCCTATGCATATATGCATACAAACAAAGGAATTATATTAACTAACGAATCCGGTTATTTTTCTATCGTTTGTGAATCAAACAAGCCAACACAAATACAAACACAATATATAGGGTTTGAAACACTTGACACCCTTCTGAACATTGGTAATCACAAACTCACCCTTTACCCCAAAACAATAGCTCTGGATGAAGTTGTTATTGCTCCTTCATCATCTGTAATGCTTATGCAAACAGGCAAAACCTCTGGCGAAACAAGAATTAATCATCAGATAGCACAATATATGCCCGGAAGTGCAGATAATTCTATTTTCAACCTGATGCGCATGATGCCTGGTATTCGTGCTTCGGGCGAACCTTCGGAAGATCTTATAGCATGGGGCAGCAATTGGGGAGAGAGTCGTTTGGTTTACGATGGATTTACGATTTTCGGTATGAAGAGTTTTAATGATCAGATAGGTTCTGTTAATCCTTATCTGGCAAATGACATTCGTTTGCTAAAAGGAGGGTATGATGCAGCCAAAGGTAATCGAATCGGAGCCATTGCAGAAATAACCGGAAATGAAGGTGATTTTAATAAGTCATCAGTTAAAGTAAACCTGAGTAACTACACTGCCAATATTTATACTTCGGTTCCAATCAAAAAAATGTCGGCTTTATCGGTTGCGTACAGACAAACATTTTACAACTTGTATAGCAATAAAAGAACTTCTAACCTATATATTGAGCCCGAATATGAGTTTCGTGATCTGAACATAAAGTATGCAGGCAAAGCATTCGAAAATGATCGCTACCATATAAGTTTATACGGTGCCGACGATCGTTTCAAGTTTTCGGTAAAACAGCAACGTTATGAATTAAATGCTGCTGAAAAAAACAGGCAATACGGCGCAGCAGCAAATTACAACAGAGTTTGGAATAATGGCAGTAACAGCAAATTTCTTTTCACATACTCCCGATTCTCAGCAGCAATTGATAATGTTTCTGGTATTACCGAGGGGAAACCAGCCCCACCAGATGTTTTTCTGTTGGAAAACAGGGTACAAGAACTATCTTTGAAACTGGAACATAATTTCAATATCGGACAATACCAAAAGATACAAATTGGTGGCGAATGGCAACAATACACCACATCTTACAATAACAATGAAACAAGCATTAACAACCCAGCATTACATTTTACGGATAACATTTTACTTGGTAAGTTATCACTAAAGGCGGGTGTAAGAGCAGACATTATACCCAATGATAAGATATATGTGCAGCCTAGATTATCTGCCAGATATACCATAACGGATGAATTAACTGCAACTGCTTCTTTTGGATTGTACAATCAATTCCTGACACGGGTTCCTTATCAATACCGTGAGGGAAGTTACCAAATGATCTGGAATCTATCTGATGGTACCACCTTGGCTTCTACTCAATTATTAGCAGGTATTGGATATGGCAAAAATGGTTGGCTTGTAAGTGCCGAAGGATATATACGAAAAAACCGGAATCAATTATACTATATTGATAATAATATCTACAAGCTTAACAATACCAATATGGGGATGGATGTTTTTATAAAAAAAGAATGGAAGAAACATTCTGTTTTTGGTTCATATTCTTTTGTAAATTCTACGAATCCACAAAAATCAACAGGTCACGAAATAAAGCTGGGAGCGATTTATTCTTTGAGATCTTTTCATCTTTCTGCTACTTATGTTTATGGTACCGGATTCCCTTATCTTTCTACTGGAAGTCATGGACATGGACAAAACAATGAAGAGGGGCAACACGGCGAAAACCATAAACACGCTGATGTATCCAGTGAACCTTACAACCGTTTTGATCTATCACTTAGCTATAAATTACAGGTAAAGAAATTCAGTATACAAACCGGAGCATCATTATTAAATGTATTCGATATCAATAATATTAAATACAGCTATCGGCTGTCCGATCAAAACAATGTGTTTAATGTGTACACTAAAGCCACTTCATTTACTCCGGTAGCATTCTTCGAAATTATTTTTTAATTCCGAGTAGGGTATAAACAAAGCTGTGCGGTATATAGATAAAGAACTTTTTACTAACATAAAAAAGAGAAAAATGAAAAAGCTTATTTATTTATTTGCAGTAGTAGCAATGGCAACAGGGTTTACATCGTGTAGTAACGATCATGATAACAACAACACAGAACCCAATTTGGAACTTCGTGCAGCAATGCTTGGTTATACAGATGTAGATGCCTATAAAAGATCTGTAGCAGAACAGTGTGCAGCTGGTAACCATGAAAATTGTGATATACAGAATGATGGCACCCATCAGGTTTGTGCTTACGAAGACCATAGCGGCACAAAACACGATGGCTCGCATCACAATGGAAGCGACCACGGAACACACGATGAAAACGGACATTCACATAATTCACATGGAAACGGCAATCATCATTAATTCATAAGAATGGAAGGAGTTAAAGGGAGTTATCAGGAGCTTTGCTCCTTAGCTAAGATACTTCAGAGCATCTAAAGCTTTAACTCCTAGCGAAGCGATAACTCCTTCCATTCTGGAATAGCTTTATTTATTAAAAAATATTCTGATAACAAAGTGGCAGTACAAAGAGATTTTATACTTTTGCATGAAAAATACATTATTATGAAAATCAGAACAACGCTAATTATTATTTTACTAGCCTTACCTTTTTTATCCGGATGTGATGTTGCCAAGCAAATGAGTGGTGCTTACAATGTTATTAACTGCAAGTATGATTTTAACTCCATCTCTAACCTCAACCTTGCCGGAATAAATGTAAATGAGGGTCTATCATTTACCAACATTGCCAAAGCCACTTCTATTTTATCAGGCAATGCTAGCTCAATTCCATTGAACTTTACCCTGAATCTGAATGTAGAAAACCCCAGCCAATCGGCAGCTTTTCTAAATGGGTTGGATTATATCCTGAGTATTGACAACATTCAGTTTACTACCGGTTCATTATCACAAACTTTAAATGTTCCCGGAAACGGAACAGGTATTCTACCGCTTTCTATTGGGTTCGACTTGGCTACCTTATTAAAAGGCGACACAAAAGATGCTGTAGTTGGAATCACCAAGAACTTTCTTGGCATAGGCAGTCAGAAGTCAAATATTACCTTCCAGATACGTCCTACATTTGTTATTGGCAACATTTCGGTACCATCACCCGCTTACATTCCTGTAAGTTTTGCTTTTGGTGGTAAAAAATAGTATTTAGCTTTTTTCTCAGTACCAATAAACAAATAAACCAATCTTATGTTTATTAAGATACAATAACAATCTAATAAACATAAGATTATGGAATTTCTAACAACAGAAAAATTAACTATTGTAGGAGCAGCCGGAATGATTGGCTCCAACATGGCACAGTCTGCCATCCTCATGGGACTATCGTCTAATATTTGTTTGTACGATCCTTATGCTAAAGGACTGGAAGGCGTTGCCGAGGAATTATTGCAATGCGGCTTTAAAGGTATCAATATTACATATACCAACAGTATAGAGGAAGCTCTTAAAGACAGTAAGTATATTGTTACATCGGGAGGTGCTGCTCGTAAAGAGGGCATGACACGAGAGGACCTGTTGAAAGGTAATGCCGAAATAGCTATTCAATTTGGAAAAGATATTAAACAGCATTGTCCGGATGTAAAACATGTTGTTGTAATATTCAACCCGGCAGATATTACAGGACTACTTGTGCTGCTATATTCAGGATTAAAACCTTCACAAGTTTCAACATTGGCTGCTTTAGATAGTACCAGACTACGAAACGAATTAGCTAAACATTTTAATGTACATCCGGATAAAATAACTAATTGCCGGACTTATGGAGGCCATGGAGAACAAATGGCTGTATTTTCTTCGACTGCAACAGTTGATGGAAAACCTTTAAACAAGCTTATAGGAACCCCTGCTCTTACCGATGCTGAATGGACCAGTATAAAAGAAAAAGTAGTTCAAGGTGGAAAAAAAATCATTGAATTACGAGGACGCTCTTCTTTTCAAAGTCCATCGTATTTATCGTTAGAAATGTTGCAGGCAGTTATGGGTGGACAAAAATTTGATTGGCCTGTTGGTGTGTATGTTTCAAATAAAGAATTTTCGAATATAATGATGGCTATGGAAACAAAGCTTGATAAAGACGGAGTACACTACCAAACAGTACAAGGTACACCTAACGAGCATAAATCTTTATCACAAAGCTATGTGCATTTATGCGATCTGAGAGATGAACTTATTAAATCGGGGGTTATTCCTGCAATAAATGAATGGAGAACTATAAACCCAAACTTATAAGTTAATCAGAACGGATAACCTACTGCAAAATGGAAGGCAAAGTCTCTTTTGAAATTGGGATGTATAATCGGATAACGTTTTTTTCCGCTCTCATATTCAGGATTCAATGCCTTCATCCCTCCATCAAAGCGTATAACAAAGAAATCAAAATCTAAACGCAAACCCAAACCATAAGCAACAGCTATTTGCTTATAGAACTTATCGAAATAAAATTTCCCTCCTGGCTGACTTTCATAATTACGAATGCTCCAGATATTACCTGCATCAATAAAGAAAGCTCCTTGGAATTTCCAGAAGAGACGGCTTCGTAACTCAATACTGGCATCAAATTTTATATCTCCCGACTGATTAAGGAAGTTACCATCTCCAGGAAAAGTTCCCGGTCCCAAACTACGTACAGACCACCCACGAACACTGTTAGCCCCACCAGAAAAGTATTGTTTCTCAAACGGAACCACATCGGCATTTCCATAAGGTACAGCTACTCCAAGCCCAACATGGTATGCTATTGAGTTTCGCTGATCTAATGCCATGTTCTTTGCAAAGTCAAAATCGAACTTCAAATATTGTGCAAACGGGATATTAAAGATTGAATACTCACCATCAGCATTTTTAGAAAGACCTAACATTTTAGAGAAAGCAAAAAGCACATTTCCTGCCGATTCAACTCCGGCACGGATAGTATAAGAGTTCGAAGCAATTGTATTGTTGTTTAAACCAGCGCCAATACTGTTGTAATTATACATGTAACCCATACGTACAATAAACCTGTCTTTGTAATTGTATGCCAGAATATAATTCTTTTTCTCATCATTCAGATAGTCTTCTTCAAACTTTGGAGACTTCCAGGGCATATATAAATAATTAACGTCAATAAGATCAAATCTATGATTAACCCGTTGGTCGCGTTGGGTCCATTTATAGCCCCAAGAGCCTGAAAGAACCGTACGCGAAAACTCCGGACGGATTTGATAATTATACTGTAGCCCAAACTCGGTTGTTGCTCTGATTCCTCTTTTGAATTTAGAAGTCAGGAAAGGAAACAGGAATCGTGGAAAGTTAACAGTAGTTTCAACTCCCCATTCTCTATAGTTGTCATAACTATAATCTTCCTTACTCAATCCGGAAATTGCTTCATAAGCACCTCTAAACTTTACCATAAACCGTTCGGAACCTTTAAATATATTACGGTGTTGATAGGTTACAGATGCAGCGGCCCCTAAATCGCCGGCCGAGTTTGTTCCGTCCAACTCAAACGATACTGACTGATGTTTGCTTTTAGTGAGTAAGATATAAGCATTCAGCTTAGTGGTATCACCTACCTGAGTTTCGGCAAACCGTATATTGGTATATTTCAAGGCAGATAAACGTCCAAAGTTATTATAAGTGCTCTGCACATTCTTTTCGTTATACAATTCTCCCGGCTGAATGCGAAGATTGTTTAACAATACCTTAGGACGCATGTACATTCCATCTTTAAAATAAATAGGATAACCGCGGTAATGAATTGAATCATTTATTTCAATACTACTTCGCACAGAAGTTTGCATCGGATCATAATCAGCAATAAAATTCACCTTATTTATAGCATATTGGCTATGTTCCTGAGGTTCGGCACCTGTGTGCTTATATAAATTTAAATGCAAAGTTAAATCAACCTCATATGTATTTCTTACAGTATCTGCTTCGTAGTTAATGTAATCTTTATTAAACTTATAATATCCATTAGATAACAAATACTTGGTTATTCGTTGGCGCTCTGCATCCAGCACATTTACATCGAGCACCATACCCTTTTTAAGATAAGTGTTGGCCGAGTCTTGTGTTAGGTATTTTGCTATTTTATGATCCTCAATATTGTAATACAATGAGCGCACAATATACGGTTTACCCGAAGTTACTTTATAAGTTAAGGAGAGTTTCTTCTTTTTAGTTCGCTCAATCTTTTCTACCTGTGCGCTCATGTAACCCATGTTGTGAACAGCTTTGGTCATCTCTTCTTCCGAACGCATTGCCAGTCCACGGTCGTATAATACCGGAGCCTGTCCCATTTTACGCAATACTTTGTTTATCCATTTGGTAGAATCGCGTCCGGAAAGACTGTAAATGTGAAGTTGGGTTTTAAAAAGGCTAAACCACTTGGAGTTTGGGTTTTGCCTGACATAAGGCTCAAGAGCCTCCTTCTTTATTTTTCTATTGTCTGTTTGTATCTTTACATTGTCTAACAGATATGCCCCTTCGGGTACAAACTTAGTAGACGAACATGAAGCCAGTAACAGTATAATAATAAGGAAAGAAAGATTCTTCATGCTGGGAATTTCAATAAACCATTTAGCATACAAACTTAAATAAAATGTTCGATTTATATGCCAGTTTAATAAAATTTATATTCGTTGCAGAGGAGTTATTACTGCAATCTGAAAGTTATTGGGACAGTATATTTTACCTGTACAGGTTTTCCTCTTTGTTCGCCAGGAATCCATGCAGGCATTCCTGAAATTACACGAATCGCTTCCTTATCGAGCGACTCTTCTACACTACGTACTACTACCGGATTAGTGATTACCCCACTCTTACTTACCACAAATTGCACAATTACACGTCCCTGTATTCCTTTTTCCTGTGCAGCGAGCGGATATTTAATAGATGAATTCAGATAACGCATTAAAGCTGTCTGTCCTCCTGGATATTCCGGCATCTTTTCAACTATTTCGAATATAGTATCTTCAACCTTTTCAACCGGTATTAATTCTTCTTCCTTATTCTGCTCCATGTAATTCTGACAGTTACTGAAAATCAACAGAAAAGCAATAAATGGTATAAAAAGCAAATACTTATATACCATAAATGCAGGAGTTGCTTTCCGGTTTAACATTTTCAGTCGGCTTTTTAAAGGCAGTATACTAAAGCTATTATATAACGCAACAGGCAAGTGAGAGGTTTGTTTTAATCCTATCAGATGATACTGGTAACTTTTCTTGTTATAACCTGAGTTTATAACCTGCCTGTCGGCCAGGTATTCATGGTTAATCCGCATTTCATTTCGTAAAAGCCAAACAAAAGGATTAAACCAGTTGAATATAATTATTAGTTGAATAAACAATACATCTAACGAATGACGCTCTTTAGCATGAGTTTGTTCATGATGTAATATTTCATAAAGTTCTTCGCAGCTATATAAATCTGGAGATACACAAATCCAATTAAAGAATGAGTATGGTTCTGTTCTTTCTTTGAAAGTACAAACTTTAATTCCATTTATAACAGTTTTATTGCTTTGGAATATCTTTCTTGTAATTTTTCTTATTTCCAGTAACGAGCGGGTAGATAAGAGAACAATACCAATTATATACAGAATTCCTAAAGCATGATACCAGTTAAATATTGGGGCATCAGTTTCTTCTGTTGATATTGTGACTTCCGGTAATAATCCATCGTACAAAGAAGATAATGCTGTTATTGTTGCATTGTTCTGATCGTAAGCTAATTCAAATTCAATAAAAGGATACAAAACGGAAACAATACATATTAGAAGTAATACGTACCTTTTAAGACGCAGAAAAGTATCTTTACCAAACAACAGCTTGTATAAAAGATACAACACAACAAAAGCAATATTTACTTTCAACAGATAGAGAATGAGTGTTTCCATAGATGAAAGAATTATTTAAAAGGTACTATGATTCTTCATTCTCTATTATATCCAGAAGCTCTTTCAATTCATCTTTGGATATTTTGCGGTCTTTCACAAAGAAAGAAACCATTTCTTTATAAGACCCTGTGAAGTAATCTTTTACTACTCCATTCAGAAACTTCCGTTTATAATCTGTTTCTTTTATGGCAGGATAATATTGTATGGAGTTACCCACTTTATAAGGAGATAAATATTTCTTCTTCTCCAGATTACGCACAATAGAAGCTAGGCTTGTATAGGGTGGTTTGGGATCTGGCATTTCGTTTAACACCTCCCGTATAAAACTTGGTCCTAAGTTCCAAAAGTAAAGCATTACTTCTTCCTCTTGCTGAGTTAATTTCTCTTTCTTCATTTCCTGATTACTTTTAGTATTCTTGAAAGTAATGACTCTCTTTTACAAAGATACTTAATTTATAAATATTGAGCAAGTCAGTATTCTCGTTTTATATTCTTTCAACTACAAAATATCTCGCAAAATGTTTACCTTTGCATTATATCAAAGAATTAGCATTATGACTTACACCGAATTACAAACCCGCAAAGCTCAACTCATAGCTTTCATTGAAGAAGAGGTATATAACGAACAGCAACTACTGAAATACGAAACCATGCTTATGGGGTTCGAAGGAGGTGTAATGCCACATCAAATATCGCCCAATTATCCTTATTCTCCTTCGGAAGAGAAACTAAAATCGATTGTTACCCAAGCAATAGAAGACGACAAAAATGGTTCATTTATTGATGGAGCTGAATTTGAAAAGAAGCTATATGAAAGAAGAAAAAGAGAGGAGACTCTATCATTATGATTTATCGTCTCTCTCCTCAGGCCGAAAATGATCTTATGGCCATTGAGATTTATTATACAGGTGTTGGCAACAAACAAGCAGGTAATCGTATTGTTGACAGTATCATATCTTGTATCCATACCCTTATACATCATCCTTATCTTGGCCATCCAGAACCAATGCTTCAAGAATTTCCTCAAAGTTTTCGAACAATGGTTAATGTACCCAACTATAAAATTGTTTACTGGGTTGAAGAAGATATTGTGAAAATAGCTACCATCTTCGACTGCCGACAGTTTCCAATGAAACTACATAATCTTATTAATAAAGGCAACATGTGGATATGTGAGCCACAGGTAGAATACAAAAAAAGTAGGCAGTAAAATGACATTAAGCAAGAATAAAATCAAATACATCCACTCACTGGAGCTAAAAAAGAAGAGAAAAGAAGAGAAAGTTTTTCTTGCCGAAGGTCCCAGATTAATAGAGGAACTACTTCCTTGTTTCCAGTGCAACCTACTTATAGCAACAGCCGAATGGTTAAGCAAAAATCCGGATATAAATACTTCTGAAATTATAGAAGTAAACCAGGAAGAGCTTCAACGGGTTAGCCTTTTAAAAGCTCCACAGCAGGTATTAGCTGTATTTAAACAACCCGAATATGTTCTGAACATGAACGAACTCCAAAACAATCTCACCATTGTTTTAGATGATGTGCAAGACCCTGGCAACTTAGGAACAATTATCCGGCTGGCCGACTGGTTTGGTATTGAAAACGTTATCTGTTCTCCTAACTCGGCCGAAGTTTACAATCCGAAGGTAATTCAAGCTACGATGGGAGGCATTGCCCGTGTAAAAGTACATTATACTCCCCTACTCCCTTTATTAGATAAACTCAACAATAGCTTACCTGTTTACGGAACGTTTCTGGATGGTGAAAATATGTACCAGCAACAGTTAAGTAAAAACGGGCTGATTATTATGGGGAATGAAGGAAACGGTATTAGCAGTGAACTGGAAAAAAAAGTAAGCCGGAAACTGTATATACCCAATTATCCGGCTGATAGAAATACGTCAGAATCGCTCAATGTAGCAATTGCAACAGCTATAGTTTGTGCTGAGTTCAGAAGACAAGGCTAACTCACTCATTTGTCTTTCAGCATCACATCATGCGCTCCTCCTTCTACAATGCTGGTCGATGATACAAGAGTTATTTTTGCATTCTCCTGTAACTCAGCTATTGTTATCGATCCGCAGCTACACATGGTTGCTTTAATCTTACCCAATGTAAGATTAAGGTTATCTTTCATTTTTCCGGCATAGGGCACATAACTATCTACACCTTCTTCAAATTTAAGGTTTTCTGTTCCACCCATATCATAACGTTGCCAGTTCTGGGCACGGTTCGAACCTTCGCCCCAGTATTCTTTTACATAATTATTACCTACACGCAATACCTTTGTGGGCGATTCGTCGAAACGGGCAAAATAACGTCCCATCATTAAAAAATCGGCTCCCATTGCCAAAGCTAGTACCATGTGATAATCGTGCACCAAACCACCATCGCTGCAAATAGGTACATAGGTACCTGTACTTTTATAATATTCATCGCGAGCTTGTGCAACATCAATCAATGCAGTTGCCTGTCCGCGGCCTATACCTTTTTGCTCACGGGTAATACAAATAGAGCCACCACCAATACCTACCTTAATAAAGTCGGCCCCAGCTTTTACCAGATAATCAAACCCATCCTTATCAACCACATTTCCGGCTCCTACCAGTACCGAATTTCCATAATTTTCTCTTATCCAAAGAAGGGTTTCCTGCTGCCATTCAGAATATCCATCGGACGAATCAATACAAAGAACATCTACTCCGGCATCCACCAAAGCAGGAACACGCTCTTTATAGTCGCGGGTATTTATTCCGGCACCAACCAACAATTTCTTTTCCGGAGTAAGCAGCTCCAACGGGTTTTCCCGGTGACTATCGTAATCTTTGCGGAAAACAAAATATACCAGATTCTGGTCTTTGTCAATTATAGGGAGGGAGTTCACTTTATGTTCCCAGATTATTTCGTTAGCCTCGGTAAGCGACATTCCCAACTGCCCAACATGCAGCTTATCGAACGGAGTCATAAACTCTTTCACTTTTTTGTCTAAACCATCTTTTTCTATCCGGTAATCGCGGCTTGATACCAATCCCAACAGTTTACCATTAGGAGAACCATCGTGCGTTATGCCTATGGTGTTGTGGCCCATTTTTTTAACCAATGCCACAACATCGCACAACGTATGTTCGGGTGTAAGATTAGCATCGCTCACCACAAAGCCAGCCTTAAACTTCTTTACTTTGCGCACCATCTCGGCCTGAGTGTCGATGGGCTGCGAGCCAAAAATAAATGATAATCCACCATTACGGGCCAGTTCTATTGCCAACTCGGGCCCCGATACCGATTGCATAATGGCCGAAACGAACGGTATATTTAAGGATATTGCAGGTTTTTCGTTTGCCCGATATTTAACAAGCGGGGTACGTAACGATACATTTGAAGGTACACATGACTTTTTAGTCAAACCGGGAATTAGAAGATATTCGCCGAAGGTTCTGGATACATCAGGTAAATAGTTTGCCATATTGATTAATATTGCTTGGTGAGTTTCTTACAAAATTAATCAAATAGTTTGATTATTAAAAAAATCAAAGAATAGAGTTAAATAGAATTCTTGCAAAAGCTTCAGACTTTTCTTGTGGAAACCCTGTACTTTCCCTACCTTTGCTACAGAGTTTTCTTTTAGGGAGATGCGCATCTCCCCTATACCGAGATGCACATCTCCCATACACCAAGACGTGCATCTCCCCTATGCCGAGATGCGCATCTCCCTCAAGGAAAACTCTGTACTATATAAAAGGAAAAGCCGAAGAACATTCTGGAAAATACCGGAGAAAACAAAAACTTAATATTATATTCTACTTATGCCAGTACTGTATGTTGCCCGAAAAAAAACGTTTAGTATAAAAGGAATCCTGAAATCTTTATATTTCATAGTACCCAAAGCTTTACAGAAAAAAGGTGTTTCCGAAAATGAATTGGCAGATAGCTTAGCCGAATTAAGTTCACTATCTCCTGGAGATGTATTATCTGTACTAAGATTGCTTCCAGCCCAGATAGCAAAAGAAATAAAAAACGGACGAACAGTAACAATAGACGGGCTGGGAACTTTCTACATAGCAGTAAGCAGTGATGGAGCAGAAACCCCGGAAGAATGTAAACCCAAAAACATCCGCTCGTACCGTGTTTGTTTCAGAGCAGACGACACTATGAAAAATCATATGCTCAACTGCAAATTCGAACGTATACCCGACAACGACACTGAAAACAAATAATGAGCGAACTCCTTATCTACAAAGCCTCTGCTGGCTCTGGTAAAACCTTTACCCTGGCCGTAGAGTACATAAAACAACTTATTTTATATCCACGCGCTTACAAAAGTATACTCGCTGTAACCTTTACCAATAAGGCCACAGCCGAGATGAAAGAACGTATACTAAGCCAGCTATACGGCATTTGGAGCAACGATAAAGGTTCCGAAGCCTATCTGAAACGCTTAATGGAAGAAACCAGGCTGAGTGCCAAGGAAATCCGTAATGCATCAGGCCAAGCGCTTACAAATATTCTTCACGATTATAGCCACTTCCGGGTAGAGACGATCGACTCATTCTTTCAGTCGCTTATGCGAAATCTGGCCCGTGAGTTGGAACTTACACCCAACCTCAATATCGAATTAAATCAAGATGATATATTGAGTGAGGCTGTAGATTCCATGATTGAAAAGTTAACCCACAACTCGCCCATGCTGCTTTGGTTGCTGGATTATATCAATGAACGAATAGCTAACGATAAACGCTGGAATGTTTCGGACGAGGTTAAGAAATTCGGAAAAAACATTTTCAACGAAGAATATATAGAAAAAGGGGTAGCCCTTCGGGAGAAACTGAAAAATCCCGAAATAATCCGGGGGTATAAAGAAAAGCTGAATCTGCTAATGAAAGAAGCCATTGCCGAAATGACTGTTTACTGCGATTGGTTTGAACAGACATTAGAGATGAACAGCATGACACCAGAAGATTTCAGAAAGAGCATCCGCAGTTACTTTAGCAAATTGCGGAAAGGCATACTTAACGATAATCTGCGAAACCAAACCGTGGAAAGATGTTTAACCGAACCGGATTACTGGGCCTACAAGAAAGCACGCTATTATACAGAAATAACTTTGATGGCCGAGAATACTTTTATTCCGTTGTTACAGAAAACGGAAATGGCTCGCCAAAAAAACAACGTCATTGTAAACAGTTGCAGGTTATCTTTGCAGCACCTTCACAAAGTACAGCTTCTGGCAGGTATCGACGAAGAAGTGCGTGAGCAAAACCGGTTGAATAACCGTTTTTTACTTTCGGATACAAATGCACTGCTCCATTCGCTGATTAAAGATGATGATTCTTCGTTTGTATTCGAAAAAATAGGTAGCAGCATTCGCAATGTAATGATTGATGAGTTTCAGGACACCAGCCGTATGCAGTGGGAAAATTTCAAGCTACTGTTACTGGAGGGGCTATCGCAAGGAGCCGACAGTTTAATTGTTGGCGACGTAAAACAATCCATCTATCGCTGGCGTAATGGCGACTGGGGAATATTGAATGGATTGACCGACCGTATTGCTAACTTCCCCATCAATCTTAAAACGTTGGTTACCAACCGCCGAAGCGAAACCAACATTATTGAATTTAACAATAAATTTTTCACTGCGGCTGTAAATTACCTTAATGAAATGCATCGTACTGATTTGGGGATAAATTGCGAACCACTGCAAAAAGCCTATAAAGATGTAGTACAGAAATCTCCGAAGGAAATACAAAAGGGATATGTAAAAGTATCTTTCGTTAATGCTGAAAACAAAGACGAATATATTGAAAATACACTTCTGGAATTGGGTAAACAGGTACAAACGTTACTCGAGGCAGGAGTACAAACCAATGATATAGCCATATTGGTGCGCAAAAACAAAATGATACCGCAGATAGCGGAATATTTTGATAAAACGATGAACTGCAAAATCATTTCGGACGAAGCTTTCAGACTGGATGCCTCATTGGCAATCTCTATTATGATTAACGCAGTGCGTTATCTTTCTTCGCCTAGTGATAACATAGCCCGTGCCCAACTGATTATATCTTACCAGAACGACATATTAAACAACCCTATAAGCCGCAATGAGTTACTACTCAATCCGGATGATTCTTATCTTCCTACGGAGTTTATTGAAAACCTCGACCGCTTGCGGTTAATGCCTTTATACGAACTGTTGGAAGAGCTATTTATTCTTTTCCGCATGGAACTGATAGCAAATCAGGATGCCTATCTGTTCTCCTTTTTTGATGCGGTTCTGGATTACCTGCAAGATAACTCTCCGGATTTAACAAGTTTTATTCAGCATTGGGATAAAACCCTGTGCAGCAAAACGATCCCCAACGGCGAAGTAGAAGGAATACGCATTTTCTCTATTCATAAATCGAAAGGGCTTGAGTTTCATACGGTTCTGGTTCCCTTCTGCGATTGGAAACTGGAAAATGAAACCATGCAACAACTGGTTTGGTGTTTCCCCGAAGTAGCTCCTTTTAATGAGTTAGACATTGTTCCTATCAACTATTCTGCTCAAATGGCACAGTCTATTTATTTAAAGGATTATCTGCACGAGCGAATGCAGTTATGGGTAGATAACCTTAATTTGCTGTATGTAGCTTTTACACGTGCCGGAAAAAATCTTATTGTGTGGAGTAAGGAAGTACAAAAAAACACTGTCAGTGAGTTGTTAGCTAATGCCCTTCCGTATGCCGAATATGGCGAAATTTGTCCATCGGAAGCTAAAACCGAAACAAAGGTTACCAACAAACTGTTGCAGAAACCTTCTAAACTTCCGGTTAAAATGGAATCTACCAGACACGATATACAATTTAAACAATCCAACCGATCGGCCGATTTTATTCAAGGAATTGAAGAAGCCGACTCCGATTTCAGGTTCCTGGATCGTGGCCGGATGCTCCATACTTTATTCTCATGGATAAAATCTATAAACGATATTGGGCCTGCCATTGAACAATTAATTTTCGAGGGGGTTATAGGTAGTAAGGAGCAGGAAGAAGAAATACGAAACATTACTCACAAGGCTTTCTCTTTACCTGCCGTGCAGGATTGGTATTCGGGCGAATGGCATCTTTTTAACGAATGTGCCATTATATATAAAGAAAACGGTATGATGCAGCTTCGCCGGCCCGACAGGGTAATGATGAAAGATGGCCGCGTAGTGGTGGTCGATTTTAAGTTCGGAAAGCCTCAGAAACAGTACCGTAAACAGCTACTAGAGTACATGGACCTATTAAACCGGATGGGATATACCAACATTGAAGGATACCTTTGGTACGTAGATAAAGAATTAATAGAACAAATATAATGGAGCCATTTCTTAAGATTGTTGCACAGGACCTTTTCAAAAAGAAAGGAAATGATATGTCGCGCATTGCGGTAGTGTTCCCAAACAAACGTGCCGGATTGTTTTTCAACGAGTATCTTGTTGAAGAGTCCGATATGCCATTATGGGCCAATCTACCGTTATGGTCGCCTGCTTACTTAAGCATTAGCGAACTGTTTCTGGGGTTCTCCTCACTCAAAACAGGCGATTCCATCAAGCTGATTACCGAACTTTATAAAGTGTTTCACCAGGAAATGGCTAACGACGAAACGCTGGACGATTTCTATTTCTGGGGAGAATTGCTGTTGAGCGACTTTGACGATGTAGATAAGAATCTCGTTAATGCCGAACAGCTCTTTGCCAACCTGAAAGATCTGAAACAGATTATGGATGATCTTGATTTTCTGGACGAAGAACAGGAAGCAGCCATCCAACAGTTCTTTTCCAACTTCTCCATAGAAAGACGAACGGAGTTAAAAGAACGGTTTATCTCTATTTGGGATAAGCTGGAAGATATATATACCCAATACAAAAAGAATCTAACTGCGCTTGGCATAGCTTATGAGGGAATGATATACCGTGATGGAATCGAGAAACTGGTTCCGGAAAACCTTCCTTTTGACACCTATGTGTTCGTTGGCTTCAATGTACTTAACAAAATTGAATACAAGCTATTTGAAGAACTTCAAAATGCAGGAAAAGCATTGTTCTATTGGGATTACGATGTCTTTTATACCAACAATAACCAGATAAAGCACGAGGCAGGCACCTATATGGTTAAGAATCTGCATAACTTTCCTTCCTCGTTAAGTACGAAGTTATTCGATAACCTCAAGAAACCCAAGAAGATACAGTTTATTTCTTCCCCGACCGAAAATGCCCAAGCGCGTTTTCTTCCCGAGTGGGCAGAGAATATAGATTTCATCGCCGAAAAGGAAAATGCAGTAGTGTTATGCAACGAATCTCTTCTGTTGCCAATCTTGCATTCCATTCCCGAAGAGATAAGCAATGTAAATATCACAATGGGATTCCCTTTGTCGCAGACTCCGGCCTATACTTTTGTAAACGCATTGATCGAACTACAAACTACCGGATATGACAATAAATCAGGAAGATATACATTTACTGCTGTCGAAACCATCCTGAAACATCCCTATACACTGAGCCTATCACCTAATGCCGATGCTTTGATACAGGATCTTACAGCAAACAATCGCTTTTATCCGCTTCCATCGGAGTTGCAAAGAGATGAAATTCTTCATCAGATATTCACTCCTCAAAATACATTGATTGCTATCTGCAACCAGGTAACAGAGTTATTAAAAGAGATAACAACACTATACAGAAGTGAAGAAGATAGCGATGATGTTTTCAACCAGCTATACCGCGAATCTCTTTTTAAAAGCTACACAATAATCAACAGAATGCTCAACCTGCTTGAAAATGGCGAGTTGGATGTACGCGAAGATACTTTTAAACGATTGGTATATAAGATATTACTATCTACCAATATACCTTTCCACGGTGAACCGGCCATCGGGATGCAGATTATGGGGGTTCTGGAAACGCGTAACCTTGATTTCAGAAATATCATTATCATGTCTTTCAATGAGGGACTGATGCCCCGCAGCACTGCCGATTCTTCGTTTATTCCGTTCTCACTGCGCAAGGCTTTTGGGATGACTACCATAGAACATCAGGATGCTATTTATGCGTATTATTTCTATCGCATGATTCAGCGGGCGGAGAATGTTACTATACTGTACAATACTTCTTCTGGTGGAATCAATCCGGGTGAAGCTTCCCGCTTTATGCTTCAAATGCAGGTAGAATGGCCTTATCCTATTGAGCAAAAGTTTCTGGAAGCCGGTCAGTCGCCTCAAAAGTCAGCCGAGATAACCATCGCCAAAACTCCGGATGTTATAGAACGTTTACATCAGGTTTTTAATCTCGACCTGAACAAGAAAGCTAATTTTACCCCATCGGCTTTAAACATGTATATAGATTGTGGTTTGAAGTTCTACTACAATTTTATTGCTGGATTAAAAGAACGGAAAGAAGTGAATACGGAAGTAGACTCTCCTACTTTCGGTAGTATCTTCCACCGGTCGGCAGAGTTAATTTACAGAAAACTAACAGAGTTCAACAGGATTATAAAGAAAGATGATCTGGAAAAGCTTCTTAAGAACGACCGAATGATTCAGGCCTATGTGGATATTGCTTTTAAAGAGATATTCTTTCATATTCCCGAAGAAGAGGTTCCCGAATACAATGGTACACAGTTAATTAACTCCAAAGTTATTGCTACATACATCAAACAATTGCTTCGTAACGACCTGCAATATGCTCCGTTCGAAATGGTTGAGATGGAAAAATGGGTAAGCGAAACCATCCGTGTAAAATCTGGAGACCTTTTGATCAATACCCGGATAGGTGGTATTATCGACCGTGTAGACTGCAAAGATAACACCCTCCGCATAGTAGATTATAAAACTGGAGGTAGTCCTAAAGTCCCCGAAAGTATTGAAGAGTTATTTATCTCAAGCGAGAAAAGACCGAATTATATTTTCCAAACCTTTCTGTATGCGGCTATCATGTGTCGACTGCAAAGTAAAAAGGTTGCTCCCTCGTTGTTGTATATTCACAGGGCAGCATCAGAAACATATTCGCCTGTTATAGAGATAAATAATTTTTTGGTAAGAACCCCGGTTTACGATTTTTCGGTATACGAGAAGGAATTCAGATCCAGACTTTATGTGTTGTTGGAAGAGATATTTAATTCAAGGATTCCTTTTACTCAAACGGATAATAAAAGGCGTTGTGAGTTCTGCGATTATAAATCACTGTGTAAAAGATAAATCAAAACTACAATATTAGTCTGGGAGGAAGCACAGACAAAACAAACTATTTAGAGGCCAATGGCCTCAATCCAATAGCATAGGGCAAAGCCCTATGTAACATATCGAATATACAGAAAGACCCCAAAGGGGTCAACGCAAACCATAACTATAACTGCGTTGACCCCTTTGGGGTCAATAAAAAATACTTTCCTCTTCGTAGGGCTTTGCCCTACGCTATTGCATAGAGGCCGTTGGCCTCAATTAAAGAATAATTAACTGGCTGTTTTTCTGCGGTTGAGTAAGAGTAAAATCGAAAGGATATATTTGTATAATCCGAACCTCTGATAACACAGGTATATCAGAGGCATTTCCTTGTACTTGCTTATTTGAATAAAACTCAGGGTTGAGAACCGTTTGGACTTCTTCGGTAACAGGCAATAAACAAATAATTCCCTGCATCCATGATACTGCTTCAATTTCTTCGGTTAAGGGAAAAAGCAGTATTCCATCGCCTTTTTCTTCCACAACATACTGTTTCAGAAAGCCATATTCCGGAATATAAATGTAATTTGCTGCAAAACGTTTCATTTGCTAACAGAGGAAGGACGAGCCCTTTCCATCCGCTGGGGTTGTTCTTGTAGAACTTCGGTTGGCTCAATAGGTTTGATTTTCTCCGGTTCAGGTTTTAGTATCTTCTCTGTTGCAACAACTGTGTCGGTACGGGTGGTTAATGTATCTTGCGAGTGGTAACGCATCAACGAAATACTATCTATCCACAAGGGTTTAACAGAGTTATCTTTGGCATTATAATAAATAAAGCCTTTGATTTCCTTTATCTTACCCAAAGTATCCGAATGCAAACGAATGGTATCCATTCCTGAAGTGACTATTTTTCTTATATCGCTGATTATACTATCATTATCGTATATAATATGCATAGCCATAATAGCGGCCCGGTTACTATCAACCTCATGTCCCAGGAAATTGTAATTTACCTGCCACGACAATGTATCACGATCATAGAAATTTGTATCCGATGGCAGATTAAAGGTGATCTTATTATTTAAAGGATGTCCTGTTAAGCGGTATATCTTTTCAAGGAACCAAACATTAATGCTATCGCCCGATTCAGATACCATTGGTTTGTTGTCGCGAATAGAAATCAGTCTCTTTACATCATTCAAATCGTTTTTCAAGCGTTTACTTACTTTTTCGTAAACTTTAGAAAGTACTTCGGTGTTACGTGTGTACCAAACCATAGATGAGTCGAATGCAGCTTGAGTAGTACCGTATTTCTTAAATACATCTTCTACATACAGAGCCTTTTTGTAGTTTTCATTATATGGCAAACCGTCTCCCATGGCTTTTGCAATATGATAATCGTATAGCAATTGCTCCATGGTACTTTCGGGAATAACATCTTTGGGTCTTTTTATTCCACAACTCATGAAAATAAAAAGCCCCAGAAAACAACAAACCAGACTATATGTTCTATTTACTCTTTTCAACTTTATCTGTCTTATCCGAATGATATATAGTATTCAAATATCTACCATAAAACAAAATCAAGGCAATCATGCCACAACTTATTGCAGCATCAGCAAAATTAAATATCGGGCTAAAGAAAACAAACTCTTGACCTCCCATGCCAAATGGCATCCATGTAGGCCATGTAGTTTGTATGATGGGGAAATAAAACATGTCTACTACTTTACCATGGAACCAGGAAGAATACCCTTCTCCTATTGGAACAAAGTTAGCAACATTACGGATAACCGGATCGCTGGCTTCGAAAATAACTCCATAAAAGATACTGTCGATTATATTACCAATAGCTCCGGCAAGTATCAGAGATACACAAATAACATATCCGGTTTTGAGTTTTTGCTTAATTATCTTCGCCAAGTACCAGCCAATCACACTGACTGCCACTATACGGAACAAGGTGAGGAATAATTTACCAAATATTTCCATACCAAAAGCCATTCCATTGTTCTCTGTAAAATAAATAAAGAACCAATCGGTTATCCGGATACTTTCGTGCCAATACATATTGGTTTTAATCCAGATCTTTATCCACTGGTCAATGATTAATACAAGTAAAACTATTATAATGGATAACTGTCCTTTGGATAGTGAAATTTTCATTCGGTTTATAGTTTGTAGTAAGTAGCAAGAATAAAGTAGTAAGAAGCAAGAATGCGATGCCGCATGGTATTCTTACTACTTACTACTTATTTCTAAATTCTGTATATTTAATTATTTCTTTCCTTCATTTTTGGCCTCGATACTCAACGTTGCATGCGGAACAGCACGAAGACGTTCGGCAGGAATCAATTTTCCTGTTTCGCGGCATATACCGTAAGTTTTATTCTCAATACGTATCAAAGCTGCCTGTAGTCCCTGAATGAACTTCTGCTGACGAGCTGCAAGACGTGTTGTTTCTTCTTTCGATAAAGTACTCGCACCCTCTTCCAACACTTTATATGTTGGTGATGTATCGTCGGTATCATTACCGTCTTTATTCATGATGCTACTTTTAAGAAGCTCATAATCGCGTTGAGCCAATTCCAGTTTCTCCATGATTATCTTCCGGAACTCTTCTAACTCTACATCTGAATATCTGGTTTTTTCTGCCATAACTCTGTAATTTAAAAATAGTAATTAGCAAATGGTCTATTTATTACTTTTCTCTATACTTACAAACAAAGAGAAATCGTCAAAATTTAGTTCAACTCCATTGTCTACCGAATCAACTAATTCTAAAGATGTTCCCAATACTTGATTGCAAATATAGGTATTATATTCTTTTACTGCATCATCTGTTTGAGGATTTTTAGACAATGTAATTTCTATTTTGTCTGTTATCTCAAACCCATTCGATTTGCGGATATTTTGAATACGGTTAACCAACTCACGTGCAACACCTTCGCGGCGAAGTTCTTCTGTTATAGTTACTTCCAGTGCTACCGTTAGTTTACCTTCGTTTGCAACCAGCCAGCCGGGAATATCTTCGCTGATGATTTCTACATCAACAGCCTCAATAACTGCATCAGCACCATCAATAATAAGTGTATAGTTTCCGTTTCTTTCGAGTTCAGCTATTTGTTCCTGATTCATTTCGCTGACAACAGCAGAAACAGCTTTCATCTGTTTACCGAACTTAGGACCCATCTTCTTGAAATCGCATTTTACACGTTTCACAAGGATACCGGCGGTTCCATCGACAAACTCAATTTCTTTCACATTGACTTCACTCATAATCAGAGATTTCACCGCTTCAACATGTTCTTTCTGAGCCTCATTAAGAACAGGAATCATGATACGTTGCAAAGGCTGACGTACTTTGATATTCACTTTTCTTCTGAGTGCCAGAACCATTGAAGTAATATCCTGAGCCATCTTCATGCGAATTTCCAGTTGCTTGTCGATCAATGCTTCATTGTATTTTGGGAATTCGGCTAAATGCACTGAATCGGTTGTAGCACGTCCGGTTGCTTTAGTCAGATCAGTATATAAAAGATCAGCATAGAACGGTGCTATTGGCGACATTAACTTCGCTACTGTTTCCAAACAGGTATAAAGTGTTTGATATGCAGATAGTTTATCTTGTGTGAATTCACCGCCCCAGAAACGTTTTCTGTTTAAACGCACATACCAGTTAGACAGGTTGTCGTTTACAAAATCAGAGATTAATCGTCCTGCTTTGGTTGGTTCATAATCGTTATAACATGCATCTACTTCCTGAATCAAAGAGTTGAGTTCCGATAGAATCCAACGGTCAATTTCAGGTCGTTCGGATACTGGTATATCGGCTTCTTTGTATTCAAACCCGTCTACATTTGCATAAAGAGCAAAGAAAGAATAGGTATTATATAATGTACCAAAGAATTTACGACGCACTTCTTCTACCCCATCAACATCAAACTTCAGATTATCCCATGGTGCAGAGTTGGTAATCATATACCAGCGTAATGGGTCGGAACCATATTTTTCTATCGCCTGGAAAGGATCAACACCATTACCCAAACGTTTAGACATTTTGTTTCCGTTCTTATCTAACACCAATCCGTTGGAGATAACTGCTTTAAATGATTTTGTATCAAAAACCATTGTTGCAATAGCATGGAGGGTAAAGAACCAACCACGAGTTTGGTCAACTCCTTCGGCGATGAAATCGGCAGGATACACAACACCGCTATCTAATAATTCTTTGTTTTCGAACGGATAGTGAATTTGTGCATAAGGCATAGCACCCGAATCGAACCAAACGTCGATAAGGTCGGCTTCACGTTTCATTGGTTGGCCGCTTTCGGAAACAAGAATTATATCGTCAACATAAGGACGGTGCAGGTCTATTTTATCATAATTTTCATTACTATAATCACCTGGTACAAAGCCTTTATCTTTTAATGGATTCGATGCCATTAATCCGGCAGCAACCGATTTTTCAATTGCGTTGTACAGTTCGGCAACCGATTCTATACATACTTCTTCGCTGTTATCTTCTGTACGCCAGATTGGCAACGGAGTACCCCAATAGCGCGAGCGGCTGAGGTTCCAATCGTTCAGGTTTTCCAACCATTTACCAAAACGTCCGGTTCCGGTGGATTCGGGTTTCCAGTTGATTTCTTTGTTCAATTCCATCATGCGCTCTTTGCAGGCAGTAGAACGAATAAACCAACTATCCAACGGATAATATAACACAGGTTTGTCTGTACGCCAGCAATGCGGATAGTTGTGAACATGCTTTTCGATCTTAAATGCCAGATTATTGGCTTTAAGCATCATACAGATAGCAACATCAAGAGTTTCGTCGGCTTCTGTCAGATTCGAATCGTATACGTTCTTCACAAATCTTCCGGCGAATTCTTTATATAGTTCTACGTTTACACGTTCTTTCACAAAGTCCCCGTCCAGTTCGTCTATCTTATAGAATTTACCTGTAAGATCAACCATTGGGCGTAACTCTCCTTTGGTGTTGATTAGTTGCAAAGGAGGAACTCCAGCTTGCTTTGCAACATGGGCATCGTCGGCACCAAATGTAGGAGCAATATGAACAATACCTGTACCATCTTCGGTTGTTACATAATCACCGGGTATTACACGGAAAGCACCATCACCGGGATAAACCCATGGAATAAGTTGTTCGTATTCCATGCCCAACAGGTCGGTTCCTTTGTATTCGGCAATTACTTTAAATGGCACTAGTTTATCTCCCTGCTTGTAATCTTCTAAAGCCAGATCGGCTGCTTTCGGATTGAAGTGTGCATTCAATAATGCTTTAGCCAAAACCACAGTTACAGGTAACCCAGTATATGTATTGTATGTTTGTACGGCAACATAATCGATGTTTGGTCCTACACAAAGGGCTGTATTCGATGGTAATGTCCAGGGTGTAGTTGTCCAGGCCAGAAAGCAAGGTGTTCCCCATTGCGCCATTTCGGGTTTCGGGTTCTTCATTCTGAACTGTGCTACCACTGTTGTATCCTTTACATCGCGATAGGTTCCGGGCTGGTTTAGTTCGTGCGAACTTAAACCGGTTCCGGCAGCAGGCGAATAAGGTTGTATGGTATATCCTTTATATAAAAGGTCTTTATTATATAACTGTTTAAGAAGCCACCATAATGTTTCGATATAACGGTTATCGTATGTGATGTAGGGGTCGGTCATATCTACCCAATATCCCATTATGTGGGTTAAGTCTTCCCACTCTTTGGTATACTTCATCACGTCTTTACGGCAGGCAGCATTATAATCGGCTACAGAAATCTTTTTGCCTATATCCTCTTTGGTAATTCCCAATGCTTTTTCAACACTAAGCTCAACAGGAAGCCCGTGGGTATCCCATCCTGCTTTACGTTTCACCTGAAAACCTTTCATGGTTTTATAACGACAGAAAATGTCTTTAATGGCACGGGCCATCACATGATGAATACCCGGCATACCGTTTGCCGAAGGTGGTCCTTCATAAAACACAAACGAAGGACATCCTTCGCGCTCTGTCATGCTCTTTGCGAAAACGCTGTTTTCATCCCATTTCTTAAGTACTTCCTTGTTTACTTCCGAAAGGTCAAACTGAGAATATTCAGCAAATTTCTTACTCATAATTCGATGTTTTTCTATATCTCTCAAAAATTAAGGTGCAAATTTACAAAAAGTTAAGATAGGAAAAGCTATTCTATAAAATAAAATAACACAAATAGTGGTTCTGTTTATCAATACTCTACTTTTAATATATTTGATAGATGCCTTCTTCTTATTCCCCAATTAATAACAGTGATTTCATCGCCGGCCAATAGCAAGTTCAATAATTGCGGATTTTCTTCTTTTATTTGTTTCATGCTCCCTATTTCCAATGTGGCTACATCCTGCTCCATCATTGTATATAGATATGGGCGGAGTATTTTTTGAATAGTATCCGATATTTCGGGTTTGTGTGTAGTATAAACAATCATATCTACTGTTTGAAATCCTTTCAACGTTTTGTATCTGTTTGCTTCCCATCTGAAAGGTATTTTTGTTAATGAGTCTCTTCCAACAATATATAAATCATTGAAATCGTCCCACCCTCTGCTTATGCCCGATGTTTTTTCTCCATTGTTATAGTAATAGTCAACTACATCAATTTTGCGTCGGGTTATAGCTTTGTTAGAAACCTCTAAAGCAATAGGAAAACGAATACTATAGATACGGTTAAAAGTGCTGTTACACTTCAATATAATTGGCAGGTCTGTTTCTGTTTGTTTTATTTTTATTACTCCGTTATAACCTTGAATAAAATTGGTTACAGGAACAAAGAAGTAAACCAATACAGTAATCCCCCATACCAGAACCAGTTTCTTTAATCTCTTTATTTTAAAGCCTGTAATTAGAAGTATCGCAGGGAGGCATAACAGAAAGATTACCAGAAAAATTATTTCATAAATATCCTTTGTGCTGATTTCGCCTCCATAAGATGCTAAAAGGATAGGATTTACCACACAGTCCATATAAAACCCTATAGCCAGATACGTTAACAATAGAACAAATGTAACAACGATTATTTTCTTTTTCATAATTAACAGCAAGTAAATTAGGTTGCCGAAGTTACAGAAATATTTGCACCTAACCACAACCTCTACAAAAAAATGCTTTCCTAAATGAACAAATAGTAGCATGATTATCGTTATTATACTAAGATTACACATTAATTAATAACAACGAACTTTTAATCAGAATTAATGACTATGGAAATTATGTTAAAAAGAACTGCTAAAAAGCGGGAATATACAATTGGAAAGCTATATTTGAATGACAAATATTTCTGTGATACACTTGAAGATACAGTACGAGATCTTTCGAAAGAAGAAAAAGTACCTGGGAAAACTGCAATACCAGCAGGGATATACAAAGTAATTGTAAATAAATCCCCGCGTTTTGGTCGCCAATTACCCAAATTATTGGATGTACCTCACTTCACTGGCATACTTATCCACAAAGGCAATACCTCTAATAACACTTCCGGGTGTATTTTGGTAGGCGAAAGTATAAAAAACGGCATGGCTTTTAATTCTGCATATTACGAACAAGAACTTGTAGAATTGCTATGCAAAGAAACAGATATTACTATTGAAATTAAATAACATGAATAAGAAACAATATAAAGATAGTGCCAAAATGGTTTTCTGGTCGTTTGTCGGTATGCTTATATTGATAGTAGCAATGCTTATTAAATAAAGGGCAACTATGCAAAGTTGCCTCTTATTTTAATTTAATGCCGTCCAAATATCCAGAATAGATATTTTGAGTTCTTCTCTTACCTTTTGAAGATTATCCCTATCTAATGTATTTTGATAATCAATGCAAGCCATATTTTTCCAGTTGTAGGCTTTTGGAGTTATATCGTCCCACAATAATATAGTAGGTCTTTTAAAGGTTTTCCGGATACTTAAACCCAAAGCTACCTTAGGATTTAAAGAACTCAAATCACACACTACAACCGGAGCATTAATTATTTTCTTTAAAGCTTTTAGCTCTAAATTCTTTTCACTTTTAAGTTCATTTCCACTAATAGATGTCATACCGGCATTCTCTATGGCCGGTTTAATCAATAAATCGTAAACTTTACGAAAATGCCCGTTTTCATATCCTCTGCATTCGCGTTCTGTGGGCATTATAACAAAACACTCCTTGAAAATACTGTTTCCCATAATAGTCTCTCTCTCCCTGAATATTATGAAACAAAAATAATCAATAAGTTCAAACCTGCAAACTAATCGGTCGTATGGAACATTTTTTTATCGTAAAAGAAGCTATATATGCATAATTCTATCTCTAATTTACGATTAGTTTATATCCTATTCCCCGAACATTCACTATGCGAATATGCTCATCCTTAGATAGTTTATGTCGCAATTTTGTTATAAAAACATGCAAACTGCGAGAATTAAAGAAACTATCATCACCCCATAAGTCTAAAAGAACATTTTGTGTATTTACCACCTCATTCCGATTCTCGCACAAACGTTTTAGTATTTCGGCTTCGCGATGAGACAAATCTTGTTTTTCACCGTTCAAAACTAACTCCTGTTTAACTGAGTCGAAATAATAGTTACCTATTTCAAATCGTGTAACTATTTCCTTTTCGTTAAAGGAGAAAGCTTTTCCCAACAATGCTTTAATACGAACAATTAGTTCTTGCATGCCGAATGGCTTTTTCAGGTAATCGTTAGCACCAAGTTCAAATCCTTCAACCACATCGTTTATTGCAGAACGTGCAGTAAGAAACAAAACCGGTGTTTGCTTGTTGATTTGGCGGATACGGCGCACCATCTCGAAACCGTCCATACGGGGCATCATAACATCGGCTACCAATACATCCGGACGAATATCAAAAAACAATCGCAACCCTTCTTCGCCATCGGCGGCTAAATGTATATTGAAGTTGCTTTCTTCAAGCGTATCTTTAATAATCATGGCCAGTGTTTGCTCGTCTTCTACCAGAAGCACATTTATCTTGTTGTTTTTCATCTTTGGTTTATTATTAAAGTAAAGGTACTACCTTTTCCTGGTTCGCTATGCAATGTTATTGTACCATTCATTTTCTCGATCATTGTTTTTACGTAATACAATCCCAAGCCATATCCTTTTACATTGTGTAAGTTGCCGGTAGGAACTCTATAGAATTTATCAAATATATGCTTCTGCCGGTCGGCTGAAATACCAATTCCTTTATCTGCAACGATTATTTCAAGATTGTTGCTTTTTATACAGGCTTTTATGGTAACATGAGCACTTTCCGACGAGTACTTAACTGCATTGTCTATCAAGTTACTGATTATATTACTGAAGTGACTGCGATCAATATCCACAACAATATCCTGTGGCCGAATATCTACATCAAATTCTACTTTCTTATCTGCTTTTAAGGTATGCTGTTCAACTAACGAGTTTATTAGAGGGGCAACCTGCACCTCTTCTATCTTGAAGCAGAATGTTTCTCTGTTTTCCATACTCATAGAAAGAATTTGTTCGACCAAGCCACTGAGCCGCTGCAATTGTTCCTGAGTAATATGCAGGTATTTATCCCGTTTGGATTTTTCTTCGGCCAGATTAAAATTCAACATCGCATCTGTTGCTGCATAAGCCACTGCTATAGGAGTTTTCAGTTCATGAGTTATATTATTGGTGAAATCGGTTTTCATTTCCTCCAATGTTCTCTGTTTTAACAGTGTACGGATTAGATACCAAAAAGAGAATCCCAATACAACAATAATAATGAATGATGCCAAAAGAATACCTTTCATTTGCTTTAAAACATATTTATTTACTGGCTCGGTATATACAATATAGGCATGATTATCTTCTAAATCATAGTAGTGTGTATATTTTTGCATTGGGGTAACATCTACTCCAACCGGAACCAACGAGAACACAATGCTATCTTCTACACAATCTGCAACTTGTGTATAATGAAGCATCTTTAGATTAGATTTTTTGAACTCATCCGATAATATACTATCAAATTTCATGATATTAACATTGCCCACTACCCCATCTACTGTGCTATGCAATCCCTTCTGCATAGATAATGCCATCTTTTCAATGGACGAAATATCTTTTCCTAATCCAAAATCCGGTTCCTGCTCCGATTGCTTTAGATGCCTGGTTGTATCTATTTCTATCGAATCATTTTTTAGTTTTTGTGTCAATACCGGTGCCTCGCTCTTATTGGTAAACGAAGTCGAAAAGCTAACCTCTCCAGTAGAAGTATCTGTACTTACCTCGGTTTCCCGCTGTTTTTCGCGAGCATCACTGATACTATCCAAACGTAGAAAAAGTTCTATATGATCTGCATTTTTTATTGCATTTACAACCGTTACATCTGTTTGCTTTTTCTGCGTTATATACATATTATATAACCAATAGGATTGATAAACAAAAATACCGGTTAACGATGCAATAACCAGAATGGCTATATATTTAAAAGGTAGTTTCATGTTTGTTATAAGTTAGTAATCGCAAAGATATATGGATTCTGTCGAATATAAACTGCACGATAAGACTAAATAACACTACTGATAACACTAGATAACACTACATAAGTTTGTGATAACCTAATGTTCTCTCACAATTGTCGTACTTTGCATCCAGACAAAACAATTAAAACTTATATATTATGAAAAGGCTTTTAATATTATCTACTATTTTCATTGCAATTGCATCAAAAGCTCAAATACAAGTGAACGATTCTACCTATCTGTTTTTGGATAGTCTTTTTATGAATCTGCCCGAAGTTATGGTTACCGGCGAGCAGCCTATTGTTAAAGCAGATCAGGGAAAACTAACTTATGATCTTCCGCGTATGGTTAGTCAGCTTCCAGTTGATAATGCATTGGATGCTATTAAAGAATTGCCGGGAGTTGTTGATATGGATGGGTTGACATTGGCTGGTAAAGCTATAAACATTATTATTGATGGTAAGGTAAGTACATTATCGTACGAACAATTAACACAGCTGCTTCAAACAATCCCTGTTTCGCGCATTGAAAAAGCAGAAGTTATGTATGCTGCTCCTGCACGATATCAGGTGCGTGGTCCTATGATTAACTTAATATTGAAGAAAGATAACGAAAACAGCAATCTTACAGGAGAATTATTTTCATCGTGGTTGCAAAGACAATACGGAAGTTTCAGAGAACGTGCAAGCCTCCTTTATTCATCTTCTAAATTCTCTGCCGATTTACTTTACTCTTACAATCGAAATAAGAATAAACAAACAATGGATAAGGAGGCTTTGCACACTGTAAACGGTACGGTTTACCCTATGAACTTATCGGACAGACTTTTATACCGTTCGCACAATCACAACATAAGATTGGGTATGGATTACACCTTTGCACAAGATAATGTATTAAGTATGGTGTACACCACAAACTTCTCCAACTACGATAATAATGGAGTAACAAGTGGCACCCAAAATTCAATTGCCAAAAGAACCGGAAACGACCAGCTACACAATGTAAAACTAGATTATCGCACTCCTTTTGGTTTAAGTACCGGTGCTGAGTTTACCTTCTATAAGTCGCCTGGTAAACAACACATTAACAGCACAATGAATGATGAAGAAATCAGCATACAATATGATGAACTGCAAAAAATTAACAGTTGGAAGTTTCATGCCACACAAGAACATAGTTTATCCAACAACTGGGGCTTAAATTATGGAGCATATTACTCTACAACGGTTGATAACAGTTTTCAAAATTACTATGATATGGAAACCGGAAAGTATAATCCGGAGAAATCAATGAAAGCACGAAGAAAGGAATATACAGTAAATGGTTTTGCCGGATTCAGTAAGGCATTTGGCGAAAAGGTTTCTATGGATGCATCGTTTGCAGCAGAATTGTACAACTCGGATATCTGGAACGAATGGATGTTTTACCCTACTTTAAATGTAAACTATCTGGCATCGCCGGGCAACATGTTTCAATTTTCGTTATCCAGTGATAAAAGATATCCTGAATTCTGGAGCATAAATAACTCTATTGCTTACCTGAGCACTTATTCGGAAATTCATGGTAATCCCGATCTTAAGCCTTCGGTTAGCTATAACACATCTCTTACTTATATATTAAAAAGCAAGTATATTTTTACAGCTTTCTTTAATCATCAACCGGATTATTTTGTGCAAGCCTTGTATCAGGACCCAACCAGATTGACCGAGGTTTATAAATATCTGAACTTTGATTATCAGCAACAATTTGGTGTGCAAATGGTTATTCCTTTTAAAATTGGTAACTGGTTAAACTCACGTATTACAACTACAGGATACAATAAGAGAGAGAAAGATAATGATTTCTGGGATATACCATTCAATCGTAATCATACATCGTTCATGGTATCAATGAATAATTCAATAACTTTATCAACCCAGCCCAATCTTCTTTTAAATATATCGGGATATTACCAAAATGGTTCGATACAGGGAATATATGATTTAAGTCGTTCGGGGGCATTAAATGCTTCATTAAGATGGAAATCGGATAATCAAAAATTTACGGTTACATTAAAAGGTAACGATTTGCTTGGAACAGAACAGGTTAACCCTAAAATCAAATTCAAAGGCCAGCATGTTAGTAATCGTTTTAGTAATACAACCCGTGGGGTTGAGGTTTCGTTTAGTTATCAGTTTGGTAATCATAAAGAGAAACAAAGAGAAGAGGTGGATACTTCAAGGTTCAAATAACATCCTCTACACAGAGTTTAAAAATCAAAAATCATTCGTCATTCAACACGCAATGTATTTATAGAAGCCATCTTCGGGCCGTAGGCCCAGTTCAATTCAGCCCAACGCAACGCGTTGGGTAGATAAATACCTTATATAATTTCTTATTAAACTGCCCTTTCAGGGCGCTGTGTATGAGATGATTATCTACCCAACGCGTTGCGTTGGGCTGAATTAAACTGAGCCTTCGGCCCGGAAGTATACATTTAATTGAGCATCTGCCCTACAGAATAGTGAGTTTTTTCTGTCCTTACAGAAAGTTTTCGATGAAAAAAGTATCATAAGTCTCATAGATGGTTTAATGTATTAATTATCAGAAGTTTAATTTATGATGTTTTGCTAAAAAGTAAAACATAAGTACCATTACAAGTATCATAACACTCTTCACTCAAAATCGAGTAACTTTCATGTCTTTTCTATTATTTTAGTTATTCGGTTATTCGGTTTTTGCTTCTCTGTAGGATGCCTTTTGTTTCTCTATACAAAACTAACTGTTTCTCAGTATGAAACCAACAGTTTCACAGTAGGAAACCAACAGTTTTCTATATAGGAAACTACTTGTTTTCTACTAATGAAACTAGTTGTTTCATATATAGAAAACTAGTAGTTTCATTAGTAGAAAATAAAATGAAACTACTGTTTTTTTGAATTTAAGTTATAATGAAACTTTTTTTCAAGCAGAAGAACAGTACAATAGTTACAAATTGTAAGTATGCCGCATGGTTTAACCGGAACGGTTGTTAATCTTGATCGAGTAGACTGCCCTGCCGGTGTCGCCCGGCAGGGAGAGCCTCTCACACCACTGTACGTACGGGTCACGTATACAGCGGTTCGTTAAGAT
>NZ_QVMJ01000023.1 GCF_010500955.1 Bacteroides sp. 519
AGTACAAAGTATCGCATGAAGCCTTCCTTTGGCGGAGACAAAGATAGAAAAAATATTTAATTTAATTTGGAATTCAACACAGTACCTCTGTGTCTCTGTGTTCTAAATATTTGTATAAAAGTGAAAACTCGTTCACATTTTATTTGTGTATTTGAATTAAAACAATTTATTTTGCAGTGTGAAATTCAACAGGGAAGACATATTGAAAGTTGCTTTCGACGAATTTATGGTAGATGGTTACGCTACACCTATCATTAGTAATCTGCAACAAAAGTTGGGAATGTCTCGTGGTGCCCTGTACCGGCATTTTAAAAACAAGGATGAACTGTTCAAGGTGGTTGTTGATACCTACTTTTTTCATACCCTTGAGCGGATAACCGAAAAAATAGATGCCAGTATTTGTGTACCCGAACTGGTTCGTTCTTTGGGAAAAAGGCAACGGCTTATTGCTCAATTGATAACAACCAAAGGCGGATCGCGTTTTACATTCCTGAATTTCAATAATTTGATGATTCAAGCTGCTCGTTATTATCCTGGTTTTACTATTCGTTATAAGAAAATTCAACTGCATGTGCAAAACCAGTGGCGGATTGCATTGCTGAATAGTATCAGTGCCAATGAAATTCGTCAGGATATAGATGTAAATTTATTAAGCAGGTTGTTTACCAAAATATATTTTATGGACACCCGCGATGATTTTGCCATAAAAGATGCCAGAAAGAATATAGATGGGCAGGATCAGTTTGTGCTCTATTTGTATGATCTGGTAAAAGTTAAACCCTGATTCAGGGTGAAATAAAAAATGTGCAACGAGATAATTCAATTTATTGAATAGTCTCAATTTTTAATATTAATATTTTTTTGCAGCAAATGTGAACTGGTGTTCACTTGCTGCTCTAATAACACAGACTTGTTATGTTTATCAATTCTACAGGTTTTTATGTTCCGGAAACGAGCATTCCCAACAGTTATTTTACCGAGTTAAACGGCCTTAGTGATGATTGGATTTATCAACGTACCGGTATCAGATCGAGGGTACGTGCTTCAGAAAAGGAAACTCTTAACTACATGTGTCAACAAGCAGTAGAAATGGCTGCTCAAAAGCTACCTTATGGTATTACTACTGTCGATTTAATTATTTTTGCGTCGTATACCCCATCGGATACAGTGGGTACTACAGGGCATTGCATTCAGCGGGAGTTTAATATAGAAAATGCGAAAGTATTTTATATCTCTTCAGCCTGCTCTTCCGGAATGAATGCAATTGAAGCAGTTAGTGCTTATTTTGCTGCCGGATTGGCTTCGCGTGCCTTATTGATTTGTGCCGATCGTAATTCTTCATTCTCGGATGATAATGATTCTATTTCCGGACATCTATGGGGAGATGGTGCTGTGGCATATTTTCTTTCCAATGAACGATATGATGATTCGGAAACAGAAATATTGGATATAACCACTCAAGGACTGGCACACATTGGGCTAGGGCCCGAAGCGGTAAAGTTAAGTCTTCCGCATGGTGGTATTCAAATGCCTTTCGGAAAAGATGTTTTCACTTATGCATGTACGTATATTGCTCAGAATACACAAAAAATAGTAGAGGACAATGGTTACAAAGTAGAAGATCTATCTTATTTTATAGGTCATCAGGCTAATATGCGTATTCTTAAAAATGTAGCTCATCGTTTGGGTTTACCCGAAAAGAAATCTCTTTCGAATATTGAGAGAATGGGTAATACAGGCTCAGCAAGTGCCCTACTGGTGTATGCAATGAATGATAATCGCTTTGAGAGTAATGATTTGGTTTGTATGTCGGTGTTTGGAGGCGGTTATTCGGCAGGTGCTTGTTTGATGGTGATTGGAGATAGAAGTACACCTGAAAAGTAAGTTAGCTTTTTCCAAAGAATAAGTTAAGTTTTTCTAAAGAGTAACTTAAGTTTCTATACTAGAAAAACTTAACTTTTTATATATAAGAAACTTAACTTACTCTGAAGAAAAACTTAAGTTCTTGTTTAGCCTTGATTTTGGATTTTCTTATGGAATTATAAAGTTGCCATCGATTATTCGTGGGATAAAATATCCTTTGATGCAGTTTGGATTTCTTACACAAATTTGGATATGGTTTTTTTCTTTAAAGAATGCTCCTGGGTATATTTCTTCTCCTTCCCAGAAAACACCACGAACAGAATCATAAGATACACTATTATTATCTTCTTCATTGAGGGTATGAATTACCTCAATTACTGCACAGTCCAGTTTTCTTAAAAGTTTGTCAGGGGTTGTTCCTTTATTTACAGGCATTGGAGAGCCTATTAATTCCATAGTTGCAAGAAGTGTGTCATATCCAATTTTCAGTTCTTGTATAAATTCAGAGTCCAGCAGATCCATACAATAACCTAAATCGATAACTGCTCCTAGAACACCTGGTTCTCTAATTTTTTTTGATTTTTCTGCCCATTCAAAAGCTCTGTTATAATTGTTTTCCCAAAAATAAACGCCATTGCCTAGCCAATCATAATCATTTATACTTTTTTTTAAGTCTTCTTCACCACATGCAATCTTCTCTGCTATGTTTTTTTCACATCCATGAAATCCAATAATTAAATTGGCTCTTTTAGAGTACAAAGATTGTTTAGCCATTTAATTGTAGGATATTTTATTTGGTTTTGTATATATCCTTAATATTTCCTTTTCTATTAAGAATACCAGCTTTTTTCAGGAAAACAGTTGCAGCAGCTTTGGAAGAGGTTACACGTGCAGCTGTACTTTTTTGTTTCTCAATCCTTTTTTCAGAAGAATAAGTTGCAATACTACGTTTGTTATTATCTGTCATAACTAATCCTTTCTGGAACCAACCAGTATTCTGATGATTCCTTTTTTATTTCTAACAGCAAATGTACAGTATATATCCATCAAAACCAACTCGTTTTTATCCTTTTGATAAAAAAAACGCCGATAACCACTAGATTATCGGCGACTGTGATCGCGACAGGATTCAAACCTGTAACCGGCTGATCCGTAGTCAGCTACTCTATTCAGTTGAGCTACGCGACCCTAAATGCTTTGTTAATTGGTGACCGCGACAGGATTCAAACCTGTAACCGGCTGATCCGTAGTCAGCTACTCTATTCAGTTGAGCTACGCGGCCATTTCTTTAACGGGTGCAAAGATACGCCCTTTTTTTATATTTGCAAGCAATTTTACCTGTTTTTTTGAATTTCTTATTCAAAGAAGCGGTAATTAAATAATTGCCAACCTAATGTAATGCCCACATTCCATTCTTTTTTCGGTGAGCTATAATGATTTAGGTATGCCGAAATGCTTCCGAAGGGTAATGCACAAATTAACGATAACTCTCCCATATATTCAAAGGAAGAAAATGATTTTCCATATTGTGCTTTGTTCAAACTGGTTCTTTCAATAGGAAAGATAGGTAGGAAGCCGTAAAACTCTCCACGAAAATGAAAGAGATTATTTATGTGATAAATAGGTCTTATTCCGGTAGCCATATACTGATTGGCACGGAAGGCTTCATTGTATGTTAACCGACTATGTGCAGTGGGCGCAAACTCGCCTGCTTGCAACATTGTTGCTGTATAGTTCTCGGAAAAGTTTCTCGAAGCAAATAATCCTTCAATATAGGTGCCTAAAGTGAATTTAGAAGTTATTTTATGATAATCCTCGCGTGTATATGATATTTGTAACCAAGTATGATTTTGGTGGTATCTGGGTATTTCTTCTGATCTCATTCCTGGTTTGAATTTTTCTTTTCCTTTATATATTTGTGCAACTAATGCCTCACTGTACCCCTGTGTGGCATGTTGACGTCTGTTTAAAGTGCTACCGTTTATACTGATAGAACCGCCAAAAATCCTATATTTACTCCTGTCGTATTTATCTTCATCAAAATTAATTGTGTTTTCCTGGAAATATTTATCATCCAGTTCGGCAACACCAAAGCTAAATTCGGCTCTTTTGCTCGACAAAAACGGAAGGGCTACAATCAATTTGGCAAAACGTTCTTCTTTTTGAGTAAAAGCCGGTTTATCTCTGTTCGAGAATATCTTATCCTTTTTGAAATAATCAAGCGTGCTGACAGAAGTAATAAACCTGTAGGATGTTGGTATTGCTGTTGGAAAATCCATTTTTGCCATGAATTGGGCATTGTTATAAATCTTACCGATTTGTCCGTCTAAGCTAAACTCTTTTGAATAAAAATTTAAATCCTGATAAGTTATTCCAAAATAAATCTGGTTTGAACTGGTTGTTGATACGTTTCCTCCAAGCCGGATAGAAAACTGATCCTCAATTTTAACCTTTAGATATAAATCGAACACACTCTCATCGGGCCTGTACACAGCATGAGGCATTATTTCGGAAATAACTTTGTCTGAAAGTAAACGGAAATAGGCGCGCTTGATTGATTCGTAGCCAAAAAAACCGGAATCATCACGTTCAAACTCGCTTCGTATGTAGGCTCGTTGTTTTGAATTTGCTCCTTCAATATATATGTTTTTGAAACGTAATTCGGGGTAGCTGCTTCGGTATATCATGCGGCGTAGTTGAACATTTTCCTTATCTACCCGACGATGAATCCGGCTTTTAATAGAGTCCATCATACTCATGGTACGATCGTAACCTATTTTTTCCAGTTCTTTCAGTTTATGAAAGTCCATCAGAGTTACATTATCATAGCGGAAGGTCAGCAAAATGCCCAACGAGTCGGCCATAGTATAGTCTGTTTTTTGCATGATCATGTTTTCCAATTGATTCATAATGTCTTTCTCGTCTGGTTTCGACGGGTTTTTAGCTACTACACTTCCAATAATAATGTCTGGTTGCAAATCTGTTTGCATAACATCGGTTGGAAAGTTGTTGTAAATACCACCATCGTATGCCAAAACTCCATCTATTTCAATTGGTTTAAATACAAAAGGAAAACTCATGGATGCCCGGACTGCATCGCCAAGGTCACCATCTTTTAAAACCAGTTCTTTTTTGTTATAAACATCGGATGCAATGCATCGGAAAGGAACAAATAAATTGTCGAAATTACCTTTGCTGGCGGCTGTGGCAGCAGCAAATAATTCAATAAATACCAGATTCATCTGGATTGGGTTAACAACGCTGGTTGGAAGAAATTGCGAAGTAACGTTGGATAGAGAGTCTTGAAACGACAGGCGGATATTAAAGAAATCGGGAGTAGGGCGATTAGCTTTGAAATAGTACATATAATCTTCCTCAACTTTCCCTGTGTACCATCTGGCAAAATCTTCCGAACCAATAAGAGTTTCCATATCGTCGGCAGAATACCCCATGGCATAGAGTGCTCCAATAATGGCTCCCATGGATGTACCGGTTACATAATCAATAGGAATATTATTTTCTTCGAGGGCCCGGATTATACCAATATGTGTGAGGCCTTTTGCACCACCACCACTTAAAACGAGTCCAACTTTTTGTGCTTGCGTGGGGAGTGACAGGTATAAAACCGAAAGTATGAACAACAGAAATTTTCTCATAAATGTATGGGCATAAAAAAAGGGATCACGCCTGATCCCAACCTTTGTTAACCTTAAATCTAATACTATGAAAAACACATTGCAAAGATACGGACTTCGTGGAAATCTGCAAATTTTCCATTCATAAACCTGTGTTTTATAACATAGATTAAGATTTTGTGCTATGAAATTAAATATTATGCTTGTTAAGGCCATCTTTCCTTTAAAATATCTTGTAATTTAATAAGTTCGTCACGATACTGGGCGGCTTCAATAAATTCCAGTTTCTTAGCTGCTTCCTGCATTAATTTACGTGTTCTTTCTATGCTTTTTTCGAGTTGCGGTTTGGTCATATATTGAACAACTGGGTCGGCAGCCAGATTTGGGTTTTCGGGTTCAATGTAAACGTTTCCTGTTGTAACCTCTTCTGTATTAGAACCGAAAACAGATAAGTTTCGAGCTTTTTTAATTTGTGTAGGAGTAATACCATGCTCTTCATTATAAGCAAGTTGCTTTTCTCTTCTCCGGTTTGTTTCATCAATAGTAAGTTGCATGCTTTCTGTTATTTTATCGGCATACATAATTACTTTGCCATTAATGTTTCTGGCAGCCCTTCCTGCAGTTTGAGTTAGCGACCGGTGCGAACGTAGAAAACCCTCTTTGTCAGCATCAAGAATTGCAACAAGTGATACTTCGGGTAGGTCAAGACCTTCACGCAGAAGATTTACACCTATAAGTACATCGAAAATACCTTGACGCAGGTCGTCCATGATTTTTATTCGTTCCAGTGTATCAACATCGCTGTGAATGTAGTTGCAACGAATACCATGATTCAATAAATATTCGCTCAGTTCTTCGGCCATACGTTTTGTAAGTGTAGTTACCAACACTCTTTCGTTTATCTCTACCCGCAACTGAATTTCCTCCATAAGATCATCAATCTGATTCATGCTGGGACGGATCTCAATAACAGGATCGAGCAACCCCGTTGGGCGGATAACCTGGTCAACCACAATACCTTCCGATTGTATTAGCTCATAATCGGCTGGGGTTGCACTTACATATATTACCTGATTTAACATTCCCTGAAATTCGTCGAATGTTAACGGACGATTATCCATTGCAGCCGGAAGCCGGAAGCCATACTCTACCAGATTTGTTTTACGGGCACGGTCGCCCCCATACATCGCTCTGATTTGGGGCACACTTACATGGCTTTCGTCAATAACCATAAGAAAATCTTCCGGAAAGAAATCGAGCAAGCAATAAGGACGTGTTCCGGGTTCGCGGCCATCAAAGTAACGCGAGTAGTTTTCAATGCCCGAACAATGTCCCAGTTCGCGTAGCATTTCCATATCATACGTTACACGCTCATACAATCGCTTTGCCTCATAGGGTTTGCCTATGGACTCGAAGTAGGCAACTTGTTTGGTCAAATCGTCTTCAATCTGGTGGATAGCCCTTAGGGTTGTTTCCTTTGTGGTCATAAACAAGTTGGCCGGATATATTTTATAAGCATTAAATTTGCTTAGTGAAAAGTTAGTTACTGGGTCAACTTCTTCAATAGATTCTACTTCATCACCCCAGAAAATAACCCGTAGTATATTGTCGGTATATGCAAGGGCAATATCTACCGTATCACCTTTTACACGAAAATTTCCCCGGTTTAAATCAATATCATTACGTACATATAAACTATCTACAAGTTTTCTAAGAAATACATTTCGGCTAATACTTTTTTCTACCTGTACCTCTATTACATTATTATAGAAGTCGGCAGGGTTACCCATACCATAGATACAGGATACAGAAGATACAACAACAACATCTTGCCTGCCCGAAAGTAGAGAGGATGTAGCTGCCAGCCGTAATTTATCAATCTCATCGTTTATTTGAAGATCTTTCTCTATATACGTATCCGATCCGGGTAAATAAGCCTCCGGTTGATAATAATCGTAATAGGATACATAATACTCAACAGCATTGTTGGGGAAAAAACTTTTAAACTCACTATATAATTGTGCTGCAAGCGTTTTATTATGGCTTAATATCAGTGTGGGCTTATTAATGTTTTTGATAACATTTGCAATGGTGAATGTTTTTCCCGAGCCTGTAACACCCAATAGTGTCTGTGCGTGGGTGCCTTGGAGTAGCCCTTCGGTTAGTTGTGCTATTGCCTCCGGCTGGTCGCCGGTTGGTTTATATGGAGATATTAATTCAAAATTCATTGGCTGATAATGTTAGCTACTAATTAAGAACAATATTCGCTAAAATAATTGAGATACACAAATTGTTTAATGTAGATAATGATTATTTGTTCAATTGTATCATGCCTATGGTACAAAAGTGCCACGCTTGTGATACAAAAGTATCTTAGTTGTGGCACTTTTGTACCACCCTAGTTGATACTTTTGTTTCAAGCCTTAAAAAACAGATGAAACTTTTTTCTCAGGCTTTAAAAATCGGTGGTACTGCAATTTGTTGATTATCAGCAGCGAATCTATCCATGGCCATTTTATCATTGTAGTGGAGAAAAAATGAGAAAACACTTCAATTCTAAAAAAAAGATGTATCTTTGCCGCATGACAACAACTAAGAAGGATTTGGTGAAGTAAATAACTTTAGCGTTCTGCTAAGGTTATCCCTTATTTTATACTCAGGCATGTTCTTGCCCGAGTTATTTTCATATACATATATATAACAATAATTTAGTCATGTGATAGGTGTATTTTATATCTACCTCATTGCTATAATAATAATTTAAAAACATCATGAGTAACAATAATACTAAAACAATTCACGATTTCGATTTTAATTTAATCTGCGAATATTTTGCTGGTGTAGAACGACAAGGACCCGGAAGTCCGGCAGTAACTCTCAAAGCATTGAGCTTTATTGATAACCTGACAAAAGAATCTCGCATGGCCGACATAGGTTGCGGCACAGGTGGGCAAACAATGACTTTGGCACAGCACACCTCGGGCCAGGTTACCGGACTTGATTTGTTTCCGGATTTCATTCAAATCTTCAATCGAAATGCAGAACAACTCAACTTACATGGGCGAGTAAAGGGCATTATTGGTTCAATGACAGATCCTCTTCCTTTCGAAAAAGAATCTTTAGACCTTATATGGTCCGAAGGTGCCATCTATAACATAGGTTTTGAACGAGGATTGAACGAATGGAGGCAGTATTTGAAAACAGGCGGTTATATCGCTGCATCGGAAGCATCGTGGTTTACCAACGAACGTCCTGATGAGATCAACAAATTCTGGATGGAAAACTATCCCGAAATAGATACTATTCCTAATAAAGTTGCCCAAATGCAGCAAGCCGGATACGTTCCTGTTGCTACCTTTATTTTACCCGAAAATTGTTGGACAGAATACTTTTATGCACCATGCCATAAGGCACAGGAAGAGTTCCTGAAAAAGTATCCTGGCAATAAAATGGTAGAAGACTTAATTGCAGGTCAGCGCCATGAAGAAAGCCTATACCTTAAATATAAGGAGTTCTATGGGTATGTGTTCTATATTGGGAAGAAATTAAAATAAACAATCAAACATCTTAGCCGATTCCTCACTTATTCTGCGGACGTGCCCTTGGAAGGTTAATGATAGTATCTGGCCATTTTTCAATTTAGCCGGTACTTCTTTTCCAATAGGTCCCAGTTTTAAGTGAGGAATAAGTTCGTTTGGAAATAGACGGTTTTCGATAGTTGAACCATCTACACCTAACGCAGCATCATCGGTGCAAGTGCGTGGAACATTGTGCTTGATTGTTTTTTTATTTTTGTATGTATAAGAGTCCCACATTTCATTATCGGGATTAATTTGAAGGTTGTTTTTAATGTATTCATCTGCATTCTGAATTTCCGCAACAGTTAATCTTCCCATAATAAAAAGCTGTCCTTTCTCTACTCTTACAGCATAAATAACATCTCCAGCTTTTACTTTACTCAAAGAGGGTTGTGAAGTGTGTTCACCACCATAGATAACAGTAAGAGGTCCTGCATCTCCATTTTTCATTATATTTTTAACCCATTCGTTGGGCCATAGAACGGTATAGAAATTCATAAATATATGTTTTAACGATTATTCGGACAAAAGTACGGATTCTTCCGTTAAAAATACTTTTCTTTGTATTTTTACTAGTGTGATTTTCATCATAGTTTTATTTGTTTACTCAAAATAAATCTTTTACTTTGCACCATCTTATAACAAAAAGCTGCTAATTCATATAAAATTATAATATAAAGATGATCTGGAATGAAAATATCGAATGCATGGATCGTGAAAGCTTAAGAAAGATTCAGAGCATTCGTTTAAAGAAAACAGTAGAGCACGTATATCACAACACACCATTCTATCGGAAAAAAATGCAGGAACTGGGTATAACGCCCGACGACATTAACGATATAGATGATATTGTAAAACTGCCTTTTACCACCAAGCATGATTTGCGCGATAATTATCCCTTTGGATTGTGTGCAGTGCCTATGAGCCAGATTGTACGTATACATGCATCATCAGGAACAACCGGAAAGCCCACAGTAGTAGGATATACCCGGAAAGATTTATCGGCCTGGACCGAATGTCTTGCACGATGCTTTACTGCTTATGGAGCTGGTAGCACCGATTTTTTTCAGGTTGCTTATGGGTATGGATTGTTTACCGGAGGATTGGGCGCCCATTACGGTGCCGAACATATTGGCGCCTCAGTAATTCCGATGTCGAGTGGAAATACCGAAAAACAAATAACTCTGATGCACGATTTTGGGGCAACAGTACTTTGTTGTACACCTTCGTATGCTTTATTTATGGCAGATGCAATAAAAGATTCCGGTATTGACAGGAATGAGTTAAAGCTTAAAATAGGAGCTTTAGGTGCAGAGCCGTGGACCGAGAACATGCGGAAAGAAATAGAAGAAAAACTTGGCATAAAAGCTTATGATATATATGGATTGAGTGAAATAGCTGGTCCTGGTGTAGGCTATGAATGTGAATGCCAACATGGAACCCATTTAAACGAAGACCATTTTTATCCGGAAATAGTTGATCCGCATACTTTACAACCTGTAAAATCTGGTGAAACAGGAGAACTTGTATTTACACATCTTACCAAAGAAGGAATGCCGCTTTTGCGTTATCGTACAAAAGACCTGACGGCCTTGCACCATGAAAAATGCGATTGTGGTCGTACACTGGTAAGGATGGATAGAATACTTGGCAGAAGCGATGACATGTTGATTATTCGTGGGGTTAACGTATTCCCAACACAAATTGAATCTGTTATTCTGAAAATGGAGGAACTCGAACCACATTATTTATTAACTGTTGATCGTATTAATAATACAGATAGAATGGAGCTTCGCGTAGAAGTACGTCCAGATTATTATTCCGATGAAATTAATAAAATGGTGGCTTTGAAGAAAAAAATTACCGGGCGTTTACAAAGTGTATTAGGACTTGGTGTAGATGTGAAACTGGCAGAACCTCGCAGTATTGAACGTAGTACCGGTAAAGCCAAACGTGTGATTGATAAAAGAACATTTTAAAATTCTAAATATTATGATAGCAAAACAACTTTCCATCTTTCTTGAAAATAATACAGGCCGTTTAACAGAAGTAACAGAAGTTTTAGCTAAAGCAGATATTAATCTGTCTGCCCTTTGCATTGCAGAAAATGCTGATTTTGGTATTCTTCGTGGTATTGTTTCCGACCCCGATAGGGCTTACGCGGTATTGAAAGAAAATCACTTTGCTGTGAATATTACAAATGTGGTAGGTATTAACTGCCCGAATGTGCCTGGTGCATTGGCTAAAGTATTGAACTTCCTTTCGGACGAAGGTGTATTTATTGAATACATGTACTCCTTTGCAAATAACAATTCGGCCAATGTTATTATACGTCCCAGTAATCTGGAAAAATGTATTGAAGTACTAACAGAAAAGAAAGTAGACCTGCTTGCTGCAAGTGAACTATACAAATTGTGATTTGAACTTATAAGTTTTGAGTTTTTAAGTTTTGGAACCAATAAACTTAAAAACTCAAAAACTTATAAGCTTAAAAACTCAAAAACTCCAATTATAATTGATTTATTCAATGTGAATAAGTAACTTTGCGCAATTATTTTTAACGGCATGAAGAAAAATCTTGTTTTAGTTTTACTTGCAGCTATCATTTTCTCCTCTTGTGGTGAATATAACAAGTTGCTGAAGAGTACAGATTATGAATATAAGTATGAAGCAGCAAAAAACTATTTTGCAAAAGGCCAGTATACTCGGGCTGCAACTTTGCTGAATGAAGTAATAACTATTCTGAAAGGAACAGATAAAGCAGAAGAATCTCTTTATATGCTGGGCATGAGTTACTATAATCAGAAAGATTATTCTACTGCCGCTCAAACTTTCATGACCTACTACAATACCTATCCACGAGGTACTTATACTGAACTGGCTCGTTTCCATTCGGGAAAAGCATTATACTTGGAAAGTCCGGATGCACGCCTCGATCAATCGGGTACATACATAGCTATTCAGGAACTTCAAATGTTTATGGAGTATTTCCCACAGAGTTCTCAGAAAAAAGAAGCACAGGAAATGATCTTTTCTTTGCAGGATAAGTTGGTAATGAAAGAATTTCTTGCTGCCAGATTGTATTATAATCTGGGCAACTATAATGGAAACAACTTCTTATCGTGTGTAATTACTGCACAAAATGCACTAAAGGATTATCCTTATACATATTTGCGTGAAGAACTTTCTATTTTGATACTGCGTGCCAAACATGAGATGGCTTTACATAGTATTGTTGAAAAGAAAGACGAACGTTTTAGAGAAACAATTGATGAATATTATGCCTTTAAAAATGAATTTCCTGAAAGTAAGTATATGAAAGAGGCAAATAGAATATTCAAAGAATCAAGTAGAACAATAGAAGAAGAATAATTATAATTTTTTATGGATTACAGAAAAACAAATGCGCCGGCTAATACAATAACCCGGGATATGATGGAATTGTGTGCTGACACAGGTAATGTTTATGAAACTGTGGCTATCATTGGTAAACGTTCCAATCAGATAAGTGTTGAAATTAAAAATGATCTTTCTAAAAAACTACAGGAATTTGCATCATATAATGATAATCTGGAAGAAGTTTTTGAGAACAGAGAACAGATTGAGATTTCACGTTATTATGAAAAACTTCCAAAACCAACGCTTATAGCAGCTCAGGAATATATTGAAGGAAAAATCTATTATAGAAATCCTTCAAAGGAAAAAGATAAATTACAGTAATCATGATTCAACGCATACAAACAGTTTATTTATTGTGTGTTGTCGGGCTGCTTATAACAAGCATGTTTCTCCCTCTGGGATTTTTTATTGATACTGATGCTATTGCTTATACATTTACTCCTTTCGGAATAGATTTGAAAGACAGCTTTCACTCTTCCTGGGGGATATTTGCTATCTTATTGTTGAGTAGTATCATCGCAGCGGCAACTATATTCATATATAAAAACAGGGTTCTGCAAATAAGATTTTCTATATTTAATAGTATTCTGTTAATAGGATATTATTTGGTTTTTGTGGCTTTCTTTTTTGCTTTGAAAGATAACTTTAATGATTTCCGTATAAATTGGGCATTGTGCCTACCCTTAATTGCTATAATTTTTAATTATTTGGCTATCAGGGCAATTGGAAAAGATGAAGTGATGGTGAAAGCTGCCGATCGTTTAAGATAAATATAAAGAAAATAAATAATAGAAAAGGTGAAAATACTTCAGGGTATCTTCACCTTTTTTATTTAACTTGCAATGATTTTCTAATTGGTTATAAAATAAATCGTTTTTTTGTTCTAAAATACAGAATACTAAATTAGAATTATGAAGGAGATGTTATTGGAGATTATTGAGAACGAAAAAGTTATTGAAACAATTCCTTTTTTCCGAAAACTCGATGAAGCGAAACGCAAAGAACTAGCACCGGTAGTTAAGGATAGAATAAAATATTATACTACTTATCAACATCAAGGAGACTTTAGTGAAATTCGTGGCACAATGGCGCAGTTCACTATTCTTTCTATTGCAGCATTTATTTGTCTGGATTACAATGATTATAAAAGGAACCGTATTAATTTAAATAATCTGACTTCCGGTTTTATTAAGTTTCATGAATATACTCAATATGAACTGATGGAAAAAATTTGTATTGACGATATACTGGAATGGTATTGCCCGGAATGGCTAAATGCATATATTAATGATAATCGCCTGAATAATAAACTGAGAGACTTTTCGTATAATGAAATAATACATTGGCAAGCAAAAGGATACATTACTCCTACACCCGAACTGATTGTAGCAACTTTAATTTTTCATCCGTTTGCTTTCGACACATACAGTAACCGGTATTTGTTTCAGATTGAAAAACTTACCCAATATCCGCAAACGCTTCAAGAACATGTGTGGTTTCTTTTTCAATATCCTTCGGATATATATTGCGATTTGATTGAGGGAACCGGAAATGAAAACTGGAAAACCGTTTTCAGAGCGCTCATAGCAAATAAATATATAGACCGGATTCACGTATTAAGAGAATGCTTGTTAACAGTTAATCGTAGTAATTTGAGTCGTAATCAGGTTAACTGGTTTATGGAATTATTTAGCAAATTAGATCCATCTTTGTCCGAGCTGTTTGCTATTCAAACGGAACTATTTCAGTTATTAACATCCACATATACCAAAAGCATCTCTGCTATTTTAGAGTATATCAGATATATTTGTACTGTCCCCGGTTTTCAATTAGATGAATTTCTAACCCATATTTCTATAACACTGAAGTCGGGTGTAAAGTCTATTATTGATTTGGCAATTGATATACTATTGAAACTACTCGAAGTGTATACGCAAACATCAAAATTGGTAGATGTATTAGCAGTTGGTTTTATATGTCAGGATGAACTTATTCAGTCTAGGATAGTTCAGTATATTACAGCATATTCTCATCCGGAACAACAAAAAGCCATTCTTAAACAGTATGATAGTTACATATTACCCCCATTTAAACCATTGCTGGATCAGGATATTGAAATATTACCTACCCCGGAAACACCGGCTTTACCAGAAATGCAGGAAATATCTGATTTGGATAGGTTTGTTATAAAGCCCCATATACGTAAAGAAACCAAAATACCGGTAGCCGAAACATTTAATGATTTCATTGCGTATCTGGACGAACTTTTTGAATCGGAAGAAGAATGGCACTTATTTATGTTACCCCACTATGTACAGAAGTTTAGTGCTCATTTAACACAAAACAATATAAACCAACTGGATCCTGTTTTAAAAAAAGTAACTAAAGTTAGTGCTGATACACTTTTAAGGTCGGGATTAATTGGGCGTACCTTTGCATTCTTTATGGTAAGTTATGGTAAATATCTTACTTCGATGTATCCGGATATCACTTTGGAACTACAACAGCATTTGCAAAAAAATGGTCGATTGGATCTTTCTATCTGGTTAACCGCATTTAATCATTATGAACTTTATCCGTTTTACTTTTTACTGACTGCTGTTCTCAAATCAATGAAATCGGGTAATGAATTCCTTTTATTATCTACTCCTACCCATGCGCCTATGTGGATAGATCCGGTAGTTTTAATTCAGCGGTTAAAACAATATCAGGATAATAAGTGTACTCCTAATGGATTTGATATGCAGTTAGCACTTCAGCGGTGTGCTTTAGATAATACTACTGAAGCAATAAAGCTGGCCCAAACAGAATTAGAAGGGGAAATAAAATCTTTAATGCTTTATTTACTGAATCCAAAAGTATCTGCGCCATCGTTAGAAATTAGCAATCCTTCCTGGTGGATGACTGCAACGGTTTGTAAATATCCGCATCAGGTTCCAAAATATGCTTCAAAATGGGGTTATAATATTCCGAGAGCCTGTTTTACTGGAAACTATTCGTTCGAAATAAAAACAATTGAAAACATAAGCTTTTTAAAACTAAATCCTCCGATTTACAATGTAAAGCAGCACAATGAATCAGTTTTCTTGGCAGAATATTATTATAGTTTGTTTACCAGTAGTAAACTATTACCCAAAGACATTACAAAACTGATAACCTCGGCACCTTATCACCATGATAGTATAATTGCCTATGTATTATATATTATTGATGACTTTTCCGAAGGAGATACAATACGCAAAGCATCTGTAATAAATGCTTTGAAAGCATGTATTGAATTACATATATCATTGTCAAATCCGGAAATACAGTTGCTTGCCATTTCTCTTTTTGCTTCGGATAAAACAATCCGAAATTATGCAGCCACTTTGTGGAGCGAAACGGTTTTGGGTGAACTTATTGATAATAAAGTTTTAGGAGAGATTATGGCAGATATTAATAAATCGGGATGGCTTTCTTTAAAAAACTTCAATCAGTTACTTGAGAAAACAATGCTTAATATAAGTGTTCCGCATAACTGTGCTTTAGAAGAACTACTTGCTGCTATGATTGATGGAATGGGCGATAAAACCGTGAAGCATTTGAAAGGTGTACTCGAGATATATAATCAATTACTATCTTTGAACGAAACTAAAAATATTGAGCGAACAAAAATTGTAGAAAAGTGGAAAAACAATAGTGTATTAAAGAATATTGTACACGAAATAATGAGTAAAGGTAAATGAGTAAAACCAATACTATGAATACAGGAAATGAAATTGTTGAGAGTTTTAAGAAAATATATTTCAATAATCAGCGTAATAAAATAATTCCTTTCTTGAAGGAATTAAAAAATAAAGATAAAAAAGCTCTTCTTCCTTTTTTACGTGAGTGTGCCAGTAAATCGACATACAAAGAAAACAGGGAGATATTTTATGTAACGACTCTGGTATGTGCTACCGAATCACAATTTATAAAACTTACTGAATGGTTTTATAATAATACTCTGGAACTGGTAGATGAAGTATTGGAATGGTATTGTCCGGCTTGGTTTTCGAAAGTATACAATAAAAAAGCAAAAAATAGCTGGAATCCTCTTAGCTATACCGATCTTTTACGGTGGACATTGAAAGGATATATTGAACCGGATGAGCTTCTTATAGCCCGTAGTTTAGGACGTGCTCCCTTTTATTTTGATGAAAAATCAAGAAAAAGATGTTCTACTGATGCTTTTCTGGAACTCGACCCTCTTGTATTTGATGAGCATATCTGGACACTGTTTAAGTACGAAGTAAGTATGTTCGATTATAGTGAATATTCTCCAAAAGATGCTGATATACAAGATGCATGGACCCGTATTTTTTTGAAATATACAGCATCCGGCCGTATTAGCAGGATGCGGGTTTTAAAAGGAATATTGCTTACCATAACTTACGACTTTAAAAGTGGGCCTACTGGTTGGTTTGCAAATTTGTTTATAGCAATGAAACCTACTACAGAAGAACTACTTGAGTTGCAGGATGAATTATTTGCTACATTTTCCAGTAAATACTCAAAGCTAGTCAATACAGCTCTTAATAGTGTAAAGCAAATTGCTGGCAGTGAAAAATTCCAGATCGATGGCTTTATATCCCATCTTCCGGTACTTCTTATGTCAGAAGTAAAATCGATACTTCTTTCTACGCTTACTATAGCCGAAAAAGTAGCAAAGAATCATCCCGAAAAACAGGGACAAATATGTTGTGAACTGGCTTATTTGTTTTTGAATAAAGATGAAGCTATTCAACAGAAAACAGCGAAGATAATAAAACAATATGGAGTTCCTTATTCTGATTTAATAAAGGAATCATTAGTGCCTTATCAGGATGCAATTCTTTCGAGTGTAAAAGAACTATTAATTGATTTTATAGAACTGGTACATGTTGAAACAATAGATAATTGTGGGATAACCGAACCATTGAAGGCTATAGACGAGAATCAGCGTGTACCAGCATTTAATACAGTCGAAGATATTGTTTTTTTTCTGTCAAAATTCTTTGGTAGTGATGTTCCTGTATATATTGATTTGCTGCCGGCGGTAATAATGAAACTGAATAGTTTGATTAAGCCCGAAAATCTTTCGCAATTAGAAATACCTTTAATCAAAGCGTATGAGTTATCTTATCACAGATCAATCTCGCGTTATGATTTTAAAGATGGTACAACGTCTATAAATTTCTGGGGGAGAGGACTCTATTACCATCTTTCAGCTATATTCTTTATAAATTATTGCCAGTACTTATGCCGCCGCTTTCCAACAGATGCCGCTTATATTGCCAAAATGCATGAAGAAGCCGTTGATTTAGACATTAAGGAATCAAAAAGAGAGAGATTTAACAAATATAACCGGCAAATACTCCCTTTAAACGAATGGCATGGACAACAATATCCGGTATTTCGACCTTATCATCGTATAATGTGTCATGCTTTAAATTTGATAGAGCGTGAGATAGATCTTCCTTTATTATCAACCCCAACCCATCTACCTGCATGGATACAGCAGGATATGCTGGACAAACGGATCAATCAATATAAAGTAGCCGGAGTGGAACCCGATTCGATAGACCTTCAAATGGCTTTATCGCGTTGCCCAGGTTTTGTTCCGGAAGAAGTATTGCAACATTTGAAAAAATACTCCTGGAAGATATCGGATGAAAAGGAAAAAGATGGAAATTACAATGAGCATTATTTTATACAAATGGATATTCCATTGTCTCCTTGGGAAGACCAGAACAATTTGTATGCCTGCATTGGCGATAATATAAGCTACAGTATAGGTCCATCTGATATTAGTAACTTTATATTAACTTATCCAACAGCACTATCCATACCTTATGCATTGCTTGTAAGAAGCAGAATTAAATTTTCGCAAGTAGCAAATGCCGAAACAAGAGATGTATTGCTTCCGGCTATTCAGATGTTATACAACCAGAAAACAGCAGTAGACTCTTATACAGCCCTGTTTTTGGCATGTTCCATTCTTTGTTCGGATAGGAATATTCGTAATTATGCTGCTGAAATCTGGCTGGAACGATCTCTGCATAATCTAATAGATAATGTGGAATTCGGTTCGATGATTGGAAAGTTGTTTAATGCAGACTGGGCACCAGTAAAAAGGTTGACTGATTTGATAACATCGTTTATGATGAATATAACCCATCAGCAAAATACCGAATTACAGGTTTTAATGGAAGCTATTTTATCTCAATTACATAGAACAGTAACCAACTTAAAGAAATTATTGGAAATATATAGCGAATTGTTGGTATTAAACAATAGTACAGCAAACCTTCAATTGACTCAGATGCATAAATGGCAGGACGAAAAAAGTTTGAAGAAAATAATAGAACGAATCATTAATAAAAAATAAAAGAAACATGAGCGACTTACTAACTTATCATTACGCACAACCTTCGCAGCTTATAAAAGAAGCATCATCCGAACAGCTTTTTCTATCCAAATACAGTGAAATACAGAAAAATACGGATGCTCCTTGTTACTTTTGGGGAAATGTAAACAATCCCTTTATTATGGCGCGGTGTTTAATTACACTGTCAAACATTGTGAAATCAAGTTTCAGCATGTCGCCCTTTCAAATGGCCTTGTTGAAAGATCCCATTGTTACAGCAGGAAACGGAAGTGTGCGTTTTGAAGGCTTTTCGCATTGTGCAGGCGTTTATGCCCGTGTTGATGTTTTACCCGATGGTCTGGATGGCGAATTTCTGGATAACGGTACTACAAATGTCGATTTTAATCAACCTATGCTTACGGCTTTAGGGGGTATTCGTCCCAATGAAAAAGTAATGCTTTCGATAGGGCAGAAGCAGGTAGGTTTACACCGTGAAGGCGAGAAAGTAGTGGAGCGTAAAGTTCCTCTTCCAGTAAAATGGATTAAGGGGTTAAGTACAGTACAGATTTATCTCTCAAAAGCCGAGAATGTGCATACATTCAATAAAATACAAACCCAGCAGCTTTTCCGGGGCATACCACGCGGACAGGTAAAGAATGATTATTATCTGATTATACGTGGCAATACTCCCATGTTTACTCCGGTAAAATCACAAAATGCTATTTGTGTAGGTGGTTTGCATCGTTTACGGTTGCTTGAACCCTTGCTCCCTTATATTGATGTATTGAAAATATTTCCGCATCCTGACATGCAATCCACAACCTGGCAGCTTTATTTTGGTAATATCCGGTTTAGCTTTTCGTTGTCGCGCGATGCATGGAGAGGATTCTCGGGTGAGGGAGCTGCATTAGAATCACTTATCAATGACGTTTCGGATGAGTGGGTCGACGCTCTGGATAAATATGCTTATGCCAACCAAGCATTTAATCCAACCCTGTTTGCTATTGAAGAAAACATTTCATTTGAGAATGTAGATAGTTTAACTGCCCGGCTTGCTGCAATGGGGCTTCTTGGTTTCGATCTGGATGAAAACCGTTTTTTCTATCGTCGTTTGCCTTTTAAACTAAATCGTATCATGAGCCTTAATCCGCGCATTAAAGGAGCAGAAAAACTTATTGAAGATGGAAAAGTAGAAATCATCAGTCAAACTTCAGAACGTATTGAAGCCCGGGTTGAAGGAAGCGGGGTACGGCATACGGTTATTTTAGACAGTAAAAACGAACGTTGTACCTGCGAATGGTACAGTAAATATCAAGGAGAAAGAGGATTGTGTAAACATGTATTGGCAGTGAAGAAGGTTGCTAATAAGGGGTAAGATGTCGGGCGTGTCAATATTAACCACAGATTATCAGATTACACTAATCTGTTAATCTGTGGTTAAGTGGCATAACACTACTTCATCTTGCGATACTCTTTAACTGAATATGCTACTGTTTTTTCAGCACTGTGTTTTATTTGCTTAATTGTTGTTGTTTTATCTTTAGCCTTTAGTTCCAGGTTTTCAAAAATAACCACACTTTCATTGCTTAGCGAATCAACCTTAAAACGATCAATATTGAAAGTGTCTTTTTTTAACGCTAGCATATATTGATTTTTATCTTTAAAAACAACAAATTGACTGGTTGACTTTTGTTCAATGAGATTGCGTAATTTAATGTGTAAAGAGTCGCTTTGTGGCGAAAGGTCTATATTGTATGTTGCTTTCAAAATTTGCAATAATGTAACAGTATCCTGTAAATAATCATCGCCAAACAAGAAATCTCCATGGCGGTTAACTTTAAAGGTATCAGTATCTTGAATTATAAGGAAGTAATTGGGAGTAGAAACTAAATCTGTTTTTTGATCTTTTTGAGTGTGCTCAACACTCTTTTGTTCTGTTTTGCATCCATACACAAGCCCCATAATAGCAAAAGCTAAAAATAATTGCTGAATTCTTTTCATAAGTTTTTCAATTTTAAAGATTAACACTTAAATTTATTTGTTCAAATCGTGAGATTTCTTTGTATTTGCTCTTTTAATTAAAATCCAGCAATTTGGAATTTATTAAAAAAACTTTCCCTGTATTACTCAACTGTATGGAAGAACCATTGTTTAAAATGGTCAGTTTTTTGTTTTTATAAGAAATGTTTATATCCAATCCTTTATCATAATCAATAAAAATGGTGTCGTTTCTTTCAACCATTTGCAATCCTATGCCATTTATTGTAATATGGCTCTTATTAGAAGTTGATTCACTTTCGTTTGTGTTTTGATCTTGCAGAATGTTATTTCCATTCAAGTAAAGGAGAATTATAAAAATGATACCTGCTGTTTTCATAATTTATTTTTTAAGATTAATGTAATAAGTCTTTTTTATCCGATTCTAAGGTTGATTATACTAAGGAGTATATATTGCATGTTTTTATACTCATTGTTTTGGGAAAATTTTCTTTGTACGTTGAAAATAAATGTTAAAGATGACAAGCTATATAGCAGAGCGGGTTCGGTCTATATAACAGAGCACCATTGTTCTATATAGCAACAACCCTTTGGTCTATATAGCATTGACCCCTCGGTCTATATAGAAAGATATTTGAACAGCACTTTTCTCCCGGTAGGATAAAGGTTTTCTCCTACCGGGATGAAGCGTTCATCCTACCGGGAGAAACCGTTTATTCTACCGGGAGAAAGGCTTCATGCTACCGGGATAAAAAGTTATGAGTCATGGGCTATGATACTTCAAATGGTACTTATGTTTTACTTTTTAGCAAAGTGCAATAAGTTAATCGATTGACAATTAGTACATTAAACTATCTATGAGACTTATGAGTCTTTTTTTATCGAAAATTTTCTGTAGCTAAAAATTTTCCTCAAAAATATTTAGTTTATTCTGCTCGCCGGCTAATAAAATGGTATCTCCCTCTTTAAAAGTAAAATGAGAGGGAATATTTATTAATGTTATTTCGTTGCGGTCAACACTGATTATCATGCATTCGGTTTTCTCCTGAATGCACAGTTCTGTAATTGTTTTCCCAATCATAGGGGAGTCTTCTTCTATAACATATTGCGAAAGATGAACCTGGTGTTCAGGAATATCCTCTTCTGTGTTCTTTTTTGATTTACGTTCCTCAATAGCGTGTGTCAGCTTTTGAATATCCTTATCAGCCCCGGCAATAACAATTGTGTCGTATGGATAAAGACGTTCGTTGGCATCGGGCACATTGATTCTTTCATGTCCTCTGATTATGGTTACAATACTTACACCGGTTTTCCGTCGGAAATTAAGTTCCCGAAGTGATTTACCAACTTTGGGCGAGTTGGGAGATATCTCGATCTCTTCCAGATGTATTTCTTTAGATAACAGATGATTCTTTACCATGCGTGGAACGGCAGCTTTCTTATCGGCTAATTTTTGTTTCAGATTATAATTTTCCAGAAAACGGGCTTCCATTTTGCGCGATTGTGTTTTAAATCCCTGCGAAAAGATGATGAGTGTGAGAATTGCCAACCCAATAATAACCATTAAAACTGTTAGTTTGGGGAATAAAGGTATCAGAACCATCAAAACCAACATCATACATACGCCCAATCGGAATGCAATCAGAGATATTAATACACCTTTATTGAAGTAACTGTCGGCCCAGAGGTTTTTAACTTCCTGTGATTTATTCTTTTTCATCATAATTGCACGCAAAAACGGAGCCATTACCAGTATAGTTAAAACTCCGGCCAGAATTTTACCAAAAATACCCGGAACATAATCAGTAATAAATGGAGTTATATAATGTTTGAACAGGAAAATTACTGCCAGTGCAAGCGTTGAATAAATTGCCAACAACAACAAAACACTTTTGAACAACTTGTTCCAGTCGTTCTGGGTATTAACGGTTTTGTGCATAGATACAGCATATCCGGTAATTAGTTTGCTCCATTTAGATGGGATACGCTTTTCCAGAAAATTATAAAATGGAATAGATAATCGGATGCAATAAGGAGTGGTAAAGGTGGTAATAATAGATACTGTAACAATAATAGGATAAAGATTATCGCTGATAACTCCGAGGCTCATTCCTAAAGTGGCAATAATAAAAGAGAACTCACCAATCTGCGCCAAACTAAATCCTGCTTGCAGGGCTACCTTGAGTCCCTCGCCCGAAGCCAACACACCAATGGTGGCAAATAAAATACGACCTACAAGTACAATAAAGACAAGGAAAAATATTAAACCGGCATATTCAATAATAATTCCCGGATTAAGCATCATCCCTACCGAAACAAAGAATATGGCACCAAAAAAGTTCTTGAGTGGTTCAATCAGATGTTCAATGTGTTTGGAGGCAACTGTTTCTGCCAGAATAGATCCCATAATAAAAGCACCTAATGCAGCCGAGAAACCAACATAATGAGCAAATAAAACCATTCCCAAACATAACCCAACGGATAAAATAAGGAGAGTTTCGTCATTGAGATATCGCTTTGTTATTTTCAGCAAGCTGGGAATAAGGTATATTCCTACAATAAACCAGATAAGAATAAAAAAAACAAGTCGTAATAAGCTGCCTAAAAGAGCAGTACCCTCAATATCACTACTGGCAGCAAAGGTTGATAATAAAACCATCATCAGGATGGCAGCAAGATCTTCAACAATGAGCATTCCAAAAACAATTCCTGCAAATTTCTGTTTCTGGAGTCCCATATCATTAAAAGCCTTTATTATGATTGTTGTAGAAGACATAGAAAGCATTCCGCCTAAAAAAATACTATCCATTTTTGACCATCCCAATCCCCGGCCAACAATGTATCCGATAATAATCATTGAACCCAGATTAATGAGCGTGGCAATAGATGCAGTACCTCCTACAGCAATTAATCGTTTAAAGCTAAATTCCAATCCAAGAGCAAAAAGAAGAAAGATTACACCAATTTCGGCCCATATTTGCACATTACCCATATCGGTAACGGTAGGTAGCATTGTAATGTAGGGACCAGCAATAAAGCCGGCTAATATATACCCTAAAACCACAGGTTGTTTTAACCATTTAAATAATATAGTAGCAATTCCTGCGGTAATAAGAATAATGGCCAGGTCGCCAATGAAATCGTGTAGATGAGCCATACAAATTTAAGGTAATTTGTTTAATGCTCGTAAAGTTATAAAAAAACTTTTGAACAAACTCTTCTGTATAAATGTTTTTAGTTCAAATCAGTGAGTCTGATATTTGTTATATAAACAATTAATTTAAACTTTAATTATGAAAAAGATTTTGTTTTTAGTTGCTTTTCTTGCAACCGTGGCAACTACGTATGCGCAAAAGGGCGATCTGGCAGTGATTGGAAACATTGGATATCAAACCAATTATGAAAGATTTGCTATTGGTGCGCAAAGTAGATACAATTTGTCTGACCGTTTTCGGTTAGCTCCGGATGTTACTTTTTTCTTTCCTAAAGATAAAGTTACCGGGGTAGACATAAACCTGAATCTTCACTATGTATTTGATTTAAATGCCGATAACTTAACGTTTTATCCATTAGCTGGTTTTGGTATGCAAAACAATTTTTATGGAAAACGTACCATTGCAGGAGTTAAGATTGACTCGGATACAAGAACCGAACTAGCATTTAACCTTGGTGCCGGATTAACGTATAATCTTAGTGCACGCAGTTTCTTGAATGTGGAAGGTAAATTTATGTTTGGTGATGATGACAGTGGAGTATTCCTGATTGGCTATGGATGGAAATTTTAACCTTTTTAACCTCTAACCTACCTTAACTATATTATTATATTATCATTATTTTAAAAACGAAGTTTATGAAAAAAGTTATATTTATAATGTTGAGTGTGTTCTTTGCCGGAATTACACTCCAATCTTGTTCGGATAACGATACTAAAATTAAGCAAGAAGTTGAAAAAGCTTTAAAAGCACAGTACAGCAATGTTTCGGTTGCAATTAAAGATAAGGTTGTAACTCTTACAGGAGTATTGGAAAACCAAGCAGAAAGAACGTTAGCCGAAAACGTTGTGAAAGCAATTCCGGGAATTAAATCGGTTGTGAATAATATTACGGTTCAGGAGCCTACCCCAACTGTAAAGGTTGATGTGGATGCCAATATCAGAACTGCAATTGAAAACCTGTATAAAACAAGTAACTACACCGATGTGAAAGTAGCAGTAGCAAACGGCGAAGTTGTTTTAAGTGGAAATGTTAAGCGTGCCGACTTGCAAAAAGTGATGCAAATAGCTAACGAAGCAGAAGGTGTGAAAAAAGTAACCAATAATATGACTGTGAAATAATGGGACTAAGAGATAAATATAGCAAACTAATTAAGTTAGCTGGTGAATCGGATATCTCAGATCTTTCGATCACTGAAAATAACAATATTCTCTATGTTTCGGGTAGTACAACTCCTGCTGTAAAGCATGAACTGTGGAAGATTTATAATGAAATAGATCCGGATATGCGTGCAGGTGATTTGATTCTGAATATAGAAGAAAAAGAAGGTGGTGAAGCTATTTATGAAGTGAAGTCGGGCGACAGCCTAAGTAAAATAGCTAAAAACTATCCCGGAGTAACATGGCGAAGTATTTACGAAGCCAATAAGGATATAATAAAAGATCCGAATAAAATATTCCCGGGACAGAAAATAAGAATACCAGGATAGTTGAGTAATGAGTAATGAGTTTTGAGTAATGAGATCTATGCAGAATTATAACTCGAAACTCATTACTCAAAACTCATTACTCACTCAACAGATTTAAGCATTAATTTTTTAAACTCTGCTGGATAAACGGTTTCGAATTCCATTAATCGTTCGGTTACCGGATGGTAGAACTCCAGTTTGAAGGCATGTAATGCCAGCCGTTTCAGAGGATTTGTTTCATCGAATCTGTTATCTCCCAATATAGGGAATTTCAGGTTATCCATATGAACCCGTATTTGATTCTTCTTTCCCTGACCCAAATCGAATTCAATCAGCGAATAGCCATTTGCCCGTTTTATTGTTTTAAAATGAGTAATAGCTTTCTCGTCGTTGTTGTTAGAAACTGCAGTATAAGTTACATATAGCTTATTTTCATTTAGCCAGGAAGCTACTATACCTTTATCTTTATCAATATCTCCGATTACGATGCCAACAAAACGTACCGATTTAAATATCTCATCCCGATATTCGTTGAAAGTATCCCGGGTTTTTTCATCTTTGGCAAAAACTACCAAACCTGATGTGTCTTTATCGAGCCGGTTTACTGTATATATGCGGTTGGGCTTACCCGACCGGGCAACATATTCGCTTAATATGTTGTGAGCCGAACGTTCTTTGAGTTTGGTCGATGTAACAGGCAATCCTTCTTTTTTATCAATTACAATCAGATAAGCATCTTCATATAGAATTTTCAGATAGCTGCTGTGAAATTCCTTTTTTCCTTTTTCTTTGCTTATCTGCACTTTCATGCCTGGTTTAAGGGCAAAGTTATATTGGCTTGTAATTACATTGTCTACATATACCTGTCGGTGGGCAAGCAATGATTTTGCCGAGTTACGACTGATACCCTCTTTTACTTTAATAAGGAAATCAAGTAATTCTCCTGCTTCCTTAACAGTATATACCGTAAATTTAGCTTTAGCACGAGCTTTCTTATTATCCGGAATACCCGTATTGGAGAACTTCTTCTTATTTCCACCTTGTTTTACAGGTGTATCTTTTTTCCTGCTCTTATTGTTTCTTTCCATATATGCTAGTTACGAGCTACAAGTAGTACAACGTTCTCTACATGGTGAGTATGCGGAAACATATCTACCGGTTGAACAGCGGTTACTTTATATTTTATATCCAGAAGTGCCAGATCACGCGCTTGTGTAGCTGGGTTACAGCTAACATACACAATGCGTTTGGGTTCGGCAAAAAGAATAACGTCTACAACATCCTGATGCATGCCGGCCCGTGGAGGATCGGTAATAATTACATCCGGCTTGCCATATTCATTGATAAAATCTTGTGTAAGAATGTCTTTCATATCCCCGGCAAAGAAGAGGGTGTTTTCAATTTTATTGATCTCTGCATTAACTTTTGCATCCTCAATGGCTTCGGGAACATATTCAATACCAATAACTTTACGCGACTGACGGGCTACAAAGTTGGCTATGGTTCCGGTTCCGGTATAAAGGTCATAAACCAATTCGTCACCAGTAAGACCAGCAAAGTTACGTGCTACTTTGTATAATTCATAAGCTTGTTCGGAGTTGGTTTGATAGAAAGACTTAGGACCAATCTTAAAACGTAGCCCTTCCATTTCTTCAAAGATATGATCGTTTCCTTTGAAAACATGTACATCCAAGTCGTTGATTGTATCATTGCATTTATTGTTTATTACATAAAGCAACGAGGTTATTTCGGGGAAAGAGTCGGCTATGTGTTGTAGCATCTGTTTAAAAAGTGCCATTTCACTATCCTCAACAATTTTGCAGATCAGGATAACCATCAACTCTCCAGTAGTTGATGTACGGATAATCATATTACGTAACATCCCTTCCTGAGAGCGTAAATCTATGAACGAATAATTATGCTCGTATGCATAATCGCGCACAGAGTTGCGGATACGATTGGAAATTTCATCCTGCAACCAACACTTCTCAATAGCCAGCACTTTATCGAATGCTCCCGGAATGTGGAATCCTACCGCGTTCATCTGATCGTATTTAACATTCTGCTTAATTTCTTCGTAAGTAAGCCAACGTTTGTTCGAGAAAGTAAATTCCAGTTTGTTACGATAGAACTCTGTTTTTGCCGATCCTAGGATAGGAGAGATTTCGGGCAGTTCAATTTTACCTATCCGGGTAAGATTGTCTGTTACTTGTTTCTGTTTATACCTGATTTGTTCGGAGTAGGGGAGAACCTGCCATTTGCAACCACCACATACTCCATAGTGTTCGCAGAAAGGAACAGCACGTGTATCCGAGTATTTGTGGAAATGCACTGCTTCTCCTTCGGCATATTTGTTTTTCTTACGTTTAACTTGTATGTCTACTACATCACCCGGTACCACATAAGGTACAAAAATAACTAAATCATTTACTTTTGCAATGGCTTTTCCTTCGGCCGCTACATCAATAATTGTCACTTCTTCCAATAAAGGAAGTTCTTTCTTTTTTCGTGCCACTTTATTCCTGTCTGTTAAATTCGATGCAAAAGTAACTAAAAAACAAGCAGGAATCACACTAAGTAATCAACAATGTTCTTTTAATTAGTTACAGTTTGTAAGCAAGGGCTGTAAGCCCGTTCGATTTAGCCCAGGGTTTTAACCCTGGGTAAGCTATCAATCTCCAGCAATGAAGTGCTGTAAGCACGACCCTAGCTAGACTATTCGTTCGTGCTTACAGCACTCTGATTGGTACATATCGTACATACCCAGGGTTAAAACCCTAGGCTAAATCGAACGCACTTTCAGTGCTTAGCTCTAATAGATTTTGCTAATTACCCAAAGTCTGAAAGATAATGGAAATAAATTATAAATGGAATAAATTACTTTGTAGCCGATTCCAGGTACTACCACAGCCTTCATACGCTTGCGTAAAAGCTGTTTGGCCATTTTCGTTGCTACATATTTTGCTTCCATACCGTTCTTTTCATCCTTCTCCATTGTTTGAACGGCTTTTTTCATCCTTTTTGTATAAGCCGAATCTGCCGATTGCGATTTTATAGTGTACTTTCGGGTGTTGGTAAATTCTGTCTTTGTATCGCCGGGAAGCACTGTACAGCACTGTATGCCAAAAGGTTTGGTTTCAATAGCTAATGCTTGCATAAAAATAGATAAAGCAGCTTTTCCGGCCGAATAAAAAGCCTGGTAAGGAATAGGAGTAATTGCAGCAATAGAAGAGGTAGCCATAATTTTACCACCTCCCTGTTTCCTGAAAACCGGTAAGCAGGCTTGAATGGTTTTAACAGCTCCAAAAAAGTTTGTTTCGAGTTGGAATCTGGTTTCACTTTCGTTGCAATCTTCAATAGAGCCTGCTATTCCGTTTCCGGCATTGCAAACAACAGCATCGAGCCTGCTGTTTTCTTTTAAAATACGGCTGATAACTGCTTGAATATCCGATTCAACATTTACATCCATCTGTACAGGGATTATCTCTCCGCTGCCCGAAGATGCTTTTCGAACCTCAGACAGGCGGCGCGAAGCAGAATATACGCGAACGCCCTTTTCCATTAATAGAATTGCCAGTTCGAGGCCAATGCCAGCGCTTCCTCCGGTAAGTAAAACAACTTTGGTATCTGCCATTTTATTCGTTTGCTAATTTCATCATTAAGAGATAGGCTGTTTTGGTAATTTCTACAAGCTTATCCCAATTTATTTTCTCCGGGTGGTCGCTTGGCTTGTGATAATCGGGATGCCCATCGGTATGATACCATATAATGGGTATATTATGCTTTGCAAACGAAGCATTATCGCTTCCGCCTACAGGTTTATCCCACGGACGATAATCAGGTGTTAACGAAAAACCATATTGCTTGATGTCGTTCTTTAGCCATTCACCATACTGGGGGTGAGTATCGGTATAGAAATAAACAACATGATTAGGTTTACTCTCATCGTTGTTCCGGCCTATCATGTCGAAATTCATGTAACATTTAATGTTGTTCAAGTCTGCGAAGGTTTCTACAAAGAAATTTGAGCCTAATAATTTTTTCTCTTCCCCATCCCAGAAAGCAAAAATAACAGTTCTTTGGGGTTTGATTCCCGATTCAACAAATCCTTTTGCTATTTGCAAAACAGCCGAAACGCCAGAAGCGTTATCATCCGCACCGTTGTAAATGGAGTCGCCTTCCAGGTTAGGGTTTATTCCCAGATGATCATAATGCGCTCCTACAATTACATATTCGTTGGATATTTTTCCGGGTATAACTCCAAGTATGTTGTTCATTTGCTTTCCAGTATAAACTTCAAATGGTTGATAATAGCCTTCAACAAATGGTTGAACACTCATTATTTTTAGGCAGGATACAATGTATTCGCCCGCTATTCGTCCGCCACGGGTACCAGCTTCTCTACCTTCCAGAAAATCACTTGCCAGAAACCCAATATATGCTTCGGCCGTATTACGGTTGATGGTTCGTAAACCTTTATCTACTGGCGATTGTGCCAGCACAAATAAACAGGCTGATAGGAGTATTAACAAGCATCCGATTTTTTTCATTTTCTTTATAATTATACTTTAAGACTAAGTTTGGCTAAATAATCATAGTGTGTGCCTTCTTTTACTAACTCTGCATTGAATCCATTTTGGTTGGCATATAGGCTTAATGTTTCAAAATCTACATACAGCCAATCAAAAGGTTCTCCTTTAATATCTTTATATTGCATCTGGAAATCAATTTCTCCATAATAGTTGCCGGCAAGATCAATAACATAGCTGCCATCTTCATCCTCGAAAAGATATTTCAAATCGCTCGAATCCATGTATATACATCCCCCGGGACGAAGCAGTTGCTTCATTTTCCGAAAGAAAACAGGGAAATTCTCTATCTTCCCAATAATTCCCGATCCGTTCATAAGCATAAGAATGGTATCAAAGGAGCCAAGAAATTGCTCGTCGAATAAATTCATTAGTTGCACATCTTTTACTCCTCGTAATCTCATAATTGTTACAGAGCGAACAGAGATGTCTATTGCACAGACTTCTTTGCCCATTTCTTGTAATGCCAGTGTATGGCATCCACTGCCTGCGCCTACATCAAGTATTTTTCCTTCTGCTAGTTTTAAAGCCGTTTTTTCTAGTGGCGGCATTTGCTTGAAATTGCGAAATAATTGTCTGACGTGGATTGCATCTTCATCGAATTGTGAAGAAAATACCCGTAATCTATCAGCTTTGCCATGAACATAATATTCGGCAATGGCTGCTCCCATTGGGTCTTTGTCGGGGGTAAGATGGTTTGTTGTGATACTCATATAATTTTTCTTGATGCGCAAAGATAAATTTTACTCAATTAAAAAGACTATCTTTGCAGCAAAATTATTTCAAATATGAGTAATGAAATAGAAAAAGCAATGACTGGAGGAATCGTTTTTAAAGGAAAAGCGAAAGAGGACTCCGGAAAAGATGAGAAGAAAGTTAAAACAAAAGCAAAGAAAACAACCTATATTAAAGGTACACACGGATCGGCTGCTGCCAAAAAGAAAGCTGAGATAAGAAGGAAAAGAGCCAGTAGGCATAAATAAATTAAGAATTAGGAATTAAGAATTAAGAATATTGCGATGGCGCATTAGAAATTCTTAATTCTTAATTTCTAATTCTTAATTCTATTTCACCCACACATTAATAATTTCACCAATATACATTTTGTGTAGTTGTTTACCTATCCACTCTTCTTTAACCTTTTCGTTGTTAATAGCTTCGGGAGTAATAGATTGGGAAACAAGTTTGCGGCATTCAATAATTAACCATGCTTCGCCAAATGCCTGACTGCCGTTTGGTGTTGTGATAGGAGTTAATCCTGATCCTTTTACTTTATCGGTGTTTTTGCCTGAGGTGCTTCCACAATATTTCAATGCATCACGATACGCTTCGGTATAGAAGGTAAATGTATAAGTATCGTTTTTCTCCATTAACTGATATGTATAGCGTGTAGGATTAATGAAACACATTGCTATTGGTTTACCATATAACATACCCAATCCGCCCCAGCTGGCAGTCATCATATTGAATTGATCTTTAGTACCTGCTGTAATAAGCATCCAATCGTCGTTAAGCATTTTAATGATATTGCCAGGTAATTTATCAGGAGCAATCTGACGATATCCATCTAAATTGGCTGCAGTAGTAGTGATTGGAGCAGAAGTTGTGATTGGAGCTGCAGTAGTAGTGATTGGAGTTGGAGCAGTGGGAGTTGTTACTCTTACTGCAGACTCTTCTACTGTGGTTTTAACAGTAACTCTTTGTTGTGGAATTGTAACAACTGGCTCTGGAGTAGCCATTCCCGATACATTTAGAGCAAGGGCACTCTGGGCACCAGCAAACAATTCGTCGAAATAATCTACTGTTTTTATACGAAACTTAGATAATCCGCGTACAAGTTTGGTTTGGGTTTTGTTCAAAGCATTTTTGTCGGATATATAATCTTCGGCAGTAAGTTTTTCATCTTCGTATGTATAGCGTATTCTTTCTACTTCGAGTATACATTCGCCGGTAGAACATGTAGCATTGATTTGATAATTGATAATTGCCCTGTCTAAAGATAAAGCAGAAGATTTGAAAACAAGATACTCTTCTACTGTACCTGATATAATTCCTTTACTTTCGTCGGTATATACTACACGACTGTTGTTTTCATTCTGTTTTAATCTGTCTTCCATCCATTGGTGGATAGCGTTGTAAATAACTTCTTTTGAAGTTCCAGGTAAGCTGAATTCTTTTTTAAAGACTATTTTTCCGTCTTCTTCGGGTACAGCTCCTGCCAGATATCTGGCGTCCTCTTGTGCGTTTAATGCAAAAGGCAAACACACTAATAAAATAAATAAAAGACTAAATTGCTTTTTCATATTAACACTATATTAAATTTCGAATATTTCTCCTTTGTGGCTGATAGATAAAAAACGGCTCAGTAAAATGCATAGGTGCGAATATACTGGTTTTTATTTGTTGTACAATGCCTTTATCTCGAACATTAGGCAAAGTATCTCTGAAATAATCAATAATAACTGTTACTCCATCTCCTAATATGGCAAAACCACTGTGGTATATGTAAATTATTTGCATGTACAAAGGTATCTATTTTTATTTAATCTGCGTTAATCCGAGTTAATCTGCGTTTGATATATTGAGTTGTGATGAATCCGAAATCTTTTCAAACCCAACCGTTCTGTATAGTTATTTTACGACTGTTTTAAACGGCTAAAATGAAGCATTGCTTAATTTAACCCCCGTTGTATGCGCTATAGGGCCGATTTTATGGCCCATTTTCAAAATGCTGCATTTTGCATTGATGAAATGCTGCATTTCGTTTAATCAAAATGCTGCATTTCGAAAGTGTGAAATGCAGCATTTTGAAACAACGATTTGCAGCACAAAAAAACGTAGCGATTTATAAATGGATATAATTTGACATAAGTTTTATATCATTGGAACTTCCATTAAAAGGATATGCGAATCTTTTATGGTTTCAATGGTAAAGTCACTGGTATCATAAATACCTAAACCGTCTCGCCTCTCCAATACCTGGTCGCCAACTTTGATTTCGCCTTCAATTAAGAAAATATAAACTCCGGTATTGCTTTGATGCATCTTATAATCAATGGTTCTTCCTTTTTCAATTTCTCCGATAGAGAACCATGTGTTTTGTAACATCTTTGCAGGGGCGCTACCATCGGGTGCAACAATTGTGGTCATCTTGTTTCTTTCAAGTAACGAACGAATATCATAGTCATTGTATTGTGGCTGTGTATTGTTTTGTTTGGGTATTACCCATATTTGCAAAAACTCCATCGGCTCAGTATGACTATAGTTCATTTCGCTATGGTAGATGCCTGTACCTGCACTCATAGTCTGGATAAGACCAGGTGATACAACTTTACTGTTTTTATGACTATCGCCATGTTGTAATTCTCCTTTCAGCGGAATGGAAATTATTTCCATATTCTTATGTGGGTGCATACCGAAACCTTCACCTGGGGCAACGCGATCGTCGTTCAGTACCCTTAACGCTCCAAAATTTACTCTTTCAGGATCATAATACTGATCAAAGCTGAATGTATGTTTGCTATCCAACCAATCGTATAAAGAATGTCCTCTGGTATTTGCTTTGTGATAAATTGTTTTCATATAATTTCTTTTTTATTGATAATATAAATATAACAATAAGTGTTGTTGTTTGTTTATAGATGTCTTGGTAAAAATCACCTTAGTTTCTGGTGAAATAGTTTCTATTTAAACAATGTTTCTTTAGAAATAGCATTTATTTGCACACAATTGTTTGTAATGTGCAATAATGTTGTAACTTTGTGGCCTTAAAACTCTAAAAGAAGAAAGAATGAAGAAATTTTTATTTATTAGTGCTTTAGCTTTGATGGTTTCAAATTTAACCTTTGCAGGCGGAATCCTCACAAACACAAATCAACATATCTCTTTTCTCCGGATGATAGCAAGAGGAGCCTCTATTGATATTGATGGGGTTTATTCAAATCCGGCAGGTTTAGGATTTTTGGAAGATGGTTTTTATTTGTCGTTGAATGGACAAAGTGCTTATCAAACCAGAACAATCCATTCTACATTTGCACTTTTTGGGGCAGAACCTCGTAAATATAAAGGTACGGCGTCTGCTCCGTTTATCCCTAGTGTACAGGCTGCTTATAAAATGGGCAACTGGGCATTCTCGGGTAGTTTTGCTGTAACAGGTGGAGGTGGTAAAGCTTCGTTTGACACAGGTCTTCCTATGTTCGATTCAAAGATTATGGCTTTATTGGCTTTGAATGGTCTTAATTCCAGCATGTATACAATAAACAGTGCTATGGATGGTAAGCAATACATCTACGGTTTTCAATTAGGAGCCTCTTATAAAATAAACGACTATTTGTCTGTTTTTGCAGGTGGTAGAATGAATTATGTAAAAAGTGGCTATGAAGGTTATTTAAGAACTACAGCAAATCCTGGCTATGAAGAAGTTATTCCTTCTGGAGCTTTACCAATTATTGAACTAGACTGTGATCAGGCAGGTTGGGGAATAACTCCGATAATCGGAGCAGATGTGAAATTAGGTAAGTGGAATTTGGGCTTAAAATATGAGTTCATGACAAATGTTAATATTGAGAATAAAACAAAGATGTCTTACTCTCCAAATAACCCAAATCTTCAAGAAGCATTGAAACCTTATGAACATGGTGTAAATACCCCCAATGATATTCCAGCATTATTAACTGCTGCTTTAGGTTATGAAATACTTCCTACTTTACGCGCAACAGTTGAATATCATCAGTTTTTTGATAAAGATGCAGGAATGGCTAATAATAAACAAAAGGCATTAAAGGGAAATACACATGAATATCTGTTTGGAGTTGAATGGGATGTGTTGGACCGTTTAACTATCAGTGCAGGCTATCAGAAAACCGATTATGGCCTTAGTGATGATTTCCAAGTTGATACTAGTTTCTCATGCGATTCATATTCAGTTGGATTAGGTGCTGCCATTAATTTATCTTCCAGACTAAAATTAAATGTAGGTTATTTCTGGACTTCTTATTCAGATTATACCAAAGATGTTGCTGCTGCTAATCCAGGAGGGTATAATGGTACCACAATGGCCGGAAAAGATGTATATAGTCGTACTAACAAAGTTTTTGGTTTAGGAATAGACTATAAGTTCTAAAGTTTTTTTCAATAACATAAATAACACGGAGATTACAAATTTTACTTTGTAATCTTCGTGTTTTGTTTTAATGAGCATCCATATAGTTAGTCTTCATTGTCTGCATCGTTATTAGGCAGTAAATAGTCTTGTGCCTTTTGTGAAGTTATAACTGAACGACCAAGCTGTGACTCTAATTGCTGTCTTGCTGCCTTTGCTACGCTGCCGCCGCTTATAGCAACTGTTGCATTTTGATTAAAGCCTTTTGGATTTTTACTTTTCGATATTTCTGTAGTAGAAGCTTCGGCAAGGGTATTCAACGCAAGTTCAATATTAGTCATGTTATCGCGAAGGTTTTCTTTTTTCAGACCTTTCAATTTCTTGTATTCTTTGGTTGTACGTCCACTCCATTCTTTAGTAATGATATCAGTCAATGAAGCATACTGTATTCCATCTATTCCACTACGTTGCCATTCATCAGTTAGTTCTTTACGCACCTCAATACTTTTGATGCGTTGATTTATCCAATTATCAGAGTATCCAAGTCGTTTATAATCCATAATCGCTTGATCTATTGATAGTTCTGGGTCCTGCAACTGATCTATTCTATCACTAGCTACTTGTGCCATCCATTGTTTGAAAGGTTCTGCTTTAGGAGATGGAATAGACTGTATCAAACGGAATAACTGCTCTGTATCAGCTACATCGGTTATTCTCATTTTACCATCAGCAGCACGTAATTTCAAAGCGTGACAATTTGTCACGGTTTCATTACCTTCTTCTTTTAAGCGTTGCTTAAGTTTACGCCAATAGGCCTGAGGGTTGGTACTGTCTGTTAATACAGCTACAACATCCACAATAGCAAAATACCATTTTTCCTGTTCATCATCCCAAACAGTACGAACTTTCTTATCTTCAAATAGCTTTAGTGATTCTTTCTGAGTCATTATTATTAAATGTTTGTATAAAGATAAGCAAAGATAATTCAAAAAGTCATATCTTTGCAGCAGAGAAATCTCTATTTAATTATTAGTGAAATAATCACCGTGTGCTTGAACACCACGTAAAAAACAAGATTTATGAAAGAAAAAGTATCAGTACCCTTCATGCTGTTGGGCATTTTATTTAATGTATGCCTCATTACAGCCAATCTTCTTGAAACCAAAGTTATTCAGGTATTTGGAATATCCATAACTGCCGGTTTATTAGTATTTCCAATCTCTTACATTATTAACGACTGTATTGCCGAAGTTTGGGGATTTAAAAAGGCCCGTTTAATTATTTGGAGTGGCTTTGCAATGAATTTCTTTGTTGTAGCTGTTGCTCAGATAGCCGTTGCACTTCCGGCAGCTCCCTTCTGGAAAGGCGAAGAAGGATTTAATTTTGTATTTGGCATGGCTCCCCGTATCGTTGTTGCCAGTCTCACAGCATTTCTGGTCGGCTCTTTTCTGAATGCTTATGTAATGAGTAAAATGAAGTTGGCCTCTCAAGGTAAAAACTTCTCTGCCCGTGCCATTTGGTCTACAGTAGTGGGCGAAACAGCCGATTCATTAATCTTCTTCCCCCTTGCTTTTGGTGGAGTTATTCCCATAAAAGAACTTGCCATTATGATGGGAATACAGATTATAATTAAATCCATGTACGAAGTTGTAATTCTTCCGATTACTATTAAAGTTGTAAAAGCTATTAAGAAGATCGAAGGAACCGATGTGTACGATGAGGATATATCTTACAATATTCTGAAAATAAAGGATATTTAATGTGCCAATGTGTTAATATGCCAATATGCCAATATGCCAATGTGCTAATTGGTTGCGCATTATTGGCATATTAACACATTATATATTAACATATTATATATTGACACATTAGATATTGGCACATTGGCACATTAGTATATGAATAACTCGGCAGTTGTATTATTTAGTGGTGGACAGGACTCTACCACTTGTCTTTTTTGGGCAAAAGAACACTTTGAAAAAGTATATGCAATAAGTTTCCTCTATGGGCAAAAACATGCTAAAGAGGTTGAACTGGCGCGTAATATTGCAGATAGAGCAGGAGTGGAGTTCCATGTAATCAATACAGATTTTATTGGTAATCTGGGAAATAACTCATTAACAAATTCTTCCCTGAAAATGGATCAAGATGTTCCGGAAAGTGGTTTACCTAACACTTTTGTACCAGGACGGAATTTATTCTTTTTGAGCATTTCGGCAGTTTTTGCCCGCGAATGGGGGATTCATGATTTGGTGACTGGTGTTTCGCAAACAGATTATAGCGGATATCCTGATTGCCGCGATTCCTTTATAAAATCAATGAATGTAACTTTGAATCTGGCAATGGATTACCAGTTCAATATTCATACTCCTTTAATGTGGTTAAATAAAGCGCAAACATGGGCACTGGCAGATAAATTAGGTGTATTTGATATAGTACGCAATGAAACCTTAACTTGCTATAATGGTATAATGGGTGATGGCTGCGGAGAGTGCCCTGCTTGTAAACTCCGTAGTCAGGGATTGGAGCAATATCTTAATTCAAAAAACAAATTCATTTAATATGGAACAATTATCTTTATTAGGCAACAAAACCGAATATAAACAGGATTATGCCCCCGAAGTGTTAGAGGCATTCGACAATAAACACCCTGAGAATGATTATTGGGTGCGTTTTAACTGTCCGGAGTTTACCAGTTTGTGCCCTATTACTGGTCAGCCTGATTTTGCAGAGATTCGTATAAGCTATCTTCCTGATGTAAAAATGGTTGAGAGCAAAAGTTTAAAACTCTATCTTTTTAGTTTCCGCAATCATGGTGCCTTTCACGAAGATTGTGTAAATATCATAATGAAAGATCTTATTAAGCTTATGAATCCCAAATACATTGAAGTAACAGGCATATTCACTCCCCGTGGTGGTATATCCATATATCCGTATGTTAATTATGGGCGTCAGGGTACTAAATACCAGCAAATGGCCGAATACCGGTTAATGAACAGGGAACTTTAATAAATAGAACTACTAACCAAAGAAAAGTCCCGACTTTGTTAAGGAAAAGTCGGGACTTTGTACAGGTGAATATCTTTGTTAGAATCTAATTACTTCATCAATCACTTTCTTAGCAGTCTCTTCCATAATTTTGTATCCCTCTTTGGTTGGATGCACACCATCCCTTGCCAATTCGGGTTTCATGCCACCATTAGCAGCACGCATAGGTGTATTATAGTCAATATATCCAAAGCCTTTAATTTGGGCATAAGCTTTAATATTTTCGTTCAGGGCGTCTATTTTTTCAACAACATTCTTTATTTCTTTTCTCCAGGGATACTCATAAACAGGAAGAACAGCCGAAAGTATCACTTTAATTCCATTATAATCAGCCAGCTCTGCCATCGACTGAATACAATCCATTGTGAACTGCGGATTATATTCGCCTGTGTTTTGTGCAATATCATTGGTACCAATATTTATAACCACAGCTTTGGGACTTAAATTAATAACATCCTGACGGAAACGTAAAAGCAACTGAGGGCTGGTTTGTCCGCCAATGCCTCTTCCTATATAATTATTGTTCGAAAAGAACTCCGGACTTGCATTAGGCCATCCATCCGTAATTGAGTTACCCAGAAAAACAACAGGTTTGGTAATAGAAGCATTATTTTCAGCATACCTTTTTAAATTTGCTGCACCGGTTATATCGGTTTGAGCATACATTGTTGTGGCGAAGATTACAAGAAAACCTAATAAAATCTTTTTCATAATTTAAAAATTTAATTGATTGTATTTATTCGTGGTGATAAGGCCCGCCATTTAAAATAGTCATGGCCCTGTATAATTGTTCAACAAAAATAAGTCGTACCATTTGATGCGAGAAGGTCATCTTTGATAAAGATATCTTTTCGCTTGCAGCCTGATATACCTTTTGAGAAAAGCCATAAGGCCCGCCAATAACAAAAACTAACCTTTTGTTTACTGTTGATAACTTCCTCTCAATCCATGAGGCAAAGTCGATAGAACGAAACTCTTTACCTCCTTCATCCAGTAATATAATCACATCCCCAGGCTGAAAAGCTTTTAAGATGAGTTCGCCTTCCTTTTCTTTTTGCTGATCAGCCGAAAGATTTTTTGTATTTTTCAATTCAGGAATGATTTCCATTTCAAAAGGAATGAAATGCTTTGTTCGTTGAATATAATCATTTATGGCAGTAATATAGTGTTGCTCTACTGTTCGGCCTACAGCAATTAAAACGGTTTTCATATTAGTTACGAGTTACAAGTTACGAGTTACAAATTACTATGAAACAGCTTATAACTCGTAACATGTAACTCGTAATTAATTTGCAAATATAGATTTTTTCTTTAAGTTTGTAACAACAGAGCGGCTAAATCCGTCATATTTATGATAAAGCTTACTAATAATAAGAGGAAGATTCTTACCTTTGCCAAGCAATTAGTATAATTATGGAAAAGAAAATACTATTGTTGATAACAGGATTACTGTTTACTACCCTAACAGTTTGGGCACAAGCCAAACCAGTAGGTGTGATAGTTGCTTTTAAAAAAGGAAGTGCTACTGAACTTTCTACATATTTGGGCGACAAGCTAGACCTGTCTATTCAAAACCGTTCGGGCAATGTTGACAAACAAAAGGCAACAACCATGCTCGATGCTTTTTTTACTCAAAACAAAGTAAAATCTTTCAATGTAAACCATGAAGGAACAAAAGGCGAGTCGAGTTTTTTTATAGGAACTCTGGTAACAGAAACCGAAAAGTTTCGTGTAAACTGCTTTTTTAAACGCATACAGAATAAATATTTAATTCATCAGATAAGAATAGATAAAGCTAATGAATGATTTGATTAACAGGTTAATAGATTTGGCCTTTGCCGAAGATATAGGTGATGGAGATCACACAACCTTATCCAGTATCCCTGCTACAGCAATGGGGAAATCAAAGTTATTGATTAAAGAAGCCGGAGTATTGGCTGGAGTTGAAATTGCGAAGGTAATATTTCATCGTTTCGATCCTGAAATGAAAGTTGAAGTATTCATTGAAGATGGAACAGAAGTAAAACCCGGAGATATTGCAATGATTGTAGAAGGAAAAGTACAATCGTTGTTGCAAACCGAACGCCTGATGCTGAATGTAATGCAACGTATGAGTGGTATTGCTACCATGACACGCAAATATGTGAAGCAACTGGAAGGTACTAAAACCCGTGTACTGGATACCCGCAAAACTACACCGGGTATGCGTATGCTCGAAAAAGAAGCCGTTAAGATTGGTGGTGGTGTAAATCATCGCATTGGTTTGTTCGACATGATACTCTTAAAAGATAACCATGTTGACTTTGCAGGCGGAATTGATAAAGCTATTACCGGCGCACAGAAATATCTCAAAGAAAAAGGGAAAGATCTTAAAATAGAAATTGAAGTACGTAACTTCGATGAACTTAACCAAGTACTCGCAATTGGAGGGGTTGACCGTATTATGCTGGATAACTTTACTCCCGAAAACACTAAAAAGGCTGTAGATATAATTGGTGGCCGTTACGAAATCGAATCGTCGGGTGGTATAACCTTCGATACGCTTCGTGATTATGCAGTAACCGGCGTTGATTACATCTCTGTAGGAGCTCTAACCCACTCTGTAAAAGGGTTGGATATGAGTTTTAAAGCAGTCTGATATAATATTTTAAACACAGAGACACAGAGGCACAGAGAAAGAAAATAAAACTCTGTGCCTCTGTGTCTCTGTGTTCTAAATAATTTATTTTTGTTTTAACTTTCTTTTATATATTCTTTTGCAGCATTGTGTATAAAGCAGCGTCTAACCAATGAACGAGGCAAAGAAACGTTCGGATAAAATAGCATTTCAATTGGAAAACGAGATAGAACTAATTAAAGGCTGTCGTGCTGGAGATAATTTGGCCCGGAAGAAACTTTATACCCTCTTTTCCAAACAAATGCTGGCAATATGCTACCGTTATACGGGCGATATGGATGCCGCACACGATGTTTTACATGATGGATTTATCAAGATTTTCACAAACTTTTCTTTTCGTGGAGAGTCTGCCTTAAGTACCTGGATAACCCGGGTAATGATAACACAATCGCTCGACTATCTGCGTAAACAACAAAGAATAAGTAAGGTAATCACCTACGAGGAAGAAATTCCGGAAGCAGTTGATTGGTCGTCGGCCGAAGATTATGATAATATATCAGAAGAGCAACTTCTTGTTTTTATAGCCGAACTTCCCGAAGGCTGCCGTACAGTTTTTAACTTGTTTGTATTGGAAGGCAAGTCGCACAGGGAGATAGCAGAGATTCTTAACATCAAGGAGCATTCATCTACATCGCAGTTGCACCGTGCCAAAGGTTTATTAATGCAAAAGATTAACGAATATAAAAGAAATGAAGAAAGAGAATGATGAATTGTTTGACCTGTTTCGTACACGGTTAGAACATGCAGAGGTTGAAGTAAGAGATAATTTCTGGGAACAACTGGAAAATGATATCCCTGTTGTTGTCCGTAATCGCAGGCGGTTACTGGTGCAACGCTTTTCTGCAGCAGCTTCTGTTCTTATTATATTGGCTGGGGTATCAGCTGCATTCTGGCATTTCTCACCAAAAGATGAAATAGCCGATGCATTTACCAAAATGGAAATATCTCCGGTTGCCAAGGGTAATATGAAAAATGACGGAATAAAAGAAGAACTCCCTTCTATACATGCCACCCCCAAAAAACAATCAGGCACAATAATTAAACCTCAATCCAGGAAATCCATAATAGAGGAAATAGATGAAGAAGAGTCTTTTTCTTTTTCAATATCGATGTCTTTCTCGGTAACCGAACAAATAACAGAAAACCAAATAGACAGAAATCCGGCTAATCGTTTAGCAGGTGGCATGGATATACAAAACAATTATTCGGAAGAGCAATCTCAGGAAACCACATCTGTATTGAAAAGCAAAAAAGAAAAAAACAATTCGTGGGCATTGGGCTTCTTCTCGTCAACGAGTGCCATTACAGGAAAAGATTCTAAAAACGGGTTGCAAATGCTAACTGCTAAAAACAACTCATTGAATATAAATAATCATCCCGGAGCAGTTTCTCGTTCCGATTTCTATTCAGAGGAAGATTATTTAAACTATATGCAGGTAGCCAGCAATGTTCCGGCAGAAAAGCAACATACTAAATTAAAACATAAACTACCCATATCTGTTGGCATAACTGCCCAAAAGAATCTATCCGATCGTTTTTCGCTCGAAACAGGCTTGGTGTATACCAAACTGGATTCGGATTTAACAGGAGGAAAAGATAATACCTATTACCAACAAGAACAAACCTTGCATTATCTGGGCATACCATTAAAAGCCAATTATACTATTTGCGATAATAAACATTTCGATTTATATGCGTCGGCAGGAGGAATGGTTGAAAAAAGTATTTCAGGCAAAATAAAAACAGATTATTACGATGCCGGTAAACATACTCATTCCAGTAAACAGTCGTTAACGGTAGATCCTTTACAATTATCCTTGACCGCCTCTTTAGGCGTGCAGTATAAGTTTAATGATAGGGTATCTGTTTATGCCGAACCAGGACTTGCATACTACTTCGATGATGGAAGCTTGGTAAGTACAATTCGTAAAGAAAAACCTCTGAATTTTAATATGCTCTGCGGAGTACGTATGACCTATTAATATAAAACAATACTCATATTCTGAACATGATGAAAAAAATACGTTTGATAGTATGGAGTATATTGTTGCTTTTTATAGTAGCAAGTTGTACAGAAGAAGCAGTGGATTATTATAATCCGGATGTAAAGTTGTTTGTAAAACACTTGAAAGCAGGAACATATAATACGAAAAATGAAAAAGGAGCAGTAGTAGTACCTATGTTTAGTTATAAGCATATTGCCGAATTGTTGCGTTATGCAGATGACATGACAGAGATACCCTCTTTCCCATTACCTACTTTATCCTCGCATTACGGAGGCAAGCCTCGTTTAGGCGAATGTATTTTATGGATAATAGAGAGTATTCGTATTGGTCAGCCCGCTTCGATGGGATGTAAGATCGTTCATAAAGACGCAATGAATTATGAAGGAATTTATTTTCTTACAAGCGAGCAAGTAGTTGAAGCTGCTTTATTATATCGTGAATGGTGGAGAAAGATTGATACTCAGGATTCCAATAGCCTATTGCGCTATTGGCCATTAGATCCACTGGCGGAGAGTGATTACCGCTGGTGGTAATGGTTAATTTTTTAGTTTAAATGTATAAGCACCTAAACCTTTTCTTTTTTGTGTGTACGGTAACCGTATTTGCACATGCTCAGTGGAGCCCAAAAGATTCTTTAAATTTACGTCGTATCCTTGATGGAGATGGTGAAATCAAACTTAACCCTAATGCAGTTAAGCAAATTGATTTCGGATCTTTTGTAGGAACACCACTAATGTCGACAGACAAACCCGCATTACAATATGATACAAGTTTACCCTATGCTCCAAAGAAAGCAGATATTGTATTAACTACTCAACCCTATACAGCTCTTACCAAGTTTAATTATGATCCAATATATAAAAGGAAAATAAAGGTTGGACCTAACACGTGGCGCAATGATACATTGCCAAGAGCAATTTATTTAAGAAGGTACACTAACTGGGCGGATCATCCTTTTGCAAAAGGTAACAGGCAATCTCTTGAAGAGATAGAAGCCTCTGGCCTACGGTATAACCCGATTGGTGAACGTGCTAATAATCAGCCTGTAGGTACATGGCGACCAGTACCAGGCGCTAGCAGGGTAACTACACACATGTCTGGGTTTACAGTAGGTGGATTAGATTTCAATGCCGTTTTTACCAGAGAATTCTGGGATAAGTCGATAGAGAGACGAAGAAACAGAACATTGGAGGTTTTGAAAAATTATGGAGATTCTACCACTGTTCTGTATAACGAAGAGATAAGGAAGACAAAGATTCCCTGAGATGTATGTGCTTAACTCCTCTACACAAAAGTTTAAAATGAAAAATTTGTCGTCATTCAACACGCGGAGGCTTTATTGATTTGATTAACAGTGTGTTAAATGCGTGTTGAATGCCGTGTTGAGAAACATTGTTACAACTATTTCGTCACGCTTTCAACACGCTTTATTTTGAGCTTTGACCTCTAACAATAGTAGGGACTTTCCGATAGAAAACCCTGTACTCTTCCGCATAATAATCCATACTTTTCCATGAAATAGTCCATACTTCTACGCAAGCTATATAGCATTGGGATTCCAGTCTATATAGATGAGTGCCTTCGATCTATATAGCACCGACCCCTCGAACTATATAGCATTGACCCCTCGATCTATATAGAAAGATATTTTACTTGTTATTGAACAGCACTTTTCTCCCGGTAGGATAAAGGTTTTCTCCTACCGGGATGAAGCGTTCATCCTACCGGGAGAAACCGTTTCTCCTACCGGGAGAAAGGCTTCATGCTACCGGGATGAAAGAGTTATAATATTGTGATTCAAAGTATGAACAATGTAGGGTCAACACGATAGTTGTATTAAACAAATCTTAATAAAATAAGGATTGAGTACTAAATCTATTAAAGGGTGTTATTATAAATTGTATATAGTTATAGAATTTGCATAGTATGGTATACTGCCCTATATTTGCACTGTGTTTTTCATAGTATTAGATTTTAAGGTTAACAAAGATTGGCTGCTCGGGATGAGTAGCCTTTTTATTTTGTGGAGTATTGATCTATTTCTCTTTGGCCACATGGCTCTTAATATAAAACAATAAAACTCTTTATTTATGAGAAACAAACGTTTAATCTACTTCATTGCTACTATAATAATTATATGTCTGGGCCTTGCATCCCGAAAGTTTGGAGCCATGTTGCCCACATTTATAGCAGAATATTCGGGAGATGCCTTGTGGGCAGCAATGGTTTATTTGGGTTTACGATTCCTTTTTCCCTCACTCCGTATGCCTACAACAGCTTTAGTTGCACTTTTATTTTCGTATTTCATAGAAATAACACAATTATATCAGGCTGATTGGATAAATTCCATACGTAATACAACCGTAGGAGCTTTAATTCTGGGACATGGATTTTTATGGACCGATTTAGTATGTTATACAGTAGGGGTTATACTTGTTTTTATCATAGACCGACTGTTTTTTGTTTCCCGATAATAACGAGATTGCATATTTTTATCTTACTTTGCAGCAAGTTTTATTATTATGGAAAAAGTACTTTTACATACTTGCTGCGCCCCTTGCTCATCTGCAATTATTGAATGGATGTTGAATAATGATATCCGCCCGGTTATTTTTTATTTCAATCCTAATATTTATCCGCTTGAAGAATATAATATCCGGAAAGCCGAATGTACTCGTTACGCCCAATCGAAAGGTATTGAAATCATTGATGGGGATTACGAACACGAACAATGGTTGGAATGTATTTCCGGATTAGAGCATGAACCGGAAAGAGGAAACCGTTGCTTGAAATGTTTTAAAATGCGCTTATTGGCAAGTGCACAAAAGGCTTCCGAACTGGGAATAACCCGTTTCACAACAACCCTTGCATCTTCCAGATGGAAAAGTCTGGATCAGATTGCCGAAGCAGGTATAGAGGCCGCTTCACAGGTTCCGGGAACTGAGTTTTGGGAAAAGAACTGGCGCAAAGGAGGATTGAGCGAAAGAAGAAGAGAGTTATTAGCCGAAAATAATTTTTATAATCAGCAATATTGCGGATGTGAATTTAGCATTTATAAATTGAAAGTTGAAAGTTGAAAATTGAAAGTTATGCCATGCGGCATCGTAATTTTCAACTTTCAACTTTCAATCCTCAATTTACAACCCTTTAACTCTACTTAAATAGGCGTCACAATTATTCCTTTTATCAAAGGCTTCTGCTAGTTCATAAGCTTTCTGATAGAAATAGTCTTTTAGGGTTTCAATATCATACACGCCGGATTCTGTGTAAAGTTCAAACTCGGTTGGAAGTTCCAAAGAAATAGTCTTTTCTGTTTTTAACAGAAGTTTAAGCCCTTCAACCAAATAGTAATAAAAATCGTATTTGGTATATCCGTCTGTATCCAATGCCCAAGGCAAGTACCGCTGAATGTATTTTAGTGTCTTTTCTTTGTCTTTATCAGCAAGATAACTAATAAGCATTCCTCCGTAGGAAATTAGGTTAGGGTTTTCTTTTTGCTCTTCCATTTCATTTTCTCCTTTGCTGAATAGTTCGGCAGCCAGTTCGTGCTTTCCGTTTTTCTGTGCATGATAGAGTAATGTACAGAAAGTACGTGCCGGAACCTGAGAGCAGGTATGAACATGTATTTGCTTATTTAGAAGTGGCTGAGCCCGGTTATATGCTTCATCAAAATTACCGGTTTCCAGGTAATAATCTAATTCATAATCCAATGTACAGGCCACACAGTTGTCAACATCATCCTGCGGACAAGTATTGCGCAGGTCGAGGTATTCTTTAGCCTGATCGTATTTATTAATGCTGAGGGTTTCGGTGTAAAGCCTGTCGTAATAAGCCCGTAAACCATGTCCGTTGCGGGTAAGACGGTTTTTGAAATCTTCCAGAATCGTTTCTATCTGTTCCATTGATACTTCCGGATTATTGTACATGGAACCCAGAATCCATTTGTATTCCCAAAGAAAATCATTTTCGTCGAACCAGTCCGGATGCTGTTCGTAAGCATTCAGAATCCAGCTGAAGTTTGTTACCAATTCATTGTCTGATGGAAGGAAATAGCATTCGTGAATAAGTTGCATACGTATGTCGTATCCCCATTCAACATCATCATTATCATCGGCAATAACAGCAGCTTGTTTTAATAACTGTACTTTATCTTTGTATGTCAGGCTTTTATTATTTTCTACCTGATATATTATTTTCTGTATTTCTAAAGTGTATATCATTGTGTTTTAATTTTTATTGATTAATCCTAGGAAATCTTGCATTCCCATAACAATTAAGCGGTAAAGAGATTCGTTAAATAGGTTCATACCATCGTCGTTTACCGGATACTTGCCCAACAAAAGCGATTGTATGTATAATATGTTTACGATAGATTCAAAAACAACTACATCGTTTATTTCTGTAAGTTTCAGAATTAATTCATTGTTTGCATTCATGCAAAGTGTAGGGGTTGTTTTCTGAACTTTGGGCTTAAATGCACCTAGAACAGCATTCAACGGGTTATTTGCATTACTAGTATCCTGAGCAATTTTTTCGCTGGCAACGAATATAACCGGAGTATCTGCTGGGGTGAAATATTTTAATTTGCATATTACACCCATAGGCTTAAGCAGTACATTGCAGCGCTCTTCAAAGCTTCTGTATTCGGGATGTTGAGTATATGAAACCTCTTTAAAACTATTCAGAATAAACGAAGGAGAAATTTTCTCAATCTTAATATCGAATTGGCGGGTGGCTTTCTTTAGTAGTGCTTCATCAAAAGTGTAAGCAGCATTAATAACCAACATTCCCTGTGAAGAAGCGATTCGCCTGATTTGTTTAAAATCATCCAGTAATGGAGTATAATAAATATGGGTTTCGTTATTGCGGATACTCTTAAAGTTACGTGTTCCCTTGTTGGTTTCGAACGGAAGTGTATCCATAAATAAAGAAAACAATTCGTTATCTTCGGCTGCAATAGCTTTAATATACAGATAATGTATGTCTAATATTTTATTAAACAAATCGATATTACTGTGCAGAAGTCCCTTTAAATGATTCTTCAGGGCTGTACCTATTTCTTTAGACGCTTCACGAAGTTCTTCATTGTTAACCAATGATTCGCGCGAAGCGGTAGAGGAAAGGTTTTCCACATTCAATATACATTTCACAAAGAATGCCCAGGAAGGTAGCAAATTGCAATCGTCTTCACCCAAAAGCATTCTTTTTAAATATATTTTATGGGTTAACTTGCCCGAGAACTGTGTTCTGTAAGGTAGAATGTAAATAACCCCTGTTATTTTTCCCGCATTGGTTTTAATAGGGAAAGCATCCAGAAAAGAACTTTGGAATTCATCTCTACCGTACTTAAGTAAATCTTCTTTATTTGCATTGGGGTTGAGCCATACCGGGTTCTGTTCGTTGATTTGTTCACGTTCGGTTTCATTACTCAAAAAGATCGGGTAGGGTAGTGCTTTACCATAATAAGTGAGGTTGCGTTTAAATGTTTCGTATTCAAACAAATGTTTCCATTCACTTTTGGGTTTTAGTATTACCTTCGTTCCAATGGGGCGTTCATCATTAAGAGTAATTGTTTCATAGGTTCCATCGGCTTTGCCACACCATCTTATTGTTTCCTTGGTTATGGCCGAACGGGTTTCAAATATAATGTCGTTGCTAACCACAAAACAAGAAAGCAGGCCGATACCGAACCGGCCAATGAAGTCGGCCGATGAAAATGAATCCCGTTTAGAACTTTCTCCTATAACTGTAAGTACCTGATGTATATCGTTTTCTGTCAGCCCAATTCCATTATCGGTAAAACTCATTGTGCCATCACTATGTAAAATGACCTCTATGTTGCCCACAAAGTTTTCGTCCAGACTGCGAAAAGCAGTTATAGCATCGATACCATTTTGAAGTAATTCACGTACAAACGTGTTTGGGTTACTATAAATGTGCTCTGAGAGCAGTGATATCATACCTTTCAGGTTAACCTGAAACAAATGATTTTTATTCTCCATAATTGTTTTAGTTTTGAGTTTTGAGTAATGAGTTATGAGTAATGAGTCTTGAGTAATGAGTTTTGAGTTTTCCTGCGGCATCGCCAAACTCATAACTCAAAACTCATAACTCAAAACTCATAACTCAAAACTCATAACTCAAAACTCATTACTCATTACTTTCTACGTCTTCTTCCTGTTACCTTTTCTGCACCCTCATGTCCGTTATCGGCTGCTTGTTCAAAAAGTTCCATTGCTCTGTTTTCATCTACTTCAACACCATTACCAATCAAATAGCAATTGGCAAGTGTGTATTGTGCATTGGCATGATCGCTTTCGGCTGCCTGGGTAAGCAAAGTAATGGCCTCTTCGATATTCTGGGTACAACCTTCACCATTCAGAAGCATTTTACCTTTATAATATGTAGCAGAAATAATATTGTAGTTTGCTGCCTCATTAAACCAACGGAATGCTTCCTGAAGATTTTCTTTGATACCGAAACCATAATAATAGCAACGGCCGGCATTGTACATGCCTCGTGAATAACCATCCTCGGCGGCTTTCAGGTAGTATTTGAATCCTTCCGGTTCATTTTCTTCTACACCAATTCCGTACTCTAAGCATGCACCCAGTCCTTCGTTTACATATCCTTGCTCGGCGGCTTTCATATAATAGGGGTAGGCTTTTTCTTTTTCATCTATTCCGGCATAGTCCCATAGATAGTAGTCGCCAATTTCCATTAAAGCATACGGATATTCACTTTCGGCTGCTTTAGACATCCATTTGAATGACTCGGCTGTGTCATCGGGCACACCTTCCAGACCATATAAGTAATAGCATCCTACTTTGTATTGTGCATACGTATAATTTTGTTCGGCTGCTTTTAGCATATACTCAAGAGCTTTTTTACCATTCTCTTCTACACCGTAACCTTCTTCGTAGCATAAGGCCAGTTCGGTTAATCCTTTAGCTACATTGGCATCGGCAGCCATTTGCAGATAACGTATGGCTTCATCCGGATTCTCTTCTGTTCCAAATCCATGGCGATAACAACGGCCAAGTAAGAAATAGGCATAATGGTAACCATTTTCGGCAGCATCTTTTACTAATTCAAACATTTTAGCTGCGTCTTGTTCTACTCCTTCACCCTCTTCGTACATAAATGCCAGTTCTACTTTACAGTAAGAAGAACCCATCTTGGCACCCAGCGTATAGTATTCTAAGGCTTTTTCGTAATTCGGCTCTCCGGTTGCTCCCACACGGTGATAACGTCCGGCCATTTCGTAACCATACATATTGTTTAGTTCGGCGGCCTTTTCGTAGTATTCAAGAGCTGCTTTGTAATCGGATTCACCATTACTCAATAAACCCTCTTCATTTATAACTCCCAGGCGATAGGCTGAATAACCATCACCTAGCTCCAGCGCTTTATTGAAAAGTTCAACACTTTTTTCGATGTCTCTTTCTATAATGTCACCGGCATAATACATATATCCTTTGCAAGAGATGGCATCGGTGTAATTCATTTCAATGGCTTCATCAAGATAGGCCAATCCTTTTTCTACATCTTTATATTCGTCATTATAAAGATGAAGATAAGCAAGCTGATAGGTGCTGTATGGATCGTAATACAGATATGCTTTTCGAAGCCAGTTGATGCCACGCTCATTATCCTGCCATTCTTGTCCGGACTGGTGGTAGCAATAAAAAAGACTTCGTGCAACTTCGGGTCTTCCATAACAGAATGCCTGTTCCATAAGTTTTAAGCCTTCCAGATTGTTTCCTTTGTTGTACTGGAAGAATCCAAGATGCATTGCCGAGAATCCTGAGCAGTTGTTAGCTAGTACTTTTTCGAAATACGCTGCCGATTCTTCGAGTTTGTCCTCTAATTTAAGGAATAATGCTTTCTGTTCGTAAGCCATCTGTAGAATAATGTCGTCAACATTGTTGGCCAAAAGTTCATCGATGATTGCTTGGGCTTCGTTGTGCTTTCCTTGCGATGAGAGTATATAATTTTTATATACTGCGGCTTTCTGTTTGTAAAAAGGAGTAGTTACACTATCCATCAGTTGGCTTCCCCTTTCTTTATCGGGTTCGCCACAGAAGCCTATACAAAGATTATAACCAAGTAGTACTTTTGCATTCTCACTGCCCCGATCAACAGCTTCTTCCAGTAACTTTAAAAGCATGGGGCGATCTTTGTAATTACGGCGGGGATTGAAACGTTGCAATGCTTTTTCAATAAGTGCTTCGCACGAACTGGGTGCAAACTTATCAAATAATAAGTTTATTTTTTCCCAGAAGAATTTATAATCTTCATCGTTGAGGCCTACAGCTGCATTATAATCGTATCCTTTGAAAATCCTTTTAAAGAAATTTTCTGTTTCTTTAGGATCGAATCCGCTTTCAACCGCAATTTCCAAAACCGCAAAGGCTTTGAACCATTCGGCTGGTTGTAGCAATGATTGGTGTGTAAATGATGCAAAAGTTTCTGAAGATAAGGAAAGGTTTTTTTGTGCTGAATGGAATATTTCTGCATAAAATTCTTCTAAACTTTGACTCTCTCTTAAAAATGTCTCAATTAGTTCCATAGCAATTCTATTTCTGTTGTGTAATATTTGTCGCTAAATTATAATTAAATTTGGATATAGCGAAGTAAATGTGTTTTATATTCATCAACATTTAGTATTTTTGCTGGCAATGAAGATTCTAAATGTGATATTTTACAATTACATGCTTTGGTTCAGGAAGGTTGTTGTACACGAACATAGCATTGTTCCCAGTGCTTTCATGGTGTTAGGAATTGTTATATTATTGCCTTTATGTGTTGCTATGGACAATTTTATAGAAATTAGTAATAACGATGAACGCGCAAAGTATATATTGGGACTAAGTATTTTGATTTATGCTACCTTGTATTTCTTATTGTTATTTAAAGGCAAAGCACAAATAATATTAAAATCTAAACCCAGATTATTTAATAGCTACATACTATCGGCAACTGTTACTTTTTTAATAACAGTGTTATCGGTTTGCAGCGTTTTATGGACCTGATCAACATTATAAACTTTATACCATGAAAACAAAACTTACACTTTTAGCTATTGTACTTTTAGCTATCTCTTGTACAAACAAAGTAGAAAAAGAAGAATGGATACCTCTATTTAATGGTGAGAATCTGGATGGATGGACTGTGAAGATCAGAAATTATCCGGTAGGCGAGAACTTTGGAAATACTTTCCGTGTGGAAGATGGATTGTTGAAAGTTCGATATGATGCTTACGATGAGTTTAATGATTGTTTTGGCCATATCTATACAAACGAAGTTTTTTCTAGTTACAAATTAAGAGTTGAATATCGTTTTCTTGGCGAACAGGTAAAAGGTGCTGCCGGATGGGCTTATCGCAACAATGGGGTAATGTTTCACTCGCAATCGGCAGAAAGCATACATCTTAATCAGGATTTTCCAGTATCTATTGAAGCACAATTGTTAGGAGGCGATGGCAGTGGCGACCGTCCTACAGGCAGTGTGTGTACTCCGGGTACAGAAGTTTATATTGATAATAAGCCATATAAAGCACATTGTTATGAGTCAAATAGCAAAACATACGATGGTGACCAGTGGGTAAACTTCGAACTGGTTGTTTATGGCGATAGCTTGGTTCACCACATTGTGGAAGGAGATACGGTACTTACATATACTAATCTTACTGTAGGCGGAGGAAATGTGAGTCCAACACCGGATATTCCTTTCGGGCCGCTTAAGAAAGGACATATTGCATTACAGTCGGAAAGTCATCCAACGGATTTCCGCAAGATTGAAATATTAAAACTGGATTGATTTTTAATTTAGACACGGATGACGCGGATTGCACGGATTAAGAAACAGATAAATGTATTTAATTAAAATCCGTGTATGAAAATCCGTGTAATCCGCGTCATCCGTGTCTAAATTATTTTAAAACGTCTAGTATTTTGGGCATCATAGTCCAAATGGTATTTTCTGTTTGAGCGGTATAAAGATTACCATCAATTTCAAAATTCTCGTCGGTAGCAATTCCATTTTGAATAGCAGCTTTGGCCAGTGGATGTAGTGCAACCTTTTTACTTTCGGTTAATCCGGCCATTTCGAATATCATGGCAGCTGCACAATGACCAATCATTAATTTACCCTTTTCGCCAAAGGTTTTAATAACCATCATCATATCCTGGTTGTATTGCTTTTCAATGTTCTCACCAAATTTAGGAATTGCATCTCCGCAGCTAAAAACAAGTGCATCGTATTCGTCTTCGTGCCCTTTCAGGTTTGCAATAACATCGTCGGCAAACATTGTGATTCCCGAGTTGGTTTTTATTTCCTTCGAATCTGCAACAGCAAATACTTTGTAAGGAATACCATTTTCAAAAAACGCTTCCAGATACTGGAACAATCCAAACCCATTTACTGGGTTTACAGCTAAAATAGCAACTTTCTTTGCCATAATTTAAGTTTTTAAGTTTGTAAGTTTTTGAGTTTTTAAGGTGCATTTAAGAACTTATGAACTAAGAAGCTCAAAAACTTAAAAACTCAATAGTTATTTTTAGTAAGTTTATTACTTTTGTATTGCAAAGGTAGAATTTAGGTATCAGAAAAGCAAGAACGAACCTGTGAGTAAGATACTTACATAAAGATAACTATTATTGATTGACAGATAGATATGAGCGAAAAAAACTTTCAGAATTTTTATCCCAACGGTGTTTGTCCGGTGAGGGATATAATGTGTAGATTCGGAGATAAGTGGTCGACATTGGTTTTAATCACTCTTTATGTGAATGGAACAATGCGTTTCAGTGATATTCATAAAACAATTTCGGATGTGTCGCAACGTATGCTTACTGTAACATTGAGAACATTGGAGGCAGATGGCTTAGTTGGCCGGAAAGTATATGCAGAAGTTCCTCCACGGGTAGAGTATTGCCTAACATCTTTGGGCGAAAGTCTAATCCCTCATATTCAAGGATTAGTGGATTGGGCTGTTGAGAATATGCCAGCGATAATGGAGAATAGGAGGTAAAGTGAGGTATCGCTTCGCTAGGAGATAAAGGAGGTAAAGTTAATAAAGTATCCGCATGGCATCTTTACCTCCTCTACCTCCTTTACCTCACTCTACCTCCTTTTACTAAAACTTAAAGAAGTTCTTAGCATTATTGTAACTGATATCTTCAACCATCTGATTGATTCTATCCATTTCGGAAGCAGGAAGTTCTCCGTTTTCAATATCGCGACCGATAAGGTTACACAATGTTCTGCGGAAATACTCATGTCGTGGGTATGATAGGAACGAACGAGAGTCTGTTAACATTCCTACAAAACGGCTTAACAGGCCAAGAACAGAAAGTGCATTCATTTGTTTTTCCATACCATCTTTCTGATCCAGGAACCACCAACCCGATCCGAACTGTATTTTACCTGCAATTGTGCCATCCTGGAAATTACCAATCATGGTAGCAATCATTTCATTAGCACAAGGATTCAGGTTGTAAAGAATGGTTTTAGTCAGTTTGTTGGCCGAGTTCAGTTTATCGAAGAACTTAGACATAGCTTTCGCTGTGTTAAACTCTCCAATAGAATCGAATCCGGTGTCAGCACCTAACAACTTGAACATCTTTGTGTTGTTGTTACGAATAGCACCATAATGAAACTGTTGTGTCCATCCTTTTTCGTAATCCAATTCGCCAAATACAATAAGCATTGCCGATTTGAATTTAAGGATTTCTTCTTTAGTCAATTCGCTACCACCATATACTTTATTAAATATAGCATTGATTTCGGCATCGGTATAATCTTCTGCATAGAACTCTTCAATACCATGATCGGATAGACGACAGCCTTGTTCGGCAAAGAAATCATGTCTTTTGCGTAAAGCATCAACCAGATCATTGAAATTAGAGATTGTTACTCCGCTAACTTGCGATAGCTTCTCTATGTATGCACGGAAGTCAGCAGGCACCTCAACAGCCATTGCTTTGTCGGGACGCCATGTGGGCAACATCTTTATTTCAAATCCACTTTCGCGTGTTTTGATATGATATTCAAGTGAGTCGATAGGATCGTCGGTAGTACAAACAACTTCAACACGGTAACGACGCATCATACCACGGGCCGAGTATTGGGCAGTGGCAAGCTTTTCATTACACTCATCATAAATCTCTCTGGCTGTTTTGGGACTCAATATTTTATTGATGCCAAAAGCAGTTTTTAGTTCCAGGTGTGTCCAGTGATAAAGTGGGTTACGCATGGTGTATGGTACGGTTTCAGCCCATTTCTCAAACTTTTCCCAGTCGGAAGTATCATTGCCGGTACAGTATTTTTCATCAATTCCGTTTGTACGCATGGCACGCCATTTATAATGGTCACCCCCCAACCATATTTCTGTTAGTGATTTAAACTGGTGGTCGTCGGCTACCATTTGTGGTATTAAGTGACAATGATAGTCGATAATTGGCATCTTAGCCGCATGTTCGTGATATAACTTTTGTGCAGTTTCTGATTGCAGCAAAAAGTTTTCGTCCATAAATTGTTTCATAAATATAATAGTGTTTTTAGGTACCGTTATCGCACACAAAGATATTAATCTTATGTTTCCGGACAAAATTATTTGTGTGGATGTTTAGTTTTTATGGTTATTAAACATTTGGCGATGTACCTAATACTAGCAATATTCAAATTCCGGACTTATAATTTTAAAGCGGAATTCATAGAATTCATAATAAGAAAATTCTGGTTCGGATATTATATTCCCATTAGATAACTTCCATCCTTTTTGTGGCAGTTTCTGAAATAAATAATGTTCATGTTGTTCTCTGTAGAAACATTTTTGATATTTTTCATTTAGCAGAGTAATTAAGCAAATTGTATCCGATTTACATAATGATAAATAGCATTCAGTAGCAATCTCTTTATAGTAATACTGAGATACCAAAATATTAGCATCTATTTTACCTAAACGAATTTTGAAAGAATGAAAGGTTAAATTAAATGTTTCTTTCAGTAAGTGGAATTCTGTTTGCAATCTCATTTGTTTCACTTCAGGATATGTAAGTTTATATCCCGGTTCAAACTCTTCAATTTCTATGGTTCTCATTTTTTGGGGAAGATAATAGAATCTGCACTTATGGCTCTCTGAAGTGCTATTATAAAAAAGAAGTGTGAGCCAACTTACTTATCCTCTGAAGAGGCTCTGGACTGCCCAAGGTATGGATAAATAAATCGCTCACACCTAACAGGTATATATTGATGGTATATATACGAGAGGTGGAGCATTCACTTTATTCCTATACCTTCGAAATTGTCCAGATTCCTTCAGATAGAATAAGCTAAACGCTTCTTAAATAATATGTCTGTTACATTTTGTAACGCTGCAAATATAAAAAAATGTTTGGTAAATACTGCTCTTCTAACCTATATTTTTATTATAATGAATCCTCTACGGGGATTTGTGTTTGTTTGTTTTGTTTTTCTATTGATATGAATAGAAGTAAAAAAAACACCCAACAAGAATCCGTTTGTTTACTTATTTTCCGCATGCATAAAACAGTAAAAACGGAAATTTACCTTAGCTTACCCTCGTTATACGCGCTGTAGAGCCGATTTTATTGTTCGTTTTCAAAATGCTGCATTTTGCATTGATGAAATGCTGCATTTCGTTCGATCAAAATGCTGCATTTCGAAAGTGTGAAATGCAGCATTTTGAAATCGCGTTTTGCAGCATAAAAAAGAGTAGTGATTTATGAATGAATGAAAGTTTACAGAAACAAAAACTCAGTGTTTCTTTGTTCTATAACTTTTTTGTAATTTTGTAGAAACATATTCAATATAATATGGACGAATACGAAAAAAGACTGGAATATCGTGGCATACGCGTAACTGCTGTACGTTTGTTGATTTTAAAGGAGATGCTTACTTTTTCAAGGGCATTTAGTTTGGCTGATATAGAGGAGAGGTTAGATACAGTAGATAAGTCTACTATATTCCGGACAATATCTTTATTTCACGAAAAACTACTGATTCACAGTATAGATGATGGATCTGGCTCAATGAAATACTCTGTTTGCAGTGAGGATTGTATGTGTGCTTTGAATGATCTGCATGTACATTTCTTCTGTACAAAATGTAAGAGAACGTATTGTTTAGAAAGTATTCATATTCCTAAAGTACAGTTGCCGCCAGGATTTTTATTGGAAAATGTGAATTTTGTGTTGAAAGGGCTTTGCGGAGATTGTAGTTAGTAGATAGTAGCTAGTAGTTAGTAGCTAGTAGTTAGTAGCGATGCCGCATGGATTCTACTAGCTACTAACTACTATCTACTATCTACTATCTACTAATTACAGTAAATCCAACATTAATGGAATATCATCCTTTTTGATTCCTTGTTGTATTAATACGGACCTGTCTTTATTAAACATGGTAATAAATAGTTGGTGTCCATGTATGGCTTCTATTGATTTAGTATATAATTCAATTGTTTTTTCCATATTGCCCATAACCCATGCTACATGTCCGGCATTCATATAATCGGATGCTTGAGGCTTGTGTTTTAGAATCTTCTTATAGTATTTTTCGGCCTGTTCCAGTTTACCACTTATAAACGAGCACCATGCAATGGCTCGCCAGGTTTTCATAGAGGTGGGGTCTATAAAATCGAGTTTAAAGAAATAGTTTAATGCTTCATCGTCTTTGCCAAGTTCGGCCAGGCAACTACCAATATTAAATAAAAGCGATTTGTTTTCAGGTTCAATTTCTTCAATCTTTTTATAGTACTCTAAAGCTTTTTCGAATTGCCTGCTTGAGCGGTAACAAGTAGCCAAGTGTTTGTTGGTCCATATATTATCCGGTTTCATCATGTCTGCACGGAGGTAGGCCGAAATAGCTTGTTCGTATTTCTTTTCTTTTTGCATACAATATCCTATTTTTTGATAGAGTTCTGCATCATCGCCTATCAAACCAATAAGTTTGGTATATATATCTGCCGCAGCCGAATAATATTCTTTGCGGAAATAATAATCGGCCAGATTACGTAAATAATGAGGCTTTTCGAGTATGGGTTTCAGAATATCGTAAGTATGTAACCGCAGAGGTTCATTAAAGATATCATGAAATTCATGACGACGTGGATATAGTTTGAAGAAACGATAAAGATTATGAATGTATTGATTGCTTACAATGTCGTCGCGCTCGTTCAGCTTCTTCATTTCGGCAGACTTATGTTCATCCATTACCATATTCATTTGCTGGTCGGATAGTTGTGCTGCCATAGCATCACGTTGCATTTTAGGAAGATGCATTATTGTAAAGCACATCGAATATTTATCACTGTCGCAAAAGAAACCAGATCCCAGAATTAATTCCAGAATGGAATTATCGTTTGCATTACCCAGTTCTTTAACTACAGATGAGTGTGCTTTGTCGAAAGGATAGAACCAGTTAGAGATATTCTTGAAAAAAGGATAGTTCTTTAACTGCGAGAAAGTACTCATATACACATCAGCCCCTTCCATTTGTAACTCGCTCATTTCGCGTAGTTTATCGCCCAAAGCAGAGTTTTCAATATTGAAGGCCCAATCGGGGTTATGATCGTTTGCTTCATCATCATTATCGTCAAAATCAAGCTTCATCCGACTGATGTTTGCGCTTTTTATCATTTCAGGAATTATTTCTTCCCGCATTTTTTTATCGATTTTCACCGTTTCCTGACTCCGGATCATTTGTATTTGTATACGACTCAATGCTTCGGCAAAACGTGGGTCTTCATTCATCATGGATAAGCGTGCAACGATTTCCGGATATAGGTGTAAGCGTTGGTGATATATCTGAAGTGCAAATACCAAACCTACCATTGCCCGTTGGTTAACAAGCGCAGACGAATGTGCACATGCACTAAACAGCCAGAATAGTTTTCGTACATCGAAACATTCCATAATACTCAATGTCACAGCACTGACAAACAGGCATAAATCGTAAACAGGTATTAATACAGATTTCAGTGCTTCGTATGCTTCTTCTTCATCAATTGGTTTCCATGCACTGTTTGTCCAGATAAGGAGAAAAAGATTTTGTTGCGCTTCTTCATGACGTTTACGCACCTCATCGCCCTTGTTGGGATTATCTTGCAATAAATTGGCTACAGCTATCTCTTCTGTATAGCTTTCCATCTCCATTAATAATGATTTGATGGAATAGGAGGGAAGCATCGACAGCTGATTGCGCATACTGTAGTAATAACGGGTAGATACAGGCATGGCTTTTCCAATGCGCGACTGATCTGCTACGTTTAATGCATCTGCTAAAAGCTTGGTGTGTAGTTTGTTACGTTCAGGGTCGGTAATGTTTTGCCGCATATATTGCAACATGTATTCGTAAGAAGTTCTGATTCTTTCCAGTTCACTGTATAGTGTCCAGTCGGAGCCTCCCTGCAAATATATCTCCAACTCTGCAAGTGCATCTTTCAGTCGTTGCTGATATATTAGTCTAACTATATTTCGGTATTGTTCGTTAAATACAGCTTCGTTCATAATCTTGAGTTTTTGAGTTTTAAGTTTTTGAGTTTCTTAGGTCTCAAAAACTTAAAACTTAATTTTTATTTATCCAGGTGAGTTTTCTCCATATTCCCTCGAATGGGCCATGTTTGAATTTACTTAACCACCAGGAGCAGAATGCCATTTGTAGCAATACAAAAATGATGCCGAAAATAAAACTGTAGGTAATTCCTAAATAACGACCTAATTCAAATCCCCAATGGTAGAAGAATAAGGAACCGATAATTGACTGACCTATGTAGTTGGTAAGACTTAGTTTTCCGTAAGGTGCAAAGCGCATCAGGAAAGTACGGTCTTTTACCCGATAAAAGGTGATCAATAATGCAGTAACAAGAACTACCATGAATGACAGGTTTCGTGTTGATACAAGAATTACTTTCAATGGGGCAAGTATTGCTTTTGTCGAAACAAATTCAGGAAGCATATTGTTGAGCCCATATAATGGGAAAAAACACAGCAATGCTATCCCAAGGGTTTTGAACCACAAATGTTCATTTTGTTCACTGTATAAGAACCAGCCTTTACGCCCAACTATCATGCCAAACAGAAATAATCCGGCAGTTTGGGTAAGGCGACCATGTTCCAATGCATACGCCATATTTGCCATTTGGCCTGTCCATAAATTCATTTTCACAGTTTCCCAAAAAGTACCTGAGCTTTGTACAACAAATGCTTCGCGGAAATATTTGCCAGCAAGGTTGGTTGCCGGTTCGTAAGCCGGATTAATGAGTGCATAAATAAGTTTTATCCAGTCTACCGGTTGTAGTATTAAAATGATGGCTGTAATAATAACCACTTTATTACTAGCCCTGCAAAAGATGGGCAGAATGATACCTATCATTGCATACATGGTCAGAATCTCGCCTGTGAAAAATGCAGCATTGAACTGGCCTATTATAAAAAGAAGAACTAAACGCCATAAAAAACGTAAGCGGAAGTCTTTTCCTCGTCGACGTTGGTTATCGTCTTGTATGTAAAAGCTGAAACCAAACAGAAGTGCAAACACAGCATAGGCTTTTCCGCTAAAAGTAAAAAATAAACCGTCCCAAATGGCTTTATCTGTAAACTTCATCCATTCAAAAGGTACTTCTTCGGGAAAAGAATAAAAGTTAAAGTGTTCAATGCTATGTAAAATGATAATGCCCATTACGGCAAGCCCTCTTAGCACATCGGCAACATCGACGCGCGCATTGGTTTCAGCGAGTTTATTGTCCATTATTAATAAAAAGTATTTGTTATATGTATAATTAATGTCTTCTGCTTCAAATTTAACAATTCTGATTGGATTGAGGAAATAATTAAAAAATACTCACCTCGGTTTTAGTGGTCAGAAGTTCCAGCGCTTTCATGCCCATAACAGAATTTCCTTTTTTATTGAGTCGCGGACTCCATACTGCTACCGAATATTTACGTGGGCAAATAGCAGCAATTCCACCACCTACACCGCTTTTACCAGGTAGTCCTACCCGGTACGAAAATTCGCCTGCTTCATCATAAAAGCCACAAGTTTGCATTATAGCGTTGATACGTTTTACTTGCGAAGCCGTTAGTGTTATTTTATCAAACTTGAAAGGTTGTGTATGGTTAGAAAACGGTATAAATGCTTGTGCCAGTTCACGGCACGACATACCCAACGAACATTGCCTGAAATAGAAACGTAACACCCGTTCAATATCATTCTGAATATTGCTGTGGTATTTCAGCATGTTAGCTATGGCAGCATTTAAATATCCATGTTCTCTTTCAGAAACTGCCATGCTCTCGTTGTATTTTATCTGTTTATTTCCTCCACAAAGTTGGCGTACAAATTGAAGGTATTCTTCTTCAGGATGTTCAAGATGGGAGAGGAGTATGTCTGCAACAACCAATGCCCCCGCATTGATAAGCGGATTACGTGGAATTCCTTTTTCAATTTCCAACTGGATAACAGAGTTAAAAGCACTTCCCGATGGTTCAACACCAATACGTTTCCACAAAGTTTCGCCTTCCAGACAAAAGCCCATGGCCAACGAAAATACTTTGGATATACTTTGAATAGAAAACCTTTCATCGCTATCGCCCATAACATACTCGGCACCCCGGATGGTTCGAAGACAAATACCATAACTATCAGGATTAACTTTTTGAAGTTCAGGGATATAGCTTGCTGGTTCACCAACGTTGCTATATGGTTTAATCTCCTGATATATTTCGTTTAAAATTTGCGTGTAATTCATATAAAGTAGATTTTGTCTTCTCGTATTCTTGCCATTGTTAATTGCTCTTTAATTGTAAATGCAATATAGGGAAGGGCTTGCCTGTACCATCAACAGCATCGCGCAATGTAACTTCAAAACCCAGGTGCAAGTAAAATCCAACAGCTTGCTCATTCTGCTCATTTACATCCACTGTATTTACTCTTTTCTTTTCAATAGCATAGTTAACAAGGAATTTTCCCAATCCTTTTCCACGTTGGTCGGGGTGTATAAAAAGCATTTCAAGGTGTGTACCATCTATCCCCATGAAAGCAACAATACGGTTTGTACAGTCTTTAATACATACCAGATCTACACTGTATAAAGCTTGGTTTCTGCCTATTTCTTTGAAAAAAGAAATATCTTCTTCTTTAAGGAAAGTATGGGTTGCACGTACAGAGGCTTCCCAAACATTAATGATTTCATCAAAATCGGATTCGGTGGGATGGTACAGGTCGTTTCCTTTTTGGCATTCGGTATAAACATCTACAAACCATTTTGGAAAAGCAATAGGTCGGTTCTTCTCAATACTGTAAAAGCCACCAGTTTGTTTTCCGCGACAATGTAAAGTGTCTTTGGTTCCTATTTCCAATGTTATTTCCCATTTGGTGTGGCCAAGGTTTGAAAACCATGCTTTACCATAAACAGTATCCATAATGGTAAGTGGCTTTTTGTATTCTACCTCAGTTTTCATTAATATGGGAGATTTCTTTTCTTCCATCATATCCTGATAAGGATAATATTTATCAAGGAGAAGATGTCGTAAATCTTCAAACCATTTTACATACACAATGTTGCTTACAATGCCCATAGCATCAATTTCATAAGCTTTTATGTGGAATGTGTTTTCAACACACATAGGCTTTTTTTCCATTTTCTTTCAGGTTTTCAGTTTAACTTGCACAAAGATAAAAAAATAACAAATACCATAGCAATGTCAACAGCCTTGATGAAAACGTTTAAGGTGAGTTTCAAACAGAGAGAATCTAAATTACATAATTTAATTAAAAATTTTAGTTAAATTTTATCTCTTAAATGCAATATTCCCATAATCCTGTATTTATAACATTATAACACTCCTGATAAACAAAACATTCAAATTAAATGTTATTCTATCAGTTGATTATTAATTATAAAAAAGCAATTATGAAACATTTATTAAAAATTATGCTAGCTGCATCAGTTCTTTTATCATTAACTATTCCCGTAAATGCACAAAAAGTGAAAAAATTAAACGAAGAACAAACAAAAACTCTTTCTGCTTTTCCCGAAGCTACTTCTGGAATGGTAAGACATGTTATTTTCCTTAATAAAAAATCAAACGAAGATCTTTTTAAGGTTGAAATTATGCCTGGAAAAGTAATGAATGTAGATTGTAACCGTCATTCTCTGATGGGAAAACTCGAAGAAAAAGATCTTCAGGGATGGGGTTATACTTATTTTGAATTTACTTCAAATGGCCAAACACGTTCTACAATGATGGCATGTAATAAGCCTAACGAAGATAGATTTATTTATGGACAGACTCAGTTGGTAAGATATAACAGCAAACTTCCTATTGTAGTTTATGCACCTGCCGGATATGAAATTAAATACAGAATCTGGAAAGCAGGAAAAGAAATGAATTTTTAGAGGCGAGGCGTGAAGGCGTAAAAGCGCGAAAGGATGAAGGCGCGAAAGCGCGAAAGCGTAAAGGCACGAAAGGATAAAAAATATACCTTTCGTGCCTTTTACATTTTCCCTTCGCGCTTTCATCCCTTCGCGCTTTCGCGCCTTTATGCTTTCGCGCCTTCAATATATAACGTTTGAGATGGGAAAGCAAAATTCAATCCGGCATCATTAAATGAACGAAGAATTTCCATATTTACATTCGATTTTACTTTACCAATATCACCTTTCTTCTCAATAAAATAAATAAAGGTAATAACCAGAGCCGAATCTGTAAAGTCAGTAAAATTGGCAACAATATTCTTAGGAGACACATATTGAATCTTGGTTGGTATGTCTCTAAGTATTTCCATTGCATTACTCATAGCATCGGGTTTTGTATCATAAGTTAATCCGATATTCATAACCACTCTTCTCATAGGTTCGGCGGTAATATTTACAATAGAAGCATCGGCTATTTTATAATTAGGAAAGGTAATGAGTCTTTTATCGTAGTTTCTCATTTTAGTACTGCGTATACCAACATCCACAATTGTACCTTCATAACTATCTATTTTTATTGTATCACCAATATTAAAAGGTCTGTCGGTTAATATGGTAAATGCACCAAACACGTTTTTAATAGTATCTTGCGCAGCCAATGCAAAAGCAATACCACCAATACCCAGTGTACCCAGTAATGCACTGATATTTACTCCCACATTACTTAATGCCATAACAATACCAACAATCCATACTATAACCAGAAGAGTGCGCCGTACAACAGGCATCATTTTACTCGAAAACCGTTGTGCCCTGTTGGTACCATCGGCATTGTCGGTCCAATATACTTCGAGCAAACTATTCACTAAACGGGCTAAAAACCAAGTTACATTCAGTACAATTAATATCCTGTAAGCCGAGTCTACCGCTTTCACAAAATTATCCGGATATGCCAAACGGTGCAATGCAATCCATATCCCAATAAGCATTATCCCAAACAAAAGTGGCGATTCTATAGCTTCGTAAGTTACATCATCCAGCTTGTTCTTTGTTTTTTGGGTATAAGGCTTTATAACTTTCTTATTGAATAAAGAAATAAGTCTAGTAACAACTATTGCCCCTAAAACAATAAGAATAGAAATACCCCAGTTTTCGATGGTATTTCCCCATACTTCTTTTTCTAACATCTTAGTGTGATTTGTGTAATTAATAAATCCAATAAAAACTCTCTATTCTTATTCAGGAGTTAAAGAAGTTATCACTTCGCTAACTCCTTCCACTCTTGAATATAATATTAACTTAAAAAGAGAGTTTTTTGTTCGTTATTGCATTTCAAGGCAAAGGTAATTTAAAATAAAGATATTTTTTATTAAAGTTTTTCTCTTTATCTTTGCTACAACATATTCAGTTAATAATTTTTCATGGATAATTTCTTTCCTGTAATCGAAAAATTCCTTAATCAAGCCAGTGAGGGTAATAGCTTTAACATTAAAAGTTATCCCAAACAATTTAATGATTTACAAGTTAAAGTAAGCTTAGGAAAAGGACCTTATAACCAGATACCATGTATAGCTTTCCTAGCCGAAGGCGAAACAACTAACCGTGGAATTTATCCGGGACTTCTGTATTTCAATAATTTGAATCTGCTGATATTATCTTATATCAGCAGTGAAGATACAATGTCAAATCTTCGTTGGGAACTTCCAAACAACATTCAAACCATCAGGGCATATTTTCAATTAAATGGACTGGGCATACCCGCACGTTATGCCGAATCGTTTGTTTATAAGGTGTATAGTCCTATCTCCGAAATAGAACCGGAAATTATTAACAAAGACCTTGATGATATTCTATATGAATATAAAAAAATGATGAGTCGTTCGGTGAACGAGAAAGCAATTGAAATACAAATAACAGAACCGTTTATTCTTGATAAAACCAGGGATATACAATCAACAGGACTAATTTTTGGCAAAAATTTATTGTACAGATATGCTGTTTCATTGTTAACCAAGCCATTTGTTATTCTTAGCGGGCTATCTGGTTCGGGGAAAACACAACTGGCTCTAACTTTTGCCAAATGGTTAAGTAAGGACGAAAGCCAGGTGAAAATTATATCTGTAGGTGCCGACTGGAATAACCGTGAATATTTACTGGGATATCCTAATGCCTTGGAGTATGGCAAATATATAAAACCGGAAAACGGAGTGCTCGATTTTATTATGGAAGCAAATGCAAACCCAATTAAACCTTACTTCCTGATTTTGGACGAAATGAACCTAAGTTATGTAGAGAGATATTTTGCTGATTTTCTTAGTGCAATGGAATCTCACGAAGATATACCTCTTCATCCCGACACCAATGAGTGGACAGGGTGCGATGTTCCGGCCAGCATAAAACTTCCTCCTAACCTTTATATTACAGGCACAATTAATGTAGATGAAACCACATATATGTTCAGCCCAAAGGTTTTAGATAGAGCAAATGTTATTGAATTCCGCATTACCGAAAACGAAATGAAGGAATATCTAACTCATTGTACACCTTTGAATCCTGACAATATTAAATATAAGGGAGCAAATATGGGGCGAGATTTTATCATGATAAGTCAGGATAAAGAGTTTGAAAACAGCAAACAAATTAATGAAACATTGCTGTCTTTCTTTATCCATCTGAAATCTGCCGGAGCAGAATTTGGTTATCGTACGGCCTCCGAGATATACCGTTTTATATCTGTAACCCGTAAATTGCATACCGGATGGAGCGATAATGAACTGATAGATATTGCTGTAATGCAAAGAATGCTTCCTAAACTGCATGGATCACGCAAAAAAATGCAACCTGTACTAACTGCATTATGGGATCTTTGTATTGCCAGCACTGGTCTCATCATGATTGAGAACGAAGATATTTCTATCGACCACCGCTTCCGCTATCCTATATCGGCTGAGAAAATCCGTAGGATGTATATAAACGCACGCGATAACGGATTCACAAGTTATGCCGAAGCATAATGAATGAACTCTACCAGATATCAGTTCCACTGGAAGGAAATACTTCTATTGCTCTAACCATTTATGCCAATAAACCCGGCATATTGTTCGAAATTGATAAAGAAGAAGCTTTTGAAAATGGCGAATCCCGTTTTCAGTTAGTTGAAGGTTCGAGCTATGAATATCTTCTTCCTCCCGGATACAAACTAGAAAAATCAGAAATCATTCGTCCATCGGGCATTGACCCTTGCCAGGGACGCATAATTACAAATATTTATGTAGGCTCGCTCGATATTAATGTATGGTATCAGCAAAAGATAGTAGGTTTTGTTACCCTGGAAATCCGTTCGGTTAAAGCTAAATACAGAACCGATTACCGACAAATGTTGCAGGACATCACAACAAAATGTACCGATTTACTTTTGCAACAATCTTCACTCGTAACCCAAACCTTTACCGCAGATATAAACAAAGACCCTCAAACAATTTATCAACGATTCGCTTTTGTTGAATCGATAATTCGTTCGGATCAATTTATTGATTCACTGTATAAAATAAACTCCATGCCTGCCAAACGATGGAGAACAATAGAAAGGCATACAAACATTTGCAACATACGTAGGGCTAATAATTCTGTAATCCGGCAAATAGCAAGTACTAACAGTCGTACACCTATTTGCTCCAATCGTTCATTGAGTAATCGTTTTCCATCATTACCCAATAAAGTGAATGTGGTTGATAAAACAGAAACTACCGATATTCCGGAAAATCGTTTTGTAAAATATGTGCTCGAAACATTTATGCAGTTTTGTCTTTCGGTTTATCGGCATCCAAAAGCAGGGAACAGGTTGAAGCGGGATGCATTAGCGAGCTCCGATTTTTTGGAACGCTACTTATCGCTGCCTGTATTCAGGGATATTTCCCATCTCAACATGATTCCTTTAAACAGTCCGGTACTGCAACGCAAAGAGGGATATAGAGAGATTTTACAATCTTATTTAATGTTCGATATGGCTGCCAGTCTTATCTGGCAAGGTGGAGATGATGTATATAAAGGTGGGAAACGTGATGTGGCTGCTTTGTATGAATACTGGTTATTCTTCAAACTACTTGATTTGATGGAAGAAGTATTTGGTATAAAACCACGTTCGGTGAATGATATTATTGAATCGGGATACAAAAACGGCAAACATTTGTTAGAACTCAAGCTAAAACAAGGACATCTTAAAATGATTGCCGGAACCTTCGTTGCCGAAAACAGGAAATTGCATATTGAGTTCTGCTACAATCGTACCTTCTCTAGTTCAACTCCCTACCCACAGGGAGGTAGCTGGACCAGAAACATGCGACCGGATTACACTCTATCCATCTGGCCCGAAGGGATATCGCAAACAGAGGCAGAAGAACACGAAACGATTGCTCATATACATTTCGATGCCAAATATAAAATAGATAATTTCCAATCTCTGTTTCAGGATATAGACCTGAATGAAGAAAAGCAGGAACAAGCCAAAGGAAATTATAAACGGGCCGACTTATTAAAAATGCATGCCTACAAAGATGCCATCCGCCGAACTGTGGGAGCTTATATTCTTTACCCAGGCAACGGAAAGCAAACGTTCCAGAGTTTCCATGAGTTATTACCCGGTTTGGGTGCTTTTGCTGTTTCTCCTTCCAATAGTCCCACAGCACTAAAAGCTTTTCTGCATGATATAGTGCAGCATTTCCTGAACAGAGCTTCTCAACGTGAGCTTTATTCAATTCGAACATATAACACATTTCGCGAAACTCCCGGTCCAATACTGAAAGAGCCATTACCCGATAAATATGGTATGGAACATCCGCAAACTACCTATGTTTTAGTAGGGTATTATAAAGATAATGCTCACCTGGAATGGATACTCAAAAACAAGATTTATAATACTCGCACCGATAATGACAGAGGATCGCTAAAATTATCCCACGAAACCACAACTGCAAAGTATTTATTACTTCATGGAAAAGGGAGTACGCAAACCAATCTTATTTTCCGGTTAACTTCGGGCGGACCTCAGGTAATCTCCAAAGAACGATTGAAAAAGTTAAATTATCCATTTAGCAACATAAAACCTTATTATATAAGCTTCTCATTAGAGTCTTCTCTATCTGTTTGTTCTGGGTTTGGGAATATACAATGGGATGTAAGCATGCTTTCCGGATATCAAACCGGAAGAGGTTCTGCCTTACCTTTCACTGTAACTGTAGAAGAACTTATGCAGGGAAAATATAACAGCTAACTGATTTCTCTCCTGTATTCTACAGGAGATTTACCAGTATGCTTTTTAAAGAACTTTCCAAATGCCGACTGATCGGAAAAATTCATTTTATCGGCTATATATTGTACTGTATTATCGGGCTTTCTTAATAAGATTTTAGCTTCAGCTATCCGGGCTTTATTAATCCAGTCCATTGCAGTTTGGCCGCTAAGTGATTTTACTGTACGAGATAAGTACACAGGAGTCACACACAATTCTGTTGAATAGTCTGATACTTCATGCCACTCCAAACATTTTTCGGCTAACAGTTGCATAAAACGTACAGCAAGATCTTCAATATGACTAATTTCGAAATTAACTCCACTCAACTCAATCCGTTTCATTCCAAAGTTGGAAGATTCCATCACAAAGTTTCTTACTTCATTCAATATTATACTTTTATGGAAAAAATGATCTTTCCTACGGATATTGTTTCTTAAACGTTCAACAATGTCAACCAATAAATGAAAGTCTGCACTATCAAGTTTTATAATAGGTTCATAACGTTTGCTTAACGCATACTCCTTAGGAATAACAACAGTTTCTTCAAACAAATAATTCAATATCTTTTTACCGAAAATAATATGATATCCTCTAAAATCATGAGAAGCCTGAAATCCATTCATCACATGAAGGGTAGAGCGCTCCAATAACATTTGCTGAGTTAACGTATATGGCATATAATCCATTGTTACAGATAATTCACCTTTACAAACTAACATGGATGATGCAGCCTCAAAACGTAAAGGGAATATATCCTGCCCAGAAGGCGTAATCTGGCTACCCAATATTTCCATAACAATAATCTGGTTATCGTAATTTTCTTCAGGCTTAACCACCTCAATAAATTCCTGCAAATCAAAACTTCTTACTTCTTCTTCCATAATAATACGGTTTGATCGCTTCAAATATATAGATTATCCACTGAAATTCAAAATGGAACACCAAGTGTTAAATACAAACCAATTCATTAGGTGTATTATGTTTTTGGTCAAAAGTGAACCAATTGATGTTTAAAACGAGCCTGAAACCCATCCAGTTTTCTTGTCATCTTTGCATAAGTGATAAGCAAAATATCAATCCAAATAAACCGAATGTTATGTACAGAGAATTAATATTGAAAACCACCATCAACTTATACGCCCATTATGGAATACGTGGTGTAAGCATGGGACAAGTAGCAGGAGCGTTACGAATATCTAAAAAGACATTGTATGCAGAATTCGGTAGCAAGGAACAGTTACTTTGCGATTGTATGGATTACGAAGAAAAAAGAGTAAGCAAAATTCTGGCAAATACAGAAAGTGGAAACAAGAATCCGGTTGAAACTATAGTTATGATTACATCTAATTTATTTCAATATAAATTGTACTTCTGTCCGGCCTACCATAAAGATATACTTAGATTTAAAAAGGCTGTTGCAAAGCTGGATACAACGTATCAAAAAATAGCAAACAAATATTATCAATACCTTGAAAAAGGAAAACAGGATGGTTATTTTCTTCCAGATAATGAATACAGTACAATTGCCTCGATACTTGTTGAACTACTTAAGCAGAGTGAAGACAACAAGCATATACTACTATTTACTTTCTTACGCGGACTGTGTACGGATAAAGGTGTCCATGCTATAGATGAAGTTACGCCGGAAAGTTTACGAAATAAAATATATAACTATAACTAAAAAGTCACCCTAAGTATGTCACAAAGAAGAATGAAAGCATATACATTCATATGCATGCTAACTATGTTAACTCCTGCACTTCACGCAGATATAAATGTTCAGGATACTTTATATCTGAACCTCAATCAGGCTCTGGAGATTGCTCTTAGTGAAAATTTAACAATAAAAGTAGCCGACCGTGAAATTACCAAGCAGGAATATGCAAAGAAAGGAACCTATGCTTCTCTTTTTCCACAAATTGATTTCTCTGGTTCTTATCAGCGTACAATCGAAAAACAAACCATGTACATGGATGTGGAAGGAATGTCGGGCGGATTAAAAGTTGGACGGGATAATCTTTACTCGGTTGGCTTTACTGCAAGTATACCTGTTATTTCGGTACCATTATGGAAAAGTTTGAAAATATCAGCTTATGATGTAGAACTGTCTATCGAAAAAGCCCGGTCGTCTCGTATTGAAATGATTGATCAGGTACAACAAGCTTTTTATAGTGTTCTATTGGCACGAGATGCCTATGTGGTATTTAAACAAGCTTATGATAATGCAGTGTACAACTACAACGAAATTGAACGGAAGTACGAACAAGGATTACTTGCCGAGTATGATTTAATACGTGCAAATGTGAACGTAAAAAATGCAGAACCTACTATGTACGATGCCGAGAACTCATTGATTCTTGCCAACTGGCATCTGAAAGCCTTAATAGGCCTTGATCTTACAATGGATATTAAATGTGTGGGTTCTTTATCGGAGTACGATGATTTGATTCTTTCAGACTATATCCGCACAACCATGTCGTTAGAAGGAAATAGTGATTTAAGGCAATTAGATTTGCAATACAAACAATTGAAAAAAGTGGAGCAAATGCAAAAAGCACAATACTATCCTTCGTTGGCATTGCAATTTAGCTATATGTGGAATTCTATGAATAATGATTTCAAATTTAAAGATTATAACTGGGATCCATATTCGGTAGTGGGTGTATCTCTTACTATTCCTATCTTTTCGGGAGGTAAAAAATATACGGATGTGAAACAAACACGCATATCCATGAAGCAATTGGAAGATCAAAGATTAAATACCGAACGGCAACTTAATGTTGCAGCCAAACAGTATAAAGATCAGATGAGTACTTGCATCAAGCAATATCAGGCAGCCACTGCCGGAGTAGAACAGGCAGAAAAGAGTTACGCTATTACAATAAAGCGATATGAAACCGGCGAAGGCACAATGCTCGAAATTAATGATGCTCAACTGTCATTAACTCAATCTCAACTCAACCTTAACCAATCTATATATAATTATCTGGTTGCTAAATCCGGACTGGAAAGAACACTGGGTACTAATTTCTAAACATTAAAAAACAAAGATATTATGAATGCTAAAAAACTATCAGGAATTTATCCGCTTATAGCTATGTTGCTATTAACCGGTTGCAATCAAAACAAACCTCTTCCTGAAACGATACAAGAAAAAGTAAAGGTACAGGTAAAACAAGTAACTGCTCGTGAAGTAGACCAGATGGGTACATTTACCGGAACTATTGAAGCCGAAATTACTAACAATATAGCTCCTCAGAATCCTGCTCGTATTAAAAAGGTGTATGTGGAAGTTGGTGATAATGTAAGAGCCGGACAAATGTTGGCCGAAATGGATGCTGTGAACCTCAATCAAATTAAATTGCAAATGGAAAACGACCGCATTGAATTTGAACGTGTTGATGAGTTGTATAAGGTTGGCGGCATATCCAAATCAACATGGGATGCCAAGAAAATGGCTTATGAACTATCTAAATCATCCTATGATAATTTACAAGAAAACACCATTCTTACAAGTCCTATTAGCGGGTTGGTAACCAAACGTTACTACGACAGTGGTGATATGTATAACGGTGGTACTCCCATTTATGTGGTTGAACAAACCAAGCCGGTAAAATTAATGGTAAATGTATCGGAAATGCTCTACACACAGGTTAAAAAGGGTATGGAAGTAGATATTATACTAGATGTTTTCGGCGATGAAGTTTTTACTGGATTTGTAAAAGTAATACACCCATCCATTGATCCGGGTACCCGCACATTTGCTGTAGAAATTCAGATAAACAATGCCGATGGCAGAATTATTCCGGGAATGTTTGCACGGGTAACTTTTAACTACGGAACGGCATATCGTGTACTTGCACCCGACAGGGCTATTATTAAGCAAAGTGGTTCGGCCGATAGGTATGTATATGTTTATAAAGATGGTACTGTATATTACAGAAAAGTAACTCTGGGTCAACTAATTGGCGATGAATACGAAATTATAGAAGGCCTGCAAGAAGGTGAAACTGTAGCTATCACAGCTTTAAACAGGCTTACAAGTGGAGCTGAAATTGAGGTAGTAAATTAAAACTAAAACATTATGAGTATATATTCAGGAGCAGTTAAAAAGCCCGTTACTACGGCTTTATGCTTTGTTGCTATCGTTATATTAGGAATATTTTCCTATAGTCGGCTGGCCGTCGATCTCCTCCCACAGATAGAGTCTAATGCCATTTTGGTTATGACCAGTTATCAGGGAGCCAGCGCCAGCGATATTGAAATGAATGTATCGCGCCCCATTGAAAACACATTAAACGGGGTTTCCGATCTTAAACATATTACTTCAAGCTCAAGAGAAAACATCTCGATTGTTGCATTGGAGTTTGAATATGGTACCGATATTGATGTTGCAACCAATGATGTTCGCGATAAATTGGATTTATTAAAATCGGCTTTGCCGGATGATGCTGATACACCTATACTATTTAAATTTGGTGTTGATGATGTACCTATTCTTATTTTATCGGCTACAGCCGAAGAAAGCACAAATGCTTTATATAAAATTCTGGATGATAAAGTAGCAAACCCGCTTGCCCGTATCAGTGGAGTTGGTACAGTATCGATAGGAGGTGCTGCCCAACGCGAAATACAGGTTTATTGCGATCCGTTTAAACTTGATGCCTATGGAATGACCATTGAAAGCATCTCTCAAATTATTGGTATGGAAAACCGGAATACACCGGGTGGTACTGTAGATTTGGGAACAAACACATTATCGTTACGGGTACAAGGCGAATTCAATACAGCCGATGAAATGCTGGACCTTGTTATAGGTAGCCGCGATGGTAAAGCTATTTACCTTCGTGATGTTGCCAGAGTTGAAGATACTGTTCAGGAGCGTACATCGGAAGCTTATACCGACGGACGTCGGGGGGCTATGTTAATTGTACAAAAACAATCGGGAGCCAATTCGGTGAAAATTGCTAAAGAAGTACATAAACGTTTGCCCGAGCTGCAACAAACACTGCCTTCGGATATACAATTGGGTGTAATCATTGATACTTCGGAAAACATTCTGAATACAATGGACTCTCTACAGGAAACCATCATGATTACCCTGATTATTGTAATGTTGGTGGTATTTGTATTCTTGGGAAGATGGAGAGCTACAATTATTATCGGTATTACTATTCCGGTATCTTTAATTGCTGCATTTATATACCTGTTGGTAACGGGTAATACATTGAATATCATTTCATTGTCATCACTGTCTCTTGCCATTGGTATGGTGGTAGACGACTCCATTGTTGTACTCGAAAACATTACAACCCACATTAACCGGGGAAGCAAGCCTAAGCAAGCTGCTATTTATGGAACACAAGAAGTATCATTATCGGTTATTGCATCAACATTAACAATGCTTGCCGTATTTATACCTCTGACAATGATTTCCGGAATGGCAGGTGTATTATTCCGTCAGTTGGGTGGTATTATCAGTATCATTATGATTATATCAACAATTGCAGCCCTCACCCTTATACCTATGATGGCATCGCAAATGTTAAAGCTCGACACTAAAAAAGGGAAACTATATACCTTATTCTTTACACCTATAGACAAAGTGCTTGGTGCACTGGAAACCGGTTATGGCAAATTGCTAAACTGGGCTGTGCATCACCGTTGGTCGGTTGTAATGATTGCAATAGGCATATTTGCCAGTAGTTTGTTGTTGGTACCAACCATAAAGACAGAGTTTTTCCCTACACAGGATAACGGACGTATTACCATATCAATGGAACTTCCGGTAGGAACACGCCAGGATATAACCCGCGAATTAGCTAAAGAAATTTCGGACGAGTTCTTATCTAAGTATTCCGAAATTGAAGTTCTGAACTACTCTTTAGGACAAGCAGATGCAAGTAATACCTTTGCTAATCTAGGTGATAATGGTACCCACATGATTAGTTACAATATTAAGCTAACCAGTATCGACGATCGCGATAGAGGGCTGATCGAAATATGCGATCTTATGCGTAAAGATTTGGATAAATACACTGAATTAAAAGAATTCCAAGTGTTAGCCGGTGGTTCTACTGGTGTTGGAGGCGAAAGTAGTGTGGATATAGAAATCTACGGATATGATTTTGCTACAACCGACGCAATTACTGCCGAAGTATCAGAGAAACTGAAACAGATTCCCGAATGTTCTCAGGTTAACATTAGCCGTGGAGATTATGTACCGGAACTGGAAGTGGAATTTGATCGTCAGAAACTTGCATTAAATGGTTTGAATGTTACTACCGTTTCTTCTTTCCTGCGTAATCGTGTTAATGGAACAGTAGCATCTTATTTCCGTGAAGATGGAGAAGAATATGATATCCGCATACGATATGCACCGGAGTACAGAGAATCTATTGAGAATATTGAAAACATTCTTGTTTACAACTCTGCCGGACAAGGGGTACGCATTCGTGACATTGGTCGTGTAGTTGAAAACATGACACCGCCTACTATCGAAAGGAAAGACCGTGAACGTTTAGTTACCGTATCGGCTGTAGTAGCTAAAGGATATGCATTGAGCGAACTGGTAGAAGCCAGCGAAAAAGTTCTGTCCGAAATGGATATCCCACTGGATATGCATTATAGAATTGGTGGTATGTACGAGCAACAACAGGAAACGTTTGGCGATTTAACCATGCTTCTTGCCTTAATTATTGTATTGGTATTTATTGTAATGGCTGCTCAGTTCGAATCGTTGGTAGATCCATTTGTTATCATGTTCTCAATACCATTTACTTTTACAGGAGTATTCCTTGGTCTATCAATAACCGGTACTCCGCTTGGGGTTATGGCTATGATTGGTATATTAATCCTGATGGGAGTTGTAGTTAAGAATGGTATTGTACTTGTAGATTATATCAAGCTATGCCGCGAACGTGGTTTAGGAATTATACATGCTGTAATAACTTCGGGTAAATCTCGTTTGCGACCAGTATTGATGACTACACTTACTACTGTACTAGGTATGTTGCCAATGGCATTGGGTACCGGCGAAGGTTCTGAAATGTGGCGTTCAATGGGTATGACTGTAGCATGGGGATTATCAATATCAACCTTAATTACACTCGTTTTAATCCCAGTACTATATTGTATGTTTGCTGGAAGCGGATTGAAACGTCAGAAAAAACAAATGGCAAATCTTGATGTACTCGAAGTACGTACAGATGATATTTAAATTTAAAAACTTAAACATAATGAAAGCAATATTTATATCATTCAATCAAGCCTATTACGAAACAATACTAGGCATTATGGATAGAAACAATATTCAGGGGTTCACATACTGGGATAATGTATCGGGCCGGGGGAGCAACACCGGCGAACCCCATTACGGCAACCATGCCTGGCCCACCTTAAATGGGGTAATATGGGCTATTATTGAGGATGAAAAAGTAGATAGATTCCTCAAAATGTTGCATAAACTGGATACGCAGTCCGAAGCCCAGGGACTTAGAGCTTTTGTTCTCAATGTTGAACATGCCATATAAATAGGAAGAGTATGATCCCCAAATTACCTGTTACAACTTATAAGTTACGGTTAAAGAAGAAAATAGGATTGGCATTATTTATTCTCAGCAACCTGATCATGATGATCTTCTTTATGCGGTTAGGATATATCCTGATTAAAAGTCCCGGACGTATTGTATGTGCTATTATTGTGGTATTCTCTTTTTGCATGGTTATTTTTGGAATCATAGCTTTGATAAGGCTGATTCAGGAAAAGTTCATAGGGTTCTTTATCTCTGGCGACGGACTAAACGATATCTCCACAGGCCATAATTACGGAGTGGTTATGTGGAGAGATGTTACCAGAATAAGAATTATGAAAGATGTGGAAAATCCAACAAAACAATATATTGTATTAAAAGTCAGGAATCCACAAGATTATATTGCCAGAGAAACATCGCATTCTAAAAGACGTTCAATGACATTAAAAATGCATTATTATGGTTCGCCAATTTGTTTTTCGAACCGGGGAATAAATTGTACTTTCGAAGAACTGGAAGATAATGTTAGAACGTATTATGCTAATTATCAGGAAAGACATAATCACACTTAATTCGAACCTAAAAAAGGGCGAACATAAAGCTCGCCCTTACCATGTGATGTACCTTGAAAACAATCTTACTTACCTATTATATCTTTACCTTTGGTTTGTACATATCCTGCCATGTCAAACCACATTCTTTCTTCATTTTAATACTATACTCTAACCTGCTAACTTCCGGAGTAACATTATTAGATCCGAAAGTGAATTTAACTCCAGCCTCTTTAGCTTTCATTATAATCGCTTTGTTGGGTATCTGATAAAGTTCGTTTATCTCCAAAGCCTTTCCGCTTTTAGCCAGAGCATCAATAAATTTATCCATTCGTTCCTCTGTCCAGAATTCATCATAACGTTGAACCATTGGTTCCGGAAGAAAACAAGGGTTAACATAAATATCAACCGGTTCCTGTAAAACATTACATATTTTATCAACAATCAGATCCATGTAATCCTGCTCGTTTTCAATCCATGTTTCCTCGGGAATCCACAAACGGGTACGACGACCTTTCTTATCGGTAAAAGTCAATGCATCTGTGAAAACAAAATCAAATTGGTTTCGGGCTTCCTGCGAAAAGGTTGTAATCCATTCGCGTCCCTCGGCCTGCATGGCCAGAATAAATGGTTCATAGCGCATGGTGTTTAAGAACTCATATATCTGCTCATCGTTGGTTATCGGAAAACCGATTCCACAGTTAGGAGCAATGGCATAGTTAATTCCTAATTTGCGCGATTGTCTGGCTGCTGTTTCTTTTGTTAAACCACCCTTCAGATGAACATGGTAATCGAGTACCGGAAAATCTTCCTGGTGCAAACGAATAATCTCGTCCGATTGCTCATTCCTAGCTACAGCCAGTTGTGCCGGAATATTGATGGCTTCCGAATCCAGTACTTCAACAGCAATGTTCCGAAATTCCAGGTCACCGGTTCCTGAACTGATAATTGAAAAAGTACCTTCCGAAATCAAAGCCCTTTCGTTAGGATTTATCCGAAACGGTTCTGCTGGTTCAATATACTCAACAACAGGCTCGCCGTTGATTTTTACTGTAATTTGTTGTCCTGCAACACCAATGTCCATTCTGAACCATTCGTTCTCCTTAACAAAGCTTTTCGTAAGGTTTCTGACAGACAAAAGACTACCAGTCATTCGCCACCAGGTAGCATCCATAATGTCATTATTTATGGCTATGTGGTATCCTTTGTTACTGCAATCGGTATGGATGCCTATAGACCCTTTGCCTCCGGTGGTTGTACGCAATTCCATACATAGGTTGAAATCTTTGTAGTTGCCTCCTTTCCAAAGGGCCCGGGCATTCTTTGATAATGATAATACATTGTCTTTCAAGGAAATGTCTCCCGAAGTCTCCCATCCTTTTGTGTTTGTTCCGTCGAATAAAACTTTATTTCCCGAAGATTGACAAGAACATAATACGGCTATGCAAATAATAAATAAAAAGGTAGAAAATCTATTCATATATATAATTCTTTGTGGTATTAATTCTAAAGTTGTTGCAATAAGCCGTATCCGTTCTTCATTGTTTTTCTTCGTTCAATAATCTTTTCAAGTGTATGTATTTCGCCGATTGCCGGCAGGTCTTTGTTTTTAGCATCTTCAAGAAACTTCCATGCATATTCCGAAGCAATGGCAGAGTCGCGTAATTGGGGCAAACCGGGATGTCTTTTATTCAACTCAACCGAGTCGGCAAACAAATCGCAAAGTACATCAATGTTTTTTCCTCCAAATGGTCTTTCTTCGCGAATAGTCTGTGTTACCCCATGTAACTCTACAACTGCTGTTTTAAAATCGTGTGTCATCCGGGCAATACCCTCTGTTCCTATTATATCTATATACGAGTTGTGAGTTTGGTTTTTAGATAACTGCCCATACACATGACCTTGAGTGATATCGAAAACAACACCATTTTCGAATGTTCCATGACATTGCAGCCACCAGGGATCCTTATAATTCCACATTCTTACTGCCTGTGCATTCCATGTTTTGAAATTACATCCGGCATACCATTTGGTTATGTCAACATAGTGCATTCCGCAATCGTGGAACGAAGGACCTTCGTATTCATGACCTTCTCCTGGTGCCAATCCCGGAGTTAGATGACATATACGTATAATGGCAAGTTCACCAATTTCTCCTTTATCAATAAACTGTTTAATTAATTTGTGGTACCAGGAGTTGCGCAGGTACAGGTTCACTGTAGAAAACAGATTGGAGCTTTCGGCAGCTTTTACAGCGCCCCATTCCCGTTCAATGGTGTCGGCAATTGGTTTTTCGGATATTACATGCTTTCCGCTTTGGATAGCTTTTTCTATTTGCTCTTTTCTGGAGTTTGCCAAAGCAAAAAGTCCTACTACCTGCACGGTTTTATCATCAAATATTTCTTGCTCGTTTTCAATCACTTTCGATTCGGGCGATAGTTCTTTGGCAAGTTTGCGTGAAGCAGGGTTCAGGTCACAAATATAAGCTATATTCCAGCGTCCGCTTTTTTGCATCTCCTGAAGATAAAATCTTCCCATTCTGCCAAAGCCTATTAATCCAACTTTGATTAGCGTATTCATGTTATTAGCGATAATTATTTAATCTATGGTATCAGTGGAAAAAGCTGTTGTTTTTTCCTTTTCACAAAACTACTCTTAAATGAAATAGAAATTTAAGTCAGGATGCTATTTTGTAAATGGGTGCTTGTGCTAATAGCTTGAATATTATTTGGTTGCGTTTTTGTTTACACGCTTTTTTGTAGATGCTTTGGAATGCCAATACGCATTACTGTTTCTTCAAATTGGTCGCGATTGATTGCTTTGCTTCGCATTTTGGCCCGGTAATTGTAAATGGTACTCATAGAGCAGCGCAGAAAACCGGCAATCTTTATATTATCCGAGATTCCCAGACGCAACAAAGCATAAATACGTAATTCTTTATTTAAAAGATCTTCGGCTTTTAGTTGCACTTGCTCATTGGGTGCCAGTAGTGCATTAAAATCAGAAACAAAAGTAGGGTAGAGGGTTAAAAAGATACTATCGAAGTGCGAGTATAATTCTTCTAGTTCATTATCGACCACCAGTGTCGATTTCAGGTTTTTAATCAGTTCTTCATACTGCCGGTTAATACCCAGCTTATATAAACTTTTCCGGTAGTCTTCCATCTTATCTATATATGTAGAACATAGATCGAAGAATTGTGCAATATATTGCTCCTTTATATAATTGGATTCCCATAACAACCCATTTTTTTCGTTCAATAGGTTGTTCGATCCGTTTAGTTCCTTATTAAGGTTTATCAGTTTGGTGTTGGTTTGCGATAATTCTTCTTTTACTTTGGCCAGTTTCTTCATTTGCTTGAAAACATAAACAACCAACGCAATGAGGAATAAAGAAAGAATGCTTATCAACAAAAGATAAATCTTTAATTTATTATTTGTTTTAGCCTCCTTAACCTGGTATGAGGCATTAATAATGGAATAGAATTCCGACATCTGAGCAGTGCGAAATTGCACCCCCGAAAAAACAGCATCTTCAATAGCCGATTGTGTGTACTTGAATGCTTTAGCTATATCTCCATTATTATAATAAATGATAGCAAGTCTTTGAAAGGAAGTATTTTCTTTGATAGAGTTTTTTATATCCGCAATGGATGATAAAATAAAATATTTCTGTTCTAACTCCGGTTGTGCCTTTCTGGCATAAACAGACCCCAGATAATGGGTTATTAATGCATATTCGGGTGTATCAATATCACCGGTTTCTAACAAATGAAACAATATTTTTTCTGCCTCATCAATTTTACGATGGTTAATGTATTTATGAACCAGATTAATCTGGTACCTGAATGATCCCGGGTCTAATGCAGATAACAGTGAATCCCGGTAAGTTTCTACAAAACCGTAATATTTAGACTGATTGCTCATTGCCCCATAATGCTCGTAAAACCGCGACCAGGCTTCATAATAATCAGGAAGCAGTTCTTTGGGTAATTGGCAGGAACATATCTCTCTTAGTATTTTTTCCGATTCCCTGAATTTTCCCGAATAGGAGCAAAGGGAAGCCAGATTTATTTCCGAAGCGTATTTAAGTTTAGGTTTATTCAGCGTATTAGCTATTTCTACATTTCGCTCTGCATAAACAATAGCCGAATCAAGTTTAAACTTTTTGTACTCGTAATAAAGTTTCAGGTTGATACCATATATGTATTCCAAAGAAGCATCTTCTTCGTTCAGTAAGTTTTTGAGGTCTTTTATTCTTTGTTCTTTCTGTTCAGTATATTGTTCTTTGTTTACTATTATATAGTCCAGAAAATCAGATAAAGACTTTAATTCGTTTTTACCGGATACTGAGGTGCATAACAAACATAATAATATAATGAACAGAGTTCTCAACTTAACAATAATGTATTTTATGGTATTCTTTTAAGTGCGATACAAAAGTAAGATTATTCTTTCGGTTTTAATAATTCTATGCGTTATTTCTTTTGAGAACCAATCCATGTACAAGCAAAATTGCCATTACAGCAAAGCCACGAAGAGCATCTACTACTTCAGAGGCTGTGTCAAAAGTCTAATCGTTCTTTGATTTAGTTACAGATTGTAAGTTAATCCGCATGGTTCAACCGGAACGGTTGTTAATCTTGGTAGCCCGTTGCTTTAGCTTCGGGTTAATGATGGGCCTATGTACAAGCGTGCCAAAGGTACGCAATATCACACAATGTGCACAATGCGCTGGTTATAATCAAGATCGCATACCTTCGGCATGCATAGATTATGGCATCTTGTGATCCCGTAGCTAAAGCAACGGGCTACGTGCGCCCCGCATGAGCAGCGCGCACTTGCGTGCAAGCTATTAAAAAGCCGCAAATATACAAATGATTTGTGTTAAACAA